>NZ_JBWYGY010000007.1:0-815 GCF_056713205.1 Mycetocola sp. Y719 | reverse complement strand
CACTCCTCCACCGCCGACCGGGTTCCGGAAACTATCCACAACCAGCCCTTTTGCCTCGGTATCTGTCGGCTGAATGTCGGTGGTGGCCGGGAGAATTGACGCATGGAAGAGCTCCACGACCCGCCGGCTGAGGCGTACGACGACGACGGTTTCGTCGAGTCGCCGTTGAGTGGGTTGCGGGCGGAGCTGTGCAGTTCGATCGTCGACCAGGTCGCTGCGTTGGAGCGGAATCAGGTGAAACTCAAGGCGTGGCAGATGGAGCTGATTGACGACGCCCGTCTTCTCTCCGAAGCGACCGAACGCGGGGTCCTCACCGTCGACACAACACTGTCCGCAACGCAACGGCAGGAGATGGCCCGCCGGTCGTTGGTGGCGGAGTTGGCGTGTGCGTTACGGATGCCAGAGACCACGGTGATCCGGATGGTCACCGACAGTGAAGCGTTGATCCACCGGCTCCCGGGCACAATGGACGCACTGCGGGCTGGGGAGATCTCCTACCGGCACGCCCAGGTCCTCGTCGACCAGACCACCACGCTCAGCCCTCAGGCTGCCTTGGCGGTGGAGGAGCAGGCGTTGCCGTTCGCCCGCACCCTGACCGTGTCGAAGTTCACGGCGAAGGCGCGGGTGCTGCGGGAGCGTTTGGATCCGGAGTCGATCACCGCCCGGGTGACGAAATCCACCACTGATCGCCGGTTGGAGTTCCAGCCCGCCCCAGACGGGATGGCGTGGCTGAACCTCTACACGACCGCACCCCAAGCAACATCGATCTACACAACCATCCGCGACCGGGCCGTGGCGTTGAAGAACCCGGCCGA
>NZ_JBWYGY010000006.1:0-5695 GCF_056713205.1 Mycetocola sp. Y719 | reverse complement strand
TAAGTTAAGTCCGGCGGTGTCCTACTCTCCCACAGGGTCCCCCCTGCAGTACCATCGGCGCAAAGAGTCTTAGCTTCCGGGTTCGGAATGTGACCGGGCGTTTCCCTCTTGCTATGGCCGCCGAAACATCTGTTGACATGTAGTCAAAGTGAATCGAACAGAACATAAGTCTGTTCGGTTCTCGACCGTACATCGAGAACCACATAGTGGACGCGTAGCATCATGCAATTTTTTTCGAAACATCGAAACAAACGTCATGCTTCCACCTCTGAGGGTGGGTTTGATTATCAAGTTATCGGCTTATTAGTACCGGTCAGCTCCGAGAGTCTTTAGTCCTCTCTTCCACATCCGGCCTATCAACCCAGTAGTCTAGCTGGGAGCCTCTCGCCCGAAGGCATGGAAATCTCATCTTGAGGCCGGCTTCCCGCTTAGATGCTTTCAGCGGTTATCCATCCCGAACGTAGCTAATCAGCGGTGCTCCTGGCGGAACAACTGACACACCAGAGGTTCGTCCAACCCGGTCCTCTCGTACTAGGGTCAGATCCTCTCAAATTTCCTGCGCGCGCAGCGGATAGGGACCGAACTGTCTCACGACGTTCTAAACCCAGCTCGCGTACCGCTTTAATGGGCGAACAGCCCAACCCTTGGGACCTACTCCAGCCCCAGGATGCGACGAGCCGACATCGAGGTGCCAAACCATGCCGTCGATATGGACTCTTGGGCAAGATCAGCCTGTTATCCCCGAGGTACCTTTTATCCGTTGAGCGACAGCGCTTCCACAAGCCACTGCCGGATCACTAGTCCCGACTTTCGTCCCTGCTCGACTTGTCAGTCTCACAGTCAAGCTCCCTTGTGCACTTACACTCGACATCTGATTGCCAACCAGATTGAGGGAACCTTTGGGCGCCTCCGTTACTTTTTAGGAGGCAACCGCCCCAGTTAAACTACCCACCAGGCACTGTCCCTGAACCGGATTACGGTTCGAAGTTAGATATCCAATATGACCAGAGTGGTATTTCAACAATGACTCCACCGACACTAGCGTGCCAGCTTCACAGTCTCCCACCTATCCTACACAAGCCACACCGAACACCAATACCAAGCTGTAGTAAAGGTCACGGGGTCTTTCCGTCCTGCTGCGCGTAACGAGCATCTTTACTCGTAGTGCAATTTCGCCGAGTTCGCGGTTGAGACAGCTGGGAAGTCGTTACGCCATTCGTGCAGGTCGGAACTTACCCGACAAGGAATTTCGCTACCTTAGGATGGTTATAGTTACCACCGCCGTTTACTGGGGCTTAAATTCTCAGCTTCGCCTTGCGGCTAACCGTTCCTCTTAACCTTCCAGCACCGGGCAGGCGTCAGTCCGTATACATCGTCTTGCGACTTGGCACGGACCTGTGTTTTTAGTAAACAGTCGCTTCCCACTGGTCTCTGCGGCCCTACCACGCTTCCCGGAGTAAATCCGCTGACGTGTCAGGCCCCCCTTCTCCCGAAGTTACGGGGGCATTTTGCCGAGTTCCTTAACCACGATTCTCTCGATCTCCTTGGTATTCTCTACCTGACCACCTGAGTCGGTTTGGGGTACGGGTGACTTGAACCTCGCGCCGATGCTTTTCTTGGCAGCATAGGATCATCGGATCTTGCCCTTGCGGGCTCCCCTTCAGCTCTCAGCCTGTATGAGAGACGGATTTGCCTATCTCTCGGCCTACAACCTTGGCCTGGGACAACCATCGCCCAGGACCGACTACCTTCCTGCGTCACACCTGTTAATACGCTAACCGCACCAGCGTAGGGTCGTGCGCTAGGCCTCCCGTCTCACCCCGAAGGGATCAATCAGAAGGATTCAGACACTTAGCATTACTGGATTAGCTTGGGCGGTTCTTCGTCAGTACGGGAATATCAACCCGTTGTCCATCGACTACGCCTGTCGGCCTCGCCTTAGGTCCCGACTTACCCAGGGCGGATTAACCTGGCCCTGGAACCCTTGGTCTTTCGGAGGACGGGTTTCTCACCCGTCTTTCGCTACTCATGCCTGCATTCTCACTCGTGTGGCCTCCACGGCTGGTTTACACCGCCGCTTCGCTGGCCACACGACGCTCTCCTACCCATCAACATGGCTGGACCAACACAACAAGTGTGCGGCCTACCTATTACATCAATGCCACAACTTCGGTGGCGTGCTTGAGCCCCGTTAAATTGTCGGCGCGGAATCACTTGACCAGTGAGCTATTACGCACTCTTTCAAGGGTGGCTGCTTCTAAGCCAACCTCCTGGTTGTCTGTGCAACTCCACATCCTTTCCCACTTAGCACGCGCTTTGGGACCTTAGTTGGTGGTCTGGGTTGTTTCCCTCTCGACGATGAAGCTTATCCCCCACCGTCTCACTGCTGCGCTCTCACTTACCGGCATTCGGAGTTTGGCTGACGTCAGTAACCTTTTAGGGCCCATTAGCCATCCAGTAGCTCTACCTCCGGCAAGAAACACGCAACGCTGCACCTAAATGCATTTCGGAGAGAACCAGCTATCACGAAGTTTGATTGGCCTTTCACCCCTATCCACAGCTCATCCCCTCAGTTTTCAACCTAAGTGGGTTCGGTCCTCCACGCGCTCTTACACGCGCTTCAACCTGGCCATGGATAGATCACTTCGCTTCGGGTCTAGGACATGCGACTGAATCGCCCTATTCAGACTCGCTTTCGCTACGGCTACCCCTCACGGGTTAACCTCGCCACATATCGCTAACTCGCAGGCTCATTCTTCAAAAGGCACGCTGTCACCCCTACAAGGAGGCTCCAACGGTTTGTAAGCAAACGGTTTCAGGTACTATTTCACTCCCCTCCCGGGGTACTTTTCACCTTTCCCTCACGGTACTTGTTCGCTATCGGTCATCTGGGAGTATTTAGGCTTATCAGGTGGTCCTGACAGATTCACACGGGATTTCTCGGGCCCCGTGATACTTGGGATACTCTTCGCGCCATCACGTCATTTCGACTACGGGGTTCGCACCCTCTCTGACCAGGCTTTCAATCCTGTTCGTCTATAACGCTCTGTAACGCCGTACCAGCGGCAGCCAGTACTGAAAAGTCCCACAACCCCGAACATGCAACCCCTGCCGGGTATCACACATGCTCGGTTTAGCCTGTTCCGATTTCGCTCGCCACTACTGACGGAATCACTGTTGTTTTCTCTTCCTGTGGGTACTGAGATGTTTCACTTCCCCACGTTCCCTCTACCCGCCCTATATATTCAGGCGGGAGTCACCAGGTCGAATTGCTCCGCCTGGCGGGGTTTCCCCATTCGGAAATCCTCGGATCAAAGCTTGTTTATCAGCTCCCCGAGGCTTATCGCAGATTACTACGTCCTTCTTCGGCTCCAGATGCCAAGGCATCCACCGTTTGCTCTTAGAAACTTGCAATCACATGAGTTTGAATCGATTTTTCGTTTCGGAAAAATTGACCAATGAATCTGATAAATCAGATCAATTGATAGCCCAACGCTTGCCGGCAAGCCGGTCATCACGCTGAGCCAATGTGATTTGAACACAAAGTGTTCAAATCTAAGATGCTCGCGTCCACTGTGTAGTTCTCAAAGTACGGGCGGTACCCACCCTGCCGGCCACCAAACGGTTCTGCCAAACAGGAGAAGGTCCAGAGAGTTCAGTCCGAACCACCGAAGTGATCCGTTCCGGTCCCTCAGGACCCAACAGCGTGCAATATCCGAACCAGGCCAACCCGGTGCTTTCCTTCCGACCCCGAAGGGAAGGCGTACTCATACCGGATCATTCCGATCCGCATCAATGTCAATGTTCCACCCATGAGCGCCAGCCAGGAACGTTCGTCCTGATCTGACTTGGCCAGTGAATTCCGCTGTATACAGACGGACTGGCACATGCTCCTTAGAAAGGAGGTGATCCAGCCGCACCTTCCGGTACGGCTACCTTGTTACGACTTAGTCCTAATTACCGATCCCACCTTAGACAGCTCCTTCCCACAAGGGGTTAGGCCACCGGCTTCGGGTGTTACCGACTTTCATGACTTGACGGGCGGTGTGTACAAGGCCCGGGAACGTATTCACCGCAGCGTTGCTGATCTGCGATTACTAGCGACTCCGACTTCATGAGGTCGAGTTGCAGACCTCAATCCGAACTGGGACCAGCTTTTTGGGATTCGCTCCACCTTACGGTATTGCAGCCCTTTGTACTGGCCATTGTAGCATGCGTGAAGCCCAAGACATAAGGGGCATGATGATTTGACGTCGTCCCCACCTTCCTCCGAGTTGACCCCGGCAGTATCCCATGAGTTCCCACCATTACGTGCTGGCAACATAGAACGAGGGTTGCGCTCGTTGCGGGACTTAACCCAACATCTCACGACACGAGCTGACGACAACCATGCACCACCTGTATACCGACCTTGCGGGGCGACGATCTCTCGCCGTTTCCGGTATATGTCAAGCCTTGGTAAGGTTCTTCGCGTTGCATCGAATTAATCCGCATGCTCCGCCGCTTGTGCGGGCCCCCGTCAATTCCTTTGAGTTTTAGCCTTGCGGCCGTACTCCCCAGGCGGGGAACTTAATGCGTTAGCTGCGACACGGAGACCGTGGAATGGTCCCCACATCTAGTTCCCAACGTTTACGGGGTGGACTACCAGGGTATCTAAGCCTGTTTGCTCCCCACCCTTTCGCTCCTCAGCGTCAGTTACGGCCCAGAGATCTGCCTTCGCCATCGGTGTTCCTCCTGATATCTGCGCATTCCACCGCTACACCAGGAATTCCAATCTCCCCTACCGCACTCTAGTCTGCCCGTACCCACTGCAGGCCCGAGGTTGAGCCTCGGGTTTTCACAGCAGACGCGACAAACCGCCTACGAGCTCTTTACGCCCAATAATTCCGGACAACGCTTGCACCCTACGTATTACCGCGGCTGCTGGCACGTAGTTAGCCGGTGCTTTTTCTGCAGGTACCGTCACTTTCGCTTCTTCCCTGCTAAAAGAGGTTTACAACCCGAAGGCCGTCGTCCCTCACGCGGCGTTGCTGCATCAGGCTTTCGCCCATTGTGCAATATTCCCCACTGCTGCCTCCCGTAGGAGTCTGGGCCGTGTCTCAGTCCCAGTGTGGCCGGTCACCCTCTCAGGCCGGCTACCCGTCGTAGGCTTGGTGAGCCATTACCTCACCAACTACCTGATAGGCCGCGAGTCCATCCTTGACCAAAATTCTTTCCACCAACACCCGATGCCGGGGCAGGTCGTATCCGGTATTAGACGTCGTTTCCAACGCTTATCCCAGAGTCAAGGGCAGGTTACTCACGTGTTACTCACCCGTTCGCCACTAATCACCAGAGCAAGCTCTGGATCATCGTTCGACTTGCATGTGTTAAGCACGCCGCCAGCGTTCGTCCTGAGCCAGGATCAAACTCTCCGTAAATGTTTAATTGCACAACCACTCCGAAAAGCGGCCGGCACATTGTTTGCGGTAACGAACCGGAATAGGTTCAGAAACCGCGAGTTTGAAACTGACAGAACAAATCATTACTGACTTGCTTTGTTGTTTAAATGTTTTCCAAAGGAATCCGCGACCTGACCAAAAAGATCAAGCCGACGGGTATTTGGCATTTGACATTGTGCACGCTGTTGAGTTCTCAAGGATCGGATGCTCCCACTTTTCACCCTTCCGGGCTGCTCCGCAGGGCAACTTCTCTA
>NZ_JBWYGY010000005.1:0-191114 GCF_056713205.1 Mycetocola sp. Y719 | reverse complement strand
CCCCCCCCCCCCCCCCCCCCCCCCCCCCCCCCCCCCCCCCCCCCCCCCCCCCCCCCCCCCCCCCCCCCCCCCCCCCCCCCCCCCCCCCCCCCCCCCCCCCCCCCCCCCCCCCCCCCCCCCCCCACTACCGCACTTTCGACGTGCGGTCAGCAGAGAAGGACTACGGGTTCTGCCGCTCCGCCGTGTCGACCACATTGGTGAGCAGCTGCACCCGGGTCATCGGGCCGATGCCGCCGGGGTTCGGCGAGATCCACGCGGCGACCTCGGCGACGGCGGGGTCGACGTCGCCGACGACACGGCTCTTGCCGGTCTCCGGGTCGGTCTCGCGGCTCACGCCGACGTCGAGCACCACTGCACCAGGCTTCACCGCTGACGCCTTCACGATTCCGGGCACTCCGGCGGCGGCCACGATGACGTCTGCTGTGCGCAGGAGGTCGTCGAGTCCGATGGTTCCGGTGTGGGTGAGCGTGACGGTGGCGTTGAACTCACGACGTGTGAGCAGCGGACCGATCGCCCTGCCGACGGTGACGCCACGGCCGACGACGACCACGTGCTTGCCGGCGAGGTCGATACCGTGACGCTGCATCAGCTCGATTGCGCCTCGGGGCGTGCACGGCAGCGGCGTGTGGATCGGCCGGTTCACGTTGAGGATGAGACGGCCCAGGTTGGTCGGGTGCAGTCCGTCCGCGTCCTTCTCGGGGTCGACCCTCTCGAGGATGGCGTCCGTGTCGAGGTGGGCAGGCAACGGCAGCTGCACGATGTAGCCGGTGCACGCCGGGTCCGCATTGAGCTCGTCGAGCACGGCCTCGAGCTCGTCCTGGCTGATCGTGGCGGGCAGGTCGCGCCGGATCGACTCGATGCCGACCTCGGCGCAGTCGCGGTGCTTGCCTGCGACGTACCACTGCGAGCCCGGGTCGTCGCCGACGAGCACGGTGCCGAGCCCAGGCACGATGCCCCGCTCGCGGAGGGCGCTGACGCGCTCCTTGAGCTCGGATTTGATGACGGATGCGACGGCCTTGCCGTCGAGGATCTGCGCGGTCACTACTGCACGAGGCCCGGGTACAGCGGGAACGCGTCTGTGAGCGCCTTCACCCGGGTACGCAGGCCGGCGATGTCCGCACCGGGCTTGAGCGCCGTGGCGATGACATCCGCGACCTCGGTGAACTCGGCATCGTCGAAGCCGCGCGTGGCGAGCGCAGGGGTGCCGATCCGGAGACCGGATGTCACCATCGGCGGGCGCGGGTCGAACGGGACCGAGTTGCGGTTGACGGTGATGCCGACCTCGTGGAGCGCATCCTCTGCCTGCTGGCCGTTGATCTCCGAGTTGCGGAGGTCGGCGAGCACGAGGTGCACGTCTGTGCCACCGGTCAGGACGTCGACGCCGGCCGCGCGGGAGTCTTCGGCGGTCAGTCGCTCGGCGAGGAGGCGGGCGCCGCGGAGGGTGCGAGCCTGGCGGTCCGCGAACTCGGGCTGTGATGCGAGGAGGAACGCCGTCGCCTTGGCGGCGATGACGTGCATGAGCGGTCCGCCCTGCTGGCCGGGGAAGACGTTGGAGTTGAGCTTCTTGGCCAGCTCCATGTCACGGCTGAGGATGAAACCGGAGCGCGGGCCGGCGAGGGTCTTGTGCACCGTCGACGACACGACGTCGGCGAACGGCACCGGCGACGGGTGCAGGCCTGCGGCGACAAGGCCGGCGAAGTGCGCCATGTCGACCCAGAGCTTCGCTCCCACCTCGTCGGCGATCGCGCGGAACGCGGCGAAGTCGAGCTGGCGGGGGTATGCCGACCAGCCGGCGATGATGACCTGCGGCTTGTGCTCGAGCGCCTTGTCGCGGACGACGTTCATGTCGACGAGGAATGTCTCGGGGTCGACGCCGTACGACACGGCGTTGTAGAGCTTGCCGGAGAAGTTGAGCTTCATACCGTGGGTGAGGTGGCCGCCGTGGGCGAGTTCGAGGCCGAGGATGGTGTCGCCAGGGGTGGCGATCGCCGACAGGACGGCCGCGTTCGCGGTCGCACCCGAGTGCGGCTGAACGTTGGCGTACGCTGCGCCGAACAGGCTCTTGGCGCGCTCGATGGCGAGCGACTCGGCCACGTCGACGTACTCACAGCCGCCGTAGTAGCGACGGCCGGGGTAGCCCTCGGCGTACTTGTTGGTGAGCACGCTGCCCTGGGACTGGAGGACGGAGACGGGAACGAAGTTCTCGCTCGCGATCATCTCGAGGTAATCGCGCTGGCGTCCGAGCTCCTGCTCGAGGACGGCGGCGATCTCGGGGTCGACCTCGGAGAGAGGCGCGTTGAACGTTGAGGACAAAACTGGCTCCTTTAGACAGCGGCGGACAAATGTCAGGTAATCCGTATCAACCCAGGCGTTCGGCCGAATCCGTGTCAGTCGCTCCCCGATGGTGACCATCCGAGGCGGAAATTCTCCTCCGCCTGCACGCCAGTTACGACAGACCGATCATAGCAGCGGATGCCGACACGGCCACCTTCGTGCTGTCATCGGTCCGAACTCGACCCGAACCCCTCGGCAACCCAGGCGCGACGTGCTTTGATGGTGCGGTGACCCACCGAAAAGCCTCCGCATGAGCCCCGCCCGCATCATCCCCCAGCCGACCGAACTGCATGTCGCAGCGAGTGATACGCCGTTCACGCTCATGGAATCGTCCCGGATCCTCGCGACGGATGCCGCGGCATCCGTCGGCGCTTACCTGGCCGGCATCCTGCGGCCGTCGACCGGATACCCGCTGCCCGTCGTGAGCCCCGTCGACGGTGCTGTCGCCGGCCCGGCGGACATCGCCCTCCACCTGGACCTCGCCGACGACCTCGGTCTCGGCGCTGAGGGATACCGGCTCGTCACCGGGGCGTCAGGGACACAGCTCACAGCCGCACGTCCCGCGGGCCTGTTCTACGGCGTGCAGTCGCTGCGACAGATGTTTCCGGCGGATGTGGAACGACGGTCTGTGCAGAGCGCCGCCTGGCAGGCCGCAGCCGCAACGGTCACCGACCGCCCGCGGTTCGCCTGGCGTGGAGCGATGCTCGACGTCGCCCGTCATTTCTTCGACGTCGCCGCGGTGTCGCGGTTCATCGACGAGATCGTCCTGTTCAAGATCAACGTGCTTCACCTCCACCTCACCGACGACCAGGGCTGGCGGATCTCGATCGCCGGCCGGCCCGAGCTCACCGGGATCGGAGCGTCGACCGCAGTCGGTGGTGGGGCCGGTGGTTTCTACACCGAGGAGGACTACGCAGCCATCGTGGCGTACGCCGCCTCGCGGTTCGTGACCGTCGTTCCCGAGATCGACGTGCCTGGGCACACCAACGCCGCCCTGAGCGCCTACCCCGAACTCAACGCCGACGGCGTCGCCCGTGAGCCGTACACCGGCATCGACGTCGGCTTCTCCAGCCTCGATGTGGACAGCGATGCGACCTGGGAGTTCCTCGACGACGTGTTCCGGTCCGTCGCCGCACAGACCCCGGGCAAATACCTGCACATCGGCGGGGACGAATCCCACACCACTCCCCCCGAACAGTTCCCGGCGTTCATCGCGCGCGCGACAGCGCTCGTCGCGAGCCACGGCAAGATCCCGATCGCCTGGCACGAGGCCGGACGCTGCTCGGACCTCGCCCCTGGCACGATCGGTCAGTACTGGAGCTATGTCTCCCCCCAGGACAACGCGGCCGAGAACGCCGCGGCGTTCGTCGACCAGGGCGGCGCGCTCGTCCTCTCCCCCGCCGACGTCGCGTACCTCGACATCACCTACGACGAGACGACGCCGATCGGCCAGGCCTGGGCCGGAGGCCCGACGACCGTCAGGGCCGCGTACGAGTGGGAGCCGACGGCGATACTCCCCGGGGTGTCCGACGAGAAGATCCTCGGCGTCGAGGCGCCGTTGTGGACCGAGACCGTCGCCACCATGACCGACATCCACTACCTCACCTTCCCTCGGCTCCTGGCCGTCGCCGAGATCGCCTGGTCGGCGGAAGCGTCCGTCGCGCCCGGCCGCGACTGGGAGGGCTTCTCCGCCCGGCTCGGGGCGTGGTACCCGCGATTCCGTGCGCTCGGGATCGCGGCGTGGCAGGAGGACACCGAGGAGCCCGGCGCCGGCGCTGGCCTTTCAGACGAAACTCTGGGATGATTGATAGTGATTGCAAAGACCGCTTTGCAATCACTATCAATCACCCGGCCCTGGCGCCGACAATGGCAGGAGTTACGCAGATGACCACGACCCCCGGCGCCTGGATGAAGAGCGAGCTCCACAGCCAGCCGGAGGTGTGGGCACGCGCCGCCGAGCTCACGGCCGAGCGGAATCTCCTTCCGTCGGCAGGCCAGCGCATCGCCGTGATCGGCTGTGGAACGTCGTGGTTCATGGCGCAGTCCTATGCAGCACTCCGCGAAGGAGCGGGCCAGGGCGAGACGGATGCCTTCGCGGCCTCAGAGGCGTTCCTCGACCGCGACTATGACGCGGTGATCGCCATCACCCGCTCGGGCACCACGTCCGAGGTTCTCGAGATTCTCGGGGATCTCAAGGGACGCATCCGAACCATCGGAATCGTCGGAGACACCTCGAGCCCCCTCGTCGACCTCGCCGACGATGTCATCGGCCTGCCGTTCGCCGACGAGAAGAGCGTCGTGCAGACCCGGTTCGCGACGACGGCCCTCACCTTCCTCCGCGCGTCCACCGGAGCGGATGTGACGGGCTCGATCCGCGATGCAGAACTCGCCCTGACCGAGGACCTCCCCCACGAACTCGTCTCTGCAGAGCAGGTCACCTTCCTCGGCCGCGACTGGACCGTCGGCATCGCCCATGAGGCGGCGCTGAAGATGCGGGAGTCCTGCCAGGCCTGGACCGAGTCGTACCCGGCCATGGAATACAGGCACGGTCCGCTGGCGATCGCCGCCCCTGGCCGCGCCGTGTGGATGTTCGGAGACGCGCCGACCGGGCTCGACGCCGACATCGCCGTCACGGGCGCCCGCTTCGAGAACTCGGCACTCGACCCGCTGGCCGACCTCGTCCGTGCTCACCGGGTCGCGCTCGAGCGCTCCCTCGCCGCAGGCCTCAACCCCGACCTCCCCCGCAACCTCACCCGCTCGGTCATCCTCAGCGCATGACCGGCACGCCAGCCCTCGGCGCCGGCGCCGCTGTCCTCGCCTTCGACGTCGGCGGAACGGACACCAAGGCCGGACTCGTCGACACCCACGGCGTGATCCGGGAGGTCGTCAGGGTGCCGACGCCGTACAGCACGGACGGCAGCGGCGATGCCGTGATCGCCCAACTCGTCGTCTTGACCGCCGGGTTCGCCGATCGGCATCCTGACGTCGTCCCCGAGGCCGCAGGCCTGATCGTACCCGGCCTCGTCGACGACGAGGCCGGGATCGGCCGCTACGCGGAGAACCTCGGCTGGCGTGACGTCCCCTTCCGCGACAGCGCATCGACCGCGCTCGGCATCCCCGTCGCTTTCACCCACGACGTGAGGGCAGCAGGCACGGCGGAGTACCGGCTCGGCGCGGCGGGCAACTACGGAAACGCCCTCATCGTCGTGATCGGCACCGGGATCGCGAGCGCCATCTTCATCGACGGCCGGCCCTATTCGGCGTCGGGTTACGCCGGCGAGATCGGGCACTCGGTGGTCGACCCCGGTGGCGTCCTCTGCGCTTGCGGCGGTCACGGCTGTCTCGAAGCGGTCGGATCGGCCGGTGCGATCACGCGCCTGTACAACCGCCAGGTGACGGCGCCCGTAGCCGGGGCCAGGGAGGTCCTCGCCCTGGCACAGGCCGGCGACCCGATCGCGGTCTCCGTCTGGGACACGGCAACAGACGCGCTTGGGCTCGCCCTGGCCCAGTCGGTCGCGCTCCTCGCCCCTGAGGCCATCGTCCTCGGCGGCGGTCTCGCCCAGGCCGGCGACGCCCTCTTCGCACCGGTGGAGAAACGGATGAACTCGCTGCTCACCTTCCACAGACGCCCGGTGCTCCTTCCGGCGACCGTCGGTGAGAACGCGGGCCTGGTCGGAGCGGCCATCGGCGCCCGCGAACGACTCGAACAGGTCAGCGCATGATTCTCACCGTCACCCCGAACCCCGCCCTCGACAGCACGATCACGCTCGACGAGCTCGACCTCGGCGAGACCCACAGGGTCACCCCGGCCGTGACGCGGGCGGGCGGCAAGGGGATCAACGTCGCCAGAGTGCTCGTCCAGCGCGGCTTCGACACCCTCGCCATCGCCCCCGTCGGCGAGAACGACCTCGCCGAGTTCGAGCGCGATCTCGGCCCCGTCCCCGCAGTGCTCGTCGCCGTGCCCGGGCCCGCGCGCCGCTCGACGGCCATCGTCGAGCGCGTGGCCGGCCGCACGACCGTCCTCAACGAATCCGGCAGGGAGGTCCCGCCCCGCGTCTGGTCCGAGGTGAAGGACGCCGTTCGCTCCCGGCTGGCCGGATCCTCCTGCCTCGTCGTCTCGGGGAGCATCCCGCCTGGAGCCCCGGACTCGCTTGTGGCAGACCTCGTCTCACTCGGGCGGGACGCCGGCATCCCGGCGATCGCCGACGCGTCTGGTCCGCACCTGCTTCGAGCCGCAGCCGCGGGCGCCACCCTGCTCAAACCGAACCGCCGCGAACTCGCAGAGGCCACGGGCGAACGAGACCCGCTCGCCGGGGCCCGCGCTCTTCAGGACGCCGGCGCAGGACTCGTGCTCGTGTCGCTCGGCGAGGACGGCATGATGGCCGTCCCCCGCGAAGGCAACGTCTGGCTGGCCGAACTCGACGTCATCCTGCCCGGCAACCCCACAGGGGCAGGTGACGCCGCCGTCGCAGGAGCGGCGTCCCTGATCGCTGCGGGAAGCGGCGACATCCGGGCGATCCTCTCGCGCGCGACCGCGTGGGGCGCCGCTGCCGTCCTCGAACCCCAGGCCGGAAGCGTCCACCCGGACTGCGACGCACTCGAACACCGGCTCACACTCACCGAATTTCCCAGCTGACGAGGAATCATGCCGCTCACCCCCACCAGCACACTGATCAGCCGCGCCGCCGACGGCCGCACCGGCGTCGGTGCCTTCAATGTCATCTCCCTCGAGACCGCCGAGGGCCTCGTCTCAGCCGCCGAACGAGCCGGGCTGGGCGTCATCCTGCAGATCTCCGAGAACTGCATCTCTTATCACGGTGGCCTCGAACCGATCGCAGCGGCGACGCTGGCCCTCGCCTCGTCCTCGTCCGCCGACGTCGCCGTCCACCTCGACCACGCCACGGACGAAGCGCTCGCCCTGGCCGCGATCGACCTCGGATTCGGCTCGGTCATGTACGACGGCGCCACCCTGGACTACGCGGACAACGTAGCCGCCACGCAGAGGGTCGTCGCAGCGGCCCATTCGGCCGGCGTCTTCGTCGAGGCTGAACTCGGAACCATCGGAGGCAAGGACGGAGCACACGCCCCTGGTGTCCGGACGGACCCGGCCGAAGCGGCGTCCTTCGCCGGCGACACCGGTGTCGACGCCCTCGCAGTCGCTGTCGGGTCCTCTCACGCCATGTCGAGCAGGAGTGCGTCCCTCGACATCGACCTCATCGGGCGCATCGCCGACGCCGTGCCTGTGCCCCTCGTCCTGCACGGCTCCAGCGGCGTCCCCGACGACCAGATCGTCAGTGCCATCCACGCAGGGATGACCAAGATCAACGTCTCCACACACCTCAACGGGTTCTTCACCCGCGCCGTCCGCGCAGCTCTCGATGCGGATGCAGGACTGGTCGACTCCAGGAAGTATCTCGGTGTGGGGCGCGCGGCGCTGAGCGCCGAGGCCGAACGGCTCCTCGTCCTGTTCGCCGGTCGGCCGTCCTCGTGAACCGCGCCGACCGGCTGACGGCCGTGCTCGACCTGCTCGCCAGGGACGGCAGAGTCGACGTCGACGACATCGTCAGCCGTCTGGACGTGTCACCGGCAACGGCGAGGCGCGACCTCGACACCCTCGCCGAGCAGCAGCTGCTCACCCGGACGCGCGGAGGAGCAGTCGGTCATTCTGTCGCGTACGACCTGCCGCTGCGCTACCGCCACGAACAGAACGCCGCGCAGAAGGAGCGGATCGCGCAGGCGGCGAGCGCCCTCGTGCATCCGGGCTCGATCGTCGGGCTCTGCGGGGGGACGACATCGACCGCGATCGCCACCCTGCTCACAGCCAGGGCCGACCTGACCGAACCGTCGACGGCCCCGAGCCTGACCATCGTCACCAACGCGGTGAACATCGCCGCCCAGCTCGCTGTCCGCCCCCAGTTCAAGGTCGTGGTGACCGGCGGGGTCGTCCACCAGCGGTCATACGAACTCGTCGGCCCGTACAGCGACCTCATGCTCAGGGAGATCACCCTCGACCTCGCCTTCGTCGGGGTGAACGGGATCGACCCCGAGTTCGGCGCCACCGTGCACGACGAGGGCGAGGCCAGGATCAATCAGCTCATGGCCACACGCGCCGAGCGCGCCGTCGTCGTCGCCGATTCGCACAAGATCGGCAGACGCGCGTTCGCCTCTGTCGGCGGCGCCGAGGTCTTCGACACCCTGATCACCGACGACGGGATCGACGACGAACACCGTGCCGCATTCACAGCGAGCGGCATCACCGTTATCGTTGCTCCGTGACCACCGCTCCTGACGCGCCGCTGATCGTCCACTCCGCCACCCTCGTCTCGGATGGGATGGTGTCGCAGGATGGCTGGCTCTCCGTCACCGGCAACCGGATCAGCGAGGTCGGAACAGGCGACGGCTGGCGCTCGCGCATCGGCCAGGGGTCCCCTGAGCCCGTCGACGCCGGCGGGAGGATCCTCACCGCAGGCTTCATCGACCTCCACTGCCACGGCGGCGGCGGGACCTCGTTCGCCGACGGGCCAGACGGCATCCGTACCGCGCTCGCCGTCCACCGTGCGGCAGGCACCACCCGTTCGGTGCTCTCCCTCGTCACGGCATCCGTCGACGACCTGATCGACCAGCTGGGCGTCATCGCCGACCTCGCAGCCGCAGACCCCACCATCCTCGGGGCGCACCTCGAAGGACCGTTCCTCGACGCCGGCCACAAGGGCGCGCACGACCCCGAACTCCTGCTCGCCCCGCACCGGTCGACCGTCGCGCGGCTGATCGATGCTGGAAGGGGTGCTCTCCGTCAGGTCACGATCGCCCCTGAGCTTCCCGGCGGGCTCGACGCCGTCCGGCAGCTCACCGACGCCGGCGTCACCGCGGCAGTCGGACACACCGACGCGGACTTCGCTCAGGCGACCGCCGCTTTCGAAGCGGGTGCCGGCATCCTGACCCACGCCTTCAACGCCATGAACGGCCTCCACCACCGCGCCCCAGGGCCGGTCGCGGCTGCGACGGCTTCGGACAGCGTCGTGCTCGAACTCATCAACGACGGGGTGCACGTGCACCCCGAGATCATGCGGATCGCGTTCGCCGCTGCCCCAGGCAGGATCGCCCTGGTGACGGATGCCATGGCCGCCGCCGGTTCCGCCGACGGCGCTTACCGACTGGGGACGCTCGACGTCACGGTGACGGACGGCGTGGCGAGGCTCACCCACGGGGACTCCATCGCCGGATCGACTCTCACCCTCGACGCCGCGCTCCGCCGCGCTGTCACCGAGGTGGGGATCGGGCTGGCGGATGCCGTCGCAGCGGTGACGTCGACCCCGGCGCGGGCCATCGGCCGCGGGGACGACCTCGGCCGGCTCGTTCCTGGGTATGCGGCGGATCTGGTGCTGCTCGACGCCGATTTCACCGTCACAGCCGTGTGGGCGGACGGCGAACAGGTCCGCTGACCCGCTCAGCCCTTGTCGCTCGGCGGGTGGGTGTGCGAGGCGTCCTCGGCGCGGTCGACGCTCTCGGCCAGCTCGTCGCGCATGAGCAGGTCGCGCCGAACGTGATCCGACCGGTACGCGGCCCTTCCGACCATGTGCGCCGAGATCGGCGCTGTGAGGCCCTGGAAGATGATGATCGCCGTGATGAGCGCGAACGAGCCGATGCTGAGCGAGTTGAGGGCGATGTCGAGGCAGATCGCCATCAGCCCGAGGATCTGCGGCTTCGTTGCGGCGTGCAGGCGGGAGAGCACATCGGGGAAGCGGAAGAGCCCGATCCCCGCCGCCGCGCACATCAGAGCGGAAACGAGGATGAGGAACACGGTGATGCCGTCGCGGATGCCGTCGGGAATCATGCGTCGTCCTGCTGAGCCATGAAGCGGGCAAAGCTCACGGACCCGACGAACCCGAAGGCCGCAAGAATGAGCATCACCGGCAGGGTGTCGGTGTGATGATTGAGGGACATCTCCGTGCCGAGCACACACATGATGGTGACGATGAAGACGTCCGAAGCGATGACACGGTCGAGCAGGCTCGGGCCACGGATGATCCGGTAGAGCGCTGCGATGCCGCCGATGCTGAACAGCACTCCGGCGATGATGAGGGGAATCTCCATCAGTTGGGCCTCCCGTGGCTTGCCCTCGTGAGTTCGTTGGGTTGGCGGACCCGCCACACGTCGTCGCGGGATCCGATGGCCATCACGAGCCGCTTCTCCGTCGCGAAGACCTCTGCGCGGAATTCCTCGAGGTCGGCATCCGTCCGCACGTTGATGACGTGCACGAACAACACCGACTGCTCGCGGTCCAGGTCGACGACGATGGATCCGGGAACGAGGGAGATGGCCTCGGCCGTGAGCGTCGTGATGAGGTCCGAACGGGTGTCGAGCGGGATGGCCAGGATCGCGCTCGACGGACTGTAGCGGGGGTTCACCACGAGCCAGGCGACGCCGATCGACGCACGGACGATGTCGACGATCAACCTCACGAAGAAGACGACGACGTACCAGAGGTTGATGCGTCCTGACAGGTCGATCGCCGGCAGGTAGAACAGCAGCGACACGAGGATCGCCAGGATGATGCCGCTGAGCACGCTGAGGACGGTGAACTGCCCCCAGACCAGGCACCAGAGCAGGACCAGGCCGGTGAGGAGGACGACCTGGCTGCGCGCGCTCGTCCGGCGGTGCGACTCCGGGCTCATTCGACACCTCCGGGGAACACGGATTCGACGTACGTGGACTCGTTGCCGGTGTTCGCGGCCGCACGGGAGGCGATGTCGAAAAGCGGTCCGGCGAACACGGTCAGCCCGATGGTGAGGGCGACCATCCCGGTGGTCGCCGCCACCATGAGCGCAGGGACACGCTTCGAACGCACCGTCTCCCCCTCGTCCTCTGGCCCTTCGGCCAGGGAATCGAGAAGCGGAGATGAATACCCGGCCACGTCGGCGCTCGAACGCCAGAACGCCATGTTCCAGACTCTCACGAGTGCGTACAGCGTGAGAAGGGAGGTCAGCGCTCCTGCGGCGATCAGGACATAGCTGAGGGGGGTGCCGAGGTCGACGCCGGCCTGGAACAGGCCCACCTTGCCGAGGAAGCCGGAGAACGGCGGGATGCCGCCGAGGTTCATGGCGCCGATGAAGAAAAGCACAGAGACCAGAGGTGAGGCCCTGAGAATGCCGCCGAGGCGGTTGATCGATGTCGTGCCGCCCACACGCTCGACCAGCCCGGTGGCGAGGAACAGGGTGGTCTGGACGGTGATGTGGTGGACGATGTAGAAGATCGTGGCGGCGAGCGCAGCGGTCGACCCGATCGAAATGCCGAAGATCATGTAACCGATGTGGCTGACCAGGGTGAAAGACAGCAATCGCTTGATGTCGGCCTGGGCCAGGGCGCCGAGCACGCCGATGATCAGGGTGAGGAACGCGATCACCATGAGCGGAATGTCGATGTCCACATCGGTGAACAGAACCGTGTCTGTGCGGATGATGGCGTAGACGCCGACCTTGGTGAGCAACCCGGCGAAGACGGCCGTCACCGGGGCGGGCGCTGTCGGGTAGGAGTCCGGCAGCCAGAACGACATCGGGAAAACCGCCGCCTTGACGCAGAAGGCGATCAGCAGGGCGATACAGAGGATCAGCTGCACATCGGCCGGGAGATCGCGGACCCGTTCGGCGATGAGCGCGATCGTGACCGTGCCCGTCGCCGCATAGATGAAGGCGATGGCGGCCAGGAAGATGATCGACGAGGTCAGGCTGATGATGATGTATGTCACACCGGCTCGAATGCGGGCGCCGGTTCCTGCGAGTGTGAGGAGGACATAGCTGGCGGCGAGCAGCATCTCGAACGCCACGTACATGTTGAAGAGGTCTCCGGCCACGAACGCGTCGAACACCCCGGCGGCAAGGATCAGATAGGTCGGGTGGAAGATCGACACCGGCGTCTCACGGTCACCGTCGGCGATACCCTGCCCGACGGCGAAGATGAGCACCCCGAGAAGCATCAGCGCGGAGATCAGCACCATGATCACCGCAAGCCGATCGGCGACGAGGACGATGCCGAACGGAGCGTCCCACCCTCCGACTTCGACAACCACGGTTCCGTGGGTATCCACGTGGGCGAGAAGGATGACGGCCAGCACAGACACGGCAGTCAGCGTGAGCGTGCTCACCGCGATCTGAGCGCGACGGAACCGTCCGAGCACAAGCGCGACAGCTGCTCCGGCCAGCGGCAGGAGTACGACGAGGGGGACGATGGCGTTCATCGGGCCTCCTCGTCCGGTTTCGGTTCGGTGTCGACCTCTGGTGTCGGGTCGATCTCGACGGGGGCGGCCGCACCCGCGCGTTCATTGCTGGCGTCGAGTACTTCCTGGATGGCGTCCTCGTCCAGGTCCACCGCGTCGAAGGCGGCATCCGTCGCGGCCTCGGTGTCGTCTACGTGCTGGTCGGGCACGACGTCGCCCTGATCACCCAGCTGGGCGAGCCACCAGGACCGGTAGATCAGCGCGAGAAGGAATGCAGTGATCCCGAAGTTGATGACGATGGCCGTGAGCATGAGCACCTGGGGAACCGGGTCGGCCATCGACTCATCGGATGCCGTCCCGCTCACGATCGGCGCGGTTCCGCTCTCGCCGCCCACGATCAGGATGAGGAGGTTGGTCGCGTTGCCGACGAGCATGAACCCGATGAGCACCCGGGTCAGGCTGCGTTCGAGCATCACGGTGATCCCGACCGCGTACATGACGGCCATGAGGAGGACGAGGGTGAGGGAGGCGGTCATCGGTCGGCCTCCGTCTCGGAGAAGTCGTCACGGGATTCGGCAGACAGGTCGGCTTCCTCCTGTTGGCGGTCGATTTCGGCGCCGAGGCTGCGGAGGATGTCGAGAGCGAGTCCGACGACGACGAGGTAGACGCCGAAGTCGAAGATCGTGGATGTTCCGAACGACAGGTGGCCGAGCAGGGGAATGTCTGTTTCGAAGTACGCGGACTGCAGCGCCTCCGCCCCGAAGAGCAGGGATCCGATGGCGCTGCCGACGGCCAGCACGATGCCTGCCCCGAGGATCTTGCCCGCGTCGATCGGGATGGCCTCGGCAAGTTCGAAGCGTCCCCCAGCCAGATAGCGGGCGACAAGGGCGAGACCGGCGAGGAGACCGCCGGCGAAACCGCCGCCTGGCGCGTTGTGCCCGGCGAAGAGGAAGTAGATGGAGACGACGATCGCCGGGTGGAACAGCAGACGGACGAGCACCTCGAGCAGCACCGACCGGTGGTCGGGGGCCAGGGTGCGACCGGCGAGCAGCCAGCTCATCCGGTTGGAGCTCGCCTCGGCACCCGGCGCGACCGGATCGGTGAGCACCCTGCGGCGGTTGCGTCCCCGCCGCTGCTGCTTCGATCCGCTGAGACGTGGAAGAGGACCTGCACGGCCGGTGACGAAGAGCAGGCTGGCGATTCCCGTCGCCACGACGACAAGCACAGCGATCTCGCCCATGGTGTCCCAGGCGCGGATGTCGACGAGGACGACGTTGACGATGTTCCTGCCGTGGCCTTCTTCATAGGCGAGCCGCGGCCATTCGCCCGCGATGCTCTCTTCCTGGCGTGCGCCGAGCGCGACGACGGCCACGATCGCCATGATGATGCCGACGCCGATGCCGACAGTGGCTCGAAGGACGCGCTTCACTGGTTTGTTGCGCTGGGCGATCTTGATCGGCAGTCGCCGGAGCACGAGAACGAACACAACGAGGGTGACGAGTTCGACGAGAGCCTGGGTGAGCGCGATGTCCGGTGCGCCGTGCAGGGCGAAAAGGGCGACCATGCCGAAGCCGGTTGTGCCGACGAGCAACACCGCAGACATCCGCTGCCTGGCCCGCCCGGCCATCACGGCCGCGATGGCCATCGCCGCGGCGATGAAGACCTGCTGTGGGTAATCGAACAGCCGGATGCTGTCCGGCCAGGTCCTGTTCATCGTCGCAGCTGCGCCGAGCGTGACCACGAAGACGACGAGGATGGTACCGAGGTACTGGGGCAGGCCACCGCGCTGGGCGAAGAGCGTGGTGCGGGCGGAGAGCCTGTCGATGAACCGCACGCTCAGCCAGTAGCCGCGCGACATGTCCATGGTGTGCGGAAGCGACGCCTGCACGCGGGCCACCCACTTGCGGTGCCAGAACAGCAGGAGGCCGAGGCCGACCACGACGGCTGAGATGAGCAGCGCAGGCTCGAGGCCGTGCCAGAGGGCCAGGTGGTACGTCCCTTCACCCATCGTGTCCGCGTACGACTCGAGGTACGGCGACAGGGCGGACGCCCCGATCCCGAGGACGATCGTCGCGGCGGAGAGGATGCCGGGGGCGATGAGGATTCCCCAGCCGTCCGCGTGCAGGCGAGTGGGTTCGGCGTCCGGCCGGGTGGCGAAAGCGCCCCAGAAAAAACGCGCGCTGTACGCGACGGTGAGGACGGAACCGACGGCTGTGCCGATCAGTGCGACCCACCCCCACGGGTCGCCGTGGGCAGCGGCCTCGAAGAAGGCGCCGAAAACGGCCTCCTTCGCCACGAATCCGAGCAACGGCGGAATCCCGGCCATCGATGCGACCGCGATGAGCGTGATGACCGCGAGGGAACGGGATTGCCGGCCGACGCCGGAGAGCTGACGCCAGTCGCGGGTGCCAGCCCTGTGGTCGATGATGCCGACGATGAGGAACAACGCCGCCTTGTATAGTGCGTGGGCGAGGAGCAGCGTGGCACCGGCGAGGCCTGCGTCACGGCCGCCGAATCCGACGACCACCATGAGGAAGCCGAGCTGACTGACCGTGCCGTAGGCGAGGACGAGTTTGAGGTCGTACTGGCGCAGCGACCTCCACGCGCCGAGCAGCATGGCCCAGACGCCGAGACCGATGAGCACAGGCGCCCAGCCCGGGGTTTCTGCGTATCCGGGCGCAAGACGGGCAACGAGGTAGATGCCGGCCTTCACCATGGCGGCCGCGTGCAGGTAGGCGCTGACAGGGGTCGGAGCCGCCATCGCCGCAGGGAGCCAGAAGTGGAACGGGACGATCGCCGATTTCGACAGTGCGCCGACGAGGATGAGCAGGATCGCCGCCGTTGTGGCCGGTCCCGTGAGCCCGGCATCCACGATGGCCGCGAGTGAGGTCGTGCCCGCCTGGACGCTGATCATCACGACGCCGACGAGCATGATGAGGCCGCCGAACGTGGTGACGAGGAGGGCCTGGAGCGCGGCGCCTCTGCTCTCCTTGCGGTCGATGTAGTGACCGATGAGCAGGTAGGACAGGACGCTCGTGATCTCCCAGAACATGAACATCACGAGGATGTCATCTGCGGTGACGAGGCCGTACATGGTGCCCGCGAACGCGAGGAGCAGAGCCGCGAACCGGCCGAGTCCCGGTTCGTCCTTCGAGAAATACCTGGCGCAGTAGACGAGGACGAGCCCGCCGATCCCGGTCACGATGAGGGCGAGCAGCCAGGCCAGCGTATCCACCCGGAACGAGAGCGAGATCCCGAGCTGCGGAATCCACTCGAACGATTCGGTCGCCGCTCCCCCGGACAGGACGGTAGGCGTCTGCGTGAGGGTGTAGCCGAAGGCCGCGAAAGGCAGAACCGAGATCAGGTAGAAGACACGGGTCGAGAGCAGGCGGGTGAGGGTCCTGGTGGCGCACGAAACAACGAGGAAGGCCAGCAGGATCAGCGCCATGGAGGTCTCTCGGTTGCGTGCGGTGGTCCTCCCAGTTTAAGGGGCGAAGCGCCGCCGCCTGACCACTCGCCCCTTCCCAGGGCCTCTCTCTGGGCGGTTCAGCGCCGCCCGGGCCGTGACCCCACCCGGAGCGTCACGAGAACGACGACGAGGCCGACGAGCACGAGGACGATGTTCGCGATCGGCAACGCGTCGAGCCCGCGCCAGTCGAGCAGCACAGCGCCGAGCAGCGCCCCACCCCCGATCCCGATGTTGAATGCCGTCGTATAGAACGCGCTGGCCGTGTCGCGGATCCGGGAACTCGCGGTGTGCAGGAGCCGGGTCTGCAGAAGTGGGGGCACGAGCCCGAACGCCAGCCCCCAGAACACGACGCCTGCAAGCGACACCCACAGCACGGGCGTGGCGACGGCGATGACACCGACCGCGAACGCGGTGGCCGCGAGAGCGATCACCAGGCCGGAGCCGGTGTGCTTCGCGAAGACTGTGCCGGTGAGGACGAGGCCGAGTGCACCGGCGATGCCGTAGGCGAACAGGACGACGCTCAGATATTCGGGAGCGACGCCGACCTGGTCGATGAGGTAGGGGGCGATGAAGGTGTACAGGGTGTAGTTGCCGACCATCACGACGGCGACGGCGACGCAGAGAAGCGCGACGCCGAGGATGCTCGGATCCCGCCCTGTGGACGCCTCCGCGTGCGACGTGTCGTCGCGCTGCACCGGTGGGAGCCAGCGGATCACGGCGAGCACGCCGACGAACAGTGCGCAGGCGATCGCGGCGAATGCCCAGCGCCAGCCGATGGCCTGGCCGAGTGCTGTACCGAGCGGGACACCGAGCACGAGGGCGACGGTCCCGCCGGCCAGGGTGATCGAGACCGCGCGTGCGAGGTGCTCACGGTCGACCAGGTGCGCCGAATATGCGGGGACCATGGCCCAGAACAGCCCGTGGGCGAGACCGCCGAGCACGCGAGTGGCGACGACGAGTTCGTAGGTCGGTGCGATGGCTGTGAGCAGGTTGCTGAAGCCGAGCACGAGAAGGATGGCCACCATGAGGGCATGACGCGGCACCCGGGCGGTGAGCGCCGTCAGCGGGGCGCTCGAGAGAACGACGGTGAAGGCGAAGACCGTGACGAGCAGCCCGATCTGGGAGGGCGAGACGCCGAGCGATTCGCTCATCTCGGGCAGGAGCCCCGTGGGGATCATCTCACTCGAGATCGAGAGGAACACCGTTGCGGACAGGGCGATGAGCCCGATCCACGGGAACGGAGCCGGGCTTTTTTTGGGATGAACCGCGCGGGGCGCGACAGGAATGGGGGAAGTGGTCATCGGGGAATCCAACGACGGCGTTCACTCGGTCGCCGTGGCGAGAACCGAGTTCGTCTACGCGCCGATGTGCGCGCCCAGGGCCGAGCGGGATGCGCTGACCATCGTCCAGTCTACGCGAGACCCGCCGATCCGGCGAGGAATCGGCGGCAACCGGACTGCAATACCCTAGAGGCGTGACTACCCCCGACGCCGCGCGCGAGCACCACAACCACTGGGTCCTGACCTTTGTCTGCGGAGACCGGCCCGGGATCGTGCACGCCATCAGCGGGGCGATCGTCTCCGCCAGGGGAAACATCACCGAGAGCCAGCAGTTCTCCAGCGCGGACACCGGCAGGTTCTTCATGCGCCTGCAGGTCGAATCGCCCGGCGACCGCGCCGAATTCGAGGCGGCAATCGCGCCAGTCACTGACACATACGGCATGACCTGGCGGCTCGACGTGGTCGGCCGCCCTCTCCGCACCCTCGTACTCGCCTCGACGGCTGCTCACTGCGTCAACGACCTCCTGTTCAGGCAGCGCGCCGGGCAGCTCAGCGTCGAGATCCCCCTCGTGCTCTCGAACCACGGCAGTCTCCGCGACCTCGCCGCCTTCTACGGCGTGCCATTCGAGTCTCGTCCGGTGACGGATGCCGCGTCGAAGGCAGCGTTCGAGCAGCGGATCCTCGACGCTGTCGAGGAGTTCGACATCGAACTCGTAGTCCTGGCCCGATACATGCAGATCCTCTCTCCTGAACTGTGCGAGCGGCTGGCGGGGCGCGCCATCAACATCCACCACTCGTTCCTGCCCGGATTCAAGGGCGCGAACCCGTACCGGCAGGCGCACGCCCGCGGCGTGAAACTGATCGGGGCGACCGCGCATTTCGTCACCAGCGATCTCGATGAGGGACCGATCATCGAACAGAACGTGGTGCGCGTGGACCACTCGAGAAGCCCTGCCGAGCTCGTGGCCATCGGCCAGGACGAGGAGAGCCGCACCCTCACCCAGGCGGTGAAGTGGTTCGCCGAGGACAGGGTGCTCCTCGACGGAGCCCGCACCATCATCTTCAAGTGAGCACCGCTTACACTGGACCGGTGCAGGAATCCAGCGACAAAGTCTCTCTCACCCCCAATGACATCCTGAGGTTCTTCCTCGAGATCTTCGCCGTGGTCAGCCTCGCCATCTGGGGCTTCTCCGCGTGGCCGCTGCCGTGGAACATCGTCCTCGGCATCGTGCTTCCCGCCGTGGCCATCCTGCTCTGGGCACTCTTCCGCTCCCCCAAGGCCGTCTTCCACATCGACGTCTATGGCAAGGCGCTCGTCGAGATCGCCGTCATGGGTGCGGCTGCGCTTGCCTGGTGGGACCTCGGTGTACCCGTCGTCGCCGTCGTCTTCGGCGTTCTCGCGGCCATCAGCGGAGTGGTGAACGGCCGTCGGGAACTGAGCTGATGACGGTCGTCGACCGACTCGTCGCTGCCCTCGGCGACGCGGTGTCGACGGATGCCGCTGTGCTGGCCGTCACGCAGGCCGACAAGTCCGGGCACGTGTCGGCCTCAGCACCCCTCGCCGTCGTCACCGCCCGCTCCGTCGCGGACGTGCAGGAGGTGATGCGTATCGCCACCGAAACGGGCACGCCCGTCGTCACCCGCGGCGCCGGCACCGGCCTCGCCGGAGGGGCCATCGCTTCTTCGGGCGAGATCGTCCTGTCGACCATGGCGATGGACCGCGTACTCGAAATCAACGAGGCCGACCAGCTCGCCGTTGTCGAGCCGGGGATCCTCAACGGCCGGTTCAACGAGATCCTCGCCGGTCACGGGTTCTGGTTCGCTCCCGACCCCGCATCGAAGGCCATCTCGACCGTCGGCGGCAACATCGCCACCAACGCCGGTGGCCTGCTCTGCGCCAAGTACGGAGTGACACGTGACGCCGTACTCGGGCTCAAGGTCGTCCTCGCCGACGGACGGCTCCTCGACCTGGGTCACCGCAGTGTCAAAGGCGTCACCGGCCTCGACCTCACCGCCCTGATGGTCGGCTCAGAGGGCCTCCTCGGGGTCATCGTCGAAGCGACCGTCAGGATCAGGCGGGCAGTACCTGGCACCATCGCTACCGTCGCGGCGTACTTCCCCACGGTGACGGACGCCGCAGCCGCAGCAGCCGCGATCACGGCAGCGGGCATCCAGCCCGCCGTGATGGAGCTGATGGACCCGGCGTCTCTCGAAGCCGTCGCTTCCCTCCTCGACCTCCCTGGAACCGTCACAGGCGAAGCGCACCTCGCCGTTCAGACCGACGGGCCCGCTGCTGGCGCGGAGGCCGAAGCGGCGGTGGCCGTCATCCGGTCACTCGGCGGGCGGGCGGACCTCACCACCGACCCGGTCGAGGGCGAACGGCTCCTTGCCGTCCGCCGGTCGATGCACCCGGCGATGGAAGCCCTCGGCACAACCCTCATCGAGGACGTCTCCGTGCCGCGGACGGCGCTTGCGGCCATGTTCGCCGAGATCGTCCGGATCGAGCAGCGCTACGGCATCCGCATTCCCACCGTCGCCCACGCCGGAGACGGCAACCTGCATCCGAATTTCATCTTCTCGGGACCGGAGGTGCCCGAACTGATCTGGCAGGCGGCCGACGAACTGTTCGTGGCTGCCCTCCGTCTCGGCGGAACGCTCACAGGTGAGCACGGGATCGGGATCCTCAAGAAGCGGTGGCTGGGCCAGGAACTCGGCGAAGACCAGCTCGACCTCCAGCGGCAGATCAAGCTGGTCTTCGACCCGCACGGCATCCTCAACCCGGGCAAGGTGTTCTGAGCGCTACGCCCTCAACGCGGGCTCGCTCTGAGGCTCGCGTGCTGACGGATGCGACGGCTCCGGGACGACGGCATCCGTGCGCCGGTTCCTGACCAGGCCGGTGAGGGTCAGCAGGAGACCACCGAGCGCCCAGGCGGAAAGCACGGCCAGCGGGAAGCCGACCTCGGCCGCAGGGAAGTACGACAGGTCCCTGAGCAGGGTCGCCGCGGCGCCAGGCGGGAACCACGCCCCGACGGCGCCCCAGGGTTCAGGAAGGAACTGCGGAGGAGCGGCGGCAGACGCGATCGGGTTGGCGATGAGCACGAACAGGATCACCCCGAGTGCGATTCCGGCTCGCCCGAGAACGGTGTTGAGGCCGACGAGAGGAGCGGCGATCGCCAGGAGCGCCAGCGCCACGGCAGCCGAGTTCGGGAGGAAGTCCCCCTGCAGGACGCCGAACCAGCCCTGCAGGATGCCGGCGATCGCCAGGCCGCCGACGACCGCGTAGCCGAGAAGCGCGCCGATCCGGCGCCAGACGCCGACGACGGTGAGTGAGATGGCGATGCCTCCGACGATCCCGCCGATGACCAGCGGGAACATCGCCGACGCGAGGCCGGTGCCTCGCGGGTCCGTTTCGGCGAGCGGAACGACATCCGTCACGGTGACGACGATCGGTTCAGGCAGGACGATCCCCTGCGCGGCGGCAGCCTGGTTGGCCATCTCCTGCAGCCGACCGGCGAGGCCCGTGAGCATCTGAGTCGCAACGGGGCTGGCCGCGGATGCCGTGAGCACTTCAGGAGGCTGGGAGAGCACGATCGCACCGTAGACCGTGCGGTCCTCGATGAGGGCCCTGGCGTCTCCTGCACTCTCGACCTCGACCAGGTCGAGGAGCCCTGCTGCGTTCTCTTCGAGAGCGGCAGCCACCTGCTGCACCTGGGCGGTCTCACCCGAGATTGCGACAGGAAGATTTTGCGGTTCGCTTGTCACCGCCGGCCAGGAGAAGGCCAGAAGAATGCCAGCGACCATGGCGGCGAGGCCGAGGACCAGAACGGTGATCCGGCCGAACGACGTCGGTTCGGAGGTCCGGGTTGTGTGTGTGGACATGACTCCTCCTAAAAAGAATGTTCGTTCTTTATAGCGTGACACCGGTCCCGAAACTTGTCAAGAACGATCATTCTTTTTAGGCTGTGTTCATGCCCAAAGTAAGCACCGAGTACCGCGCTGCCCGTCGCGAGGAGATCGCGGAAGCCGCTCTGCGGTGCTTCTCGGAACGTGGGTTCCAGGCGACGTCGATGGCCGACATCATCGAGGCATCCGGGCTGAGCGCCGGCGCGATCTACGGCCACTACGCCGGAAAGCAGCAGATCGTCATCGCGGTGGCCGAACGAATCCTCGGGCAGCGGTCGATCGAGCTCGAGCATTTCGCCTCCGCCGAGTCGATCCCCTCCCCCGCAGAGGTGATCCGCTTGATGGTGACCCGGGTGGCCGGGGAGTTCGCCGGCACACGCGCGCTCCTCCAGGTCTGGGCCGAGGCGGTGGTGTCTCCGGAGATCACCGAGCTCGTCGACCACGTCTTCGAGCGGGTACGAGCGGCGCTCGTGCTGTACCTGGGAGCCTGGGCGGCTCAGAACCCCCACCCGACCCGCGAGGACCCCGAGGAGTGGGCAGCGACGATCGCCCCAGTGCTCTTCGGCATCGGGCAGGGCTACGTCGTACAGTCGACCCTGCTCGAGTCGTTCGACGCCGACACCTACTTCAGCGGCGTCGAGGTTCTTTTTACGCTCTAGATCCCCTGCCACCCCGGCTTGTTCGCATAGGTGTACCGGTAATAGTCCGCGAGCTTGAGCTTCGATGCCGCAGCTTCGTCGACGACGACCGTCGCGTGAGGGTGCAGCTGGATGGCGGACCCGGGCACCATCGCAGACAGCGGGCCTTCGAGCGACGCGGCGATGGCATCCGCCTTGCCATCACCGAAGGCGAGCAGGACGAGGTGCCTGGCCCGGAGGATCGTGCCGAGCCCCTGCGTGATGCAGTGCATCGGCACCTGGTCGGGCGAGTCGAAGAATCGGGCGTTGTCTCTGCGGGTCTGCTCGGTGAGGGTCTTCACCCGCGTGAGCGAGGCGAACGAGGAGCCCGGCTCGTTGAAGCCGATGTGTGCGTCGGTGCCGACCCCGAGGATCTGCAGGTCGACACCACCGGCTGCGATGATGGCGCGTTCGTAGTCTGCACCGGCGGTCTCGATGGTCTCGGTACGTCCGTCGGGGACGTGGATGCGCTGCGGGTCCAGACCGAGGGGTTCGACGACCTCGCGGGTGATGACGGAGCGGTAGCTCTCGGCGTGGGAGACCGGGAGGCCCACGTACTCGTCGAGCGCGAACCCGGAAACGCGGCTCAGGTCGAGGTCACGTGCGCGGCCGGCCATGGCCTGGTAGACCGGCAGTGGCGTGGACCCGGTGGCGAGGCCGAGGACGGCGTCAGGTTTGCGCCCGATCAGCTGGACGATCGCATCCGCAACGAGTTCCCCCGCGTCGTTCGAGTTCCCGACGATCACTACTTCTGCCACATCCGCCTCTTTCACGTTGTTTCCCCCAGTCTGGCAGAACCGCCCTCCCGGGTACCTCCCGGAATGCTGCTGGTAGTGTTTTCGGATTCCCCTCCCACCAGACCAGAGGATTTTCCGTGCCCCGAAACCGCACTACGACGGCATCCGTTTTCGGCATCGTCGCCATCGCCGGCCTGATGCTCACCGGCTGCGCCGGCGGACAGTCCAGCGCTGAAGCATGCACCGTCGTACAGACCACAATGGTCCAGGCCCAGGAGGACCTCTCCGAGAGCGTCGCATCGTTCGGCAACGACCCGGCGGAGGGCGCTAAAGCCGTCGACAAGCTGGCAACGGCGTTCGCCGGCGCCAACGACGACATCACCAACGCCGATGTGAAGAAGACCACGGACAAGGCCGAAAAGGCCCTGGACGGGTTCGCCGCCGAGATGAAGAAGGCAGCGGACGACCCGGCCAACGTGGACTCCGAGGGCCTCACCGACGCCCTCGACGACATCGAGACCACGTTCGCAGCCGTTCAGAAGGCCTGCGAGGCCTGACACTACGCCTCGACGACGAATGCCCCCGATCTCGCGATCGGGGGCATTCGTGTGTCAGCAGGGTCTTAGCCGAGACGGGCCTTGAGGTTGGCCGTGATCTCAGCGAGGAACTCCTCCGTGGTCTGGTACGACTGCTCAGGGCCGACGAGAAGCGCGAGGTCCTTGGTCATCTTCCCTGACTCGACCGTCTTGATGACGACGTCTTCGAGGGTGTGGGCGAACTCGACGAGTTGGTCGTTTCCGTCCAGCTTTCCACGGTGCTGCAGCCCGCGTGTCCAGGCGAAGATCGACGCGATCGGGTTGGTCGAGGTCGGCTTGCCCTGCTGGTGCATGCGGTAGTGACGCGTCACCGTGCCGTGCGCTGCCTCAGCCTCGACGACCTTTCCGTCTGGCGTGGCGAGCACGCTGGTCATCAGACCGAGCGAGCCGAATCCCTGCGCGACGGTGTCCGACTGGACATCGCCGTCGTAGTTCTTGCAGGCCCAGACGTAGCCGCCCTCCCACTTCATGGCGGATGCCACCATGTCGTCGATGAGGCGGTGCTCGTAGGTCAGTCCTGCGGCGTCGAACTGCTCCTTGAACTCGGCGTCGAAGATCTCCTGGAACAGGTCCTTAAACCGGCCGTCGTAGGCCTTGAGGATCGTGTTCTTCGTGGAGAGGTACACCGGGTAGTTGCGGGTGAGACCGTAGTTGAGGCTCGCACGGGCGAAGTCGCGGATGGATGCGTCGAGGTTGTACTGAACCTGAGCGATACCGTCTCCAGGCGACTGGTAGACCTCGAACTTCTGCGGTTCCGAGCCGTCCTCGGGCGTGAACTCGACGGTCAGCGTGCCCTTGCCCTTGAACAGGAAGTCGGTGGCGCGGTACTGGTCGCCGAAGGCGTGACGGCCGATGATGATCGGCTTGTTCCAGCCGGGCACGAGGCGCGGAATGTTCGAGATGATGATCGGCTCACGGAAGATGACGCCGCCGAGGATGTTGCGGATGGTCCCGTTCGGGCTCTTCCACATCTTCTTCAGGCCGAACTCCTCGACCCGGGCCTCATCAGGCGTGATGGTCGCGCACTTGACGCCGACGCCGTGCTTCTGGATGGCGTGGGCGGCGTCGATCGTGATCTGATCGTCGGTCTCGTCACGCTTCTGGATTCCGAGGTCGTAGTACTCGAGGTTGACGTCGAGGTACGGGTGGATCAGCGTGTCCTTGATGGACTGCCAGATGATGCGGGTCATCTCGTCGCCATCGAGCTCGACGACGGTTCCTTCAACCTTAATTTTTGACAATGGAGAGCTCCTAGCTTGTGGGGCCTTACGGGCCGCGGACTAGCTTACCCGAGCCGCGCAACTATCTTGATATCGAGAGATATCGCGGCGCAGCGACCGGACGCCCTGCACGCGACATCCTCCGCTGTGAACATCTGACGAATTGTGTCACGCACGAAGGCATCGCTACCGATGAGACCTCCGTTCGGGCTAGCCTTGCACCATGCCTGAGCTGAGACTTGAAGAACTGTCCGCCTCCACGATCGTCGCGGTCAACGCACTGACGCTCAAGCCCGGCCAGGAACAGTTCGTCGCCCCCGTGTCCTATTCGGTCGCCGCGGCCGTCGTGAACCCGGAGACGAGCTGGCAGCGTGTCATCCTCGACGGAGACGAGGTCGTCGGCTTCGTCCAGGCGAACTTCGACCCAGAGGGCCAGGACGAGTTCACGAGCATCCTCTGGCGAATCAACGTCGACGCGGACGACCAGGGCCGTGGCGTCGGCACCTATGCCGTCAAGGCACTCAGCGAAGAGGCCGCAGCGCGCGGCTTCGATCACGTCAACGTCATCTACGAACCGGGCGAGTCCGGGCCGGAGGCTTTCTTCCTCCGCGTCGGCTTCGAGCCCGTCGGCGAAACGCAGTATGGCGAAACAATCGGCGTCCGCAAGCTCTGATCCCGGGCGGCTGTCCCCCGACGATTTCGTCGAGGCGGTCCTCGACGTGGCCGCTTCCATCCCGCCAGGACGCGTGATGAGTTACGGCCAGCTCGCCGCGACGCTCGGCTCGAGGTCAGCCCGCGGTGTCGGGCGCGTGATGGCGCACCACGGCAGCGAGGTGCCCTGGTGGCGGGTCGTCCGCGCCGGCGGCCTTCCTCCTTCGGGACATGACGCCGAAGCGCTCGAGCACTACCTGGCCGAGTCGACGCCGATGGCGGCGATGGCGGACGGCGGTTACCGCCTGACACGGTCGGCGTTCCTGTGAGGAACGGCACCGTTGAGTCGCAGCGTGCGACGCCTGCGCGTGCCAAACGGCTTCGCGCGGGTGTTTTCACACCCGCGCGAAGCCGGAACACCCGCGTCGGCCCGCTCTAGACGAGCGACTCCCTCCACGCCGCGTGCAGCTGGGCAAACCGCCCGGTACCCGAGATGAGGTCGCGGGGTGTCCCGTCCTCGACGATCCTGCCGTGCTCCATCACGAGCACGCGGTCGGCGATCGCGACCGTCGACAGCCGGTGGGCGATGATCACGGCCGTACGGTCGGCGAGCAGGGTCTGCAGTGCCTCCTGCACGAGACGCTCACTCGGGATGTCGAGCGACGCCGTCGCCTCATCGAGGATGAGCACGGACGGGTCGGCCAGGAACGCGCGCGCGAAGGAGATCAGCTGGCGCTGCCCTGCTGACACCCGCCCTCCGCGCTTGTTGACGTCGGTCTCGTAGCCGTTCGGAAGCGAACGGATGAACTCGTCGGCTCCGACGGCCTTCGCCGCCGCGGTGATCTCGTCAGCCGTGGCATCCGGCTTGCCGATGGCGATGTTGTCCGCCACCGAGCCTGAGAACAGGTACGCCTCCTGCGTCACCATGACGATGGCCCGGCGCAGGTCCTTCGGATGAAGGTCACGCAGGTCCACGTCGTCGAGCGTCACCGTGCCGTCCGTCGGGTCGTAGAACCGCGAGATCAGCTTGGCGAGTGTCGATTTCCCGGCACCGGTCGAGCCGACGAGCGCGATCGTCTGCCCGGCGGGGATGTCGAGGGTGAAGTTCGGCAGCACGACGGTGTCGTCCTTGTACGCGAAGGTGACCTCGTCGAAACGTACGTGGCCGTGCGCCGTCCACAGGTCGACGGGCTGGACCGGGTCCGGCACCGTCGGCTTCTCCTCGAGCACGCCGGAGATCTTCTCCAGCGCGGCCGCTGCTGACTGGTAGGAGTTGTAGAACATCGCCATCTCCTCCATCGGGTCGAAGAAGCGCCTCGTGTAGAGCACGACGGCCAGCAGGGCACCGATGGCGAGCGAACCGTCGACGACACGGAAGGCACCGACCAGCAGGACGGTGGCGACCGCGATGTTCCCGATCAGCACCAGCCCGGGGTCGAACACGCCGAACAGCTGGATGACGCGAGCGTTCACGTCGCGGTAGTCCTCGACGAGACCGCCGAACTCCTTCTCGTTGCGCTTCTCCTTGCGGAACGCCTTCACGGCACGGATGCCTGTCATCGTCTCGACGAACTGCACGATCACCCGTGCAGATGCGACGCGCGACTGGCGGAACAGGACCTGTGACCGCTTCTGGAACCACCGGGTCAGGAAGTACAGCGGGATGAGCGCGCCGAGCAGCACGAGGCCGCTGGTGCCGTCGAGGAGGAACAGCGCGATTCCCGTGAACAGCATGTAGAGGAACCCGGACACGAGCTGGTTGATGCCTGAGTCGAGCAGCTCACGAATCGCGTCGAGGTCGCTCGTCTGGCGCGAGATGATCCGCCCAGACGTGTAGCTCTCGTGAAACTCGAGGCTCAGCTTCTGCGTCTGCAGGAAGACGCGCTTCCGCAGGTCGATGAGGATGGCCTGGCTGATCCGCGCGCTGAGCACTGTGTACCACGCGATGAGCCCCGCTCCCACGATCCCGGTGACGAGGTAGATGGCGACGATGAGGAACGTCGGCATCCAGTCACCCTGCTCGAGCACGGCGGGGAGGCCGCGGTCGATGCCGAACGCGATGAGGGCAGGCCCGGCGACCTGCGCGGCCGTCGACACGACGACCACGAGCATGGTGAGTACGACGCGCAGCCGGAGAGGGCGCAGCAGCGACCCGAGCAGGCGCAGCGAGCGCTCCCGGATCTGGGCGCTCTCACCTTTGGTGAAATCGTCGCGTTCTTCGCCCTCGACGCCCTGTACTGAAACGTTGGTCATGCGCCCGCCTCCACGGTGTCGGCGTCGACACTGGACTCGTCGAGCCTCTTGTCGATCTGATCTGCTGCTTCGCGCTTCTCCTCGTCTTCGAGGCTGGAGATCACGAACTTGTAGTGCTCACTCGTGGCGAGGAGCTCGCTGTGCCTGCCGACGGCCGTCACCTTCCCGTTCTCGAGCAGTGCGACGCGGTCGGCGAGCATCACCGTCGACGGCCTGTGCGCGACGACGAGCGCGGTGGTCGACGCGAGCACGCGCCGCAGGGCCGCTTCGACGAGCGCCTCGGTGTCGACGTCGAGCGCCGACAGCGGGTCGTCGAGCACGAGGACTGCCGGCTTGGCAGCGACGGCTCGGGCGAGGGCCAGGCGCTGGCGCTGTCCGCCTGACAGGCTCAGTCCTTCCTCACCGACCATGGTGTCGACCCCGTCGGGCAGGTCGCGCACGAAGTTGGCCTGTGCGATGTCGAGCGCCTCGTCGAGGACGGCTTCCCCTTCGGCGCTGCGCGGGTCGAGGTCGCCACGACCGAGCAGGACGTTGTCGCGGACGGATGCCGAGAACAGCGTCGCATCCTCGAACGCCATCGCGATGTGCCTGCGCAGGTCTTCCCTTGACAGGTCTCGGATGTCGACGCCGTCGAGGGTCACAGCACCGCCTGTCACGTCGTACAGCCGCGTGGTCAATGCCGTCAGCGTCGTCTTCCCCGATCCGGTCAGCCCCACGAGCGCCATGGTCTCCCCCGGCTCGAGTGTCAGGGTGACACCGTTCAGCAGGTCGGGGAATCGTTCGGGCGAATCCTGGTAGCGGAAGTGGGTGTTCTCGAAGCGGAGTCGGCCACGCACATCCGCGATGGTCTTCGGGTGCTCAGGGTCGGTGATCGTGTTCCGGGTGTCGAGCACCTCGAAGAACCGGTCTGTCGCCGTGCGCGTGTCGAAGGTCATGGAGAGCAGGAAGCCGATCGACTCGATCGGGAACCGGAGCACCGTGGCTGTCGCGAAGAACGCGAACAGCTGGCCGACGCTGATCTCACCGGCCGACGCGAGCCACACACCGGTGAGAAGACACAGCGCGAATGCGACGTCCGGCAGAAGCAGGAGCCACAGCCAGATGCCCGCGATCGCCTTGGCCTTCTCGATCTCGGTTCCTCGCAGGCTCTCCGCCTGCGACTCGAAGTTGCGCAGGGCGTACTTTCCCCGGCCGAACGCCTTGAGCACGCGGATGCCGTGGACGGACTCCTCGACGGCGGTCGCGAGGTCACCTGCCTGGTCCTGGCTGCGCCTGGCGATGATCGAGTACTTCTTCTCGAACACGAAGCCGTAGATCCAGATCGGAACGGCCAGGGTCAGGAAGATCGTGCCGAGCAGCCAGTGCCAGTAGAACAGCACGACGGCGCCGATCACGATCGTGACGGTGTTCACGACGAGGAGGACGAGGCCGAATGACAGCCAGCGCCGGATGAGGTTGAGGTCACTGACCGCCCGCGACAGGAGCTGGCCGGACTGCCAGCGGTCGTGGAATGACACCGGAAGATCCTGCAGCCGCGCGTACAGGGCGTTGCGCATCTCGGCCTCGACGTATGTGCCCGGCTTGAGGACGAACCAGCGCCTGAGCGCGATCATCACGGCTTCGATCACGCCGAGTCCGAGCACGGCGAGCACCGCCCACCAGATCTGCGACGTGTCACCGGTCGACAGCGGTCCGTCGACGAGTGCCTCGAGGATCAGCGGAATGCACAGGGCGACCAGGCCGGCGGCGAGAGCGGCCGCCATGCCCAGGGAGATGCGCGGCAGGGCCTTGCGGGCGTACGGGAGGATTCGCCAGAGCGCAGCCGCCGTCGACAGCTCGGACTTGTGGGACTTCTTGTCGTCGGGATGACGAGACATGTGTGGACTGATCTTCCTGCGCGGCCACGGCGGGCAGCGCGGTAAATTCCCGGGAAAAGGGGATGCGTCACCAAGGGTGAACGTCGAACGGAGAGGGAGGATTCCGACAGAACCGGAATCAAGCGCAGGGTCGCGCCGAAGCGCTGTGCGACCGGGTTATGAACCCGGTAGGGCCGGTCGGCGTGCGCCGAGCGCACCACGGACTGAGACGTGGGAAACCGTCGACCTTGATGTCGGCGATGTGATGTTGTACGTCATGACAGTCCTCCTCAACCGGTTCTGCGTCACTCCACTGCCCCGCGAACCGGCAGGACCGGAACCGCGACAGCCTTTCACCCTATGCCCAAGCCAGCCGGTTGGGCAAGAACTTTTTTCCGGGTCAGCGCACCCGGACCGAGAGGCAGGTGACGCAACCCTCGAGCTTCTCGAATTCGCTGATGTCGACGGGAACGACGGTGTAGCCGCGATCCTCGAGCAGCGCTGCGGTCGCGGGTGCGGCGGCGGAGAGCAGCACGGTGTCGTCGGCCAGCACGACGACGGCGACGCCCTCGCGCTCGGGGACGGCCAGGAAGTGCGGGAAGAAGGCCGGGTCGTCGACGAGGTCGGCGTGGCCGAGGATCGTTCCGTCCGGGAGGGCGGTCACGCTGCTCTTGAGGTGCAGTGCCTTCGTCACAGGAACGACGACGACGGTGTAGCCGAGAGGCGCGGCGATGGCGCGGAGCTGGCGGATGCCGTCGGCGTTGGTCCGGCTGGACCGGCCGACGTACACGGTCGATCCGACCTTCAGCACGTCGCCACCCTCGAGGGTGCCGGGGCTCATGATCCGTTCGATGCGCAGTCCCAGGTCCCGAGCGGCGTCTTCAGCGGCCTCGGCCTCTTCGCGGCGGCTGTCCGTCCCCGCGCGGGCGACGACGGCGGTGTCGCCGAGCAGGACGAGGGTGTCTTCGACGAAGACGGAGTCGGCCAGTGTGTCGGCGAACGCGACCTCGCTGGTCGCCCAGCCGTTCTCGACGAGTGCCGCGACATAGCCGTCCCACTGCGTGTCAGCGAGTTCGGTGTCGACCTCGGCGCGTTCCAGGTGGGTGAGCTGGCCGTCTGCGAGGTTGCCTGCAGGCATCCTGACCAGCGCGATGCGGCGGTCAGTGGCGTGCGGCGCCGTGCGGAAGGCGAGCGAACGGTTGTACACGGAGCGACCGATGGTCGCGGCAAGAATGGTGACGACGATGACGTAGACGCCGTTGATGGTGAGGAACGAGCTCCACAGGTAGGTGATCGCCTCGGCATCGAGGGCTGAGCCCGCGGCCATGATCGTGATTCCTGAGCCGATCAGGCAGGCGACGATCCCGGTGAACAGTCCTGCCGCGAGTGCCGTGTACCAGCGGACCAGGCCGCCGATGAGGGCGAAGACGAACAGCAGGAGCACGGTGAAGACGCTCGACAGGAAGTAGAAGTCGCTGACCTGGCCGATCACCGCCGCCTGGTACTGCTGCGCGACGTAGAAGAGGAAGACGCTCGCCGCGTGGGTGACGACCGCGACGGTCAGAGCGGCCAGGATTGAGGAAACGAGCCGGCGGCCCCACGAAACAGTCATGCTGCAGAGCCTATCTCCCAGGGGGAGCCGCACCGTGCGCGTGCGACTCCCCCTGCGTGACGTGGAGCGGTTTCAGAGCCCCCTCATCGGCGACTCAGTGGAAGAAGTGGCGTTCCCCGGTGAAGTACATGGTCACGCCGGCCGCCTGCGCGGCAGCGATGACCTCGGGGTCGCGTACGGAGCCACCCGGCTGCACGACCGCACGGACGCCGGCGTCGAGGAGCACCTGCAGCCCGTCGGCGAACGGGAAGAAGGCGTCGGATGCCGCAACGGATCCGGCTGCGCGGTCGCCTGCGCGGGTGACCGCGAGCTGGCAGGAATCGACCCGGTTGACCTGACCCATCCCGACTCCCACGGATGCCCCGTGGCTGGCGAGCAGGATGGCGTTCGACTTGACCGAACGGCAGGCCTTCCAGGCGAAGGAGAGGTCGGCGAGCGTCTCGGCGTCTGCCGGTTCACCGGCTGCGAGCGTCCAGGTGGAGCTGACGGCCTCACGCGGGAATCGGTCCGCCTGCTGCACCAGGATGCCGCCGGAGACCTGCTTGGCCTCGAGAGGTTCGGGGGTGAAACCCTCCGGCAGCTGAAGCAGGCGCAGGTTCTTCTTGGTGCGGAGGACATCGAGTGCGTCCTCATCGAAGCCGGGGGCGACGAGGACCTCGGTGAAGATCTCCCTGATGGTCTCAGCCATCTTGAGGGTGACCATCCGGTTGGCTGCGATCACTCCGCCGAAGGCCGAGACGGGGTCACACGCGTGGGCACGGCTGTGCGCCGAAGCGATGGCGTCTGGGGCCTTCGGGGCGGCGACAGCGATGCCGCACGGGTTGGCGTGTTTGATGATCGCGACGGCCGGCTCGGAGAAGTCGTAAGCGGCACGCACGGCGGCGTCGGCGTCGACGAAGTTGTTGTAACTCATCTCCTTACCGTTGAGCTGCGTCGCCTGGGCGATGCCCTGCCCACCCGAACGCAGGTAGAGCGCTGCTTCCTGGTGCGAGTTCTCGCCGTACCGGAGCACGTGGGCCAGTTCGGCCTGGATCGTCAGGGACGCACCGAAGCCCTCGGCGGTGTCGGTGAACCAGCCGGCGACTGCTGTGTCGTACGCGGCGGTGTGGGAGAAGGCACGCGCGGCGAGGTCGCGGCGCTGTGTGAGTGTGGTTCCGCCGGAGTTCAGGGCGTCGATGACCTCCCCGTAGCTCGCCGGTGACACGACGATGGCGACGTTCGGGTGGTTCTTCGCGGCGGCTCGCACCATCGCGGGGCCGCCGATGTCGATCTGCTCGACCACGTCGTCGTTCTCGGCGCCGCTGGCGACGGTCTCGACGAACGGGTACAGGTTGACGACGACGAGCTGGAACGGCTCGACGCCGAGGTCATCGAGCTGCTGCTCGTGCGACGCGAGCCTGAGGTCGGCGAGGAGCCCGGCGTGGACGGACGGGTGCAGCGTCTTGACGCGCCCGTCGAGCGATTCGGGGAATCCGGTCACGTTTGCCACGTCGACGACGTCGAAGCCCGCGTTGCGGATCGTCTGCGCGGTCGAGCCGGTGGAGACGATCTCCACGCCGGCGCCGGCAAGCGCCCTGGCGAGGTCGAGAAGGCCGGTCTTGTCGCTGACCGAGATCAGTGCACGCCTGATCGGGACGAGGTCGCGTTCCCGGTAGAGGCTCTTGTCGTGGCTGGGGCCTGCCATGGTGTTACTCCTTGATTGAGGCGGGAAGGCGTCGGGTCGACAGCGCGCTGAGGTCGAGGCCGTTGGCGATGTCGAGGACGGTCTGCACGAGCAGCCGGCGTTCGACGGGTTTGATGCGTTCGTGCAGTTCGTGCTCGGTGTCGCCCGGGAGGACCGGGACGCGTTCCTGAACGATGATCGGGCCCTGGTCGACTCCGTCGTCGACGACGATGATCGATGCCCCGGTCTGCTCGACGCCGGCGCGGATGGCGTCGCGGACACCGTGGGCGCCGGGGAACTCGGGGAGGTAGGCCGGGTGGGTGTTGATGAGGTTGGGCGCGAGGGCGCCGACGACGTTCGGCGGGAGCAGGCGCATGAGCCCGCTGAGGACGACGAGGTCGGGGCTCCAGACCGCGATCTGCTCGAGGAGGGCGGCGCCCCACGCGTCCCTCGACTCGTATGAGCTGTATGGGACGACGAATGAGGGGATGCCGAACTCCTCTGCGTGTGCGAGGCCCGTCGCTGCGCGGTCCGCGCCGACGGCGACGACCCTGGCCGGATACTCAGCGTCGGCAGAGGCTTCGAGGAGCGCACGGAGGTTGGACCCCGTGCCCGAGATCAGCACGACGATATTCAGCACGCGGCAATTCTACCGGTGACCGCGCGATCGGGCTGCCAGATGTCCGAGCGACGCCTCACCGCACGCGGTCGGAGGCTCGCATCGACGGCACCGGTTCAGCGTGTGACGTGTGAGTGGAACCGGATGCCATGCCGATCGCGGCGGCGATCGTCACCTCGGCTGCGGCGAAAGCTGCCACCAGCCAGGGGTTTGGGCCCACCTGCACCAGGCGGCCAGGCCCGATCGCGCCTCCGGAGATCCAGGCCAGCAGGCCGAGCAGGACTCCGGCAACAACTCCGATCCCGACAGCCGCGAGGAGCAGCCTCCCGACCAGCGGACGCCCGCTGAGAGCGCTGACCAGCCGGGGCCTGACGAGCGTGGCCGCAAAGAACCCGATGAGCACGGGGACGAGGAGTCCGAGGAATCCGAAGGCGAAGTCTCCGCTGGGCACTGCGCCGAGGATGGGGAGCCCAGGCACGGGTCCGACGATCGTGTTCACGGGGGAGATCGCACTCCCGGCCCCGAGCGCGAAGCCCGGGCCGACCAGCCACGATGCGGTCCACACGACGAGGTTGGGAACGAAGGCGATCTGCGCGAGAGTCGTGGCTGCACCGCCGGTGACGCCGAGCTGGGCGCCCTGGTAGAGGCTGGTCACGAGTCCGAAGTTGACGAGGAGGAGCAGACCGAGAAATACGGCGGACACCGCGATGATTCCGGTGACGGCCGCGAACCCGCCGCGGACGGCAGCGGAGAACACGGCACGATCGAACCGGTCGAAGCGCTCGTCGAGGCGTTCCCGGATGCGCGACACGAGACGTCCGATTCGCCCGCCCTGACCCCCCGGCATCCGGTGCCACCCTCTGACCACCCCGATCGTCAGGCCGACGCCATAGACCAGACCGGGCAACAGGAGCGACTGGACGATCGACGGCCGCAAGACCTCGTCGAGGGCGCTGAAGGCGGCGAGACCGCCGAGGAGGACGACGGTGACCAGCCCGGCGAGGACGGCGCTCTGCCAGTAGCGCGTCGCGACGGACCTGACGCCCGCTCGCGCACCCATGACGACGGTGAACGCCGTCAGGGCGAGCGGCGCGATCGTCAGGAAGAACGGCTCAGCAGCCGCAGGGAGGCCTGTACCGGCCACGACGGCCGAGGGAAGCACGACCCGGATGTCGACGCCGTTCCCGAGGAGCCAGATGTCGACGGCACCCCGCCAGAACACGAACCAGTCGACGGAGAACCCGTATTCGACGGCCCAGAGCAGGGTGAGCGGGACGAGTGAGATGCCGATGCCGATGGCCACAGTGATGAGGGCCTCGAGCGCGGCGAGCATGGCGAGCGTTGTACGGTTCATTCGACTCGAAGTTTAGCTGGCATGCCGGTGGTGCCCGGCCGGAACACGACGAAGGGCGGCAGTTTCCTGCCGCCCTTCTGTGTTGCCTGACCTACAGTCCGGCGATGATCTCCCGCATGAGCCGGGCTGCCTCGCTCGGCGTCTTGCCGACCTTGACTCCCGCGGCCTCGAGGGCCTCCTGCTTGGCCGCTGCGGTTCCCGCAGAGCCAGAGACGATGGCGCCGGCGTGGCCCATGGTCTTGCCCTCGGGTGCTGTGAAGCCGGCGACGTAACCGACGACGGGCTTCGTGACGTGAGCCTTGATGTAGTCGGCTGCGCGCTCCTCTGCGTCTCCGCCGATCTCACCGATCATCACGATGGCCTTCGTCTCGGGGTCGGCTTCGAATGCGGCGAGCGCGTCGATGTGCGTCGTTCCGATGATGGGGTCTCCACCGATGCCGATGGCCGTTGAGAAGCCGATCTCGCGCAGTTCGTACATCATCTGGTAGGTCAGGGTGCCTGACTTCGAGACGAGGCCGATCGGACCCTTGCCCGTGATGTTGGCCGGGGTGATGCCGACGAGGGCCTCACCTGGCGTGATGATGCCTGGGCAGTTCGGACCGATGATCCTGGTCGTGTTGCCCTTCTTCTGTGCGTACGCCCAGAACTCGGCCGAGTCGCCGACAGGGACACCCTCGGTGATGATGACGAGCAGCGGGATCTCGGCGTCGATGGCCTCGATGACGGCGTCCTTGGTGAAGGCAGGGGGGACGAACGCGATCGACACGTCTGCGCCGGTCTTCTCGATGGCCTCAGCGACGGTACCGAAGACGGGCAGTTCGACGTCACCGTGCAACACGGTGGTGCCGGCCTTGCGTGCGTTCACTCCGCCGACGACGTTGGTGCCGGCCTTGAGCATCAGCGCCGTGTGCTTGGTGCCTTCACCGCCGGTGATGCCCTGGACGATGACCTTGGAATCCTTGTTGAGGAAAATTGACATTTTTTCGTTCGTCCTTTTACTTCGAAGCCAGCTCGGCGGCCTTGTCGGCGCCTTCGTCCATGGTTGCGGCGAGGGTGACCAGCGGGTGGTTGGCCTCGTTGAGGATGCGTCGGCCTTCTTCGACGTTGTTGCCGTCGAGGCGGACGACGAGGGGCTTGTTCGCGGCTGAGCCGAGCTCGGCGAGTGCGCCGACGATGCCCTTCGCGACTGCGTCGCAGGCGGTGATGCCTCCGAAGACATTGACGAAGACGCTCTTCACCTGCGGGTCGCCGAGAATGACGTCGAGGCCGGCTGCCATGACCTCAGCGGATGCTCCGCCTCCGATGTCGAGGAAGTTGGCCGGCTTCACGCCGCCGTGGTTCTCACCGGCGTACGCGACGACATCGAGCGTCGACATGACGAGTCCTGCGCCGTTGCCGATGACGCCGACTTCACCGTCGAGCTTGACGTAGTTGAGGTCGGCCTGCTTGGCCTTGGCCTCGAGCGGGTCTGCGGCGTCCTTGTCCTCGAGCTTCGCGTGCGATGCGTGGCGGAATCCGGCGTTCTCGTCGAGCGAGACCTTGCCGTCGAGGGCGACGATGTCGCCTTCCTCGGTGAGAACGAGCGGGTTGACCTCGACGAGAGTCGCGTCTTCGCTCTTGTAGACGTTGTACAGCTTGACGAAGACGTCGGCGACCTTGTCGACGAGTTCTGCCGGGAAGTTCGCGGCGACAGCGATCTCACGCGCCTTGGCGGCGTCGATGCCGTCGAGCGGGTTGACCTCGATCCGCGCGAGGGCTTCAGGCTTCTCGACTGCGAGAACCTCGATCTCCATACCGCCCTCGACGCTTGTGAGCGACAGGTAGGACCGGTTGGCCCGGTCGAGGAGGACCGAGAAGTAGAACTCCTGGGCGATGCGTGCGCCGCCTGCGACCATGACGCGCTTGACGACGTGGCCCTTGATGTCGAGGCCGAGGATGGCCTTCGCTGCCTCGTATGCCTCGTCGGGGGTCTTGGCGACCTTGACGCCGCCGGCCTTGCCGCGGCCTCCGACCTTCACCTGGGCCTTGACGACGACGACGCCGCCGAGCTTCTCAGCTGCCGCGCGCACCTCCTCCGGCGTTTCCGCGACGATACCCGGCAGCACCGGGACCTCGTATTTTTCGAACAGGTCTCGTGCCTGGTATTCGTAAAGATCCACGTGGGTTTCCGTTCCGCTGAGTGCATTGCTGATGTTCGCGTTGGGTGGCGGTCCCGGCGTGAGGGTATCTCGATGCCGAGAGAATTTTGGCCGGTTCCACTCTACTTCGTTGCGGAAGAGCGTGAGCACGCCGCAGAATCCGCTGGACTACAGTTGCCCGGGTGAGCACTCTCCGCGATATGGCCGGCGACGCCGTCCTCATCGCGGGTGGCGGGCGGGCGATTCTGCTGCAGATCGCTGAGCCGGCGGTCGGCGCAGGCGTCGCTGCGCACAGTGATTTCTCGTCTCGACCCCTCGACAGGCTCCACGCCACACTGACCTTCGTCTACACCCAGGTGTACGGCACCGACGCCGAGAAGGACCTGGTGGCGCGGCGTGTCAATCGGGCCCACGCGCCGGTGAGCGGGGACGGGTCAGCGGATGCCCCGCCATACTCCGCATTCGACCCTCACCTGCAACTCTGGGTCGCAGCGACGCTCTACGACACGGCCACGCGGGTGCATGAGCTCATCTATGGCCCGCTCGACGATGCGGCGGCCGACGAACTGTATGCGGAGTATTCGATCATCGGAACGGCATTGCAGATGCCTGCGGAGCTCTGGCCGGAGGACCGTGCTTCGTTCCGGGCCTGGTTCGACGACCACGTCGAGGAACTCCAGGTGACACCTGCGGCACGGGCCGTGTGCTGGCAACTCCTCACGGCTCGCTCGGCACCGGTGTGGGTGCGCGCCCTTCTTCCTGTCGTTCGCCTGGCGACAGCCGGGCTGCTGCCTCCCCGCCTCCGCCGCCCGTACGGCTTCGTCTGGACGCCGAAGCAGCGCAGACGGTTCGACCGGATGATCCGTGTCGCCCGTTTCGTCTGGCCGAAGATCCCCCGAGGCATCCGTCACCTGCCTGTGCGGTTCTACCTGGGGCGGTTCCGCGCCTCCACGGGCGGCTGATTGCGCGTCCGGCGCCGGTGGCTGACGTGGTCGGCGGCGACAACTGCCGCGAGGATCAGGTTCGCGATCCAGCTGAGCGTCAGTGGGGAAACGGTGGAGAAGGTGAAGAAGAGCAGAGCCAGCGCGCCCGCGCCGACGAGGTGGGAGAACTGCCACGGCAGGCCGACGGCACGCTTGAACAGGAAGTTGCCGATCAGGTAGACCGTGCTCGAGCCGCAGATGAGACCGGCCGTCCACCGTTCGACTGCATCCCCGCCAGCGCCACCCAGGGGATGGGCAAGAACCATCTCGTCGGCCACCGCGGTCAGCAGAATGCCGACCACGAGTAGTAGCGGAATGTAGGTGTATGCCACCTGCGCGACAAGTCCTGGTTTCTCGGCCTCGCTGATGAAGTCGCGTCCACCCTCCTGGCTGTGGTTGAAGTAAAGCAACCACATCAGCACGGTGCTCGTGAAGGCGGCCAGGAACGAGAGCATGTCCAGCGGGCTGAGCGTGCTTTCGGCGAAGGACCGGCCGGTGACGAGAATCGACTCTCCGAGCACGATGATGAGGAACAGGCTCACCCGTTCGGCGAAGTGCTCACCCGAGACGTTCCACGTCTCGGCGTCGGAGCGTCCGAGACCCGGAACATGGAACCGTACCCGGGGACCGATCATCGCAATGACAATGGCTACAGCCCAGATCCACAACCGCGTCTCTTCCGACATGAAGGCTCCACCCAGCCACAGCAGGCCGGTGCCGACATTCCAGATCGCGATGCGCACGAAGTTTCTGGCGTTCTCCGGACGTGACCTTCGGAAGGCGATCGCCGCGAAGACGCTCCGGCCAAGCTGAAGCGTGACCAGGCTGGCCGCGAACAGGATGGCGTGCTCACCGAACGCGTCCGGAATGGCACTCGACATCAGTACGCCCAGCAGCATCAGCACGAAAAGCATGCCGCGCACGCGGGGATTCTCCGGGTTGAGCCAGTTGGTCACCCACGTCGTATCGACCCACACCCGCCAGACCGCAGCGATGAGAATCAGGGTCTGGAGAAGGGTGACGAGATCGGGGTGGTCGATCAGGGAATGCGAGATCTGCGTGACCGCGAAGACGAAGACGAGGTCGAAGAAGAGCTCGACGTAGGTGACGCGGTGTGCGTCGGCGCCTTCGGTCGGACGCAGCAGGCTGCCGGGTTCCCGCTTCGAAGAATTCATGTCCGTCTCCAGATCGTCGTGCACCCGCTGTCATCCTGCCACCCGCGAAGCGGCCACGCCGGGAACCGGCCGGTCACATCGAATGAGCTGACCCGTTGGCGGCGTCGATGTTCAGGGCACGCGGCGGCTGACCCACCCTGCGAACAGGGCGTGCAGCAGTGGCAGGACGGAGATCGCCATCAGCACCGTGCCGAAGACGGCGTCGTCGGCACGCAGAATGATGCCGCCGAGGAAGAGCGTGGCGAACAGGATCGCGGAGATCACCCGTCGGGTCGTGCGTTCGAGGCTGCCGATGCGCCGCTCGAGTCGGGGATTCTGTACCGAGAACCGGCCCTCGTCGATCCGCGTGGTGAGCTCGTCGAGTCGCTGCGGGAGCCGGGCGACCGTGCCGGCGACCGAAACGGCCTGCTGTGCGAACGACTGGACGACGTTGCCGCTTTCCTGGCGGATCAGCTGACCGGCGTACGGTTCGACGGCATCCCAGATGTTGAAAGCGGGGTTGAGCGAACTGCACATTCCAGACACCAGGGACATCGCACGGATGACGAGCAGGAAGTTCTCGGGGAACTGGAACGGGAGCGAGCGCACGACGTCGCCGAACTCGATCGCGAACGCCCGGAACTCGCGCGGATCCACCTCAGCGAGCTCGGCGAAGCCCATGCCGCCGAATCGAGCGAACAGCGTGGTCATCGCCCGTTCGAGCTCGGCGGTGTCCGCGGACGGCAGCAGAACGCCGACGTCGCGGATGCCGTCCACCATGCCCTTTCCGTCACGCGACGCCGCAGCGATGAGCACCCTGCGCAGGCCCTTCCGGAGTCCTGGGGGCACCTCGCCCATCATCCCGAAATCGATGAAGGTGAAGTGCCACGCGCGCATGTCTGGCTCGCTGTCGCCGGTCTCGCGGTGAGGTGTCACGAAGATGTTGCCCGGGTGCGGGTCCGCGTGGAAGAACCCGTCCGTGAAGAGCTGGTCGAACATGACGGATGCGAAGTCGATCGCGACCTCGGCGGGGTCGATTCCCGCGGCCCTCAGACCGTCGAGGTCGTTGATCTTGATCGCAGTGACATCCTGCAGCGTCAGCACGCGCCTGGTCGTGCGCTCCCAGACGATCTCGGGAACGCTGACCCGCGAGTCGCCGGCGAAGACCTCCGCGAAGCGCTCGGCGTTCGCCGCCTCGTGCAGGTAGTCGATCTCCTCGCGGCTCGTCGTTGCGAACTCTTCGACGAGGGACGGGGCGTCGACGCGGTCGGAGACGAGCCGGATGCGGCTCAGCCAGCCCCCGACACGGCGGAGCGCCCGCAGGTCGACGTCGACGATCAGGTCGATGCCCGGCCTCTGGATCTTGACCACGACATCGCGCAGTCCGGTGTCCTGGGCATCGGCATCCGCCAGCGTCGCCCGGTGCGCCTGGCCAAGCGATGCCGCCGCCAGAGGCACCGGGTCGACGAACGAGTACGCACGTTCGAGCGGGACGCCGAGCTCTGCCTCGGCGAGAGCCCGGATGGCGTCGAACGGCACGGGCGGGACCTCATCCTGCAGCCCCTCGAGTTCCTTCGTGATCTCGGGCGGCAGCACGTCGAGGCGCGACGACATGAATTGTCCGACCTTGATCATGAGTCCACCGAGTTCGACGGCGAGCGCGTGGAAGCGCTGTGCGATGCGCTGCAGTCGCGCCGCCCTGCCCCGCGCGGCGAGTCCGCCGAGACCGATCCGGGGAAGGAACAACTCGAACCACCACGTCTGGACGAGGTAGCGCGCGGCGAACCGCGTGATCCTGCGGTACCGGGCACGCAGCCTACCGGCGTCGGTCATCGAATCTCCTTGACGCCGACGTGCGGCGGGTACGCGGCTAGTCCTGAGCGAGAATGGAGAAGAGCTTACGGCGCGCGTCCTCGAGGACGGCGATGGCCTCCTTCACCTGCTCAGGGCTGCCTGAGCGCCCGACCTGCGCGACGGCCTGGGCGAGGTCGATGCCGGCCTTCGGCAGCGCGCTCGAGCGACCGCTGTCACTCGTGCCTGAACCCTCCCACGGTGCGGCCTTCCCGGCTGCGGCATCCGCGACCTCGCGCCCTTCCTCTGTGAGCGAGTATGTCTTGCGGCCGTTGGACTCCTCAGCCTTGATCAGACCTTCGTCGGCGAGCAGCTGGAGCGTCGGATACACCGATCCTGGACTCGGCTTCCAGCTTCCGCCGCTTCGTTCCTCGATCTGCTGGATGATCTGGTAACCGTGCATCGGCTTCTCGGCCAGAAGGGCGAGCACCGCAGTGCGTACGTCGCCGCGGCCCATCCTGGTGCCGCCGACCTTGTGTTCGAACTGCCCCCGGAGCTGCTCCATCGCTTCCCACAGACCCGTCATCGGCCAGCCCTGCCCTGGACCGCGGGTGCCACCGGCGCCGCCGCCGAACCAATCGCCCATGTTCGAATTACTCATGATGACCTCCTCCGCGCCGTCACCCGGTCTGGGCTGAGCGATACTCAACGATATATCGCCCACGCGCTCCGAGGGAAGATTCCGAGCAGACTCCAAGGCAGCGACCCGGCGTCGGAGAGCATCTTCGCTGCGTGGGTGGATGGCATCCCGCCCCGCTCTCGGAGCTACGCCTGGAGCGACATGGAGTGCGGTGGGGATTCCACGCCGCCGACCACTGCCTCCGCCGGGTCCGTCCCGAGCGCGACGATGCGATTGGCAGAATCGACGTGGACGACGTTCGGGACGAACGCCAGCGCCTCCTCCGTCGTCATCTGCCCGTACGAGATGAGGATGACGGTGTCCCCGATGTCGACGAGGTGCGCGGCCGCACCGTTGATCCCGATCACTCCGCTTCCCCGCTCCCCCGCGATCGTGTAGGTCTCCAGCCGGCTGCCGTTCGTGACGTCGACGATGGAGACGAGTTCCCCCGGCAGGATGTCGGCGGCGTCGAGCAGGTCGAGGTCGACGGTGACGGAGCCGACGTAGTGCAGGTCGGCGTGGGTGACCCTCGCCCGGTGGATCTTGCCGGTGAACATGGTGCGGAGCATCAGATCTTCTCGATCGGGGCGATCTTGATGAGGAGCTTCTTGAACCCGGCGCCGTCGAACGCGACGTGCGCGATGCGCTTCGCCCCTTCGCCTGTCACGGTCTGCACTCGCCCCTCGCCGAAGTCGGTGTGTCGGATGCGGTCGCCTGAGGCCAGTTCGAGGTTGCCGTTGTCGCGGACCTGGTTGGTGATCCGGTTGGGCCAGTCGCGTTTCTCGGTGAGCGGCTTGTTGCCGAGTTCGCCGCCCGACCACCTTCCTCTGTTCGCGTTGAGCGCCCTGGGCTGGGTGCCCCCGCGCGAGTTCGCCATGCCAGGCGACTGACGCCACTCGATGAGTTCGGCGGGGATCTCCTGGAGATACCGGCTCGGCATCGCGACCGCGGTCTCGCCGTATTGCGCTCGCGTCATCGCGAGTGAGAGGTAAAGACGTTTGCGGGCGCGGGTGATGCCGACGTAGAACAGGCGGCGTTCCTCGGCAGGGCCACCGGGTTCGGAGGCGGACATCCGGTGCGGCAGCAGGTCTTCCTCGATGCCGGTGAGGAACACGGCGTCGTACTCGAGGCCCTTCGCCGTGTGCAGGGTCATCAGCGAAACAGTGCCGCTGGCGTCGTCGAGATCGTCGGTTGCCGCGACGAGTGACACCTCGGTGAGGAAGTCGACGAGTTCGCCGTCAGGGTTGTTGCGTTCGAAGTCCTTCGCGACGGCGACGAGCTCTTCGATGTTCTCGGCACGTGCTTCGTCCTGGGGATCGCGTGAGGCGCGAAGCGCCTCGATGAGGCCGCTCTTCGTGACGAGGAGGCTGAGGACCTCGGCGACCTTTCCTTCTGCGACGAGCTTCTCGCCCTCGTCGAGCAGCGCGGAGAGCGAGAGGATGGCGTTCGTCACCTTCGGCCCGAGCCCGAGCGCGGTCGCCTCTCGCATCGCCTCGCGGAAACTCAGTCCGTTGTCTTCCGCGAAGCTGAAGAGTGCGGTCTCGGTGGCGGGGCCGATCCCCCTCTTCGGCGTGTTGAGGATGCGACGGAGGGCGAGCATGTCTGCGGGGTTCGCCACGGAGACGAGGTACGCCATGGCATCCTTCACCTCGGCTCGTTCGTAGAACTTCGTTCCGCCCATGATCCGGTACGGCAGCGCCGACCGGATGAAAATCTCTTCGAGCGCACGTGTCTGCGAGTTGGTCCGGTAGAAAACGGCGACGTCGCTGTATGCCATGCCGGCCGAGTGCAGTTTCTCGATCTCGTCCGCGACGAACTGAGCCTCGTCGTGCCCGGAGTAACCGGTGTAACCGACGATCTTCTCGCCGTCCCCCACTGCCGTCCAGAGCTTCTTGTCCTTGCGATCGAAGTTGTTCGCGATGACGGAGTTTGCCGCGGTGAGGATGTTCTGGGTGGAGCGGTAGTTCTGCTCGAGCAGAATCACTTTCGCGCCGGGGAAGTCACGCTCGAATTCGACGATGTTGCGGATGTCGGCGCCACGGAACGCGTAGATCGACTGGTCGGAGTCGCCGACGACCGTGAGCGACGCACCGTTCCCCGTCGCGATGAGCGCGTCGTCGTCGACGGTCGGCGGACGCGTCAGCTCACGGATGAGCGCGTACTGTGCATGGTTCGTGTCCTGGTACTCATCGACGAGCACGTGGGTGAACCGCGTGCGGTACGCGGCGGCGACCTGCGGGAACGCACGGAACAGATACACGGTCTGGCCGATGAGGTCGTCGAAGTCGAACGCGTTGGCCGCTGTGAGTGCGCGAGTGTATGCCCGGAAGATCTGCACGAAAGCTGCTTCGTTCGGGTCTTCCGTGTTGGCGTTCCTGGCGTAGCTGTCGACGTCGGCAAGTTCGTTCTTCAGCTTGGAGATCTTCGCGGAGACATTGGACGGGGTGAACCCGAGGACGTCTGCCCCCTGCTCCTTGATGATGCGCTTGATCAGCACGCGTGAGTCTGAAGAGTCGTAGATGGTGAAGTTCTTCGTGAAACCGAAGTTCTCGGCTTCACGGCGGAGGATGCGCACGCACGCGGAGTGGAAGGTGGAGATCCACATTCCCTCTGCCGCCTGGCCGACGAGGGCACGGACCCGGTCACGCATCTCGGCCGCCGCCTTGTTTGTGAACGTGATGGCGAGGATCTGGCTCGGCCACGCCTCACGGTTCTCGAGCAGGCTAGCGATGCGCCTGGTGAGCACGCTCGTCTTGCCCGACCCGGCGCCTGCGACGATCAGGAGCGCCTGGCCGCGGTATTCGACCGCCTGGCGCTGCTGCGGGTTGAGTCCGTCGAGCAAACGACTGCCGCCGGGTCGGGAGCCCCCGTCGTTCCCTGGGATGGCGGCTGAGTGCCGGCCGTCCATGATGACCGGTGTCGCGGAGTGGGTGTCTGGGGTAGGAGTGCTCGCCATATCTCTCCCAGTTTAGGCCGGGAGTCTGACATTCTCAGCCGGTGAACGCGTCCCTGGCCGCGACACCGAAATCGGGGTGGTCGCAGAAGACGCCGTCGACGCCCGAGGCGAGGATCTGCCCGAACTCGCCCTGCCAGTCGCCGTGCTCCGCGGGCTGCCCGATGCCACGGAACGATTTCGAGAGAAAGGCGTTCTCTGGCCGGAGGGTCCAGGTGTAGACGGCCAGACCGCGCCGGTGGGCGCGGGCGACGAGATCGTTGGTCCCTCCGTCAGCCGCGAACAGCAGGGATTTGTCGACGCTGATCCCGTCGACCCGGAATCCGTCCTTCCCTGCGGCGAGCGCGTCCAGCCCTGTGTCGGTGAGCGTGTCCGCGTACCGGGGAGCCGATTTACCGAGCGCGGCCACCTGGTCGAACGGCCGGCCCTTCTTCTCGATCAGATAGACGTAGCTCGCGGGAAGCCCGCGAGCGGCGAGCTTCGCCAGGACGGTCTGCTCGAATGCTTCGACGAACAGCCCCGCCCCGTCGGCGAAACGCGTTCCGGCCAGTTCGGATGCCAACAGCGCGTCGAGCGGAAGGCCCGCCTGCTCGAAGTACGTCGCGTGCTTGATCTCGGCGACCATGCCGAGCCGGCGACCGCTCTGCTCCGAAGCCGCATCGATGATGTCGATCAGGTCACGCAGCCGGAGGACGCCAGAGGTCCCGTCGAAACTCGCGCTCGAACGTCGCAGGTCGGGGATCCGTTCCTTCGAACGCAGAGTCGACAGCTCCTGCCAGGTGAAGTCCTCGGTGAACCAGCCGGTGAGCTCGCGCCCGTCGACGTTCTTCGTCGTCCGGAGGGCGGAGAACTCGGGCCGGATGGCGACGTCGGTGGTGCCAGAGATCTCGTTCTCGTGGCGCAGCACGAGAACGCCGTCCTTCGTTGCGACGATGTCGGGCTCGACGGCGTCCGCACCGAGGGCGAAGGCGAGTTCGTACGACGACCTGGTGTGCTCGGGGCGATACCCGGGCGCGCCGCGATGACCGATGATGAGGGGTCTGGCCGGCCGGGACGGTGTCATGATCCGAGCCTAGTTCGCGGGAATCCGGATGCAGGGAACGGGCCGGGAATGGACGCTGAATCCTCGGTGTTTCACAGCAAAGACCGCTAGATTGGACGCAGGTTCCGCTCAGCGGGCCGATCACATTCCAGCCGTCACGACTGAGAAGGAACGACACAGACATGGCAATGAACAACCCGGCGTTCAACAACCCGGCTTTCACGCGGCCGAACGCGGCGGCAGTCGCCGTGAAGACGGCCAGCGCGACCGAACTGCAGGACATGTACAACCGTCCGGCAGCGGGCATCCAGCAGGCTGACCGGATGACCGTCGAAGACACGGTGATGAAGAGCGCCGTCGCATTCGGCGTTCTCGTCGTCGGCGCCATCGCCGGATGGTTCGTCGGTGCCACGATGCCCGGCCTCGTCTTCGGCGCCGCCATCATCGGCTTCATCCTCGCGATGGTCAACATCTTCAAGAAGGAGCCGTCCGCTCCCCTGATCCTCGCCTACGCGGCGGCACAGGGTGTCTTCGTCGGCGGAATCTCATACATCTTCGAGCAGACCGAGCCCGGCATCGTCATCCAGGCCGTTCTCGCGACGCTGACCGTCGTCGGCGTGACCCTCGCCCTGTTCGCGAGCGGCAAAATCCGCGCGTCGAAGAAGGCCACGAAGATCTTCCTGGTCGCCATGGTCGGGTACCTCGTCTTCTCGCTCATCAACGTCGGCCTGTCGATGTTCGGTGTCATCAACCAGCCGTTCGGCCTCGGAAGCACGTTGATCTTCGGTATCCCGCTCGGTGTCATCCTCGGTGTGCTCTGCATCATCATGGGTGCATACTCACTCGTCCTGGACTTCGACTTCATCCAGAAGGGCGTGCAGAACAAGGCCCCGCGCAAGTACGGCTGGTCGGGAGCATTCGGCATCATGGTCACCGTCATCTGGCTGTACCTCGAGATCCTCCGCATGCTCGCCATCGCGCGCGACTAGACGATCACGCATCGAACCCCCGCCGCCCGGTCTCCCGGTGCGGCGGGGGTTTTCTTCTGTCCGCCCGACACCGAGGACCACCGTGAAACCCCGAACCCACCCGCCCCGAATCGACACCCTCCGTGCGATCACGCTGACCGACGGCGACGCCGCATCCCTCGAACCGGATGACGACCGCGAAGGCGAACGGTTCGCCGATGCGGACCTCAGCGGCACGGATCTCTCCGGCGTCACCCTCAGGGAATGCGCGGTCTCCGACACCGACCTCGATGACGCGAACCTGCGCAGTGCCCGGTTCATCGAGACCGTGCTCACGGCAATCCGGGCCCCGGTGCTGCGCGCCTCACGGTCGACCTGGCGTGACACCGTCCTCGAACGCTCGAGGGTGGGCTCTGTCGAGGTCTTCGACGCGGACTGGAACGCTGTGCGGATCCGCGGGTGCAAGCTCGGGTACGTCAACCTGCGAGGCGCACGCCTGACCGACGTGGTCTTCGAGGACTGCACGATCGACGAGCTCGATCTCGGCGGCGTCACCGCCACCCGCGTCGCGTTCCCCGGGACGACGGTGAAGACACTCGACGTCACCCGCGCCACCCTCGCGCACGTCGATCTGCGCGGCCTCGATTTCCGGGCCGTACACGGACTCGAGGGGCTCACAGGGGCGACAGTGAATGACATGCAGGTCGCCGAGCTGGCACCGCTCTTCGCCGCCCAGCTGGGCATCGTCGTCGAGGGCTGAGGCCAGAGCTACGACTGGGCCGAGCGTTGCCTCGACCGGTACGCCGCCACGTTGGCGCGGTTGCCGCAGTTCCCGACGTCGCAATAGCGGCGCGACCGATTGCGCGACAGGTCGACGACGACGGCGTCGCAGTCCTCTGCGGCACACTCGTGCAGGCGTGAGAGTTCGCCGGCGCGGATGAGGTCGATGACGGCCATCGCGGCCTCCACCTGTGCCCGCTGCGACACTGGCGCAGACGCGGGGGTCGCGTGAAGGTGCCAGTCCCAGTTGTCATGCCTGACGAGTTGCGGCAGTGCGTCGGCTTCGCGCAGCAGTTCGTTGACGAGGTCGACGACCCCGTCGTCATCCCGCGTCCACAACTCGCGCAACCGCGGTCGGAGCGCACGCATCTGTTCCAGCTCGGTGGCGTCGCCCGTGCGCGACCCGGTGAACTCGAACCGGTCGAGGAACTCCGTCAGGTGGTCGGGCGTCGACAGCTCGTCGTCGCCGCTGTGCGACGCGCCTGGCACCGTGTTGATGAGCGCTGCTGTCGTCGCCAGGGACACTTCCGTGTCATGTGCAAAGAGCATGTTGACTCCTGACGCGCTTCGGGTCTAGTGTCATGAGCATAACCCCATCTTACTCCTGACATCGCGACATCCGGCTTCCTCGAGAGGCCGCGGGCGGAGCTCCCATGACAACACAGACCACGCGAATGGATGCCGTCGCGCCCGCGACGCGAGGGCAGGCATCCGGGATCCTCGTCGCCCTGGCCTCCGCGCTGATGTTCGCCCTGAGCGGGCCGTTCGCCAAATCCCTGATGGAGTCCGGCTGGTCCCCAGGGGCCGCGGTCCTCGTCCGGATCGCCGGTGCCGCTGTGGTGCTCCTCGTTCCGACGCTCATCCTGATGCGTGGACGGTGGGGCACACTGAAGCAGAACGGTCGCACCGTCGGACTGTACGGACTCGTGGCGATCGCCGGCGCGCAGGTCGGATTCTTCAACGCCGTCTCGTACATGTCTGTCGGCGTCGCCCTGCTCATCGAGTACCTCGCGCCTGTTCTCCTGGTGCTCCTCGTCTGGGCCAGGACGCGTCGTCGCCCCGGCATCCTGACCATCGGCGGCACTGTAGTCGCCGTCGTCGGGATGGTGCTGGTACTCGATCTCACGGGCGAACAGACCGTGCATCCGCTCGGCGTTGCGTGGGCCCTCCTCGCGGCGGTGTCGCTCGCGACGTACTTCGTGCTCGGCACGAAGGTGGGCGACGACCTGCCTCCCCTCGTCCTCGCGGGCGGAGGCCTCCTCGTCGGCACCGTCGTCGTCGCACTCTGCGGTGTCATCGGGCTGCTCCCGCTGGCGTTCGCGACGGCGGATGTGGGGATGTTCGGCATCGAGATGTCCTGGCTGGTCCCTCTCGTCGTTCTCGTGGTGGTATCGACGGTCGCGGCGTATGTCACCGGGATCATCGCGACGTCGCGCCTCGGCACCCGCATCGCGTCGTTCGTCGGTCTCTCGGAGGTCGTCTTCGCGGTCCTGGCGTCCTGGCTGCTGCTGGCAGAGCTGCCTGGCCCGCTGCAGCTGCTCGGTGGCCTCGGCATCCTGGCCGGGGTGATCATGGTGCGAGCGGACACCTACACCCCCGCGTAGTAGGACTGCGCGCGCTCGACAGAAGCACGATCCCGTGTCTTGCCTGGCACCCACTCCAGCCGCGGGCGGAAAGCCGATCGTTTTCGGGGTGTCGAGTTATGAGGATTCCAGGACCGGCTCATCAACGGCTGGACCCGCTCATTAACTGAACCAGGACCGGCTCAGCGAGCCGGTCCTGGAATCCTCATTGTTTGAGCTGAGGAGAAAATGATCGGCTTTCCGCCGCCACCCCTACTCCCACTCAATCGTTCCCGGCGGCTTCGACGTGACGTCGAGCACGACGCGGTTGACGCCGTCGACTTCGTTGGTGATGCGGTTGGAGATCTTGGCGAGCACGTCGTAGGGAAGCCGGGTCCAGTCCGCCGTCATGGCATCCTCTGAGCTGACGGGGCGGAGCACGATCGGGTGACCGTACGTGCGTCCGTCGCCCTGGACCCCGACGGAGCGGACGTCGGCGAGGAGAACGACGGGGCACTGCCAGATCTCGTTGTCGAGGCCTGCGGCCGACAGTTCGAAACGGGCGATGGCATCCGCCTTGCGCAGCAGGTCGAGCCGTTCGGCGGTGACTTCTCCGACGATGCGGATGCCGAGGCCTGGGCCGGGGAACGGCTGGCGGCCGACGATGACCTCGGGAAGGCCGAGCTCGCGGCCGATGGCGCGGACCTCATCCTTGAACAGGGTGCGGAGCGGTTCGACGAGTTCGAAGGTCAGGTCGTCAGGGAGCCCGCCGACATTGTGGTGGCTCTTGATGTTCGCGGTGCCTGAACCGCCGCCGGATTCGACGACGTCCGGGTACAGCGTTCCCTGCACGAGGAAGGCGATGGGGTCTCCGTCATCCTCGAGCGACTCGGCGATGAGATCGGCCTGGGCCTTCTCGAACGTGCGGATGAACTCCCGCCCGATGATCTTGCGTTTCTGCTCCGGGTCGCTGACACCGGCGAGGGCATTGAGGAACTGTTCGCGGGCGTCGATGGTGATGAGACGAACTCCGGTGGCGGCGACGTAGTCCTCTTCGACCTGGCGGCGCTCGTCCTGGCGGAGCAGACCGTGGTCGACGAAGACGCAGACCAGCTGGTCGCCGACCGCTTCGTGCACGAGGGCTGCCGCGACGGCGGAGTCGACGCCTCCGGAGAGGCCGCAGATGACCTTGCCGGTGCCGATCTGGGTGCGGATCCGTTCCACCTGCTCGGCGATGACGTTGCCGGAGTTCCAGTCGGCGGGGATCCCTGCGGCACGGTGGAGGAAGTTCTCGATCACGGCCTGGCCGTACGAGGAGTGCTTCACCTCGGGGTGCCACTGCACACCGTAAAGCCGGCGGGCGTCGTTGCCGAACGCGGCGACCGGGGTGGATGCCGTCGAGGCGAGGACGGTGAAGCCCTCAGGTGCCTTGGCGACGGAGTCGCCGTGGCTCATCCAGACCGTCTGGTCGGTGGGCTGGTCGGAGAGCAGCACTCCCCCGTCGACCGACAGGGCGGCATCCGTCGAGCCGTACTCACGGAGACCGGTGTTGGCGACTTCGCCGCCGAGGGCGCGAGCCATCACCTGGAAGCCGTAGCAGATGCCGAGTGTCGGCACCTCGAGGTCGAAGATGGCGGAGTCGAGAGCAGGGGCGCCGTCCTCGTACACGCTTGACGGACCGCCGGAGAGAACGATCCCCACCGGGTTCTTCTCAGCCACCTCTGCGGCGCTGATCGAATGGGGGACGATCTCGGAGTAGACACCGGCCTCGCGCACGCGCCGTGCGATCAGTTGGGCGTACTGGGCGCCGAAATCGACGACGAGGACGGGGCGCTGGCTGGTTGCCTGCTCGCTAATGGGATGCCTCCACTGGGTCGGGGGTGGCGTCTGCTGCGGCTGTGCGGGCGGCGAGGTACGCCGTCACCTCACGGGCCACGCGGACTTCGAGGAAGAAGGACAGGAACGGGATGATGCCGCCGAGCGCGATGAGAAGGAACCGTGTGAACGGCCAGCGCATGAGACTCCAGATGCGGAAGTCTGCGAAGAGGTAGATCACATAGCCCCATCCGTGCACCATGAGGATGCCGAGGGACAGGTTCACGGCCTGCACGCTGTCCGTCGGGACAAACGCGAGGAAGCCGTACGCGCCGCCGAGCTCGAGTTCGAGTCCGAACGCGTATTTCATCAGCATTTCGGCGCAGAGCAGCAGCAGCAGGGTTCCGGTGACGATGGAGGAGATCTTGTAGAACGTCAACGCACCGGGGATGCGCGGCAGATCACTCTCTCGAGGTTGCAGGGGCATGGTCCTATTCTACCGGCCCGTTTCCGGCGCCGAGCGCGTCGGCTTCCTCCTGCGCGCGCTCCCAGGAATCCTTCACGAGCCGGTACCAGAGGAAGATGGCGAAGCCGGCGAAAACCACCCATTCGATGGCGTAGAAGATGTTGAGCCAGTTGACCGTCGTCTCCTGCTCGACGGCGGGGGCGTCGATCGCCTCCAGGCCGTCAGGGGCATCCGCGGAGACGATGTACCCGTTGTAGATCGGGCGCTCCTCCATGCCGGGCCAGATGTTCACGAGGGCGGCGACGCTCATCGTCGTCTGTTCGAACGGGTCGTCCCCGTCCGGAACCTCAGGGGCCTGCGAGGCGTTGAGACGTCCGGAGACGGTGACGACGGATGCGTCGGTGCCGGCGTTGAGCGCGGCGGCCGCGTTCTCAGCGGTCTCCCGTTCGGCTGCCCATCCGACGGCGACGGCGACGGCGGGGTCGGACGGCGCCGAGCCTGTAGCAAGGTGCCCGGCCACCCAATACCCGGTCGTACCGAGGTTCACACGCTCACTGATGACCAGGAAGTCGCCGGGCACCCAGCTGCCGTCGATCTCCACGAGCTGTCCGACGACACTGTCGCGGAGTGGTTCGCCCGGGGTGGCCACAGAGGCGAGACCCACGACGTTCTCGGTGGGCGTCTCGGCTGCCTCCGAGGAGACGACGGCTCGCTCGAGCTGCCACTGCCCGAGCCAGGCGAAGGCTCCAGACACGAGCAGGGCGAGCAGGAGCATGGCGATCCAGCGCGGTTGGACCATCGTGCGAACGAGGCTCACCGGTGTGCTGACGTCGTTCTCAGGAGTCGGTGAACTGCTAGTAATCGTCGTCTCGCTTCGTTCTGTCCTGGATGTTGTCGGTCTGGTTCATCGCCTGTTCGACGATCCTGTCGACAGCCCTCGTGGTCTCGTGTCCGCCGGCATCCGATGTCGCCGCTTCGACGAGTGCGATCTCCTCAGCGAGAAGGGCGTCGGCCGCTCGTGGTTTGGGCGCCACCTTCTTCTTGCGGAGCACAGCGGCACCGATCTTCTCCGAATTCGACGCCAGGAGCGGCCCCATCACGCTCATGACGAGCACGTAGAGTCCCGCGAATGGCTGGAGCCGCTCATCGAGTCCGGCGGTGAGCGCGAGGATGGCGAGGATGAGCGCGAACTCGCCCCGGTTCATCAGGATCGCGGCAGCGTTGATCCCTGCCTGGGTGCTGAACCCGTACAGCCTTGCCATGAACTGACCGGCGACGACGTTGAGCACGAGGGTGAGTATCACCGCGAAGAAGACCGGCCAGATCACCAGCGGGAACTGGCTGGGGTCGAGGGTCAGCCCGAAGTTCAGGAAGAAGAAGGCGCCGAAGATGTCGCGGAGCGGCACGGCGACGTGTTCGATCTTCGCGCTGTACCTCGTCGCGCCGAGCACGAGGCCGATGAGGAACGCGCCGATGGCGTCGCTGACACCGAGTACTTCACCGAGGCCACCGAACAGCACAGCGAGACCGAAGAACAGGATGGTGAACAGTTCGTCATCCTTGGTGCGGAACAGTCGACTGACGTATGCGCCACCCCAGCGGGCGATGCTGAACATCACGACGAGGAAGGTGAAGGCGATCGCCAGCTTTCCGGCGACGTGCCACGGCTCTGATTCCCCGCTGAGCACGACGGAGACGATGGCGAGGTAGATGGCCAGGAAGATGTCCTGCACGACGGTGACGCCGAGGATCATCGGCGTCTCGCGGTTGGCAAGCCTGTTGAGCTCGATGAGGAGTTTCGTCACGATGGCGCTCGACGATGTGCCGATGATGCCGGCGACGATGAGTGCCTCCCTGGTCCCCCAGCCCAGCACGAAGCCGAAGATGAGCCCTGCGCCCATGAGCAGCACCAGGTAGGAACCGCCGGAGATGAGCAGTTTGCCCGCGTTGCCGAAGAACTCGTCCTGGTCGAATTCGAGTCCGAGGTTGAACAGGAGGAGGATCAGCCCGAAGACGGCGATGAGCTCGATGTATGCGCTCTCGAAGTTGAGCGGGAACCAGCCGGTGTTCGGGCTCGCCAGGAATCCGACGATCATGTAGATCGGGATGGCGGGAAGCCCGATGAGTTTGCCGAGGCGGCCGAGGATGTATGCGACGACGAGCAGAGTACCGAGGACGATCAGGTCCGTCCCCAGGGACGTGCTTTCAGCTGCGGCGGCGAACGACATCACTAGCTTCCCGGCGGAGCTTCTGCTGCGCCCTTGAGCCGCGATTCACCGGTACGGAAGAAGGCGAACGCCTTCGCGACCTTCTCCGGGCTGCCTGCCACCACGAGTGTGTCTCCGGGGAAGACCCGGAAATCGGCCGACGGGGCCGGGTTGGCGCTCTCGCCGCGGACGACGGCGACGACGGTGAGTCCGACGATGCCGCGGTCAGCGGGGTCGCCGAGGGGCTGGCCGGCAATGTGGTCCTCGTAGTCGACCCTGAACCAGTCGATGGAGAGCCCGGGGATCTGGTCGAGCGCCGTGAGGGACTCGGTGATCTGGGTGCCGCCGAGCAGTTCGGCGAGGGTGTGCGCCTCGTCCTCGCTGAGCCGGAGGGACACTTTGCTGGCATCCGAGCCGTCTTCGTCGTCGGCGAAGGTGATGAGGTCACTGTGTCCTGAGCGGTGGGCGATCACGCCGACCTTGCCACCGTCATCCGTGACGAACGTGTGCAGGACACCGACTCCGGGAAGCTTTACCCGCCGAACATCGACCATCGCCGGACTCCTCAAGGCTTGTGGGCAGTCCTGCAAGTCTAACGGAGCGCGTGCTCGCCTCCCGCCCTGTCCGGCGGGAGGCGACGGTCACTTGGAGACGACGATGTCCGGTGCCTCCAGGCGGATCCGGTCGGCGGACTCGTCGTCCGGTTGCTCCTGTGATGCGCGCTCGGCTGCGACCCGCTTGAGGTACACCGCGACCTCGTGCTGGGTGCGTTCCTCGTCCCAGCCGAGCACGTCGGCCATGAGGGCAGCGGCCACAGGAGCAGCGGACACGCCACGGTCCCAGGCCTCGATGGAGATGCGCGTGCGCCTGGCGAGGACGTCCTCGAGGTGCAGAGCCCCCTCGTGAGACGCAGCGTACACGACCTCAGCGCCGATGTAGTCGTCGGCACCCGGGAGGGCCTCACCCAGCTCGGGGCGCGCCCGGATGATGTCGAGCAGCTCGTCGGTGAGCACACCGTACCGGTTGAGAAGGTGCTCGATCCGAACCTTGTGCACACCGAACGCCCTGGCGATCTTGCCTCGCTTGTTCCACGCGGCCTGGTAGCCCTCGGCGCCGAGCAGCGAGATGTTGTCGGTGATCGACTTGGCGACCTTGCCGTCGAGCGCATCGGCCGCCGCATCGATGGCATCCTTCGCCATGATCCGGTACGTGGTCCACTTTCCGCCGGCGATCACGACGAGGCCGGGAACGGAGTGGGCGACGAGGTGCTCACGGGACAGCTTGGAGGTCTGGTCGGACTCACCGGCGAGAAGCGGCCGGAGCCCAGCGTAGACGCCTTCGACGTCGTCCCGGGTGAGCGGGACGGCGAGGACCTGGTTGACGTGTTCGAGCAGGTAGTCGATGTCCGCTGCGGTGGCGGCGGGGTGGGATTTGTCGAGGTTCCAGTCCGTGTCTGTGGTTCCGATGATCCAGTGGCGACCCCACGGGATCACGAACAGGACGCTCTTCTCGGTGCGGAGCAGAAGGCCCATGGTGGACTGGAAGCGATCGCGGGGAACGAGCAGGTGGATGCCCTTCGACGCGCGGACCTTGAACTGGCCGCGTTCGCCGACCATGGCCTGGGTGTCGTCGGTCCAGACGCCTGTGGCGTTGACGACCTGCTTGGCTCGCACCTCGAAGCGTTCGCCGGTCTCGAGGTCGTGTGCCTTCACGCCGACCACGCGCTGCCCGACCTTGAGGAAGCCTTCGACCCTGACGCGACTGGCGGCATGGGCGCCGTAGGACGAGGCTGTCCGCACGAGGGATGCCACGTAACGGGCGTCGTCGACCTGGGCGTCGTAGTAGGTGAGTCCGCCGACGAAAGCGTTGTTGCGCAGCGACGGGATCGATTTTTGGATCTGTCGCTTCGACAGGTGACGGTGGTGTGGCACGCCGGGCGGGCGACCGCCGGTGTAGCTGAAGATGTCGTAGAGGAGCATCCCCGCACCGATGTAGATGCGTTCGAACACCGGGCGGTTGAGCGGATAGAGGAACTTCACCGGCTTCACCAGGTGCGGTGCGATGCGCTGGAGAAGCAGGCCGCGCTCGATGAGCGCTTCACGCACGAGCCTGAAGTCCAGTTGCTCCAGATAGCGGATGCCTCCGTGCACGAGTTTCGAGGACCGGCTCGATGTGCCGCTCGCCCAGTCCCGCGCCTCGAGGATGCCCGTGGAGAGCCCACGGGTGACGGAGTCGAGAGCGCTTCCAGCGCCCACGATCCCTCCGCCGACGACGAGGACGTCGAGTTCCTTGGTTTTGAGGGCCTCGATTGCGGCGACCCGCTCCTCCACTCCGAGCTTGGTCGAGAATGAAACGCTGTTGGAATTGGCCATTCTTGCCTCCACCGGGATCGAGCCTGTCACGATTCCCGGACTGCCGCTCGAGGTGGCACCGACAGGCTACGCCACCGCATTTACTTTGACGCTAACGCACAGGATGGGCAGTCACAACTGCCTTGCGCCGAGCCTGGCGCGCCCGTACTAATTGGGAGTGGACTGTGCTGGACTCGAACAGGACGCCATCCGCGAAACCGTCAGGAGCTCCCATGGGAACCATCGCCGAGAACATCGTCGCGACGCTCAAGGCCAGCGGCGTCAGCCGTGTGTATGGCCTGCCTGGCGATTCGCTCAACGGACTCACCGACGCGCTCAGGGCGGATGGGGACCTCGCCTGGGTGCACGTCAGGCACGAGGAGGCCGCCGCGTTCGCCGCGTCAGCGGATGCCGGTCTGACCGGTGAACTGGCGGTCTGCGCGGCGAGTTGCGGGCCGGGCAACCTGCACCTCATCAACGGGCTCTTCGACGCCAACCGGTCCCGGGTTCCTGTGCTGGCGATCGCGGCCCACATCCCGAGCGCCGAGATCGGCAGCACCTACTTCCAGGAGACGCACCCGCAGGAGCTGTTCCGCGAGTGCAGCGTGTTCTGCGAGATGGTCGGGTCCCCCGAGCAGATGCCCCGGCTGCTCGAGGTCGCCATGCGGACGGCCATCGAACGGCGCGGGGTCGCCGTGCTCGTCATCCCTGGCGACGTACTCCAGGCGAAGGCGGAGCAGGCCAGGACCGTTGCGATCCGGCCGACGTCGAGTTCGGTGCTCCCGACCGCCGAGGGCCTGGCCGAAGCGGCAGCGCTGCTCAACGGCGCAGAGAAGGTGACCATCCTCGCAGGGGCGGGTGTCGCCGGCGCGCACGCCGAGGTCCTCGCGCTCGCGGACGCTCTCGGAGCGCCTATCGTGCACGCCCTGCGCGGGAAGGAGCACATCGAGTTCGACAACCCGTTCGACGTCGGCATGACCGGGCTGCTCGGTTTCGCGTCCGGCTACAGGGCCATGGAGGCCTGCGACGCGCTGCTCATGCTCGGCACCGACTTCCCGTACCAGCAGTTCTACCCGGAGGATGCCGTCAAGATCCAGGTCGACGTCCGCGGTGAGCAGCTCGGCCGGCGAACCCCGCTCGACCTCGGCCTGGTCGGGACGGTCAAGGACACCGCGCAGGTGCTGCTCCCGTTGCTGGAACCCAAGACCGATCGCAACCACCTCGAGAAGTCCGTCAGGCACTACCGGAAGAGCCGCGCAGGGCTCGACGATCTCGCCACCAACGACAGGAACCGCGCACCGATCCATCCGCAGTACCTCACGCGGCTCATCGACGAGATCGCCGCTGACGACGCGGTGTTCATCCCTGACGTCGGCTCCCCCGTCGTCTGGGCGAGCCGGTACCTGACCATGAACGGGCGCAGACGGCTGATCGGATCGTTCAGCCACGGGACCATGGCGAATGCGGTGCCGCAGGGAATCGGCGCACAGGCATCCCACCCCGCGCGGCAGGTCATCGCCCTGGCCGGCGACGGGGGCCTCACGATGCTGCTCGGTGAGCTGATCAGCCTCACCCAGAACCGGCTCCCGGTGAAGATCGTCGTGTTCAACAACTCGTCGCTCAACTTCGTCGAGCTGGAGATGAAGGCGGCGGGACTGGTCAACTACGGCACTGAGCTGGTGAACCCGAACTTCGCCGACGTGGCGACGGCCATGGGCATCCGCGGCATCCGTGTCGAACGCCCCGACGACCTCGACGGCGCCCTCAGGGAGGCGTTCGCCCACGACGGCCCCGCGCTCGTCGACGTGGTCACCGCGAGGCAGGAGCTGTCGCTGCCACCCGCGATCACCGCCGAGCAGGCGAAGGGCTTCACCCTCTACGCCATCCGCACCGTGCTGTCAGGGCGCGGCGAGGAACTCATCGACCTCGCGCACACCAACGTCGTGCGAAGGATCCTCGACTGAGGTTCCGGACGACCGGGATCAGCGGACGCCGGCCTGCGGCGCGTACGGAGCCAGGACGACCTCGACCCGCTGGAATTCCTTGAGGTCCGAGTAGCCTGTGGTCGCCATCGACCGGCGGAGTGCGCCGACGAGGTTGGCCTTGCCGTCAGCGACGGTGGCCGGGCCGTAGAGGACCTCTTCGAGCGAGCCGATCTGACCGACCTCGACGCGGCGGCCGCGCGGCAGCTGGGAGTGGTACGCCTCCGTACCCCAGTGGTAGCCGCCGCCAGGGGCATCCGTCGCCCGCGCAAGGGTCGTGCCGAGCATGACGGCGTCGGCGCCGCATGCGACAGCCTTGACGATGTCGCCCGCTGTGCCGAGACCGCCGTCTGCAATGACGTGTACGTACCGTCCGCCTGACTCGTCCATGTAGTCGCGGCGGGCACCGGCGATGTCTGCGACGGCGGTGGCCATCGGAGCGTGGATGCCGAGGGTCGCGCGAGTGGTCGACGCGGCTCCCCCGCCGAATCCGACGAGGACGCCGGCGGCGCCGGTGCGCATGAGGTGCAGTGCGGCCGTGTAGGTCGCTGCGCCTCCGACGATGACCGGGACGTCGAGTTCGTAGATGAACTCCTTGAGGTTGAGCGGTTCCTGGTTCTTCGACACGTGTTCGGCCGAGACGGTGGTTCCGCGGATCACGAAGAGGTCGACGCCGGCGGCGACGACGGTCTCGTGCAGCTCCTGGGTGCGCTGGGGCGAGAGGGCACCGGCGACGGTGACGCCTGCTGCACGGATCTCGGCGAGGCGGGCGGTGACGAGCTCAGGCTTGATCGGGGCGGAGTAGATCTCCTGCATCCGGGCGGTGGCACGCTCGTCGGAGAGTTCGCGGATCTCGGCGAGCAGCGGCTCCGGGTCGTCGTAGCGCGTCCAGAGGCCCTCGAGGTCGAGGACCCCGAGTCCGCCGAGCTTGCCCATCATGATCGCCGTGGTCGGCGAGACCACGGAGTCCATCGGAGCGGCGAGGAACGGGATGTCGAACTGGTAGGCATCGATACCCCAGCTGATCGACACGTCTTCGGGGTCACGCGTCCGACGCGATGGGACGATGGCGATGTCGTCGAAGGCGTAGGCGCGGCGTGCGCGCTTGGACGCACCGATCTCAGTTTCCATACTCACGGTTCCAGCCTATCGTTCGGGGTGGGGGCTGGTCGGTCGCCCCGGAAGGTCGGGCCGGGCCGACGGGCCGAGCGAGTGTTTTCTCCTCCGCGATGCGGAGCATCGCGAAAGGCGGCAGCCCCTGCCAAGGAAATCTCGGAAACGAGACGGCGATCCCCAGCCATGCAGCAGCGGTGGCCGGGCTGTCACCCCTGGGCTCACGCCTCATAACTCGACACCCCGAAAACACTCGCACGGCCCTCGAGTTGCACGACCGGTGGGACGCAGCGCCTTCGGCGGCTGCCGGTGCACGCACTCACTATTTCCGGACGCACTCACGTGGTGCGAACGGTGAGTAGGTCCGGAAGTGGTGAGTAGGCGGGTCGGGGCGGGCGGGCGCACGCAGAAACGCCCGACCGGAGCAGCAGCTCGGGCCGGGCGTTTCAGGGAGTGGGGTCTCAGCGGCGGTAGTTCGGTGCCTCTACGACGATCTGCACATCGTGCGGGTGCGACTCCTTGAGCCCTGCAGGCGTGATGCGCACGAACTTGCCCTTGCTCTTGAGCTCGTCGATCGTGCGGGCACCGACGTAGAACATCGACTGCCGGAGGCCGCCGATGAGCTGGTAGGCGACGGCCGAGAGCGGACCGCGGTACGGAACCTGGCCCTCGATGCCCTCGGGGATGAGCTTGTCGTCCGACGGAACGTCGTTCTGGAAGTACCGGTCCTTGGAGTACGAGGTCTTCTCGCCGCGGGTCTGCAGCGCACCGAGCGACCCCATGCCGCGATAGGTCTTGAACTGCTTGCCGTTGACGAAGACGAGCTCGCCAGGGCTCTCGTCGCACCCGGCGAGGAGCGACCCGAGCATGACAGTGTCCGCACCGGCGACGAGGGCCTTCGCGATGTCACCCGAATATTGCAGGCCACCGTCGGCGATGACCGGGATGCCGAACTCGCGGGCGGCGAGGGAAGCCTCGTAGACCGCGGTCACCTGCGGGACGCCGACACCGGCGACGACGCGGGTGGTGCAGATCGAGCCTGGGCCCACTCCGACCTTGACGGCGTCTGCTCCTGCTTCGGCGATCGCCTTCGCGCCTGAACGGGTGGCCACGTTGCCGCCGATGATGTCGACCTTCGCGAATGCGGGGTCTGCCTTGAGCTTGCGGATGATGTCGAGCACTCCGGCGGAGTCGCCGTTGGCCGTGTCGACGACGAGCACGTCGACTCCTGCGTCGACGAGAGCGCCGGCGCGCTGCCAGGCGTCGCCGAAGAATCCGATGGCGGCGCCGACGCGGAGCCTGCCTTCGTCGTCCTTGGTGGCATGCGGGTACTTCTCGCTCTTGTCGAAGTCCTTGACCGTGATGAGGCCTTTGAGCCTGCCTGCGGCGTCGACGAGGGGAAGCTTCTCGATGCGGTGCTGGGCGAGGATCGCGATGGCGTCGTCCGGGTCGATGCCGACCGGCGCGGTGATGAGCGGCATCCGGGTCATGACATCGCGGACGGGGGTCGTGGCCTTCTCGAACGGGGCGACGAATCGCATGTCCCGGTTGGTGATGATGCCGACGAGAACGCCGTCACCGTCGATGACGGGGAGCCCTGACACACGGAACTGGCCGCAGAGTGCGTCGACTTCTGCGACGGTGGCGTCCGCTGTGGTCGTCACGGGGTTGGTGATCATCCCGGACTCGCTGCGCTTGACGAGGTCGACCTGTTCGGCCTGGTCGGCGATCGAGAGGTTGCGGTGCAGGATGCCGATTCCGCCCTGGCGCGCCATGGCGATGGCCATGCGGGATTCGGTGACGGTGTCCATGGCGCTGGAGAGAAGGGGGGTGGCGACGGTGATGCGCCGGGTCAGACGAGAGAAGGTCTCCGCCTCGCTCGGGATGACGTCGGTGTGCCCGGGGAGCAGCAGCACGTCGTCATAGGTGAGTCCAACAAAGCCGAACGGGTCTGAGGTTTCCATTGCTTCCCTTCACGGTGGCGTACCGGCGTCATTGGGGGGAGATGACGGATGCCAGAAACACTGCGCATGGGACCGGTAGTTAATGCTAACCGCAGAAAGGTAACGATTATGCCCTGAAGATGGGCACTTTGAGGTGAGGAATACCCATGTACGAAACATGTAGGTCATAATCGGGTCGTATCGTCAAACAGAGCCGTCTGGCGAAAGTTAATCAGGAGACCTGGCGGTCCCCTGCTCGAGGGACCTGGCGGTCCCGCACTGGAGGTGCAGTGAGTTCCCCTCATTCAGTCCAAGCCCCGCGCCTCAGGCGCACGATCCTGCTGTTTTTTGCGCTGCTGTTCGGCGCTTTAATACTGCAATCGGCGTCAGCGGCACCCGCTCAGGCTGACGAAGTCGGCACGGAATACGACTTCTACTTCGCCGGGAACGTCAAGTACGACAGCGAACCCCTCGAGGGGGTGAACATCACTGTCGACGGCAACGGCTACAAGGCAGACGTCGACACCGATGCCGAGGGCAAGTGGAAGATCGGCGTCCCCGAGAAGGGCACATACACGGTGACCCTCGACGAGGAGACCCTCCCGAAGGGCGTCATCGTCGCCGAAGGCTCCGCGTCCGTCGAGGCGGAGATCAAGCTCACGAACTCGAAGATCGTCAACTACTTCCTCGGTGAGGGAGTCCGGGTGACGGTCAGTTTCTGGGACCAGCTGGCCGAGCGAATCGTGAACGGCCTCAACTTCGGCCTGCTCCTCGCTCTCGCGGCCATCGGCGCCTCCCTCGTCTTCGGAACAACGGGACTGTCGAACTTCGCACACGGTGAGATGGTGACATTCGGTGCCGTGATGGCCCTGATGTTCACCGGTCTCCAGTTCCCGCTCTGGCTGGCGCTGCTCGCAGCGGTGATCATGAGCGGGGTGTTCGGCTACGCGCTCGACACCGGCCTGTGGAGACCGCTCCGCCGCAAGGGCATCGGAATCGTGCAGGTGATGATCGTCTCGATCGGTCTGTCGCTCTTCCTCCGCTACATCTTCCTGTACTTCATCGGTGGTGGGACCTATCAGCTCCCCGGCGCGGGCGAGGCACGCATCACGCTCTTCGGATCGATCGCGCTATCGGTGACGGACATGATCAGCATGGGGACCTCGATCGTCGTGCTGCTCGGCGTGGCCTGGTGGCTCGTCAACACCCGCACGGGCAAGGCGACGAGAGCGATCTCGGACAACGCGTCACTCGCCGCAGCGAGCGGTATCGACGTCGACAAGGTCATCCGCATCGTCTGGATCCTCTCCGGCGCACTCGCCGGTCTCGCAGGCATCCTCTGGGCGTACTTCCGCCCGGGGATCAAGTGGGACATGGGAACCCAGATCCTGCTGCTGGTCTTCGGTGCCATCGTCCTCGGTGGACTCGGGACAGCGTTCGGCGCACTCCTCGGCTCGATCATCGTCGGGCTCCTCGTCGAGATCTCGACGCTCTGGATCCCGTCGGACATCAAATACGTGGGCGCACTCGTCGTGCTCATCGGCGTGCTGCTGGTCAAGCCACAGGGCATCCTGGGGCGCAAAGAGAGAATTGGATAGGAGGACGCCATGGACTGGGAATCAATTCTGTCGAACACCGCCTCCTGGCTGATCAGCCCGGAGACCATTGCCTACGCATTGGCCGCCCTCGGACTCGCCGTCCACTTCGGATACGGCGGACTGCTCAACTTCGGTATGGCCGGCTTCATGGCGCTCGGCGCCTACGGCTACGCCATCTCGATCCTCACATTCGGACTGCCCTGGTGGGCAGGCATCATCGTCGGCATGCTGGCATCCGTCGCCTTCGCCTTCATACTCGGTATTCCGACGCTGAGGCTGAGAGCCGACTATCTCGCCATCGTGACCATCGCGGCCGCTGAGATCGTCCGCCTGCTCTTCACCACGCAGGTCTTCGACGATGTCACCAACTCGGCGGACGGACTCGGCAACTACCACGCCGGTTTCCGCGCGGCCAATCCGTTCCCCGAAGGCACGTACGGTTTCGGGCCATGGACATACAACGCCAACGGCTGGTGGGTCAGGATCTTCGGCATCGGACTGCTCATCGTCGCGGCGCTGCTCGTCTGGCTGCTCATGCGCAGCCCGTGGGGCCGGGTGCTCAAGGGCATCCGTGAGGACGAGGATGCCGTGCGTGCGCTCGGCAAGAACGTCTTCGCGTACAAGATGCAGGCGCTTGTCGTCGGTGGCATCTTCGGCGCCCTCGGCGGTGTGGTGTTCGCACTGCCATCGGCGGTGGTGCCCAGCGTGTACGTCACGAGCCTGACCTTCTTCATCTGGACGATCCTCCTCCTCGGTGGAGCGGCCACGGTGTTCGGTCCCATCCTCGGCTCGGTCATCTTCTGGGTGATCATGGGCTTCCTCTCCAACGTCCTGCCCGCGATGGCGTCGAGCGGCCTGCTGCCGTTCATGTCGACCACCCAGGCGGCGACACTCCGCTTCATCCTCGTAGGACTGGCCCTCATGCTGATCGTGATCTTCAGGCCACAGGGCATCCTCGGCAACAAGAAGGAGCTGACCTTTGTCAAGCAATAGCTCAGCGTCGGCCCGTCCGGTCAAGACCACAGGCCTGCACGTCGGAGACGCCACCCCCGGCGTCGCCAAGGTGGACCCGATCGTCATCGCCGACAACGTCACCCGCACGTTCGGCGGCCTCAAGGCCGTGGACGTGGAGCACCTCGAGATCCCGCGCGGCGCCATCACAGCCCTCATCGGCCCGAACGGTGCAGGCAAGACGACCCTGTTCAACCTGCTCACCGGGTTCGACAAACCGGACACGGGCACCTGGACCTTCGACGGCACGCGCCTCAACGGAGTTCCGGCGTTCAAGGTGGCCAGGATGGGGCAGGTCCGCACCTTCCAGCTGACCAAGGCGCTCGGCCTGCTCACCGTGCTCGAGAACATGAAGCTCGGGTCGCAGAAGCAGTCAGGCGAGAACATCTTCACCAGCCTGATCAAGCCGCTGTGGCGCAAGCAGGAGGACGAGATCGAGGAGCGGGCGATCGAGATCCTCGCCCGGTTCAAGCTCGACACCAAAAAGGACGACTTCGCTGCGAGCCTCTCCGGCGGGCAGCGCAAGTTGCTCGAAATGGCGCGGGCGTTGATGAGTTCGCCGAAGCTCGTCATGCTCGACGAGCCGATGGCCGGCGTCAACCCGGCCCTCACCCAGTCACTCCTCGATCACATCCTCAACCTCAAGGAAGAGGGCATGAGCGTCCTCTTCGTCGAGCACGACATGCACATGGTCAGGCACATCGCCGACTGGGTGATCGTGATGGCAGAGGGACGCGTCGTGGCGGAGGGTGACCCGGAGAGCGTCATGCAGGATCCTGCCGTGATCGATGCCTACCTGGGAAGCCACCAGGACGTCGACCTCGGCGTCGTCACCGGCCGGGTCTCCGGCGAGAAGACCGCAGCGGTCGAAGAGCTGCTCGCGGAAATCGATGCAGAGGTGGGACTGACGGATTCTTCGGCGTACGTCACGGACACGCAGACAGACGACGCAGCGAAAGACGAGGACACCAAGTGAGCACCGCAACGATCGCACCCGAGACCGTCGTCGAGGTCACCAACCTCACCGCCGGTTACCTGCCGGGCGTCAACATCCTCAACGAGGCGAACCTGATCGCGGCCAAGGGCGAACTCATCGGGATCATCGGACCGAACGGCGCGGGCAAGTCCACGCTGCTCAAGGCCATCTTCGGCCAGGTCAAGGTTCGCGGTGGTGAGATCCGCCTGAACGGTGAGGACATCACCGGGCTCAAGGCCGACAAGCTCGTCTCTCGTGGCGTCGGTTTCGTCCCGCAGACGAACAACGTCTTCCCGAGCCTGACGATCGAGGAGAACCTGCAGATGGGGCTCTTCCAGAATCCGAAGATCTACAACCAGCGCCTCGAGTTCGTCACCGGGATCTTCGCGGAGCTCGGCAAGCGGCTCAAGCAGCGCGCCGGTTCGCTGTCCGGTGGTGAACGCCAGATGGTCGCCATGTCCAGGGCGCTCATGATGGACCCGCACGTGCTCCTGCTCGACGAGCCCAGCGCCGGTCTGTCGCCCGTTCGCCAGGACGACGCGTTCCTGCGTGTGTCAGACATCAACAAGGCCGGCGTGACCACGATCATGGTCGAGCAGAACGCCAGGCGCTGCCTGCAGATCTGTGACCGCGGCTACGTGCTCGACCAGGGCACGGATGCGTACACCGGCACGGGGCGCGAACTGCTCAACGACGAAAAGGTGATCGGGCTCTACCTCGGTACCCTGGGCCAGGACGACGAGGAATAACCCTCCCCGACCACGCACGACGAAGCCCCGCAGGCCTGGCCTGCGGGGCTTCGTCGTGCGGTCAGGCTCCTGCGGTGATCCGGAAGGTCAGCGACCGCGACTCCGGTCGGAGGATGAAGTCGGCCAGACGTCGGGACCGCAGGCACGGGAGTCGGGGCCGTGCTGGACGGCATCCAGGTAGAGATTGCTGCGATCAGCTCGTGGGGCGCTCCTGTAGCCGCTTTCCTGCGGTCGGGCATACCGGGACGGGCAGGTCGTCGATGCAGGGCGTGTGGCGCCAGATGCGGGCGGCGCGCATGCTGTCCGGGTACGACTCCGGCGGCCCTGCGCTCATCCACCAGGCCCGCCACAACGAGTCGCTCCACGGTGTGATGGAGCTGTGTGCCGTTCTCGTGCGGGAGTCCCCGTGCCACGAAAAAACGGTGGCCGCGGGAGACCCGCGACCACCGTCCGTTCAGTGCGACCTAGTTGATGCGGTCGTACTTGTTCTCTTCGTTGTACTCGTAGACGCCGATGGTCGCCTCGGTCGGGTCGCCGTTCTCGTCGAACGTGATCGGACCGGAGTTTCCGTCGTAGTCAGCGGTCTTGCCGTCGTTGATCAGTGCAGCACATTCTTCGAATGTCTTGCACTTCTCGCCGTCGCCTGCACCACCGGAGACTTCCTGGAGCTTCTCGGCGATGTCGACACCTTCGGTCGAGTTAGCCGCCATGGCAGCCAGCGCGAGGAGCACGACAGCGTCGTACGTCTCAGCCGCGTAGCTGTAGTCCTTCAGCTCTTCGTTGCCCTCATCGGCCCAGAACGCCTGCAGTCGATCGGTGAAGTCACCGAGCTTCGCAGTGTCGAGACCCGGCAGCGTTCCCTTGGCGCCCGTGAGGGTGCCTGCCGGGAAGTCAGCCGAGTAGTCCGAGAGGTTTCCGTCGACGAAGTACATGTTCTCTGACGGGTAGCCGGAGAGAGCAGGAACGATCGTCTTCGTCTCCTCGAACGCGATCAGGGCGATCGCGTCGGGGTTGGCAGCCTTCAGCGCGCTGACCTGTGCGTCGAACGAGGTGTCACCGGTGTTGTATGACTGCTCCTCGACGACCTCGCCGCCCGCGGCCTCGAACGCTTCACCCGTGAACTTGGCGAGGCCGGTTCCGTATGAGTCGTTGAGGTACAGGATTCCGAGGGTTTCCTTGCCGTCTTCGGCAATGAGGTTTCCGAGGACCTCGCCCTGGAGGACGTCGCTCGGAGCGGTTCGCCAGAACAGCCCGTTGTCGTCCCACGTGGTGAAGTCGGCCGAAGTGTTGGCCGGCGAGAAGTGAATCACGCCTGCACCGGTCACCTCATCGATGAACAGCTTCGACACACCGCTGGATGCGGCGCCGACGATGGCTGAAACGCCTGCCTGGAGCAGTCGCGGAACCTCGGTGGCGTATGCCTTGTTGTCGGTGTCGCCTGAGTCGCCGTATTCCATCTCGATCTCGATGCCAAGGTCAGCGTCGTTGATTTCCTTGGCTGCGAGTCCGGCGCCTGCTTCCTCGGGCGGGCCGAGGAATGCGAGGTTGCCCGTCTGAGGCAACTGCGTACCGATCTTCAGGGTCAGGTCGCCTGACGGCTTCTCGTTGTCCCCGCCTTCGCTTCCTCCAGGACTTGCGCATCCGGTGAGAACCAGCGCGCTGGCCCCCAGGAATGCAAGCCCACTCAGAGTGGCTGTGCGGGTGCGTGAGCGGGAGGCCGTAGCCCGGGTGAAAACGCCCATGTTGCTCCTATGCTGTGTCGTATCCAAAGGACAGTGCTCTGTACTGTCGTTGTGCCAACCTATTCGAGCAATCGCCGGCGAACAATACGTATGGGTTACATCCGTGTAACGAGAGCGCAATCGTTACAGTTCGTGATCTTTTCGCGCGGTCAGGGCGCCGCTGGTGCAGATTTGTTGCGCATCACGGACGACCGTCGCGCGCTCGCCGCCATATCGACGGTCAGGATGATGAGAGCGATCCAGACCAGGCCGAATCCGATCCAGCGCTCGATCGGCATCTCCTCATGCAGGATGAGCACCCCGACGAGGAACTGGATCACCGGCGCGAAGAACTGGATGAAGCCCATCCAGACGAGGGGCAGCCGGCGGGATGCCGCCGCGAAGAAGAGCAGGGGAACGGCCGTGACGACGCCGGTGCCGATGAGCAGCGCTGTGTGCATCGGGCTCACCGTCCCGATGGTCAGTCCGCTGGTGACACCGACGACGATGAGCTGGATGATCGCGACGGGCAGGAGCCACGCGGTTTCGAGAGTGAGTCCTGCGACGGCATCCACCCGCGGTCCGACGCGCTTCTTGATGTACCCGTAGAAGCCGAAGGAGAACGCGAGCACGAGGGCGATCCAGGGCACGCCGTTGCCCCCGACCGCGAGGACGAGAACGGCGACGATGCTGATACCGACCGAGATCCACTGCACGGTCCTCAGTCGTTCACGGAGGAAGAAGACCCCGAGGAACACCGTGACGATCGGGTTGATGAAGTACCCGAGCGACGCCTCGACCACCTGATTGCTGAGCACGCCGTAGACGTAGGTCTGCCAGTTGATGAAGATCAGCACCCCGGCGAGCGCCATCGTGAAACTGATCCGGGGGGTGACGAGCAGCCGCGAGAACGGCTTCCACGCCCTGGTGACGGTGAGGAGGAGGGCGCAGAACACCAGCGAGAAGATGATGCGTGCGGCGACCAGCTCGAATGGTCCGGTCGGAGCAAGGAGAAGGAAGTAGAGCGGGAGCCCACCCCACAGGGTGTACGCGGCGATCGCGGAGGCGAGGCCCGCGCGGTTCAGCCTGGCGGGGACTTCGGCACCTGGGGTCACAGTGCCTCCTGTGACGACGTCGACATCGGCAGGGTCTGACGCGGTAGGCACCTGTCGATGCTACTCGCTGCCTCGCAGGACACCCGGCGGTTAACGGACGAATCCCGGATGGTTTCCGCCATCCGGGATTCGAGCGTGTACAGGGTGCTGTATTAGCGGACCACCACGGCGAGAACGTCGCGGGCCGAGAGGACCAGGTAGTCCTGGCCATCGAACTTCACTTCGGTTCCGCCGTACTTGGAGTAAATCACCTTGTCGCCGACGGCGACGTCGAGCGGAACGCGGTTGCCGTTGTCGTCGATGCGGCCGGGGCCTACTGCTTCGACGACGCCCTCCTGGGGCTTCTCCTTGGCGGTGTCAGGGATGACGAGACCCGAAGCAGTTGTCTGCTCGGCGTCGACCTGCTTGATGACGATGCGATCCTCGAGCGGCTTGATGGAGACCGACACGGTTGACCTCTTTCTGAACTAAGACTTGAGTTAGCACCCTCACATCGAGAGTGCTAACGCCAGTCTAGGCATCCGCTGGCACTCTCGCAACGTGAGTGCCAATCCAGCGCCGTGGCCTTGGTAGGTTTGCGGGATGGAGAGAGCCGAACTGGTCGAATTGCTGACGCCGGAGGGACTGACCCTGCTGGACGAGGTCGCCGGGGCGGATGCCGTCGGCGATGTCGTGGCCGCCGTGTCACGTCTCAGGGCAGCAGGGTACTCCCCCTCCCTCGTCGCCACCGTGCTCACCCAGGCCAGGCTGCGGCACAAGGCGAGGGGCAAGTTCGGCGACTTCGCGTCACGGATGCTCTTCACCGAGGCAGGACTGGAGCAGGCAACACGGCTTCGTGTCGCTGCGCTGCACGCAGGCCGGTTCGAATCTGCAGGGCTCCGCCGTGTCGCCGACCTCGGCTGCGGCATCGGAGGTGACGCCATGGCCCTCGCCGCCCTCGACCTCGAGGTGACCGCCGTTGACGTCGACGAGGTGACCGCGACGGTCGCGAGTTACAACCTCGCCCCGTTCGAATCCGCCCGTGTCGAGCACGCGGCCGCCGAGGACATCGACCTCACGTCGTTCGACGCACTGTACTTCGACCCGGCCCGCCGCACCGCCGGGCACGTGAACACCGCGAGGCTCACCCAGTACTCCGACTACACCCCGTCGCTCGACCTCGTCTTCGGCGCGGCCGCAGACCGGCCCACAGGCGTCAAGCTGGGCCCGGGCTTCGACCGCAGCCTCATCCCCGAGGACGCGGAGGCCCAGTGGGTCAGTGTCGACGGGCAGGTCGTCGAGCTCGGCCTGTGGTTCGGGGCGCTCGCACGAGACGGCATCCGCCGGTCAGCCCTGGTCCTCGATTCGGCCGGGAGCCATGAGATCCACGCAGGTGAGGACAGCGCCGACGTTCAGGTCGGCCCGCTCGGCGGTTACCTCTGGGAGCCGGACGGCGCGGTGATCCGTGCCCGCCTGATCGGCGATGTGGCCCGTTCGCTGAACGCCCGCATGCTCAGCGACGGCATCGCCTATCTCACTGGCGACGAGCCTGCGGGGAGTCCGTTCGCGACCGGCTTCCGTATCGTCGAGCGTTTCTCGCTCGACGAACGCACGCTCAAACGGGAACTACGGTCCCGCGGGATCGGAACCCTCGAAGTGAAGAAGCGCGGGGCGGACATCGATCCGGCCGCGTTCCGCAACCGGATGAGCCTCAAGGGCCCCAACAGCGCCACCCTCGTCCTCACCCGGGTGGACGGACGGCACGCGGCGCTGCTCTGCGAACGCCTCTGACCTTCCACTTTCACTCTATTACCGCGAGGGGGCTGGCCAGCAGGCGCTGGACCGGAACCTGGTGCACACGCTGGCCGCTCGGCTCCGCCGTTTCGGTCTCGACCTGTGCCTCGGGCGGATGGTCGGCGTCGGGAGCCCAGACCGGTGTATGTCGGGCGGTTCGGGTGCTGTGGACCATCACGTCGCGATGACCCGCGCCACCGAGCGGCTCGTGATTCTCACGACGTGACTCGAGCTGGTCTCTTCACATGCGGGGCGCCGCACTCGCAAGCCCTCGACAGTGCGCCGACGAGCGTGATGTCCTGAGGATTCATCCACCAACGAGAGAGAAGGATGCCCCATGGCAACTGTCAACTCCGACATCGACGTCCACGCACCGATTTCCACCGTGTACAACCAGTGGACGCAGTTCGAGTCGTTCCCGCAGTTCCTCAGCGGAGTGGACGAGGTCGTGCAGAAGACGGACACGTCGACGCACTGGACGGTGTCGATCGCCGGTGTCACCCGTGAGTTCGACGCCGAGATCACCGAGCAGAACCCCGACGAGCGCATCGCCTGGAAGGGCACAGGCGGAGAAGACCACGCAGGGGTCGTCACCTTCCACCGTCTCAGCGATGACGAGACGCGGATCTCCGTCCGCCTCGACTGGTCCCCGAAGGGTGTCGTCGAGAAGGCAGGCGCACTGCTCCAGGTCGACGACATCCAGATCGGCCACGACCTGAAGAAGTTCAAGGAACTGATCGAGTCCAACGGCTTCGAGACCGGCGCCTGGCGTGGTTCGGTCGACCGCGCGCCTGACGTGACCGGGCGCTAGAGCCCCAGCCGCGCCTCAGGCCTGGTTCCCCGCTTCGGCTGGGGTATCCCACCCGGCCTGGGGCGTTTGGCATGTCCCGCGGAAGACGTACTGCGATGGCAGCTTCCGTTCGTGGCTCGACCAGTCGATCGCCGGACGGCGCTGTTCGGCAGGCAGATAGCCGAGCCGGTACACCGCCATCAGCTCGAGGCTGTCCGGTACCTGCAGGATCTTCTCGATCTTTGCCCAGTTCCCCGGAACTTCCATCGGGAACGAGACGAACTGGATGCCCATCCCCAGTTCGACGGTCGCCAGCCAGACGTTCTCCATCGCTGCGCCCATGCTGAAAACGGAATAGAACGACGACAGTTCGCCTGGCCGGTATTCCGCGCGGTCGAGCATCACGCCGAGGAGCAGGGGCGACCCGGCGACGAGCCGGCGGTTCTCTTCCCCGAGCTTGTGCGGAACCCGCATGGTGTTCATGAGCTTCTGCCCGCGTGAGGTGAAGACCTGGCTGGTGAACGGCCGGAGGGCGGCCGGGAGCCGGTCGAAGAGCATTCCGTCCCGACGCGTCGCCATCTCTTCGGCGCTGAATCGGAAATACGGCTTGTACCGCTCGAAGAAGGTGCCATTCGACATGGCCTCCGTCATGCTCTCGCCGCTGATGGTGGCGATCTCCTCGATGGTGGAGCGGTCGTCGACGATCACGAAACGCCACGGCTGGCTGTTCAGCTGGGACGGCGCGCGCCCTGCGAGCTCCATGAGGAGGCGCTGGTGCTCTTCACTCACCGGATCGGGCAGGAACGGCCCGTTCGTGGTCTTCCTTCTGCGAACGACGTCGAGAAACTCCATGGGCTACCTCCAGGCCTTGATGAGGCTCGCCACGAAGAACGGCGCGGCGCTGAGTGCCGTCACGATGTGCCGTCGGGAGTGCGAGCTGATTGCGGGAATGAGAACGAGGGGGACGGCGGCAGGGAGCAGGAGCCACCCAGCGCGGTTGCGGCTCCAGAGGAGCGAACTGGCCGCCGCTCCGGCGAGGCTGGCCGTCGAGATGTAGAGCGCGTGGTGAACCCAGTGCGCCCGCCCCGTCGTCAGCGTGCCGGTGGCGACGGCGACACCGAGCGCGCAGTTGGCCGCGTAGCTCGTCGTCGCGGCGGTGAACAGCACAGCGGGATTGACGGACACGGGCATCCTCCTGTTATGACGAGGTCAGGGCGAGCCAGGTGACGATGCTGTAGACCAGCCACCCGGCGGAGAGGATCACGCCGACGAATCCGGTGACGATCGCCGACAGCGCGATGCCGGACGCGTGCGATTCACGGGATCGGGCGAGGAAGCCGAGCACGATGGCCGCGACCGAGAGCAGGATCGTCCAGCCGAAGAAGATGCCACCGACGACTCCGATGATCCCGAGGACGAGGCCCGTCTTCGCGAATCGGGCGGACGGGCCTGCCTGCACCGCGGGGGCAGGCATGCCGTACGACTGTGCGTACCCTGCCTGTGCGGGGTAGGCGGGCTGACCGTATCCTGGCTGGTACTGCTGGCCGTAGCCGGGCTGCTGCTGGCCGTATCCCGGCTGCTGCTGCCCGTATGGAGGCTGGCCGTATGCCGGCTGCGGGCTGCCCTGTGCAGGCCCGAAGCCTGGGGAGCTGGGCGGGGCGAAGCCGGATGGCTGCGGGGCCGGGACGCCGTATCGAAGGTCCTGCTGCGGCTGCTGCGGGGCGGCGGCGGGCTGCTGCGGGGCGGCGGCGGGCTGCTGCGGTGCAGGCGGTTGCTGCGGGGCGGCGGGCTGCTGCCGCGGCGCGTGCCTGGGCGCAGGCTGGCCGAAGGGGTTGGGCGGCGGTGTCGACGGGCTGCCGTAGCCGGGAGTGCCGACGGGCTCGGACGACGGACCGGAACCGGGGGCCTCCGCCCGCGTCTCGCCGGAATCCGCCGGCGGAACCGCCAGCGGAGGAAGAGGCGGACGTTCGGGCAGGCTCTCGGAATTCCGGGGGTCTGTCATGGGTTCTCCTGTCGCCGTCGCACTGGTCGCCGTGTCGTCCTCGTGAGAGCGTGCACAGGCATCCCAGACTGCCACACTACAGCGGCGATCCGCTCGGATGCCGCTCCGCCGCGACGGTTCAGCGCACCTGGATCTCGGTGACCGGCAGCGTCGAATCGGCGGAGAAATCGAGGGTCGACGGGTCATGGCCCGCCATGATCAGCTGCGCACCGAGTTCGGCGATCATGGCACCGTTGTCTGTGCACAGGGACAGCGGAGGGATGCGCAGGGCGACACCGGCCGCTTCTGCCCGTTCGACGGCGAGCTGCCTCACCCTGGCGTTGGCCACCACGCCGCCGCCGAGGAGGAGCCGGGGTACGCCGTGGTCGGTGCAGGCCGCGATCGCCTTGGTGAGGAGGACGTCAGCGACGGCCTCCCTGAAGCTGGCCGCGACATCCGCGACGGGCACCTCGTTGCCGAGATCCTGTTGCTTTTCGACCCACCGGGCAACCGCCGTCTTCAGGCCGGAGAACGAGAAGTCGTATCGGTGCCTGACGAGGTCCTTCGGCAGTGTCAGTCCACGGGGGAAGCGGATCGCCTTGGGGTCTCCTGATGCGGCCATGCGGTCGATCTCCGGGCCACCGGGGTATGGCAGACCGAGCACCCGGGCCACCTTGTCGAATGCCTCCCCCGCCGCATCGTCGATCGTCTCTCCGAGGAGCTCGACGTCGCTGACCAGGTCGCGCACGAGCAGTAGCGATGTGTGTCCCCCCGAGACGAGAAGCGCGATGGTCGGGTACTCGAACGGTGTCCCTGACTCGTCCAGGATGTCGGCACCGACGTGCCCGACGAGGTGGTTCACCGCGTAGATCGGCTTGTCCAGGGCGACGGCCAGCGCTTTCGCCGCTCCGACGCCGACCATCAGCGCCCCTGACAGGCCCGGTCCACTCGTCACGGCGATGGCGTCGAGGTCGTCGAGCCGGATTCCCGCCTCGTCGACGGCTGCGGTGAGCGCCGGGATCAGTGCTTCGAGGTGTGCGCGTGCCGCGACCTCGGGAACGACGCCGCCGTAGCGGGCGTGCTGGTCCATCGACGAGGCGATGGTGTTGCTGAGGAGCGTCCGGCCGCGCACGATACCGATCCCGGTCTCGTCGCAGGACGTCTCGATGCCGAGGACGAGGGGAGCGTCCCGGTTGATCACGCGATCGCTCACGAGGCACCGACCGCCGGTGCTGGACGGGTCAGTTCGAGTTTCATCACGATGGCATCGACGTCATCGGGCTGGTAGTAGCCGGGGCGTACACCGATCGCCTCGAAGCCGAGCGATCGATACAGTTCCTGCGCTCCGTCGTTGTCCGCGCGGACCTCGAGGAACACGTCACGGACTGCTGCGGCTCGTGCCGTCCGGATGAGGGCATGCATGAGGACGCGGCCAAGCCCCATCCTGCGGACGTCGGGAGAGACGGCGATCGTCTGGACGTCCGCCTCTGTCGCGCGCGGAGGAGCCATCAGCCCCGCGTAGCCCTGGACGATGTCTGGGGCTCCGAGTGCTGTTGCGACCACGTAGTGAGTGTTCTCCGAGGCGAGCTCGTCGCGCATCGCCGACTCGGACCAGGCATCCGTGGCGAACACCGACGTCTCGATCTCCATGATGTGGTGCAGGTCGGCAACGGTGGCCGTTCGCAGCTTCCAGGTCATGCGGTGACCCGCTTGCGCGTCGACAGGCTGACATCGGGAGAGCGAAGATACAACGGCTCGTCGGGGGCGAACGCAGCTCCTGCGGCCCAGGTCGCCTCTGCGAGCATGCCGAGCGCGCCCGCCGACACGTCGACGGCATCCAGCCGGAATCCGGCGTCCGTCGGCACATCGTCGGGTTTGGCCAGGCCGGGCCCGCTGGACCGGACGGGGAGCCCGTTGGCGGTGGCGCCCGAATACGTCGACCAGTACAGCTCCCGCCTGCGGGCGTCCGTCGCGATGAGGAGATCGCCGGTGTTCCCCCGGCCGTACCAGTCGAAGGCGACGGCGTCGTGGCTCACGAGCGGGACGATCGGTTTGCGAGCACCGAAGGCGAACGCCCTCGCGGCCGCGATGCCGATACGGAGGCCGGTGAACGGACCGGGGCCCATCCCGCACGCCACGGCAGACAGATCGGCGGCGGAGACCCCTGCGCCGGCGAGCGCGTCCCGGATGAGCGCTCCGACGACTTCGGCATGCCGCATGGTGTCGTCGACGGCGAGTTCGGAGAGGATGCCGCCATCACGATCCACGACGGCGACGGAGGTCCCGGTGGAGGAGTCGATGGCGAGAAGCACGGATCCAGCCTACGCGTTCGTCGGGGTCGCTTCCTGTTCCTGCTGTGGCACGGTTTTCCGCTCAGGAATCATGGCGGGTGATCCTGATGCGCCTGGGCTCGTCCGCCGGATCGGCTTCGTCGACGTCCGACTCCCCCGCACCGGTGGGCCTGTCGATCTCCACATCGAGCCAGCGGGAGGCGACCGCGTCGACGAGCCCCCTGCCCCACTCGACGATGACGACGCTCCCGGCGAAGTCGATATCGAGGTCGTCGAGTTCGAGGGCGTCGGTGAGCCGGTAGGCGTCCACGTGCACGAGGGGAGGTCCACCGACGAGGCTGGGATGGGTGCGCGCCAGGACGAAGGTCGGGCTCGTGACCGGGCCACGGACGCCGAGACCCTCGCCGATCCCGCGGGTCAGGGTGGTCTTGCCTGCACCGAGCGGCCCGGTGAGCACGAGAAGGTCTCCTGCCGCCAGCGTTCGCCCGAGCCGGACCCCGTAGGCATGCATGTCGTCCGAGGTCGGAATCACGGTGTCGACGGGGACCTCGATCACGACTCGTACCTTCGCGTCACCCTCGCACCGATCCTGGTCACGATCTCGTAGTTGATCGTCCCTGCAGCCGCCGCCCAGTCTCCTGCGCTCGGGTAGCCGGCAGCAGGGTCGCCGAACACGACGACGTCGTCGCCGACCGCGACGTCCGTGTTGCCGACGTCGACGACGAACTGATCCATGGCGATCCGACCGGCCACGCGGAACCGGCTGCCGGCGATCGAGACATCGCCGGCGCCTGAGGCCTGGCGCGGGATTCCGTCCGCATAGCCGAGCGGGACGAGGACAAGGGTCGATTCGCCCGTGGTGCGATAGGTGTAGCTGTAGGAGACACCTCTGCCCGCTGGTACACGCCGCACCGCCGCGACCTGGCCGTGGAGTGTCATTACCGGCTTCAACCCGAGGTCCGCCGAACTGCGGTCGTCGAACGGAGACAATCCGTACATGCCGATCCCGATCCGCACGGTGTTGAACCGCGACTCGGGCAGGTCGATCGCAGCGGCCGTCGCCGCGAGGTGCACGAGGTCCGGGGCGAGGCCGGCCTGCTCGGCGAGGGCAAGCCCCTGGTGGAACGCGGCGAGCGCGGCACGGTCGTCGGTCGCCGAGGCGTTGGAGAGGTGCGAGAAGATTCCCCTGACCCTGACGGCACCCGACTGCTCCAGTTCCCTCGCGCGACGGAAGGTCTCCGCCCAGTCTGCCTCGGCGATGCCGTTACGGCTGAGACCGGTGTCGAGTTTGAGGTGGATCTGCGCGGTCGCATCGCCGACGGCATCCGCGATCTCGTCGAGTTGCGCAGCAGAGGACACCCCCAGGTCGACCTGCCGTCGTGCCGCACCCGCGAAATCGGCGCCGGGCGGGTGGAGCCAGCAGAGCAGCGGTGCCTCGATACCCGCGTCGCGCAAGGCGAGGGCCTCGGGGATGTCGGCGGTTCCGAGCCAGTCGGCTCCCCCGGCGAGCGCGGCGCGTGCGACGGGAAGGGCGCCGTGCCCGTAGCCGTCCGCCTTCACCACCGCGATGAGATGGGGCGTTCCGACGACGGCGAGGAGATGGCGGATGTTCGCGGTAACGGCGTCGAGGTCGATCACCGCTTCCCTGAACCCGCTCACGCGGCTCCCACCGGGGCGTCGGCGCGCTCGGCGACGACGAAGGCGACGGCCGCGCCGGCGTCGTGGCTCATCGACAGATGCAGCGAGGTGATGCCCCTCGCTGCGATGACATCCGCGGTCTCACCGCTGATCTCGAACCGGGGGTCGCCCTGCGGGTCGTTCGAGACGGTGATGTCGAGCCAGTGCACGCCGTCCGAACTTCCGAGCGCCTTGATCAGGGCTTCCTTGGCGGCGAACCGTCCGGCCAGCGAACGCAGTGGCCTGTCCCGTTCGCTCTCGGCGAACAAGCGGTCGCGGAGCCGGGGCGTCCTGTCGACCGCACGCTCGAAGCGTGCGAGGTCGACGAGGTCAACACCGATGCCGACGATCACACTGCACCTCTCTCCCCCGCGGAAACCCTGCCCGCCGACGGCGCTACTCGACCGTGACGGACTTCGCGAGGTTGCGCGGCTGGTCGACGTCGAGCCCCTTCGCGCTGGCGAGCTCCATGGCGAAGATCTGCAGCGGGATGACCGCAAGGAGCGGCTCGAACAGCGGTGCGGCGAGCGGGATCCGGATGACGACGTCGGTGAACGGAAGCACCGAAGCATCCCCCTCTTCGGCGATCGCGATGACCTTCGCACCGCGGGCACGGATCTCCTGGATGTTGGAGACGACCTTCGAGTGGATAGTCGCGGAGCCACGCGGGCTCGGCACGACGACGAAGACGGGCTGTCCGGGCTCGATGAGCGCGATCGGCCCGTGCTTGAGCTCGCCTGCCGCGAATCCCTCTGCGTGGATGTAGGCGAGTTCCTTGAGCTTGAGCGCTCCTTCGAGCGCGATCGGGAACCCGACGTGGCGGCCGAGGAACAGGACGGCACGGGAGTCGCTCATCCAGCGCGCGAGCTGGGTGACGACATCCTTCTCGCCGAGGATCGTCCGGATCTTCGCCGGGATGTCGACGAGCTCGCGGGACTGCTCCGCGAGGACCTCAGGGGTCTGCGCGCCGCGGACGCGCGCGAGGTGCAGTGCGAACAGGTAGAGGGCGGTGATCTGCGCGACGAACGCCTTCGTCGATGCGACAGCGACCTCGGGGCCTGCGTGCGTGTACACGACGGCGTCGGACTCGCGCGGGATGGTCGCACCCTGGGTGTTGCAGATGGAGAGGGTCTTCGCTCCGGCCTCGCTCGCGTACTTGACGGCCATGAGGGTGTCCATGGTTTCACCGGACTGGCTGATCGAGACGACCAGGGTCTGCGGGGTGATGACCGGTTCGCGGTAACGGAACTCGTGGCTGAGTTCGACGTCGACCGGGATGCCCGCCCACTTCTCGAGCGCGTACTTGCCGACCTGTCCGGCGTATGACGCGGTGCCACAGGCGATGACGACGATGCGGTTGATGTCGGTGAAGAGTTCGTCGAGACCGTTGAGCTCAGGGATGACGACCTGACCGTTCTCATCGATGCGTCCGCGCAGTGTGTTGGCGACGGCATCCGGCTCTTCGTCGATCTCCTTGGCCATGAAGCTGGACCAGCCGCCCTTCTCGGCTGCGGAGGCGTCCCACTGGATCTCGAAGGGCTCGACCTCGACAGGAGCGCCGAAGAAGTCGGTGACCTCGACCGAGTCAGGAGTGATCGAAACGATCTGGTCCTGGCCGATGGCGAGGGCGTTCTGGGTGTACTCCACGAAGGCGGCGACGTCGGAGGCGAGGAAGTTCTCGCCCTCTCCGAGGCCGATCACGAGAGGCGAGTTGCGGCGGGCGCCGACGACGAGGCCCGGTTCGTCCTCGTGCACGGCGAGGAGCGTGAACGCGCCCTCGAGCCGGGCGACGACGTGCTGGAACGCCTCACGGAGGTTCTGGGTCTGACGGTACTCGCGGCCGAGGAGAACTGCGGCGACCTCGGAGTCGGTCTCGCTGATGAAGGTGAACCCGTCGTCGAGGAGTTCCTTCTTGAGCGGGGCGAAGTTCTCGATGATGCCGTTGTGGATGAGGGCCAGTTTGCCGTCGTCACCGAGGTGCGGGTGGGCGTTCTGGTCGGTCGGAGCTCCGTGGGTGGCCCAGCGGGTGTGCCCGATTCCCGTGTGGCTGACCTCCATGGCGCTGGCCTTCACGTCGCCGGCGAGGACAGCGAGCTTTCCTGCGCGCTTCCTGGTGCGCATCTCCCCCGCCTCGTCGATGACGGCGACGCCGGCGGAGTCATACCCGCGATACTCCAGACGGCCGAGACCGCTGAGAAGGACATTGATGCTGTCATTGCTGCCGACGTAACCCACGATTCCACACATGGGCTCAAGGATACCGGCAATAGACTGGGAACCTATGTCCGACCCCTCCTCCGGCACCGCGTCGCACTCCCAGTCGACCCCATTCGTCGAAATCGACCGTTCGGACTGGGCCAGGCTCGCACCGTCCACGCAGTCGCCTCTCACGGACGCCGAGGTGTTCCAGCTGCGGGGCCTCGGCGATCGGCTCGACCTCAACGAAGTGGCGGAGGTCTACCTCCCGCTGAGCCGGCTGCTCAGCCTCTATGTGGCGAACGCGAAACGACTGCACGACTCCACCAGCGCTTTCCTCGGCGAGAAGACCGACAGGACGCCGTTCGTGATCGGAGTGGCCGGATCGGTCGCCGTCGGCAAGTCGACGGTCGCGCGGCTCCTCCGCGAACTGATGTCGCGCTGGGCGGACACCCCGAGGGTCGAACTCATCACGACGGACGGTTTCCTCTACCCGAACGCCGAGCTGGAACGCCGGGGCATCATGGGCAGGAAAGGGTTCCCCGAGTCCTACGACCGGCGGGCACTGCTCCGGTTCGTCAGCGCCGTGAAGAGCGGCGCCGGCGAGGTCCGCGCGCCGTTCTACTCGCACCTCAAGTACGACATCGTCCCCGACGCACAGGTCGTCGTCCGTCGCCCCGACGTGCTCATCGTCGAGGGCCTCAACGTCCTGCAGCCGGCCGGGAACGGCCACAGGCTCACCGTGAGCGACCTCTTCGACTTCAGCATCTACGTCGACGCCAGGACGTCGGACATCGCCTCCTGGTACGAAGAACGGTTCATGGCGCTCCAGCGTGGCGCATTCACGAACCCGAACTCGTTCTTCAACGTCTACGCCTCGCTCACCGAGGACGAAGCCAGGGAGAAGGCCAGGTTCTACTGGCGCGAGGTCAACGAACCGAACCTGCTGGAGAACATCCGGCCGACCAGGGCTCGGGCGAAGCTTGTCCTGCGGAAGGCGTCCGACCACACGGTCAGCCAGGTCCTGCTCCGCAAGGTCTGACACGCAGAAGGCCCGGCCTGCCGCGGATGCGACAGCCGGGCCTCCCAGCGGTGTTCTAGACGGCCAGGCGCTCCCGGACGACGTCGGCGAGTGCGTGCGCCAGACGGTCGGCGGTGGGCTGGTCAGCGGCCTCGACCATGACCCGGACGAGCTGCTCGGTGCCGCTCGGGCGGAGCAACACGCGACCGGTGTCTCCCAGCTCGGCTTCGGCAGTGCGGACTGCTTCGGCGAGGACCTCGTCGGTGTGGATGCCTGTGCGATCCACGTCCTTCACGTTCACGAGGATCTGCGGGTAGACGTCCATCACGCTGGCGAGCTCCGCGGCGGTCTTGCCGGTGCGCGCCATCTCGCTGACCAGGTGCAGCCCGGTCAGGATGCCGTCGCCGGTCGTCGCGTACTCGCTCATGATGACGTGGCCGGACTGTTCGCCGCCGAGGGCGAAGCCGCTCTTGTTCATGGCCTCGAGGACGTACCGGTCTCCGACCTTGGTCTGCACCATGGAGATGCCGTGTTCTTCCATCGCGATGCGCAGCCCGAGGTTGCTCATCACCGTCGCCACGAGGGTGTCGTCCGTGAGGTGTCCGCGTTCCTTCATCGAGACGGCCAGGATCGCCATGATCTGGTCGCCGTCGATGATCTTGCCGTTCGCATCGACGGCCAGGCAGCGGTCGGCGTCGCCGTCGTGGGCGATGCCGATGTCCGCCTTGTGCTCGATGACCGCCTTGGCCAGAAGGTCGAGGTGGGTGGAACCGACCCCGTCGTTGATGTTCATGCCGTCAGGGTCGTTGCCGATGACGGTGAGTTTCGCGCCCGCGTCCCTGAACACCTCAGGGGACACTCCTGCCGCTGCACCGTGGGCGCAGTCGAGGACGACGTGCAGGCCGTCGAGCGGGTGAGGCAGGCTGGCGAGGAGGTGGAGGACGTAGCGATCCTCGGCATCGGCGAAACGCCGGATGCGGCCGACCCCTGCACCTGTCGGTGCGAGCTTGGGTTCGGTCAGGTAGGTCTCGATGCGGGCTTCGACCTCGTCGGGCAGCTTGCGTCCGCCGCGGGCGAAGATCTTGATGCCGTTGTCCGGCGCCGGGTTGTGGCTGGCCGAGATCATCACGCCGAAGTCGGCGTCGATGTCCGCGATGAGGAAAGCGGCAGCTGGGGTCGGGATCACGCCGGCGTCGAGCACGTCGACCCCGCTCGAGGCGAGTCCGGCGGCGACGGCGGCCGCGATGAACTCACCGGAGACGCGAGGGTCGCGGGCCAGGACGGCGACGGGGCGCTTTCCGGCGGCTCGGCGGGCCTCAGCACTTCGGCCCTGCCCAAGCACCACAGCGGTGGCTTGGGCAAGGCCGAGAGCGAGGTCTGCCGTCAGGTCGGCGTTCGCGAGACCGCGAACGCCGTCAGTACCAAACAGGCGAGGCATGTAATACAGTCCAGGACCGAGGCGCGATTAGCGCTTCGAGAACTGAGGTGCCTTACGTGCCTTCTTGAGTCCGGCCTTCTTGCGCTCCTTGACGCGAGCGTCACGGGAGAGGAAGCCGGCCTTCTTCAGGGTTGCGCGGTTGTTCTCTTCGTCGATCTGGTTGAGCGCACGCGCGATGCCGAGGCGAAGCGCGCCGGCCTGGCCGGACGGGCCACCACCCGAGATACGGGCGATGACGTCGTAGCCACCAGCGAGGTCGAGGACCGTGAACGGGTCGTTGATCAGCTGCTGGTGCAGCTTGTTCGGGAAGTAGTCGGCGAGCTCACGGCCGTTGACCGTGATCGTGCCGGAGCCGGGGATGAGACGCACGCGGGCGATGGCCTGCTTGCGACGACCGACGGCTGCGCCGGGAACGCTGAGGGCCGGGCGAGCCGCCTTGGGGGCTGCCTCGGTCGGCGTCTCGGTGGAGAAGCTCTCCGGGGTCTCTGCGATGGAATCTGAAATCTTCGCCACTGTAGGAATCCTTATGTCTATCCGGCGCTTACTGGGCGACCTGGTCGAGGGTGTACGTCTTGGGCTGCTGAGCAGCGTGCGGGTGCTCTGCACCGGTGTAGACCTTCAGCTTGCGCAGCTGCGCGGCGCCGAGGGAGTTCTTGGGGAGCATGCCGCGGACAGCCTTCTCCACCGCGCGACCCGGGTTCTTCTCGAGCAGTTCGGCGTAGGTCACTGCCTTGATGCCGCCCGGGTAACCGGAGTGGCGGTAGGCCTTCTTCTGGAGGAGCTTCTGGCCGGTCAGGGCGACCTTGTCGGCGTTGATGATGATGACGAAGTCACCGGTATCCATGTGGTTGGCAAAGGTGGCCTTGTGCTTTCCACGGAGGAGGATGGCGACGTGGCTGGCCAGGCGGCCGAGCACAATGTCGGTGGCGTCGATGATGAACCAGTCACGCTGGATCTCAGATGCCTTGGGGGAATACGTGCGCGTCACAATAGTGCTGCTTTCTTGTCGTAAGTTGGTTGGTCGTGAATCCCGCTCCGTTGGGAGTTCCGGAACCGGAACGCCGCAGGTGGAGGGCTCAACTTCGGATGCCGCGCTGCAGACAGAGCAGACACCAAGGAGCAAGCTTACCCGGCGTCGTCTCCAGGGTCAAACTCCGCGAACGGGCCGGAATCAGCGAACGGATCGGTTCCGTCCTGCAGTGTCCTCCGCGACCGGGTCAGTTCAGCCCGCATCTTCAGCAGGGAGTCGGTCGGGTACCCGACCTCGGCGAGAGTGAGCCCGCGGGCAGGCATCACGGCGAATTCGTTGGATCGGTCGAGCTCGTCGCGCAGCCGTGCGGCATCCTCCACCTCGAGCTTCCCCTCCCCCACCGCGACGCACACGCCGACCAGGGCGCGGACCATGCTGTGGCAGAACGCGTCGGCGCGAACATCGGCCACGAGGACGCCCCTGGCGTCCCTGACCCAGCCGAACCGCTGAAGGGTGCGGATGGTCGTCCTCCCCTCGCGGGGCCTGCAGTATGTGGCGAAGTCGTGGAGTCCGACGAGTGACGCGGCCGCCGCATCCATCCGGTCGACGTCGAGTGGCGAGGGATGCCAGACGGTCTGCGCCCGCTCGAGCGGGTTCCTGAACGAGATGCTGTCGGCGACCCGGTACTCGTACCGTCGCCACACCGCCGAGAACCGCGCGTCGAATCCCTCTGCTGCCGGTGCCGCGTTCGTGATCACGACGTCCGGGTATTGGCCGAGGACGCCGTTCACCTTGCGGCGCAGGGCACTGCCGGTCGGGTGGAGCCCATCCCGCGCAGGGCGGCCACGACGCACCCGCGCGATCCGGTCGGCGTCGAGGTCGAGGTGGGCGACCTGTCCGGTGGCGTGAACGCCGGCATCGGTACGACCGGCGACAGACACGACGATGTGGTCGCCGTGCTTGCCGAGGATCGTCGTGATCGCTTCTTCGAGCACACCCTGGATGGTGCGCAGCCCTGGTTGCTTCGCCCACCCGGCGAAGTTCGAGCCGTCGTATGCGATGTCGAGGCGGAATCGCTGCGGCTGGGTCACCCGCCCAGTTTACGGGGCGGCCAACGACGAAGCCCCCGGTGTCCTGTCGGACACCGGGGGCTTCACCCGAGCGGAATGCTTACTTGTCTTCGGCCTTGTCGGCTTCGACGGCGTCGGTCGACTCAGCGGAATCGGTCGACTCGGCAGCGGGGGTCTCCTCGGCTGCGGCGTCATCTGCCACGACCTCGGTCTCCTCTGCCGGGGCGGCCTCTGCCGGCTTCTCAGCCTTGGCAGCGGTCTTCGACTTCTTCACCTTAGGGGTGACGGGCTCGAGGACCAGTTCGATCTGCACCATGGACGCGTTGTCGCCCTTGCGGAAACCGAGCTTGGTGATGCGGGTGTAGCCGCCCTCGCGCTCGGCGACGAGCGGAGCGATCTCGGTGAAGAGCTCGTGGACGACCGAGGTGTCGCCGATCACGCGCATGACGCGACGACGAGCGTGCAGGTCACCGCGCTTCGCGAACGTGATGAGACGCTCGGCGACCGGACGGAGGCGCTTGGCCTTCGTCTCGGTGGTCTTGATGCTCTTGTGGGTGAACAGGGCAGCGGCCAGGTTGGCGAGCATGAGGCGCTCGTGCGCTGGTCCGCCTCCCAGGCGGGGGCCTTTAGTGGGCTGAGGCATTGTCGTTAATCTCCAGAATCAAAAAGTGAAAAGGCGTCGAGGACGAGCCTTAGTTGCTGGTCTCGTCTTCGTAACCCGAGTAGAAGTGGGCGCCGTCGAATCCGGGAACCGAATCCTTCAGCGAAAGGCCCATCTCCACGAGCTTGTCGCGAACCTCGTCGACCGACTTCTGGCCGAAGTTGCGGATGTTCATCAGCTGCGTCTCGCTCAGGGCGACGAGCTCGGACACCGTGTTGATGCCCTCGCGCTTGAGGCAGTTGTACGAACGAACGGACAGGTCCAGGTCTTCGATCGGGATCGAGAGTTCGCTGGAGAGGACGGCGTCGACCGGCGCCGGGCCGATCTCGATGCCTTCTGCCGCGTTGTTCAGCTCGCGGGCGAGACCGAACAGTTCGACCAGGGTCTTACCGGCTGATGCGATGGCGTCGCGCGGCGTGATGGCCGGCTTCGTCTCGACGTCGACCACGAGGCGGTCGAAGTCGGTGCGCTCACCGGCACGAGTCGCCTCGACACGGTAGGTCACCTTGAGGACGGGCGAGTAGATCGAGTCGATCGGGATCTGGCCCGCCTCGGAGAACTCGTTGCGGTTCTGCGTCGCAGACACGTAGCCACGGCCACGCTCGATGGTGAGTTCGAGTTCGAACTTCGCCTTGTCGTTCAGCGTCGCGATGACGAGGTCGGGGTTGTGCACCTCGACGCCGGCAGGAGCCGAGATGTCTGCAGCGGTGACCTGGCCTGCGCCGGTCTTGCGGAGGTACGCGGTGATCGGCTCGTCGTGCTCGCTCGAGACGACGAGGCCCTTGATGTTCAGGATGATCTCGGTGGCATCCTCTTTCACACCGGGGATGGTGCTGAACTCGTGCAGCACGCCGTCGATGCGAATGCTGGTCACAGCAGCGCCCGGGATCGAGGACAGCAGGGTGCGGCGAAGCGAGTTACCGAGGGTGTAACCGAAGCCAGGCTCCAGGGGCTCAATCACGAACCGGCTGCGGAACTCTGAGATGTTCTCTTCGGTGAGCGTTGGGCGCTGTGCAATAAGCACTATGTATTCCTTTCGGCTAAGTGTCCGCTATATGACACTTGCAATGGCGATGTATTGAGTTGTGTTCGTCAACGGTCGATTGAGCAGTGCCGCCTGGCACTGCTCAATCGACCATGGTGAAAGGCTTAGACGCGGCGACGCTTCGGCGGGCGGCATCCGTTGTGCGCCTGCGGGGTGACGTCGTTGATCGAACCGACCTCGAGGCCAGCGGCCTGGAGCGAACGGATCGCGGTCTCGCGGCCGGAGCCGGGTCCCTTGACGAAGACGTCAACCTTCTTCATACCGTGCTCCTGCGCCTGGCGGGCAGCCGACTCGGCGGCCAGCTGTGCGGCGAACGGGGTCGACTTGCGCGAACCCTTGAAGCCGACTCCACCTGAGGATGCCCAGCTGATGACGGCACCAGTGGTGTCCGTGATCGACACGATCGTGTTGTTGAAGGTGGACTTGATGTGAGCCTGGCCCACAGCAATGTTCTTCTTCTCTTTTTTACGCGGCTTGCGAGTAGCCGACTTGGGTGCTGCCATTGATTTCTCCTAAATCTTCCTGGCGAGACTCGAGGCCGAAGGCCTAGCGAGCCTTCTTCTTGCCGGCTACGGTGCGCTTCGGGCCCTTACGGGTGCGAGCGTTGGTCTTGGTGCGCTGACCACGGACGGGCAGGCCGCGACGGTGGCGGATGCCCTCGTAGCTTCCGATCTCGACCTTGCGGCGGATGTCGGCCTGTACTTCACGGCGGAGGTCACCCTCAACCTTGTAGTTGCCTTCGATGTAGTCACGCAGCTGGATCAACTGATCGTCGCTGAGATCCTTCACGCGGATGTCTCCGCTGATTCCGGTGTCGGCGAGGGTCTTCAGGGCCCTCGTGCGTCCAACACCGTAGATGTACGTCAGTGCGATTTCCACGCGCTTGTCGCGTGGGATATCTACGCCGGCGAGACGTGCCATGGTGGCTTCTCCTAGGAGTTTCGTGGAGGTGTGGAGCAGTTCCTGTGCCCGGGCCTCCGACCCGAGGTGTCACTCGAATGAGATCTGGAACTGCCGATATTTGTGTTGCTGGTTACTGCGGTTGTCCTCGTGAAAACGAAGGACTAACCCTGACGCTGCTTGTGGCGCGGGTTCTCGCAGATGACCATGACGCGTCCGTTGCGACGGATGACCTTGCACTTGTCGCAGATCTTCTTGACGCTGGGGTTGACCTTCATGTGATTCTCTCTTTTCGCTGTCGTCGTGCCTGGGCGCCTGAGAAGACTCAGGTCGAGCCGGGCCGTTACTTACAGCACGTCCTACTTGTAGCGGTAAACGATCCGGCCGCGGGTCAGATCGTATGGGCTGAGCTCAACGATCACGCGGTCCTCAGGAAGGATGCGGATGTAGTGCTGGCGCATCTTGCCGCTAATGGTGGCAAGAACGCGGTGGCCGTTCGTCAACTCAACGCGGAACATCGCGTTGGGCAGAGCTTCGACAACTGCGCCTTCGATCTCAATGACACCGTCTTTTTTGGCCATAGCCTCACTGTCGCTAAAAATAGTTCGCACTGGTCGTGCGGATGGATTATGGTGCTGCAAAGTCCTGTTGGATGACACGCCAGAAGCGTGCACAAAGCACCAACGGACAATCCTATGGTATTCGGCGGCTTTTCGCCAACCGACGACTACGCCGTGCGCGCCGCGACGATGCCGACGAGCTCGGGGAAGAGCGGATGCCCCTCCGTGAGCCCCGTGACCCGCTCCACGAAGCCCTCAACGGGCAGCTCGGCGATCAACTGCAGCATCTCGACACTCTGGTCGTCGTCCGCGACATCGAAGCGCAGGGCCTGCCCGACGGCGTCGACGAGAGCCGTGTGTCCGAGACCGCGTTCGGCCAGTTCGGCCGCAGGAGAGATGAATCGCTCGTTCCTCGAGAGCTTCCGCAGCGGCTGGCGCCCCACCCGCTGCACGGTGTCGGGGAGATGCGGATTGGCGAATCTGACGAGGATCTTTTCACGGTAGGCACGCTGGACCTCCGCGTCGATGCCGTGCTTGGCCACGAGGAGCGATGACGTCTCCTCGAGGACCCGCCTGACGGCATCCGCCACCCCCGCATCGGCGAGGGCGTCCGAGATCCTGTCGATCCCGGCTGCGAACCCGTAGTACGCGGCAGTGGCGTGGCCGGTGTTGACCGTGAAGAGTTTCCGTTCGATGTACGGCCCGAGGGCGTCGACGAATGTCGCACCCGGGATCGCGGGGGTATCGTCGCCGAACGGCCCGGATTCGATCACCCACTCATAGAACGCTTCCACGGTAACGTCGATCCCCGTGGCGGCATCCTGGCCGGGGACGATCCGGTCGACGGCGGTGTTGGCGAAGACGGCGCGGGCCGCGATGACGTCCCACTCGTCGGGGCCGACGCTTGACTGCACTTCGGTCCTGAGCAGGTCGGTGGCGTTGATGGCGTTCTCACACGCCATCACGGCCAGTGGCGCGAGGCCCGGGTCGCGGAGCGCGAGGCCGCGGGCGATCACGGGGGCGACGAACCGCAGGATGTTCGGGCCGACCGCCGTCGTCACGACGTCTGCGGTCTGGATCTCCGCGATGAGCTCGGTCTCGTGCGTCGCACTGTTGACGGCCCTGAAGCCGGTGACGGTGCGTTCGCCGCCGCCGTCACCGACCTCGTGGACCGTGTACGACTCGCTCGAGGCGAGCGCGTCGATCAGGTCGGCGTTCACGTCGGCGAAGACGACCTCGTAGCCGGCGTCGTGGAGGAGGAGCCCGACGAAGCCCCGGCCGATGTTGCCTGCGCCGAAGTGAACAGCCTTCATTCTGCGTTGACCTCCTCGAGAAGCGAGAACAGCTCAGCGGCATCCGTCGCGTCGATGAGCTTCTGTACCTCGTCCTCGTCGGAGAACACGATGGCGATCTTCGAGAGGATCTCGAGGTGCTCGTTGTTCAGCCCGGCGATGCCGACGGCGAACCTGACCTCGTCGCCGTCCCAGTCGATCGGTGTCTCGTAGCGGACCAGGGAGAGAGCCGACCGGGTGATCGCATCCTTCGCCTCGTTCGTTCCGTGAGGGATCGCGAGGTAGTTGCCCATGTAGGTGGACACGGATGACTCGCGTTCGAGCATCGCGTCCACGTATTCGGGCAAGACAGCCCCTGCGGCGACGAGGAGCTCCCCCGCCTCCCTGATGGCCTCGTCCTTCGTGGTGGCCGACCCTGCGGCCACCACGTTCTGCGGCGTGAGGATGTGATCTGTCATTCGGTGCCCCCCTGGCTGTCGTTGCGCTTGACGAGTTCGACCACGTCATCGTACTTCGGGCTGTTCATGAAGTTGTCGACCGAGATGTGCTGCGAGTTCGGGGACTTCTCCCGTGCCCGGTCGGTGAGGTCCTGGTGGGTGATGACGAGGTCGGCATCACCGGTCAGGTTCGCGATCGACTGGTTGGTGACGGTGACGCCGTCGACGCCCGCCTTCTTGATCTTGTTGCGGAGGACCGAAGCGCCCATGGCGCTCGAACCCATCCCGGCGTCGCACGCGAACACGATGTTGCGGACGAGCGTCGCCGTGGCCGTCCCTGTCGCGGTTCCCGTGTCTGCGCTGCCCTCGGCGACGAGGCCGTCGAGCACTGCGCTCCGCTTGCCCTTGTTCGCCTCGGTGGCGGCCACCGCTGCGCTCATGTCGCCGGCGTTGCCCGAAGCCAGGTCACGCTTGCGTGATGCGCGCAGGATGATGGCTGCGATGAGGAACGACGTCGTCGCGGCCAGGATGACCGACAGGATGACGCCGACCATGCTGGAGAACGGCGTCTGGATGAGCACCGCGATGATGCTCCCAGGGGACGCGGGTGCCCGCAGGCCGCTCTGGAAGGCCACGTTGGTGGCGACACCGACCATGCCTCCCGCGATGGCAGCGAAGACGAGCAGCGGCTTCATCAGCACGTACGGGAAGTAGATCTCGTGGATGCCGCCGAAGAACTGGATGATGATCGCACCAGGAGCGCTCGCCTTGGCGATGCCGAGCCCGAAGAACGAGTAGGCCAGCAAAATGCCGAGCCCGGGGCCGGGGTTGGCCTCGATGAGGAACAGGATGCTCTTGCCGCTCTCCTCCACCTGCTGGACGCCGAGAGGAGTGAAGACGCCATGGTTGATGGCGTTGTTGAGGAAGAGGATCTTGCCCGGCTCGACGAAGATGCTGACCAGCGGAAGAAGCGACAGCGCGACGAGCCAGTTGACCACGCTTTCGAGCGCCGCGCTCAGTGCAGTGATGATGGGGGCGATGCCGAAGAACGCCACGATGGCGAGGATCGCGCCGAGGATGCCTGCCGAGAAGTTGTTGACGAGCATCTCGAAGCCGGCCTTGATCTTGCCGTCCCAGATGCTGTCGACCTTCTTCATCAGCCAGGCCGCGAGCGGGCCCATGATCATGGCGCCGATGAACATCGGGATGCTGGATCCGACGATGACACCCATGGTCGCGATCGTGCCGACCACGCCGCCGCGTTCACCGTAGATCATCCGCCCACCGGTGTTGGCGATGAGGAGCGGGAGCAGGTAGGTGATCATCGGGCTGACGAGGCCGACGTACTGGGTGAACGTTGTGCCGTCCTCGGTCTGCGCGAGCGCGGTGGCCGCACCCTGCCAGCCGATGACATCCGCGTCTCCGAAACCGCCGAGGATGCCGTTGGGAAGCCAGCCGGTGGCGATGAAGAACGCGGTGATGAGGCCCCACGCAATGAACGCTGCGATGTTGGGCATCACCATGCCGGAGAGGAAGGTCCCGAACCGCTGGACGCGGACCCGTGCACCTCCCGGCTTTGTTGGGGTAGACGTCGTCGTCATGATTGTGCCTCTTTCAGGGTGAGTGCAGCGGAAGCTACCGCTGCGCGGGATTCGGCCGCCCCATCGGCGGCCAGGGCGATTTCCGCGAGGTGTCGTGCCTCGTCGATGGTGAATTTCAGGAGCGAAGCCCGCACGTCGACGAGCGCCGGGGTGGACATGGAGAGGGTTGTTGCGCCGAGTCCGACGAGGACGACGGCCAGGAGCGGGTCGGCTGCGGCTTCACCGCAGATGCCGACGGGTTTCCCTGCAGCTGCACCTGCCGCGCCGACCTCGCCGACGAGTCGGAGGACGGCCGGGTGCCACGGATCCTGGAAGGCCGCGACGGAGCCGAGCATTCGGTCGGCGGCGAGGGTGTACTGCGTGAGGTCGTTCGTCCCGATCGACGCGAAGTCGGCGGAGCCGAGGATGCGGTCGGCGAGCAGTGCAGCAGAGGGGACCTCCACCATCACACCAGCGGTGCGGATGCCGTATTCGCGGGCGAGCCCGACGAAGTACCTCGTCTCCTCGACGGTGGAGACCATCGGCGCCATCACCCACAGTTCCGCCTCGGTGGCGGCGTCCGCCTCGGCGAGCGCCGTCAGCTGCTCCCGAAGGATGTCTTCGCTGGCGCGGAGCGAGCGGAGTCCGCGGAGTCCGAGCGCCGGGTTCTCCTCGTGTGCGTCGTTGAGGAACTGCAGGGGTTTGTCCGCCCCGGCGTCGAGCACGCGGACGACGACCTTTTTCCCGGGGAACGCCTGGAGCAACCGGACGTAGTGCTCACGCTGCTGTCCGACCGTCGGAGCCGAACCGCCGGCGTCGAGGAAGAGGAACTCCGTGCGGAACAGTCCGACGCCTTCGGCGCCTGCATCTGCTGCGGCCTGTGCGCCCGCTGATGATCCGAGGTTGGCCAGCAGGGGGACGGCGGTGCCGTCGGCGAGTGCGCCAGGGGTGACGGGGGCGACCGACGCCGCCTGCCGTTCGGCGATGCGGCGTTCGGCATCGGCCTTCTGCTCGTCGGTGGGGTTGGCGATCACCGTTCCTGCGGCAGCGTCGACGATGACGACGGTGCCGTCAGCCAGCCCGGCGGCATCCACTGCGCCGACGACGGCGACGATGGACTTCTCCCTGGCGAGGATGGCCGTGTGCGAGGTCGGTCCCCCGTCGCTGGTGACGAGGCCGAGCACCTTGCCGAGGTCGAGCATGGCGGTGTCTGCTGGGGCGAGGTCACGCGCCACGAGTACGAACGGATGGTCGGGGTCAGGTACCCCGGGGGCGCTGACGCCGCCGAGGTGCGCGATGACGCGCTGCGAGACGTCGTCGAGGTCTGTGGCCCGCTCCCCCAGGTAGCCCCCCATGGCGACGAGCTGGTCGCGGAACGAGGCGAACGCCTCGAAGACGGCTCGTTCTGCGGTCTTCCCTGCGGCGAGGGACTCATCGATGGCGTCCGAGAGCATCGGGTCCTCCGCCATCATCGCCTGAGCCTCGAGCACGTCGCGCGCCGCGCCGCCTGCGGTCTGCCCACGATGTTCGAGTTCACGGGCGACGACCCCAAGCGATGCCCGCGCCCTGTCTGTCTCCTCCGCCTGCGTCCTGCTGCTTGCGGTGTCCTCAGGGGCAGGCAGCGGTTCGGCCATACGGGCGACGACGCCGACGGCGACTCCCTGTCCGATCCCGGTTCCGACGACGGCGGTGTCGGCGCTGCTACTCGTCATGGTCGGTCACCAGAAGCTCGACGAGGCCGTCGAGGACCGTTTCGGCGTTGTCCCCGTCGGCGGTGAGGGTGACGTAGTCTCCGTGGTTCACTCCGAGCGAGATGACACCGAGGATGCTCGCCGCATTGACCGGTTTGCCGCTGCCCTTGGCGAGCGTGACCTTGGACCCGGATGCCGTCGCGGCCTGGGTGAAGAGCTTTGCCGGGCGGGCGTGCAGCCCGTGTGACGATCCGATTCGAACGGTGCGTTCAGCCATGGGTGGGTCCTCCGTCGCTGCGTTGTGGTTCCCCCCGTTGAGACGACGCCCCTGCAGCTTCCAGGGCGAGGTCGAGGGCTTCGTCGCCGACCGGCGACGAGAAGACGGTTGCCGGCATGACGGCGACGGCAACGCCGGCCGCATCGGCGATGGCGCGCACGTCGGCGAGGCGGTCGCCGAGGTGGGGCCCGAGCAAGACGACGTGCGCGGTCGGGAGCTGCTGGGCGAGCGTGTCGAGCGGGCAGGCCTCAGCGGTGGCGTCGAGTTCGCGGGCGTCTGCGGTCTTGCGGATGCGCCTGGCGACGAAAGTCGAAGACGCTCCAGCGCCACACACCACGAGGATCCTCATCGATCCGCCTCCGTTGCCGTTCCGTATATCCGTCGGTGCCGCCCGGTTCACACGCGGGCTTGACCGATTCTCCCGCCGGCCCTCTCCTGGGTGCCACCACAAAGCTTTCCGCCCCACCGGAAAAGATCGTTTCCTCCCCCCGCCGCTCGCGCTCAGATGGTTGACTCTGAGAGGACACCGGAGCCCAGAGAACCGTTCTCGCCTGAGGGTGCTCCCGAGGGAGATCGTGACACGCGACAGACAGGACAGGATCCTCACCTACCTCGCTCGCGCGGGCACGTGGGTGACGGCGAGCGAGCTCGCCGACGTCCTCGGCGTCACACCACGCAGCATCCGCAGTTATGTCACGGCGGTTAAAGCCAGGCCCGCGGGCAGCGCCGTCGTCGAAGCGGGACCGAACGGCTACCGGATCAACGCGGATGCCTACGGGGCCTTCCGCGTCGCGGCATCCGCCGAGCAGTCGGAGACGCCGCGCGACCGGCTGTACGGGATCGTCAGACGGCTCGTCGACAGCCCGGACGGGCTCGATGTGTTCGAACTCGCCGAGAGCCTGCACGTGTCTGAGTCGACCATAGAGTCCGACCTCGCCCGCGTGCGCCAGCTCCTCGCCGAAGCGGAACTCTCGCTGTCGAGGAGCGGGAGCACGGTGACCATGTCAGGAACCGAGCTCGCCCGCAGGCGACTGCTCTCGCGGATGTTCCGAGACGAGACGGAACGCGGGCTGATCGAACTCGAGGCGATCCAGCGCGAGTTCTCCTCCGACAGCCTCAGCGAGTTCAAGACCGCGCTGATCGACATGCTCACAGACAGGGGCTACGCCCTCAACGATTATGGGATCGACAACGTCCTCCTGCACATCGCCATCGCCGTGGACCGGGTGTCGAAGAACCGTCTCGTCCCCGAACCTCCCGCCAGACCGGTCGCCCCGCCAGACGGCATCCCCGCTGCCCTCTCCGCGCTCATCACCGCGCACTTCGACACAGCGCTCGGGGAGGCAGACATCGACTACCTCGCCTACCTGCTCTCCACTCGGGCCGTGACGATCGCCGCTGACGCCCCTGACTCGGGCTATCTCAACCAGGCCGACCTCGACATCGTCCGCGGCATCGTGCAGAACGCCGGCGAGGAGTACCTCGTCGACCTGTCGGACGAGGACTTCATCACCCGGCTCACCCTGCATGTGCAGAACCTGCTGAGGCGGGCCCACGACCATTCCTACTCGCGGAACCCGATGGCCAGGTCGATCAAGACCTCGTATCCGATGATCTATGAGCTGGCCGTCTACATCGCCAGCCGGCTGCAGCAGCACGGCGACGTCGAGATCAACGACGACGAGATCGCCTACATCGCCATGCACGTCGGCGCCCACCTGCAGCAGCAGTCGCGATCGGACGACCCGCTTCGCTGCGTGATCGTCTGCCCCAACTACTACGACATGCACCTGATGCTGCGCGACAGGGTCATGCTCATGCTCGGGGACGCGCTCGAGGTGACCCGCGTGGTGACCCGCAGCGACGTCTCCTGGGCGGGTCTCGACGCAGACATCGTCCTGACCACGATCGAGCCTCCTGTGCCAGAAGACGCCGTCCTCGTGATCCAGCCGTTCTTCACCCAGGGCGATGCCGACCGGGTACGCCAGGCGGTCAGCCGGCTCCGCCGGGTGCGCAGGCGGGCGCTGATCAAGGACGAGGTGCTCAAGTACTTCGACGAGTCGCTGTTCCTCCGCAACGTGAGGGCGAGGGACGAGACGAGCATGATCAGGCAGCTCGGCGACCTCATGGTTGCGCGGGGCGTCATCGACGAGAGCTACGTCGACGGGGCGATCGAACGCGAACGGATGTCATCGACGGCGTTCACCGACTCCCTCGCGGTCCCCCACGCCATGGCCATGACCGCTCGGTCGACGTCGATCGCCATCGCCGTCAATGAATCGAGCATGCCCTGGGGAGAGAACCGGGTGAACGTCGTCGCCTTCATCGCGTTCAGCGCGGCGGAGCGGGCCAACTTCCAGAGGGTGTTCGACCAGTTCGTCGAGGTGTTTTCCGAACGGGAAGATGTCCAGCGCATCGTCAAGAAATCCGTCGACTTCGGTGCGTTCATCGACGAGCTCGTCCACACCATGGACTCCTGACCGGGGCCGGGGGCGTTCTCAGGCCAGCAGCGCCGCGTTCATCCGATCGGTGAGGTCGGCGTCCCTGCCGATGGGCGTGCCGTCGACGGCGGTGACAGGGGCGGCGAGCCTCACGCTGGAGACGAGCCAGACGGCATCCGATCGAAGGAGCTCGCCGACCTGGACGGTGCGGTAGACGCAGTCGAACCCCTGTGCCGTGAGGAACGCGAAGAGGTCTGCCTGGGTGGTCCCGGCGAGGATGCCGTGCTGGATCACCGGGGTGACGATGGTGTTGCCTTGCCGGAGCAGCAGAGACGAGGTCGGGCCCTCGAGGGCGAAGCCGTCCGTCGACGTGAACACGGCGTCGTCTGCGCCTCGGCGCCTGGCCTCCCGAAGCGCTGCCATGTTGAGGGCGTACGACAGGGTTTTCGCGCCGACAAGCAGCCAGGGTGAATCGGCGCCGACGTCATTCGCGTACCCGCGACTGAGGGTGACGATGCGGATGCCTTCGGTGCGCTCGGGGACCTCATCGGCAACCGCGCTGCCGGTGAGCCAGCAGGTCGGTGGCCCGTCGACGCCTGTTCCCCGCGTCATCACCAGTCGGATCGAGGCCTGGCCCTTCGATGGCAACGCTTCGAGGATCTCTGCGATCGCGAGCCGCCACTGGCCGAGGTGCGGTGCAGGCAGGTCGAGCTTCCTCGCGGATGCCGTCAGCCGCTCGAGGTGGGCGTCGATCCCCCTGGCGCGCCCGTCATGTGCGCCGAGCGTCTCGAAGATCCCGTCACCGCGTCCTGCGCCGGCGTCGAACGCCGACAGGATCGGTTCGGCGGGCGGTACGAAACTCAGCGTTGCCGCCAGCGCGGCGTCGTTCGCGTCGGAGTCGGCGGCGACGGGGTCGAGGAGCAGCACGAGTGACATCATCGGTGGATCCTCGCGGTCAGGCGATCGGGGTGGGGGTGACGCCGAACGGAGCCAGACCCCGTGCACCGCCGTCTTCAGCGGTCAGGACCCAGATTCCGTCCTTGTGGACGGCGACGCTGTGCTCCCAGTGGGCGGCGGCGAGTCCGTCGTCCGTGGCGACCGTCCAGTCGTCATCCCTGACATGGGTGTCGATGCTGCCGAGGACGACCATCGGTTCGATGGCGACGACGAGACCGGGTTTGACCTCTGGCCCTTTGGGCCTCACCCGGTAGTTGAAGACGGGAGGGGCTTCGTGCATGGAGCGACCGATGCCGTGTCCCACGTAGTCGGTGAGGATTCCGTAGCTGCCGCGATCCTCGATGTAACCCTGCACGGCGTCACCGACCTCGTTGAGGTGGGACGCGGAGGCGAGCCTGGCGATCCCTGCCCAGAGCGACCCTTCGGTCACATCGGACAGCTTCTGCCGTTCGGCGACGAGGTCGGGCCGTGCCGGGTCTGGCAGCACGAGGCTGAATGCGGCATCGCCGTTCCAGCCACCGAGGACGGCGCCGCTGTCGACCGAGACGATGTCCCCAGGCTCGAGCACCCGGTCGTTCGGGATGCCGTGAACCACGTCCTCGTTCACCGAGGCACAGATGGTGTGGAAGTAGCCGGGTTCCAGTTTGAAGTTGGATGCTCCCCCGAGGGCGAGGATCGCAGCTTCGGCGGCGGCGTCGACCTCAGTCGTCGTTCCCCCGACGCGCAGGGCGCCCCTGGCCGCGACGAGCGAGGCGGCTGTCGCCAGACCCGGCTCGACCATCAGACGCAGCTGGGCCGGGGTCTTGTAAATGGATTTACGAAGCATCGACCGGGCTCAGAACGCGATGCCGTGGCCGGCGAGGGCGGCACGGACGCGTGCGCTGACCTCATCGACGGCTCCGAGGCCATCCACCTCGACGACGATGCCGCGATCCTTGTATGCGGCGATCACCGGCTCGGTCTGCTCGTGGTAGACATCCTGGCGGTGACGGATGACCGCTTCAGTGTCGTCGGCGCGGCCCTGCTCGGCTGCACGCTTGAGCAGTCGGGTGACGACCTCGTCCGGGTCTGCGACAAGCTGCACGACAGCTCCGAGCTCCGAACCGGTCTCGGCGAGGATCCTGTCGAGTTCCGCGACCTGTTCCGCTGTACGCGGATACCCGTCGAGGAGGAACCCATCGACGGCGTCCGGCTGGTGGAGCCTGTCCTGCACGATGGCGTTGGTGAGCGAGTCGGGGACGTATCCGCCAGATGACACGATCTCCTGGACTTTGAGTCCGAGTTCCGTGCCTTCCTTGATGTTCGCACGGAAGATGTCTCCGGTGGAGATGGCCGGGATGCCCAGTGCGTCGGCGAGAACAGCGGCCTGCGTTCCCTTGCCAGCACCCGGTGGTCCGACGATCAGCAGTCTGGCGCTCATCGGAGGAGTCCCTCGTAGTGGCGCTGCTGGAGCTGGGCGTCGATCTGCTTCACCGTCTCGAGCCCGACACCCACGATGATGAGGATGCTGGCGCCGCCGAACGGGAAGTTCTGGTTGGCGCCGACGAGCGAGAGAGCAACGAGCGGGATGAGCGCGACGAAGCCGAGGTACAGTGCGCCGGCGAGGGTGACACGGGTGAGAACGAAGTCGAGGTACTCGGCGGTCGGGCGCCCGGCGCGGATACCCGGGATGAAGCCGCCGTACTTCTTCATGTTGTCCGCGACTTCCTCAGGGTTGAAGGTGATCGCCACGTAGAAGTAGGTGAAGCCGACGACGAGCAGGAAGTAGAGCAGCATGTACAACGGGTGGTCGCCACTGGTGAGGTAGGTGGTGATCCAGGTCACCCACGCGGCGGGCTCCTGGCCGGCTGCCGGCTGGTTGAACTGCGCGATCAGGGCGGGCAGGTACAGCAGCGACGACGCGAAGATCACTGGGATGACGCCGGCCATGTTGACCTTGATCGGGATGTAGGTGTTGTTGCCGCCGTAGGTGCGACGGCCGACCATCCGCTTGGCGTACTGCACGGGGATGCGGCGCTGCGACTGTTCGACGAACACGACGAGCATCATGATGACGAGGCCGACCGCGAGGACGAGCAGGAAGGTCTCGAATCCGCGGCTCTGGGCGATTGCAGCGAGCGAGCCCGGGAAGGTTGCGGCGATCGAGGTGAAGATGAGGAGCGACATTCCGTTGCCGATGCCGCGCTCGGTGATCAGCTCGCCGAACCACATGATGAGGCCGGTTCCTGCGGTCATCGTGATGACCATGAGGAGAACGGCATACCAGGTGTCGTTGGTGAGCAGCTGGCTGCATTCCGCGCTGTTGTTGGTACCGAACAGGGCGCCGCTTCGCGCCACGGTGATGAGGGTCGTCGACTGAAGGATGCCGAGGAAGATGGTCAGGTAGCGGGTGTACTGGGTGAGCTTGCCCTGGCCTGACTGGCCCTCCTTGTGGAGGGTTTCGAAGTGTGGGATGACCACGCGCAACAACTGCACGATGATCGAGGCCGTGATGTACGGCATGATCCCCAGCGCGAAGATCGACAGCTGGAGCAATGCGCCACCTGAGAACAGGTTGACGAGGTCGTAGAGGCCGGAGGTGCCCTGGTTCTGGGCCAGGCAGGCCTGGACGTTGCCGAAGTCTACGAACGGTGCCGGGACGAACGACCCGAGTCGGTACAGGGCCATGATGCCCAGTGTGAAACCGATCTTCCGGCGAAGGTCTGGCGTGCGGAAGATCCGCGCAACGGCGCTAAACAAAAAAGGCCTCCTGATTTCGAGCCGGTTTTTCAGCTCTTGATGCCGGTCAGTGGTCCCTGTAGTCGAACAGGCCCGGCAATCGAATCTACTCGATTACCGGGCCTGTCGAACAATCGGTGACCGTTCGCTCACGCGAAGGACAGACCGGCGTCTGTGGAATTACTTGACAGAACCGCCGGCGGCAACGATCTTCTGCTCGGCTGAACCGGAGACCTTGTCCACCGAGATGTTCAGCTTCACGTCGATGTCGCCGTTTCCGAGGACCTTGACCTTCTCGTTCTTGCGAACGGCGCCCTTGGCCACGAGGTCGGAGACGGTGACGTCGCCGCCCTTCGGGTAGAGCTCGGCGAGCTTCTCGAGGTTGACCACCTGGTACTCGACGCGGAACGGGTTCTTGAACCCGCGCAGCTTCGGAGTACGCATGTGCAGCGGAAGCTGTCCACCCTGGAAGCCGGGGCGAACGGTGTAGCGAGCCTTCGTACCCTTGGTACCACGGCCTGCCGTCTTACCCTTCGAGCCTTCACCACGGCCGACACGGGTCCTGGCCTTCTTGGATCCCTCAGCAGGACGGAGGTGGTGAACCTTGAGCACCTGGGCGCGGGGGGTCACTTCCTCTTCCTTCTTGGCGGGAGCCTTCTTGGCCGGGGCCTTCTTTGCCGGAGCCTTCGCCTTGGGAGCGTCGGCTGCTGCGGTGTCAGCCTTGGCGGACTCTGCCTTGGCCGGAGCCTTCTTGGCCGGAGCCTTCTTGGCCGGAGCCTTCTTGGCAGCGGGCGCCTTGGTGTCGGCCGACTTTGCAGCGGCCTTCTTCGCGGGAGCCTTCTTGGCGGTCTCCTCGGTGACGTCCTTCTTGTCGTCAGCCATTAGTCGATCTCCTCAACCTTTACGAGGTGAGCAACAGTGTTGACGTAGCCACGGTTCTGCTTGTTATCCTCACGGATAACAACATCACCGATGCGCTTCAGTCCCAGGCTGCGCAGTGTGTCGCGCTGGTTCTGCTTCTCACTAATTTTGGACTTGGTCTGCGTGACCTTCAGCTGAGCCATCAGGCACCTACCTTTGCGGAGGCCGCAGCCTTCGCGGCGGCCTGTGCCTCGACCTGCAGCAGCTTGGCAGGAGCGATTTCGGAGTACTCCTTGCCACGGCGTGCGGCGACGGCGCGGGGCTCTTCGAGCATCTTCAGCGCCGTAACCGTGGCGTGAACGATGTTGATCGTGTTGGACGAACCGAGCGACTTGCTCAGGACGTCGTGGATGCCGGCGCACTCGAGTACGGCGCGGACAGGACCACCGGCGATAACACCGGTACCTGCAGCGGCCGGACGCAGGAGGACGACTCCGGCAGCAGCCTCACCCTGGACGGGGTGCGGGATCGTCGAACCGACGCGGGGGACGCGGAAGAAGTTCTTCTTCGCCTCCTCGACGCCCTTCGAAATCGCGAGAGGAACTTCGCGTGCCTTGCCGTAGCCGACGCCGACCAGACCGTTGCCGTCTCCGACGACGACGAGAGCGGTGAAGCTAAAGCGACGACCACCCTTGACGACCTTGGACACGCGGTTGATGGTGACGACGCGCTCGAGGAACTGGCTCTTGTCAGCGTCGCGGCTGTTGCGCTCGCGACCCTGGTTACGCTCGCCGCGTCCGCCGCGACGACCGTCGCCACGTGCGTCAGTGCGCCCGGAGCTCTCGGTTCCCGCTGCGGTCTCGACCGGCTTTTCGACTGGCTGGTCCGCGGTAACGGCCTCAACCTTGCTTGCTTCACTCACAGGTTCAACCCACCCTCTCGAGCACCTTCGGCGATGGCCGCGACGCGGCCCGCGTAACGGTTACCACCACGGTCAAAAACGACTTCTTCGATGCCGGCGCTCTTCGCGCGCTCTGCAACGAGTTCGCCGACCTTCCTGGCTTTGGCGGTCTTGTCACCGTCAAAGGTACGGAGGTCAGCTTCGAGGGTGGATGCCGACGCGAGGGTGAAACCCTTGCTGTCGTCAACGACCTGGACGAATACGTGACGAGCCGAACGGGTCACGACGAGACGCGGACGAGCCGCGGTTCCATCGATCTTCTTACGGAGGCGCGCGTGACGACGGTCACGGGCAGCCGACTTGGACTTTACGGCCATGGTTACTTACCAGCCTTTCCGGCCTTGCGGCGAACGATCTCGCCGGCGTAACGCACACCCTTGCCCTTGTAGGGCTCAGGCTTGCGAATCTTACGGATGTTGGCAGCAGCCTCGCCGACGGCCTGCTTGTCGATCCCGGACACCGTGAGCTTGTTGTTGCCCTCGACGGTGAGCGTGATGCCAGCAGGCGGTTCGATCAGGACCGGGTGCGAGAAGCCAAGGGCGAACTCGACCGAGCTGCCCTTCTGGGCGACGCGGTAACCGGTACCGACGACCTCGAGGCCCTTGGTGTAGCCCTGGGTCACACCGATGATCTGGTTGCTGATGAGAGTGCGGGTGAGTCCGTGCAGGGAGCGCGACTCGCGCTCGTCGTCTGGACGGGTGACGAGCACCTGACCGTCTTCGACCTTGGCCTCGATGGGGCTGGCGACGGTGAGCGTCAGCTCGCCCTTCGGGCCCTTGACGGTGACGACGGAGCCGTCGACCGCAACGGTGACCCCTGCGGGGATCTCAATGGGGAGTCTTCCAATACGCGACATGTTGTGGCTACCACACGTAGGCGAGGACTTCCCCACCCACGCCCTTCTTCTCAGCCTGGCGGTCGGTGAGCAGACCGGAGGAGGTGGACAGGATGGCGACGCCGAGGCCACCGAGAACCTTGGGGATCTCAGTCGACTTCGCGTACACGCGCAGTCCAGGCTTCGAAACACGCTTGATGCCCACGATGGAGCGTTCGCGGTTCGGGCCGAACTTGAGGTTCAGGGTCAGGGTCTGGCCGACGCGAGCGTCTGCAACTTCCCAGCCGGAGATGTAGCCCTCAGAGGTGAGGATGTCGGCGATGTGCGACTTGAGCTTCGAGTGCGGCATCGACACGGTTTCGTGGTGTGCCGAGTTCGCGTTGCGCAGTCTGGTCAGCATGTCTGCGACCGGATCTGTCATTGTCATATGATTTTTCCTTCGTTCACCAGGTTTCGTTCACCCGTTACACGAATGACGACCTGTGGTGGTTAGGGGTGAAACGGATGCTCCGCCCCCCTGATCTCGACGCCGCAGTGCGCCGGTCAGGCGATTTCTCGAGGAAATCGACTGACCGGCGCCCCTGGGCGATCAAGTTCTTCAGTTGTGTTGCGGCACGTAAGCCGGCTGCAAGCAACCGACCTAATATACCGTTACTTTGCTGAGTCTGTTGACTGGAACGGGAATCCGAGCGCCTTCAGCAGCGCGCGACCCTGGTCGTCAGTCTTCGCGGTCGTGACGACCGTGATGTCCATACCGCGGACGCGGTCGATCTTGTCCTGGTCGATTTCGTGGAACATCGACTGCTCGGTCAGACCGAAGGTGTAGTTGCCAGTGCCGTCGAACTGCTTCGGGCTCAGACCGCGGAAGTCGCGGATACGAGGAAGCGCGAGGCTCAGCAGGCGGTCGAGGAACTCCCACATGCGGTCGCCACGAAGTGTGACGTGGGCGCCGATGGGCTGTCCCTCGCGCAGCTTGAACTGAGCGATCGACTTGCGGGCCTTGGTGACCTGCGGCTTCTGACCGGTGATCTTCACCAGGTCGGCGACGGCGCCATCGATGATCTTGCCATCGCGGGCTGCCTCGCCGACACCCATGTTCACGACGATCTTGGTGAGCGTCGGGATCTGGTGCACGTTGGTGAGGCCGAGGTCCTTGAGCAGCTGCTCCTGGATCTCTGCCTTGTACTTCTCCTTGAGGCGGGGCTGGATTTTGCCAGCCGCCACAGCCGTGTCAGTCATCAAAGGTCCTTACCTGACTTCTTGGCGTAGCGAACACGGACCGTCTTGCTGACGCCGTTCTTCACTACCTGCTCGTTGCGGTGACCGACGCGAGTCGGCTTCTTGGTCTCGGGGTCGACGATCGCCACGTTCGAGATGTGGATCGGAGCCTCGTGGGTTTCGATCCCACCGGTCTTCGTTCCACGCTGGCTCTGGCCCTGGCGGACGTGCTTGGTGACGTAGTTGACACCCTCGACGATGACGCGGTTCTTCTCCACGAGCACCTCGATGACACGACCCTGCTTGCCGCGTGAACCGCCGCGAGCCTGGGTGGGTCCTGAGATGACCTGGACGAGGTCGCCCTTTTTGATCTTCGCCATGACTAAATAACCTCCGGTGCCAGCGAGACGATCTTCATGAACTTCTTGTCGCGAAGCTCGCGACCGACCGGTCCGAAGATACGGGTACCGCGAGGGTCTCCGTCAGCCTTCAGGATCACTGCTGCGTTCTCATCGAACTTGATGTAGGAGCCATCCGGACGACGGACTTCCTTCTTGGTACGAACGATGACCGCCTTGACGACGTCACCCTTCTTGACGTTTCCGCCCGGGATCGCGTCCTTGACGGTCGCGACGATCGTGTCGCCGAGGCTGGCGTAACGACGGCCTGATCCACCGAGAACGCGGATGGTGAGAAGCTCCTTGGCGCCGGTGTTGTCGGCGACCTTTACTCGGGATTCCTGCTGAAGCATTTTCTAACTCCTTCTGACAAGCAAGCCGCGAGGCTTACTTGGCCTTCTCGAGGATCTCGACCAGGCGCCAGCGCTTCGTGGCGCTGAGCGGACGGGTCTCGCTGATCAGAACGAGGTCGCCGATGCCGGCGGCGTTGAGCTCGTCGTGCACCTTCCTCTTGGAAGTGCGGCGGATGACCTTGCCGTAAAGCGGGTGCTTCACTCGGTCTTCGACCTCAACGACGATGGTCTTGTCCATGCGGTCGCTGATGACGTAGCCACGTGCGGTCTTGCGGTAGCCACGAACAACGGCCTCGGCCTCTACTGCGGCGACCTCGGGTGCTGCGCCCTTAGCGTCAGTCTTAGCCATTACTTGGCCTCCTCAGTCTCGGTGTCGGATGCTGCGTCAGCGGCATCCTTCTTCTTGGTCTTCTTCGCAGCCTTGGCGGGCACCTCTACGGCGACGGGCGTTGCCCGGATGCCGAGCTCGCGCTCACGAATGATCGTGTAGATGCGAGAGATGTCGCGCTTCACGGCACGCAGGCGGCCGTGGGTCTCGAGCTGGCCTGTAGCGGCCTGGAAGCGCAGGTTGAACAGCTCTTCCTTGGCCTTGCGCAGCTCGTCGACAAGACGTTCGTCTTCAAATGTGTCGAGCTCAACGGGGGTGAGCTCCTTGGAACCGATCGCCATTATGCGTCGCCCTCCTCGCGCTTGATGATGCGTGCCTTGAGAGGCAGCTTGTGGATTGCACGGGTGAGTGCCTCGCGGGCCAGTGTCTCGGAGACACCGGCGACCTCGAAGAGCACGCGGCCGGGCTTGACGTTCGCGACCCACCACTCGGGCGAACCCTTACCGGAACCCATGCGGGTTTCGGCCGGCTTCTTGGTGAGCGGACGGTCGGGGTAGATGTTGATCCACACCTTTCCACCACGCTTGATGTGACGCGTCATGGCGATACGAGCGGACTCGATCTGACGGTTGGTCACGTAAGCGGGTGTGAGGGCCTGGATGCCGTACTCACCGAAGCTCACAACGGTTCCACCGGTGGCCTGGCCAGTGCGGTGGGGACGGTGCTGCTTGCGGTGCTTGACACGACGTGGAATAAGCATGATTAAGCCGTTGCCCCTTCTGCGACCGGAGCCTCGGCGCGCGGTGCGCGGCGCGGACGGTCACTGCGCTCTGGGCGGCTCGACTTTGCGTTGGCCTGCTCGCGAGCGAGTTCCTTGTTGGTGATGTCGCCCTTGTAGATCCAGACCTTCACGCCGATGCGGCCGAAGGTGGTCTTTGCCTCGTAGAAGCCGTAGTCGATGTTCGCGCGGAGGGTGTGCAGCGGCACGCGACCTTCGCGGTAGAACTCTGAACGGCTCATCTCGGCGCCGCCGAGGCGGCCGGAGACCTGGATGCGGACACCCTTGACGGTCGACGTGCGCTGGGCGCCCTGCAGGCCCTTACGCATCGCGCGGCGGAATGCCACACGTGCGGAGAGCTGCTCGGCGATACCCTGCGCGACCAGCTGGGCGTCAGCCTCGGGGTTCTTGACCTCGAGGATGTTCAGCTGGATCTGCTTTCCGGTGAGCTTCTCGAGGTCGGTACGGATGCGCTCGGCCTCGGCGCCGCGGCGACCGATCACGATGCCCGGACGGGCGGTGTGGATGTCGACGCGAACGCGGTCACGGGTGCGCTCGATCTCGATGCGGGAGACACCGGCGCGGTCAAGCGACGTGCCCAGCAGTCGACGGATCTTGACGTCCTCAGCGACATAGTCGCTGTAACGCTGACCAGGCTTGGTGCTGTCGGCGAACCAACGCGACACGTGGTCGGTGGTGATGCCGAGACGGAAGCCGTATGGATTTACTTTCTGACCCATTACTTCGTACCCTCCTCAGGAGTGGCGAGCACAACAGTGATGTGGCTGGTGCGCTTCAGAATCTGGAATGCGCGGCCCTGGGCACGCGGCTGGAAACGCTTGAGGGTCGTGCCCTCGTCAACGAATGCCTTGGCGATGTACAGGTCCTGCTCGTCCAGGAACTGGTTGTCTTTGTCTGCCTTGACGCGAGCGTTCGCGATGGCAGAGGCGACCAGCTTGTAGACGGGTTCTGACGCACCCTGCGGTGCGAACTTCAGAATGGCCAGGGCCTCAGCGGCCTGCTTTCCGCGGATCATGTTGACGACGCGGCGGGCCTTCATGGGGGTGACGCGGATGTGACGCACTCGTGCGACTGACTCCACCATTTCTCTCCTCCTTTTCGCCACCGCGTTAGCGGCGACGACCCTTCTTGTCATCCTTCACGTGTCCACGGAAGGTGCGGGTGGGTGCAAACTCGCCGAGCTTGTGCCCGACCATCGTCTCGGTGACGAACACCGGGATGTGCTTGCGACCGTCGTGCACCGCGATGGTGTGCCCAAGCATGGAGGGAACGATCATCGAACGGCGCGACCAGGTCTTGATCACGTTCTTGCTGTTGGCCTCGTTCTGGCGAACCACCTTGCGGAGCAGGTGGTCATCAACGAAGGGGCCCTTCTTAAGACTGCGTGGCATCTTCTACAACTCCTACTTACGCTTCTTGGTGGCGGTACGGCGACGAACGATGAGCTTGTCGCTTTCCTTGTTCGGGTGGCGGGTGCGGCCTTCTTTCTGGCCCCACGGGCTGACCGGGTGACGTCCACCCGAGGTCTTACCCTCACCACCACCGTGTGGGTGGTCGACCGGGTTCATGGCGACACCGCGGACGGTCGGGCGAACGCCCTTCCAGCGCTTGCGGCCGGCCTTTCCCCAGTTGATGTTCGACTGCTCGGCGTTGCCGACCTCGCCGATGGTTGCGCGGCAGCGTGCGTCGACGTTGCGGATTTCACCTGACGGCAGACGGAGCTGCGCGTAGATGCCGTCCTTGGCGACGAGACGAACCGATGCGCCGGCCGAACGTGCCATCTTGGCGCCTCCACCCGGACGCAATTCGATTGCGTGGATGACGGTACCGGTCGGGATGTTCTTCAGCGGCAGGTTGTTGCCCGGCTTGATGTCAGCGCCGGCACCCGACTCGACAACATCGCCCTGTGCGAGCTTGTTGGGAGCGAGGATGTAGCGCTTGGTGCCGTCGACGAAGTGCAGCAGTGCGATGCGCGCCGTGCGGTTGGGGTCGTACTCGATGTGAGCGACACGGGCGTTGACGCCGTCCTTGTCGTTACGACGGAAGTCGATAACGCGGTACTGGCGCTTGTGGCCACCACCGATGTGACGGGTCGTGATGCGGCCCTGGTTGTTGCGACCACCGGTCTTCGAGAGGGGACGCAGAAGCGACTTCTCGGGGGTCGAACGCGTGATTTCTGCGAAATCGGAAACGCTCGATCCACGGCGACCTGGGGTCGTGGGCTTGTACTTACGAATAGCCATAGTTTTTCCTTACGCTCCTAGCCGACAGCCGTGAAGATGTCGATGGAACCGGATTTGAGCGTCACGATGGCGCGCTTGGTGTCCTTGCGCTTGCCGATGCCGAACTTGGTACGACGAGTCTTGCCGGTGCGGTTCAGGGTGTTGACCGAAGCAACCTCGACCTTGAAGATCTTCTCGATGGCGAGCTTGATCTCGGTCTTGTTGGCGCGCGGGTCGACGACGAAGGTGTACTTACCCTCGTCGATCAAGCCGTAGCTCTTCTCTGAAACAACCGGCGAGATGATGATGTCGCGCGGGTCCTTGTTGATGTTGGTCATGGCTAGGCCTCCTCAGTGACGTCAGCAGACGAAGCAACAGCCTTGACCGACTTGCCCTTGGCCGGACCTGCGACGAAAGCGTCGAAAGCAGCCTTGGTGAAGACGATGTCGTCTGACACGAGCACGTCGTAGGCGTTCAGCTGGTCATGGTTGATGACGTGAACGGTTGGGATGTTGCGAACAGCCTTGTAGCTCTCGACGTCGGCGCGTTCGAGAACGACCAGGACGTGGGGAGACGTGGCAATCGTCGCCAGGTAGTCGACAGCGGCCTTCGTGATGCGCTCTTCGGCGATCACGAGGGTCTCGACGACGTGGATCCGCTCGCCGCGGGCCCGGTCGGAGAGTGCACCGCGGAGGGCGGCGGCAATCATCTTCTTGGGGGTGCGCTGCGAGTAGTCACGCGGCTGTGGTCCGTGGACGATGCCACCACCGGTCATCTGGGGTGCACGGATCGATCCCTGACGGGCGCGACCGGTTCCCTTCTGCTTGAACGGCTTGCGGCCTGCACCGGAAACTTCACCACGACGCTTGGTCTTGTGGGTTCCCTGACGTGCTGCAGCGAGCTGGGCAACAACGACCTGGTGAATCAGCGGGACGTTGGTCTGGACGTCGAACAACTCGGCGGGAAGCTCGACGGAGCCGGACTTCTTGCCCTTCGTGTCGAGAACGTCGAGCGTTGCGGTGCTAGTTGCGTTAGGCATCTAACTACGCTCCCTTCACTGCGTTACGGACGAAAACGATGCGGCCACGAGCGCCGGGAACGGCGCCCTTGACGAGCAGCAGGCCCTTTTCGGCGTCAACCGAGTGGACGTGCAGGTTGAGCACGGTGACGCGCTCTCCACCCATACGACCGGCCATGCGCATGCCCTTGAAGACACGGCTCGGGGTCGACGAAGCACCGATGGAACCGGGCTTGCGGTGGTTGCGGTGCGCACCGTGAGATGCGGAGACACCCTTGAAGTTGTGGCGCTTCATCACACCGGCGAAACCCTTACCCTTGCTGGTTCCGACGACGTCGACCTTCTGGCCGGCCTCGAACGTGCCATCAACGGTGAGCTCCTGGCCCGGGGTGTATTCGCCGGCGTCAGCGGTGCGGACCTCGGTGACGTGACGGCGAGGCGTGACGCCTGCCTTGTCGAAGTGTCCTGCGTCCGGCTTGTTCACCTTGCGCGGGTCGATCTGGCCGTAAGCGATCTGAACCGCGTTGTAGCCGTCGACCTCGGGCGTGCGAATCTGCGTCACGACGTTCGGGGTGATTTCGATGACGGTCACGGGTACGAGCTTGTTGTTCTCGTCCCAGACCTGGGTCATGCCCAGCTTCGTGCCGAGCAGACCTTTGCTGGTCTTGTTCTGCGTAGACATGCGTTCCCTTAGAGCTTGATCTCGATGTTGACGTCCGCCGGCAGGTCGAGTCGCATGAGCGAGTCGACGGCCTTGGGCGTCGGGTCAATGATGTCGATCAGACGCTTGTGGGTGCGCATCTCGAAGTGCTCCCGGCTGTCCTTGTACTTGTGGGGAGAACGGATGACACACACCACGTTCTTCTCCGTCGGAAGCGGCACCGGGCCGACAACCGTGGCACCCGCGCGGGTTACCGTATCGACGATCTTGCGCGCCGAGGTGTCAATGACCTCGTGGTCATATGACTTAAGTCGAATGCGGATCTTCTGTCCCGCCATGTTTGACTCACTCTCTGTCTTGCGTCTTACGAATCTCTTCGCATTGGACGCGCTTCTTAGCGTTGAGGACAACGCTGGGCACTACTTGCTGTCGCACCACTGTTTTACTGTCAAGTCTTTGTCTTCCATCCCCCGCCGGCCCTGCAGCACGCGCAGAGATACCCTGCGTTTGCGGCTCACGCCAGTTGTTGGGGATTGTCGACCAAGTCGATGTTCTGCTGCCCGCGGCCTAGGTTTGCTTGCTCGGTTTCGAACGTGACCTATGCACTGCCTGGCAGTGATCCCAGCGCGGCACGGAGGCACGCACAAGAAATGTTGAACTAGATGAGTCTGACAGATGGAGCGGCATTGTGCAACCCGGGCGTGTCGCGCTCGGCGCGTCGTCGCCCCGACAGCCCCGATGGCCCGTTTCTCCGGCGGGAGAACGGCCAGCCGGCGGCCCCTGAGGGGGTGGGGCCGCCGGTGGTCGTGACCGATGAGGTATTTTCACGGCTGACAACCAGACTGCCAGACCTGAGGATTTATCACATCTGTTTTGGCGGACTCCCTGTCCCCCAGTTCGGGTGCCGTCCGATGACACGAAAAAGGGCCCGGCCTTTCGGCCGGACCCTTTTCTCGATCTATCGGTTCAGACTACTTGAGAACCTTGGTGACGGTACCGGCACCGACGGTGCGGCCACCCTCACGGATCGCGTAGCCGAGGCCCTCTTCCATGGCGATGGGCTGGATCAGCTCAACGGTCATTTCGGTGGTGTCGCCAGGCATGACCATCTCGGTGCCCTCAGGCAGCGTGATGACGCCGGTGACGTCCGTGGTGCGGAAGTAGAACTGCGGGCGGTAGTTCGCGTAGAACGGGTTGTGACGCCCACCCTCGTCCTTGGACAGGATGTATGCCGTGCCCTCGAAGTTGGTGTGAGGGGTGACAGAACCCGGCTTGACGACGACCTGGCCGCGCTCGACGTCTTCACGCTTGGTGCCGCGGAGCAGGAGACCACAGTTCTCGCCGGCCCATGCCTCGTCGAGCTGCTTGTGGAACATCTCGATACCCGTGACGATGGTCTTCTGCGTCGGGCGGATGCCGACGATTTCGACCTCGGAGTTCAGGGCGAGGGTTCCGCGCTCTGCACGGCCGGTGACGACGGTTCCACGACCGGTGATCGTGAAGACGTCCTCGATCGGCATGAGGAACGGCTTGTCCTTGTCGCGGATCGGGTCAGGAACGCTGTTGTCGACAGCTTCCATGAGCTCGAGGATCGAAGCGACCCACTTCTCGTCGCCTTCAAGAGCCTTGAGGCCCGAGACGCGGACGACAGGAGCGTCGTCGCCGGGGAAGCCCTGGCTCGAGAGGAGCTCGCGAACCTCGAGCTCGACGAGCTCAAGGATCTCTTCGTCATCGACCATGTCGGACTTGTTCAGTGCGACGAGCAGGTAGGGAACGCCGACCTGCTTTGCGAGCAGAACGTGCTCACGGGTCTGGGCCATCGGACCGTCGGTAGCGGCAACCACGAGGATCGCGCCGTCCATCTGAGCAGCACCGGTGATCATGTTCTTGATGTAGTCGGCGTGGCCGGGTGCATCGACGTGAGCGTAGTGACGCGCAGGCGTCTCGTACTCGACGTGCGAGATGTTGATCGTGATACCGCGCTGGCGCTCTTCGGGAGCCGAGTCGATCGACGCGAAGTCGCGCTGAACGTTCGTTGCCGAAGGGTACTTGTCAGCAAGCACCTTGGAGATGGCGGCGGTAAGGGTGGTCTTGCCGTGGTCGACGTGACCGATCGTACCGATGTTTACGTGCGGCTTGGTCCGCTCGAACTTGGCCTTAGCCACTATGGTCCTCCTCAGGACTGATGTAGCGAAGCCGGGCACTGGTTTGCAACCGGTTTGCTACGGGGATTTGTGTATTTATGTTACTAGGTTGCGGCTGGGGAATGCACAAGAGCTCTCTCGCGCACTCCCCAGACGCAGGGCGATTACTCGCCCTTGCTCTTCTGGATGATTTCCTCGGCGACAGCCTTCGGAACCTCCGCGTAGCTCTCGAATGTCATCGAGTACACGGCGCGGCCAGAGGTCTTCGACCTCAGGTCGCCGATGTAACCGAACATCTCCGACAGCGGGACCTTCGCGGCAATCACCTTGACACCGGACGCGTCCTCCATTGACTGGATCTGGCCGCGGCGGGAGTTGATGTCACCGATGACGTCGCCCATGTACTCCTCAGGGGTACGCACTTCGACGGCCATGAGCGGCTCAAGAAGAACCGGGTCAGCCTTGCGCGCGGCCTCTTTGAAGCCCATCGATCCGGCGATCTTGAACGCCATTTCAGACGAGTCAACATCGTGGGCGGCTCCGTCGAGCAGGATCGCCTTCACACCGACGAGCGGGTATCCGGCGAGGATTCCGACCTGCAGTGCGTCCTGGAATCCGGCATCGATGGAGGGAATGTATTCACGAGGGATACGCCCACCGGTGACCTTGTTGTCGAACTCGTAGGTCTTGTCGGCAGTGATCTCCAGCGGCTCGAGGCCGAACTGGATCTTCGCGAACTGTCCCGATCCACCCGTCTGCTTCTTGTGGGTGTAGTCGTGCTTCGGGACGGCCCGGCGAATCGTCTCGCGGTAGGCGACCTGGGGCTTGCCCACGTTCGCCTCAACCTTGAACTCACGCTTCATGCGGTCGACGAGGATGTCGAGGTGGAGCTCGCCCATACCGTGGATGACGGTCTGGCCGGTCTCCTGGTTCTGCTCGACGCGGAACGTCGGGTCCTCTTCGGCCAGCTTCTGGATCGCTGTTCCGAGCTTCTCCTGGTCCTGCTTCGTCTTCGGCTCGATAGCGACCGAGATGACGGGCTCAGGGAAGGTCATCGACTCGAGGACGACCTGGTCGCTCGGGTCGCTCAGGGTGTCACCGGTGGTGGTGTCCTTGAGGCCGATGACGGCGTAGATGTGACCTGCGGTCACGAAATCGACCGGGTTCTCCTTGTTGGCGTGCATCTGGAAGATCTTCCCGATGCGCTCCTTCTTGCCCTTGGTCGAGTTGATGACCTGGGCGCCGGAGTCCAGACGACCCGAGTACACGCGAATGTAGGTCAGGCGGCCGAAGAACGGGTGGACGGCGACCTTGAACGCCAGAGCAGCGAACGGCTCGGACGCGTCAGGGTGACGCAGGATGATCTTCTCTTCGTCGCGGGGGTCGCGAGCCTCGGTGGCCGGCACGTCGAGCGGGTTCGGCAGGTAGTCGATGACTGCATCGAGCATCGGCTGAACGCCGCGGTTCTTGAACGCAGAGCCACAGAGGACCGGGTAGATCTCGCTGTTGACGGTGAGCTTGCGGATCGCAGCCTTGATCTCGGCGACGGTCAGCTCTTCGCCACCGAAGTACTTCTCGAGCAGCGCGTCGTCGGTCTCGGCGACGGTCTCGAGGAGAAGCTTGCGGTACTCGGCAGCCTTCTCGACGAGGTCGGCGGGGATCTCTTCGATGGCGTACTTGGCGCCCATCTCGACGTCACCCTTCGAGTCGCCGCGCCAGGTCAGCGCACGCATCTCGACGAGGTCGACGACGCCCTCGAACTCGCTCTCAGCGCCGATGGGCAGCTGGATGACGAGGGGCTTGGCGCCGAGGCGCTTGATGATCGTGTCGACGGTGAAGTAGAAGTCGGCGCCGAGCTTGTCCATCTTGTTGACGAAGCAGATGCGCGGCACGTCGTACTTGTCGGCCTGGCGCCAGACGGTCTCGGACTGGGGCTCAACGCCCTCCTTGCCGTCGAACACTGCGACTGCGCCGTCGAGGACGCGGAGCGAACGCTCCACCTCGACGGTGAAGTCGACGTGACCGGGGGTGTCGATGATGTTGATCTGGTTGTCGCCCCAGAAACAGGTGGTGGCGGCAGACGTGATCGTGATGCCGCGTTCCTGCTCCTGCTCCATCCAGTCCATCGTGGAGGCACCGTCGTGGGTCTCACCGATCTTGTGGTTGACACCGGTGTAGAACAGGATGCGCTCGGTGGTGGTTGTCTTACCGGCATCGATGTGGGCCATGATGCCAATGTTGCGGACCTTGTTCAGGTCGGTGAGCACGTCAAGTGCCACTGGGTTCCTCCAGGAAGTTGAATGTGGATAGGTCGAACAGGCGGAACGGATGCCTCAGCGATCGGAATCGCCGAGGCATCCGCGCGCGACTACCAGCGGTAGTGAGCGAAGGCCTTGTTCGACTCGGCCATCTTGTGCGTGTCTTCGCGGCGCTTGACCGCGGCGCCGAGGCCGTTCGATGCGTCGAGGATCTCGTTGGTGAGACGCTCGGTCATGGTCTTCTCCCTGCGGCCCTTGGCGTAGCTGGTGAGCCAGCGAAGCGCGAGGGTGTTCGCACGGTGAGGCTTGACCTCGACGGGCACCTGGTAGGTCGAGCCACCGACGCGGCGTGACCGGACCTCAAGGGTGGGGCGCACGTTGTCGAGCGCCTTCTTGAGGGTGACGACGGCGTCCTGGCCGTTCTTGGAGGACACGCCTTCAAGTGCGTTGTAGACGATGCGCTCGGCGAGCCCCTTCTTGCCGTCAACGAGGATCTTGTTGACGAGCTGGCTGACGATCGGTGCGCCGTAGACGGGGTCTGCGACGACGGGGCGCTTTGGTGCTGGTCCCTTACGAGGCATTACTTCTTCTCCATCTTTGCGCCGTAGCGGCTGCGAGCCTGCTTGCGGTTCTTGACGGCCTGCGTGTCGAGCGCGCCGCGGATGATCTTGTAGCGAACACCGGGGAGGTCCTTCACACGTCCACCACGGACGAGGACCATCGAGTGCTCCTGAAGGTTGTGGCCTTCACCGGGGATGTAGGCGGTGACCTCGGTGCCGTTGGAGAGCTTCACACGAGCGACCTTGCGCATCGCCGAGTTCGGCTTCTTCGGGGTGGTGGTGTACACACGGGTGCATACGCCACGCTGCTGTGGGTTGGCCTTCAGGGCGGGGGCCTTGGTCTTTGTGACCTTCGGCGTGCGACCCTTGCGGACCAACTGCTGAATAGTTGGCACTACTTCTCCTTGTTTTTGCTGCACGGTGACAGCTGCAATGTGTTTGCTAGCATTCGCGCGAGGCGAGTTCATTTGGACCCACCGGCATCGCAGAAGAGCTTTGCTTTGAGGTGGTGGGTATGCCGTGGGGGGTGGCGCATGTGCAATCCGCCCCTGTGGTGTGTCATTCGTCCAGCTTCGCGTCGCACCGTTTCGGGCACGATCAGCTAGCGCGACAAAGCACACACCTCAAGAATAATAGCCTGTCGCGGTATGGCGGTCAAATGACCGCCGGTTCACTCGGCGGGAACGTACGTTGCACCGTCATCCGTGAATCCTTCGATGACGCCTCCGATGTCGAACGAGAACGGATCCGTGAAGATCTGGCCGGTCCCGCCAGTGGAGGGGTCCCTGGCGTCTGCTGTCGCCTTGGCCGATCCAGGGGTCTCGGTGACGATGGCCCAGGTGCCGTCCGAGAACTCCCCGATGGTGAACGTAGGCTTGGTGACGGTCCAGACGAGATTGGAGATCTCATAGTTCTGGGAGTTCGTCGCAGAGAACGGGCATCCGGGCGGGTCGAGCTCGGTCGAGGCGATGCAGTCGTCGAGCCACACATTTACGGCATCCGTCGCCGCCTGGGTGCCTTCCTCGGTGAGGGCGACGACCAGCGGCTCGGCCTCGGCTTCCCCGCCGAATCCGACGACGGATGCCGAGGTGGGCTCGGCGTCGTAGTAGGGGGAATCGCCGCCGAGCGCGACCGTGTAGGTGCCGGGAAGCGCGCGCAAAGCGATGGTGTTCTCACTACGGGCGGCTGTCGCGTCGATACCGCCGACCTCGATGACGGCATCCTCAGGAGCGACGATCTCGACGGACATCGTACCGATGGCCGGTTCCTCCAACGCCCAGTCGTCGAAGATCAGTGCATCTGAGCCCACCTTGTTCAGGGAGAACTCCTGGCCGTACGTTTCGCCACCCTGGGTGAGTGTTGCCGTGACGGTCGCCGAATCGCCTTCGACGGTGGAGTCGTCGATCGTATACTGGGTGATCCTGTCCTCGGCGTTTTCATATGCCTCGTCTGAGAGCAGAAGATCTGCTTCCCCGACGTCAGTGCCGGTGAGGGCCAGTGCCGCTTCAGCGTCACCGGAGGCGAGAGCGTCGAGGTAAGCCTCCACCTGAAGCTCGGGGGCGTGGGCCGCGCGACCGACGCTGATCGCGACGATGCCCCCGACGATGAGCAGAACGAGAATGACGGCGGCCACGATCCATGGCCACACCCTGCGCCTCCTCTTTGGTGGCGCAGGCGGCGGGCCCCAATCTTCGTGGACCTCAGTCGTTTCGGTCATCTCGGCCGTCTGCGGGTAAGCACTCGTCGACTGTGCCTGAGAGTACGGATCCGCCGGCGGCTGACCGTACGGGTTCTGCTCCGGGGGCGTCTGCCCGTATGGGTTGGGCTCGGGCGCGGTCTGGCCGTACGGGTTGGGCTCGGGCGGGGTCTGACCGTACGGGTTGGGCGGGAGCTGCCCATACGGGACGGCGGGCGGCTGCGTGTCCTGCCCTGGCGCCGGGTCACCGGGGAGACCCTGTTCACGGGGCGGCTGGGTGCCCTGGTTGTCGTTGGTCATCGTCTCCCCCGTCGGGTCTTGTCCACCCTCAGCGCCAGCATAGCGAGACGCCGTACACCGCCACAAAGGAAATCTCACGACCGATCGGCCGGGTCGTCACCAGGACGGTGGTGAGTCCAGCTCGAGGGTGAGGTCGGCGAGAAGCGCCTCGACCTGCGGTTCGACGTACAGGGCGACGGCAGCCTGAATGCGTTCGCGGTGCGCCTCGATGGAGATGCAGACGAGCTTGCCTGCATGGATGGCGCACTCGTCCGCGAGGCGGATCTCGGTACGGAGCGCGGCCTTCTCCTCATCGCTGAGAGGGTCAGGCGTGTCTTCTTCCCATGGTTCATCACCGGCGAGGCCCGCAAGGGTGAACAGGTACGGCTCCCCCGGCACTGGCTCGGGGTCGACGGGAAGTCCGTCGTACTCCGGGTCGAGCCCCCTGTCGGGCCGGTACTTGCTCGACCGCCGGAGCTCCGCCTCGCGGAGTTCCCTCTGCAGCAGGGGAAGATTGCGCTGCGTGTAGTCGTCGACGATGTCGTCGACGATGGCCTTCACCCTGGTGGAGAGACCATGCTGCACGGCGTGGGGCACGTCGTGGTCGAGGCCGACTGCCGCCATGATCGGCGACCCGAAGCAACGGCGGCACAGGCGGGTCCTTCCGCGGTGCGTGGACGGTTGCCAGCGCGGCAGCCAGCGCAGCCACGCATCGACTGCCTGACTCACTCGCGTGTCGAGCGACCGGTCCATGACTCCGAGGGTACTCGCCCTAGCGCTCCCACGGCCATAACGGACGCGCCGGATGTTCGCCACCTGTCGCGAGGACGAGCATGTAGACCGCGGACACCACCGAAGCGAGAACCCCGACGGACACGGCGTAACCGCGAAGAGCCGAGTCGGCGGCGAAGAGGACGAAACTGAACGGCTCTCCTGTCGTGATCGCGTAGAGCGCTGCGCCGACGAGAACATAGACCGCATAGGCGACGAAGCCGATCAGGATCGAGCGGCCGAGAGGGATCCTCACCGGATCCCCGGAGAAGGCTGCGATGGCGGCGCGAAGGTCGAGTTCGTAGCGCCTGGCCACGCCGAGGAGGAACAGCAGGACGGTGAGCACGGCGGCGCCGGTTGCCGCAGGTCCGACGAGCGGACCGGCATCCGACTGGCTCACGACGTCGGTGTCGGTGAGCAGGCTGACGAATCCGAAGGCGCAGACCACGAGGGCGAAGTACGCGACGACCGCGAAGACCACGAGCGTGTACGGAAAGGATGCCGGCCGGATCGGCGGAGGCAGCTCCCCGTTGTCTCTGGACACGAGATCAATCGAAGGCGACGCGCACCCGGTATTCGCCGAAACGCACGTCGGTCTTCGCTGGAAGCGGTGTAGCGACCTCGGGAGTGCACAGGGTTTCTGTGCCGTCTGCGGCGATGAGCACGGTACCGTTCGTCGAGTTGAGGTCGATGACCCAGACGCGCCCGTCCGAGATGCCGAGGATCGCGTGGGTCTTGGACACGCTGCGTTCGACGTCGTGAAGCGTGGCACGCTTCCGGACGCCGTAACCTTCCTGCTCCTGGGGATCCCGCCCGACAATGAGCCCCCCGGCCAGGGGAAGGACGGTGCCGTCGGGGAGGACGAGTCGGGGATTGTTGAGAGGAGCGACAGGCGCCGGCGCTGTCACCGGCGCCCCGGTCGCGGCTGCTGCAGCGGGCGCGAACGGCGTCGGCGCAACACCGAACTCCGGCCGGGCAACCGGGACGGGGGCGGCGTGGTCGGACGACGGGACCGTGTCGAGAGACGGTTCCATGCCAGGGGGCATGCCGATCCGGCGCACGGCGGTCGATGCTGCCTCGCCGACGGCAGGAGCGGATGCCGTCTCCGCAGCTGGGACAGGTGGGGCAGGCGGGGCAGGCGGCAGCTCAGGTGGGGCCTGCGGGGCAGGAACAGGGAGCGGCGGACGCGGCGGGATCGGGTGGCCGTTCCATTCGGTGTCGCTCATTTCGTCCCTCCGCCGGGTCGTCGACCGGGTCCGCGCCTCGGCGCTGTGAGGCGTTCCATCACCGAGCGTCCTGAATTGACGCGGAATCGGCTGACCTGTCGACGCCACCAGCCTACCGCCGCGCCGGCGCTCTCACTCGATTCGGCCGTCGTGCGCCAGAGGTCCTCGATCCGGTCGTCAGGCACGTCCCGTCCGGCGAACACCGCCTCGTCCGTGTCGCGCGCGAGCAGGGTCAGGGTGGCGACGCCCCCTGCCCGTTCGCCCGCGGCATCCGCATCGCCTGACGGAGTTGCCGGTGCGGTGGCGTCGAGCTGACCTCCGAGGTCTTCGGCGAACATCCGCCTCGTGCCGACGTCGGGAACGACGAACCCGAACTCCGCGTACCGGTCGAGAAGTTCGTCCCATGCGCCGGCCGCGCGCGCGTCCGAGGTCTCCGCCTCGAGCCGGCGTCGCATCCGCCTGCGCTTGATGGCGGCCACGATGAGAAGGGGTACGAAGTACAGCAGAAGCGGGATGCCGACGATCGCAGCGAGGATCCAGGCCCACATCGGAAGGACGAATGCTCCGTCGTCCTTGTCGTCGTCTTCGCTGTCGTTGATGTCGACCTCGGTGAGCAGGTCGTCGTCCTGCTTCTCCGCGCGCGGAGGCTGCCGGACCTGGGGCTGCGGTTCGGTCTTCGGCTTCGGGTTCTGGTCCTGCGGGATCTCCTTCTCGTCGGGCGTCGGCGAGAAGCTGACCCAGCCGACTCCCTGGAACGGTACCTCGACCCAGGCGGTGACGTCGTCACCGGTCACGGTGATGGTCTCACCGTCCTTGATGTCCTTCGGCGCGAACCCCATGACCACGCGGGCCGGGTAACCGAGAGACCTCGCCATGAGGGCGAACGCCGCAGCGAACTGTTCCTCGTCGCCGATCATCTGGTTCCTGGTGAAGAGTTCCTCGATCCGGTCAGCGCCATGCCCTGCCCGGGACGGGACGCTGTCGGATGCGAGGCCGTGACTGAGGAAGCCGTTGAACTTCACGGCCTGTTCCATCGCACGCAGCTTCTCGATCGGGGTCGTTGCGGTGCCGACGTACTCGGCGGCCTTCGCGGCGACGACATCCGGCACGCGCTCGACGATAGGCAGTTCCACAGCGGCGATCGGGACGTTCTTGAGTGCTTCCTCACTGAACTCGTCCTGCACGTCTGCGGTGAAGCTGTAGCTGTATCCGTCTTCGACGCCTGAGGTGAGCACTGTCGTCGCCGTTGCGGCGTTGTAGCGGAGGTCCTGAGTCTTGTCGACAGGTGCCGTAGGGAGGGAGAGCGTCTCCGGGTAGCCGACGACGGGAAGCCAGACGCCTGAATAGCCGCCCACGGTGATGCTCACGGTGCGCCCCGCCGAGGACTCGATCAGTGGAGGCGCCGGAAGTTCGGAGCCGACGAGACGGAACGAGCCCGAACCGTCGGTCTGGTCTTCGGGACCGGAGACATCCCACAGGCGTCCGTCGTAGCTGTCCATCACGGCGAGCCGGATCCGGTCGGACGCTGTCAGTCCCGTGGCGGTGAACAGTTCGGTCTCGCCGAGGTCCTTCGTGTACTTGCGGAACCCGCTGAGCGGACTCGGGTAGTCCTGCGGGTCGAACGGCGGCACGACCTCTTCGCGCAGGACAAAGCGGGACTCGGGTGCGGGGATGAGGATCGAGCCTGCGAGTGCGGCCACGAGGATGGCGGACACGGCGACGATCGCGCTGCCGAGAAGCTTGGTGCGGTTCAGCCCGCGACGTTCCTGGAGACTCGCGTTCTGCGCGGACCCTCGCCGCCAGCCGAGCCAGAGGAGGGCGAGAACAGCGAAGGCGATTCCGCGGAGGCTGGCGAGGAACGGTGTGGAGGTACCGATGAGGACGCCGAAGGCGTACAGGGCTACCGGTCCGATGAGCAGTGTGGAGAGCCGAGCCGCCGAGCGGTCGTGACGCTGGAGCCAGCGGAGGGCGAGCACTGCGCTGACCAGTCCGACCAGCCAGGCGGCGACGTACGGCAGCACGGTGATGTAGTCAGGTGCTCCTGCGGGCGCGCCGAGGGTGACGATGTCGGTCCAGCCGAACACCGAGCCGAGCGCCAGACCGCGCAGGGTGGTGAGGCTCGGAACGACCGCGAACAGCGCATCCGCCGGCATCGCGAATCCGCTGCCGAACACGAAGTAGAGGGCGATGGCGCCGAGACCTGTGAAGAACGCGTTCAGCCGGAACAGGTGCGAGAGGTACCCTGCTGCGGTGCCGACGGCGAGTCCGCCCAGGCCTGCGAGCAGGTATCCGCTTCCGCCGAACGCCGGCGAGAATCCCCAGATACCGAGCGCGGACAACGTCGAGACGACGGCGAGGTCGCGCCAGGCCGCCGGTGAGACGGTTCCGCGGGGCAGCTTGGGCGTTGGTGGGATCTCGGCTCGCTCCGCCCTGGGCGGTTTCGGTGCTTTCGGTGCCTTTGGGGCCTTCGGTGCTTTCGGGTTCTTCCGAAGCCGGGAAGTCTTCGGCGCCTGTGCTGCGTTGTCCGCTGCTGTCGGGTCGGTCATACGGCCCTCGCCATCACTCGGGGCAGGTCGCCGATGGCGCCGATGGTCACGATGGACAGCCCGGCCATCTCCTGGACACGCGGCCTCGACCCGTGAGCGATCTTCAGGGCGATCACATTCGTCTCGCCGCCGAAGAGCCGTTGAATAGCCCGGTAATCCTGTGCATCCATGCCTGAGCCCGCGACGATGACGACGACACTGGGCGGCGGAAGCCGCTTGGTGGCCTCCCTGGCGAAGTCGCGGGCCGATGCGGTCGAATCGGTGATCTTCTCGATCCGGCAGCTGTCGTCGAGCAGTGAGGTCACCGAGTGGGTCTTGAGGATCCGTCCCTCGGTCACGACGCTGATCTGGGTCCCGTCGCGGATCACCTGGGCGCCGATGGATGCCGACACCGACACCGCGAGCTCGAACTCGTCATCGCTGGCGTAATAGCGCTCGTCGCTCGTGTGGATGATGGTCAGCTGACTGCGCCTGGACTCCTCGAACTGGCGGATCATCAGTTGACCGGTGCGGGCGGAGGTCCTCCAGTGGACGTAGCGGACGTCGTCGCCGGTCACATAGGCACGGAGCGCATGGAACGAGATGTCGTTGTTGGTGATCTTCTTCGTGATCTGACCCTCGAGGTCGCGCACGAGTCCCGCAGCGGTGGGGTGCAGCCGTGTGGTCACCGGGTGGACGAACAGTTCGATGGTGTCTGTCCAGCGCACGGCACGCCGGAACAGTCCGAGCTGGTCACCCCGGACCGAGACGGCAGGCCCTGCGAGGATGACGGCACGCCGGTTGGTGGGCACGGCGAAGAGTTCCTCGGTGTCGGCTCCAGGCTGGAGCGAGCCGATGGCGAACTCGGCCAGGCCTTCGCCGACCGGCACCTCGAGCGTTGTCGCCGCCGCGGTCTTCTTGCCCGTGTTGGTGACGAGGACGCGGCCGATGGCGCGCTCCCCCACGGTCACACGACGCGGGTTGAGGGCGATGTCCACGGCGTAGCTCGCGCGCCCGATGAGGAACAGGGCGGCGACGGCCAGGGCAGCGAACAGGGTCAGGGCGACGACGGTCAGTTCGGCCCAGCCGAGGATCACTCCGACGACCAGCGCAACGACGGCACTGCCGAGGACAAGTGCGCCGAGCCCGCTGATGATGCTGAGGTACGGACGCGCCCCGGCCCAGGCCCATCCGACCCATGACGAGACGATGCGCCAGACGGCCGAGGCCGGCGTGGCGATCGCCCGACCGGCCCGCCGCAGCGGCCCCAGGTCGAGCCTCAGGCGCCGTGCCGGCTTCGCGGCCGGTGGCACGGCTGTGCCGGGCTCCTGGCGTGGCTCGTCGACGACCGGCTCAGGGAGCACGGGCGCTTCAAGGCTTGTCGTCATGGGTGGTTTCCGGGGATTCAGGCGGCGCGGTACGCGGGAACGGGAAGCTCCACGAGGATGCCGGCGATGACGTCCTCGGCTTTGACGCCGGCGAACTCGCTCTCGGCGTCGACGATGAGACGGTGGGCCAGCACGGGGACGGCGAGCCGGTTGACGTCGTCAGGCGTCGCGTAGGCGCGGCCGTGGGCGAGTGCCCAGGTCTTGATCATGCGAGCGAGGGCGAGGCCACCGCGCATGCTCACGCCGAGAGCAACGTCCTTGTGCGACCTGGTCGCGTGCACGATGTCGGTGATGTACTCCATCACCGAACGGTCGACGTGAACGGCGGATGCCAGCTGCGACATGGCGATGAGCGATGGGCCGCCGATGATGGGGCTGATCTGTGACGCCCGGGAACGGTTCGCGGAGTCGAGCAGGAGGTCGACGGCGGTCGCGCGGTCGGGGTAGCCGAGCGACGTCTTGATCAGGAAGCGGTCGAGCTGGGCTTCCGGGAGCTTGTACGTCCCAGCCTGTTCGACCGGGTTCTGAGTCGCGATCACCATGAACGGCTTGCCGACCGGGTAGCTCTCGCCATCGACGGTGACGACACCTTCTTCCATCACCTCGAGGAGCGCTGACTGCGTCTTCGGGGACGCCCGGTTGATCTCATCGGCCAGGACGACGGAGGCGAAGATCGGGCCCTTGTGGAACTCGAACTTGTTCGTCGACTGGTTGTAGATGGTGACACCGGTGACGTCGGACGGCAGCAGGTCAGGGGTGAACTGGATCCGCGAGTTCGTGCCCTCGAGAGTGTTCGCCAGCGCCTTGGCGAGCACTGTCTTGCCGGTGCCGGGGAAGTCCTCCAGGAGCACGTGCCCCTCGGACAGCATGGAGGCGAGCACGAGCTTGATCGTCTCTTCCTTGCCGAGGATCGCCAGGCTCACGTTGGCCACGAGGGACTCGAACGCCCCGGCGAACCACGCCGACTGCTCTGATGTTACTGACACTGTTCTCCCTGGTTTCTGTCTGGATTCGTCACGGCAGGGCGTAGCCCTGGCTGGTGTAGTCGCCGATGATCACGCGGACACCGCAGTCGGACATCGTGCCGGCCTGGACGTATGCGGTCAGGCGGTGGGTGTTGTTGCCGCCCATGGCCACGCTGTAGGTCCGAGAGATGTTCGACCAGGTGCCACCGCGGCAGTACTGCGGGGTGACCTGCTCGGTGCGAGACGGCCAGTTCTCGACCGTGTACTCGATCTTGTACGAGTTGCTCACGCAGCCGTTGGGGTCGCAGTTGGTTCCGCCGTCGTAACCGCCGACGTGCGTGACCTTCTTCTCGGGCGGCGGTTCGTTCTCGACCACGACACTGTTGGACACCTGGCCCCAGGGGCCACAGCCACCTGCACCACAGGCCTGGACGCGGCCCTGGTTGTAGGTTCCTGCGCCGACACTGTTGGTTCGCGCGGAGGTACCGGTCACGTTCCCGTTGCCTGCTCCGTTGACTTCCCAGTTGTAGCTCGTGATGCTGCCACCGGTGTCGCTCGGCCTGTTCCAGTCGATCGTCATCGTGGAGTTCGCCCAGCGCTGGTCCCTGGTCAGTTTCACTCCGGTGGGAGCGCTCGGCTGCCCGTACGACGTCGCCGATGCCGACGGTGACCTCTCGCTGTCCCCGACGTTGTTCGTGGCGAAGACGTTGAACGTGTAGGTTGTGCCGTTCTCGCCGGCGAAGTTCAGTGTGTTGCCTGCCTGGCCGGTCTGCCTGACGCCGTCGTTGCGGATGACCGTGTAGCTGGTGATCTCGGCTCCGTTGTTCGACGGCGACGGGTTGATGTAGACGGCGATGTTCTTCGGGCTTGCTGTGAGCGTCGGAGCCTGCGGCTGGTCAGGGGCACTGGTGACGATGACGTCAGCCCTGCCCTGCGCATGTCTGCTGGGATCCTCGGTGGCATCCTGGACCTTGTAGATGACGCTGACCTGCTGGCTCTTGTCCGGCCCAGGGGTGATGATGAGGTTCGGCCCGCTGATCGACACGGTCGCGTTGCCCGAGTTCACCGTCGCGTCGATGATCTTCAGCGGCTTGTCGGGGAACGGGTTGAAATCGTTGGCGAGCACGTTCATCGTGACGGACTTGCTTGATCGTCCGTTCGGCTCGACGTCGTCGACGGTCGATGGGAGCGGCTGCGATGACGATACGACGCGCACGTGCACGGTGCCCGGGATGGTGAACTTCTTGTAGGTGATGGTGAAGCTCAGAGTCGTCGCCGTACCCGGCTGGACACCGAACGGGGCAGAGACCGTGAGGGTCGAGCCAGACAGCCCTGCCACGATTCCGCCGGTCGCCGGCGAGAGTCCGCTGTAGCTGAGGGCGGCCAGGACCTCGGGGTTCGGGTGGTCGCTTGCCATCCGAAGGTCGAGCGTCTGCGCGGGCTCTCCGGCCTCGATGGTGAGCTCGGGCGGCGTGAACGTCGGAGGGACGTCCTTCATCTCGGGATCGCCGACGGTGATCGGCAGCACGAGGACGGCCACTCCTGTGCTCGACCCGTCCGTCGCCTCGAAGGTGATGCTCGCCGGGCCGCGGTAGTCGAGAGCGGGCGTGAAGGTGAGCGTGTCGTCGTCGACGTAGTTCGGGGTGCCGTCACTCTTGATGGCGCTGACAGTTTTTTCGCCGGTGATGCGGATGTCCTTGCCGGTGGGCGACTCGGCGATGTCGGACAGCTTCCACGACTTCGTCTCGTTCATGTCGACGTACTGGGTCGGCAGGTTGAGCTTGATCCGCGGCGGGAGGCCGTCAGAATACGGCGGCACGACGATGAAGGCGGCAGCGCTGAGATCGTCCGTGGTGTTCGTCAGTCGATAGGCCACTGCCGTCCTGGCGTCCCCAAGGGTGACACGGACCTTGCCATCGGCGAGCAGCTCCGCGCTGTCCTTGTTGGGGCCCTCGATCGAGATCTCCAGGTCCTCGACCCGTCCGCCTGAGTTGTTCGCGCCCTTGGTCACATCGATGTCGACGGTCTTCTTCGCGAGCACGTCTTCGGGCTCGACGATGTGGTCGATCAGGGTCGGCGGCGCGATCGTCGCATCCTTGGTCACCCGCACCTGGACGAACGCGGTGTCGAAGCCGCCCTGCCCGTTCGTGATCTCGTAGCGGACGACGAAGCTCGTCTCCTCATCCGGCGCTTCGATCTCTACCGCACGCTTGTTCTTGACGGTCGCCGTGATGCCCTCAGGCACGTCCTTGAGCTTCTTGCTCACTTCGATCGTGTAGCCGTTGGGGTCGGAGTCGTTGCCGAGCACTGGCACGGTGGCTACGCGGCCCGGTTGGACCTCGATCGTGTCATCCACGGCGATCGGCGGTGAGTCCTGCTCAGGCCGTTCGATGACACCGATCCGCACCACTCCGAGTGCCGTCGCGCCGTAGACGTCCTTGACCTTGTAACTGAACACGTCGGTGCCTGCCGAGCCGGGCGCGGCGGTGTAGGTGAACGACGTGCTGGTGGAGTCGGTGACGCTTCCGTACGCCGGCGCTGTCGCCAACCCGTCGAAGACGACGGAGTCGCCGTTCGGGTCGAGGCCGTCGAGGGGAACGTTCACGGTGACCGAGGAGTCGGCGAAGACCCTGGCGGTCAGTGTCTTCGGCGCCGGTTCCTCATTGACGTTCTTGTCGGCGGCGACGACGTTGAAGGTGACCGTCGCGACGGCCTTCTGCTTGAAGTCGTCTGTGACCGCGTATGTGGCCGTGTAGACACCGGGTTCGCGCGGGGCCTGGTACCTGACCCTGTCACCCGCGACGAAGGCGAGACCGGCCTGCACCGGCTCGGCGAGGTCGGGAGCGAGCGTCATGACGGCGTTGTCCGGGTGGATGTCGTTGTCGAGAACGGGCACGCTCGCGATGTCGCCGGCTCGGACGGTGACGACGTCGTTGGCCGCGATCGGAGCCTGGTGCTTGGTCAGCGGAGGCACGGGGACGATCGCGATGGTGCTGACGGTCTCGTTGACGCCGTCAGAGACGGTGTAGCTGAACTGCAGCTGCTCGGTCACTGCGGCGCTCGACGTCACTCGCACGACGGAAGAGTTGAGGACCTCGATCGACAGGACGCGGGCCTCATCAGGGATGTCGAGGGACCGGAGGGCGAGGACCTTGCCGCTCGGGGAAACATCGTTGGTCAGCACGTTGAGCACGGTGGGCTCGTTCGGGCGGAGGTAGCCCGTGTCGTGGACGGCGATCGGCGGCTGGACCTTCTCCGGGACATCCTTGACGTCGACACGCATCATTCCGATGCTCGTCGCGGCGCCTGCGCCGACCGTGTACTGGATGTAGTAGACCCCGGTCTTGCCGGAGACGATCTGCATCGAGTTGGTGTCGGGCTTGAGCGTGATCGACATCCCGCCCTGCAGGGCCTCGGCTCCGAGGAGCGCCAGCTGCCCACCGTTCGTCGAAAGGTCGTTGGCGATCGGGAAGGCTTCGACGGGCTCACCGACGAAGGTCTCGACGTGGTCGGGGGTGCCGATCGGGTTGAGAGTGCCGGTCGCCTTGACGTCGACGGTGAATGTTCCTGACGCCGTCTCGTTGCCGTCGGAGACGACGTAGACGATGTCACGGGGCCCGATCTGGCCGGAGGTGTGCGTGACGGTGACGAAGCCCTCGTGAGAGAAGCGCACCAGGTCACCGTTGTCCGACACCGCCGACTGGAGGAACACGTCGTCGCCGTCAGGGTCACGCCAGTCGATCAGCGGGTTGTACGTGATGCTCTGGCCTGCTTCGACCGAGACAGCGCCCTTGCGCTGCTCGACGGGAGCCGAGTTGGCCTCCGTCGGCATGATCGTCACGCTGACGTTGGCCTCGGAGACGCCACCGGTGCGCCCGTCGGAGACGGAATATCGGAACGAGATCGTCCCGGCTGCCTGATCCGCGTTCGGCGTGAACTGGAGCGCCCGGCCACCGTCGATGAACTCGACGGTGCCAGATTCGGGCACGAGACCCTGCAGGTTCCTGCCGATGGTGAGCACGTCGCCGTCGGGGTCCGTGTCGTTGTCGAGCACGGGCAGAATGGTGCTCTTCCCCGGCCGCGCACCGAGGACGTCGTCCCTGGCGATCGGCGGCCGGTTCTGTTCGGTGCGGTCGGCGAGGGTGTCCTCGAACGACTGGGTGGAGGCCTTCTCGTCGCCCTCTTCGCCGTCATCCTCCTGCGGGGGTGTGACTTCTTCCCAGTTCTTGACCAGGCGCATGTTGGCGTCGACCAGCCAGACATCTCCGGTCTGCAGGTTGTTGAGCGCGATGACGTTGCGGTTCACCCGGAATTCGAGCTTCGCGCCCTCGGCGAGTGGTTCGATGGCCTGTCGGGACACCGGGGCGTCACCACAGGCGGCGACGTAGACGCTCGCCCCTGACCACGCACCGTGGGCGCAGCCGTTGAGGTTCACCGGCGAACTCACCTCGCCCGGCTTGGTGATCGCGTTCGTGATGTTCGCCTTGATCGTCTGCGGGGTGCTGTCGTTGAGCCTGACGCGGAGGAGCGACGAGCCTGTGGCGACGACGACCTCTCCCCCTGTCGCACTGACTTGCTGGAGCTTGAGCGCCTTGCCGGGGAGATCGATGGATGTCGAGGCATCCGTCACGATGCGGTTTTTCGAGAGGTCGAGGATGACGGCCTGCTCCCCCGCGGCGGTGAGCTGGTAGTCCTTGAGCGCAGGGAGAGCCGTCACGGTGGGTTCTCCACCGGCGAGCGGGTAGGCGTAAAGCTTCTTCTTCTTCGGCGACACCGCGAAGACCGTTCCCTTGCTCGAGACGACGCTCTGGGCGTTCGCGCCGAGCTTGGCGATCGGGTCGGTGTCGATCGTCGAGAAGCGCAGTTCCCCTGCCGTGCTCGTCACCCACAGTTCGCCCGTGTCAGGCTCGAGGATCGACAGCATCGCGTCTCCGAGAGAGAGCGTGGCATTCGGCGGGAGTTCTGCGCGCTGAACGAGGGTGGTGAAGGCGGAGTCGATGCGTTCGACACTCGAAGCGGACCGGTCGTGCAGGAGCACGTTCTCGCCGTTCTGCAGCACGTCGATGTCGTTGGAGACGGTGGAGACGGCCGCGTTGAGCTCCTCGATCTGGCGGTTCAGCCGGCCGGCTTGCAGCTCGGTGCCGTTCGTGACCCAGACGTCCCGCGCGCTGAGGTCGACGTCGGTGACGGGGAAGCCCTCGTGGAGCACCGCGACGGTGACAGGAACAGCGACGAGAAGGGAGAGCGCGACGACGGAGGCAGTGACCTTTCGCGTCTTCAACCACTTCAACACGTTGTCGTCCCCCCACGGCCCATACGGTTGTCGGTTCCCGGAATACTCGGACAGGAACCGGGTCTACGCTAACACGCCGATCACGCCGCAATTTACAGTCATTTGAATGCTTCCAAACGCCCCTCGGACGAGGGTCAGGAGTCGGTGAGCGCGGATGCTTCTGCCGGTTTTTCCCGGTCCAGGAGGACCAGGTCATCGGTGTCGACGAGCCTCGAGGACACGGCGTATTCCACGAGTCTCGCCCGGCGTCCTGTGGCGAGTTTCCCCCGGCCGCCACGCAAGCCGCGAACCCCGATGCGATCGAGCTTGTCGCAGACGTTGTCGAGTTTGCGGTTGAAGGCGGTCTGCGTCCAGCCGAGCCTCGCGGCGGCATCCGACGACGCAGGAATCTCGCCCCTGCCGGGGGAATCCTGCCTGAGCACGTTCTCGGCGAGCGCCACGATGAGCAGGCGCTGGCTGCTCGTCAGATGCACGGGCCCGACGGTCGTCGTTCCTGACTGCAGTGTCGTCATGGCGGTCGTGCCGAAGTACTCCGGCTCCGAGTGGATCGTGAACTCGTACGTCGTCGACCCGGCGCTGAACATCACCTGGAGCTCGGGGAAGACGACCGGCAGTCGGGCACCGGGCGCGAGCCACGCCTGCACCTGGCCAGTGGTGTCCGTGACCGTCGCAGCGAGGAGGTTGCCGACGTTGGTCAGCCACCAGAGATCGTTCTCGTGGCTGATCGAGAGGAAGCGCCGGTGAAGAAACGGGTTCTCGTCGATAATCAGGTCTGACTCACGCCCGACGAAGAATGGTTCGCCAGGGGTGATGTCGTACCACTCCCCACAGAACTCGATGCGTGGCGCTTTCACTTGCTGCACATCTCCAGTGGCTCGGTTGACGTCTTGCCTGTGCTCCGGCGGAGAACGACCTCGATGCAGACCTGGCTGCCGTTCGTGACGCCGTCGATTGTCGCCGACTCGGATGCCGTCGGCACCTGTTCGCCCGCGTTGGGACCGTCACTGCGGTGCCAGATGTACTTGTCGCCGTCCTGCGGGTCAGGGTTGGCCCAGGTGAAGGTGAAGGCCGTGCCGGCGGCATTGGGGGCGACGCTGACCTCGTCAGGGGTCGGGACACCGACCGTCACGATGTCGGACGTCGCGGTCGGGCTCGGCGTGGGGTCCTCAGGCGCGGGCGCGAAGATTACCGCAGCAGCGATTCCGCCCCCGAGAACCAGCACGCCTGCGGCGCCTGCGAGGATCGGCCAGAGCTTCCGGCGACGAACCGGTTCGCTCACCGGCTGCGGCTCGACGACGGCCTCTCCCCGCTGACGGATAACGGTGTGTTCGGGGGCGTCGGCGACCGCTGGGGTCTCGTGAGGCTGCACAGACGGCATCCGGCGGATCACGGTGGGGTCGGCGGCGGAACGGGGCGCTGCGGGCTCGACCGGCGGCTGTACTGCCGGCTGGGCGTGCACGGTGGCCACCCCGCGGATCCTGGTCGCATCCCCGGCGTCTGCGGCGTCCGCGTCGTGGACACGTTCGAGGATGGTCAGATTGGGCACGTCGATGGCGGTCGGAGCGTATGAGAGTTCCATCTCGACGCGCTGCAGGGCGCGGGCGAAGTCCACCGCTGTGGCGAACCTGTTATCTGCGGAGACCGACATCCCCTTGGTGAGGATGGAGACGAGCGACCTCGGGATGTCGTCACGCGTGATCGGGGTGATGCTCCCGCGTTCGATCCGGCCGATCAGGTCGACGGTGCCGTTCGGCTTGCCGGGGACTTCGAACGGGGTGTGGCCGACGAGGAGGGTGTAGAGCGTTGCCGCCAGCGAGAACACGTCGCTGCGGACGTCTGGCTGGGGGTGGTCGTCGAACATCTCGGGCGGGGACCACGGAATGGACATGCCGATGGTGCCTGTGGCCGTGGCCGCGCCTGCCGCGTTCATGGCATCCCGCGTCGTCGTGTTCACGGGCAGTTCGATGTCGACGGCGCTCGAGATGCCGAAATCGGTAAGGGCCGGCCAGCCGTAGTTGTTGGTGAGGACGTTCGCGGGCTTGATGTCGCGGTGCAGGATGCCGGCGGCGTGCGCGGTCGCGACGGCGCTGGAGAGTCGGACACCGGTGCGCAGGGCGTCTGCCACGGCGAACCGGGACCGCTTGTACTGTTCGGCGAGGCTCGGTCCCGAGCAGTACTCCATCACGAAGTACGGGCGTCCGTCTGCGGCGACGGCTGCGTTGTAGATGGTGACGATGTACGGGTGCGCCGACAGCTGCGCCATCAGGTTCGCCTCGGCCACGAAGGCCGTCCGGGAGGTGTCGCTCAGGTCTTCGGACGCGAGGACCTTCACCGCCACGAGCCGCTTGGGCAGTTCCTGCTCGTAGAGGTAGACGTCGCTGAATCCGCCGGAGCCGAGCAGGCGGCTGTACCGCAACCCGGGGAGCTCAGGCGGGGTGGCGACCTGGCGTGCCGCCACGCTATGCCTCGCTCACCCGGAGGACGATGTCGCTGCCGAGGTCGATGGCCGTGCCCGTGATCACCGGCGTCGGCTCGCCCGCGCGCAACAGCTGCGGGAGCTTGCCAGGTGCGATGACGTGTGTTCCGTTGCTGGAGTGCAGGTCGGTCACGACGACGGTGTCGCCTTCGACGGACACCCGGACGTGGCTGCGTGAGATGTCGTCGCCCGTGAGGGTGACGAGGTGCGGAAGAACGGATGCCGGGACGTTGGAGACGCTGGGGGCGCGACCCAGGATGACCGGGGCGGTGAGCGCCTGGGATTCGCCGCCAGGCAGTTCGAGGACGTAGCGATGCCCTGCGGGCCGCTGGGCCGGCGGCTGTGGGGCCGGCACCCGGGGTGCGGCGCCTGCAGCGGTCTTCTGTCGAGCGGCGAGGATGTCTGAGGCGAGCATCGTCCGACCGTCGTGGTCTCCTGGCGCAGAGGTCTTCTCTGCCGCGGGAGCGGCCGACGTCGTCCGGGGCGTGCTGAGGAACGCGGGCTCGGGCATCGACACGGCATCGTCGTCCTCCGACGGCTGCTCGACGGCGGCGGCGCCGACCGGGCGGAAGACCGTCGCTCCGAAGAGGTAGTCGTAGCCGTCAGCATCCGCCTCCGTTGCGGGCGCTTCGGTGGCCGCGACGTCGTCTGACGCACCCCGCGTCGCGGTGTGGAAGACCCGGGTCTCTTCGTGCAGGGAGGCGGCAGGCGCCTCGACCGGCACTTCGTCAGGCGCATCGACAGGTGGCTTCGGCGCGCTGGCGGCGGCCTCAGGCGGCGCGACCGGTGCGGGTGCGGCGGATGCCGGCGCCGACTCCGGTCGTGTCGAGGCCGTCGCGTGGTCGCCGGCGAGGGTCACTCTGCTGACCCAGGCTGCGCCGCTCTGCAGCGGGAGGACGGGCACTGATGACGGTGCCGATGGGTTCAGTTCGACGGTGAACCCGGTCGGCGACTCGATCACCTGTTCCGTCCAGGTCGTGACTCCGCGCGAAGAGACGCTGACGGTTCCGTCTGCGGTGTCAACGGTCACCACGGCGTCGCCGCGCACGATCACCCCGAGCCCTTTGTCTGTCAGCTCTCCGTCGACCCAGAACAACAGGGCGAACGGACCGGTGGCGCGAAGCCCCTGTGCCGTGAGGACTTCGAGTACCTGCTGGACGGACGTTCCCGCATCGCCCGTCGCCGCGAGCAACCCGACCCGGTCGGAGCCGTCGTCGACCCGCGCCACAAGAAGACGGCCGGCCGTCGCGACGGCCAGCCACTCGTGCGTCTGCGCAGGCGCATAGCTGTACCCGGTCATGCCACCCCTCACACTCTCGGCAGGGTCTGCTCGAGATAACCGAGAGACCGATTTTCATGATAGCCCGGGCGCGGCGGAGTCGTGTTGACGGTGCGGGAATCGACGATGAGCACGGTGACGTTGTCGTGGGCGCCTGCTTCGAGGGCGAGCTCGACCAGACGATCGGCCGGATCGGCGACTCCCGAGCGCAGGACCGCCTCGATCTGTTCCGTCGACACCTCCCTGGTGAGACCGTCGGAGCAGATCAGGAAGACCTGGTGGTCGGACGCGGGGAGCAGCCACACGTCGGGGTCGGCATCGACCTCGACCCCGACCGCGCGGGTCACGACGTTGCGCTCCGGGTGCGTGAGCGCCTCGAACGCGGTGATCGACCCGGCGTCGAGGAGTTCCTGGATCGCCGAATGGTCGACAGTGACCTGGCGGAGAACGGTGTTGTCCCAGAGATAGACGCGGGAGTCGCCGATGTTGAACGCCATCCAGTGGCAGTCGGCCTGGCTGGACAGGCTGACGAGGGCGAGACCGGCGACCGTGGTCCCGGCGATCCCGGACTGCTCAGCCCACGACATGATGAAGGAGTTCGCCGCGGTGATTGCGGTGAAGACGGCTTCGGGAGTCGTCGGCTCCCCCGGTCGGATGCTGTGCGACAGCTGGTGGACCATGGCCTGGCTGGCGAGGTCCCCCCTGGAGTGACCTCCCATGCCGTCCGCGACGGCGAAGATCGGGGCCGCGGCCACGAGGCTGTCCTCGTTGTGCTCGCGCACGTGGCCGGTGTCGCTCCGACCGGTCACCGCGACGGTGACGATCGACCGCGAGGTCCTGATGGTCTCGACCCTGGGGGCCATCTCTACTCGATCCTCTGAACGCGCATGGCTCAGGTGTACGACTCGACGCGTTCGACCGGCAGACCGGACCGCCACGAGTTGAGGGCGATCACGACGGAGGCGATGATCAGGCCGGTCCCTGCCGCGGCGAGGGCGAGTCCGTACGTGATGCTGTCGAGGTGGATGCCGAGCGGGCTCAGTCCGAGGGCGGCCCCACCGAGCGCAGCGATCATGAGCTCGCCGCGCCAGATGTGCGAGAACCTGCGCCAGGCGACCTGCGACGGCGATCCGTCGACGATGGTGTCTCGGCCTCGCTGCAGAAGCCGGTTGTAGGTCAGTTTCTTCACCAGGGACACTCCGACGACGGCGGCGATCGCCCCGGTCACGACGCCGTAGACGACGACGGTGAACCAGAACTGTTCAGCGGCCGATGAGCCCTCGTCTGCGCCGATCGTCCCTGCGGACTGCAGCAGAACGGGCAGCGGGAGGACAAGGAGCCACGCGACGACCGCGAGGAGGAAGAACACGACGTGCAGACCGACACTGATCGGACGGAGCACGACGCGGAACGTCCCGCTGCTCCAGGTCGACGTGTTGTCTCCCATCCCCCAGCGACCGCGAGAGGCGAACTGTCCGAAGAAGAATCCGATCATGGACAGCACGAGGAGGAGGAATGGGACGGCGATCGTCATCGTGCCCGAACGGTCGTCTTCGAAGACGTCACCGATCGAGACATCCTGATTCGTGAACCAGAGGAGTGCTGCGACAGCGGCGATCGCGGCCAGCAGGGCGACGGCGCCGACGGTGTTGCCGACGACGGCGATCGTCCTGCGGGTGCGCTCGTGTTTCTGCCTGTCGTCGGCCGACTCGTCGCTCACCGTGGTCTTCGTGCCGGTCTTCGCCTCAGCCAACGATTGCTCCTTCTTCGGCACGGGTGCCATTGAGCCAGCCCAGCGAGCCGACGATGGTGTCGAACAGTTCGAGCCAGAGTGCGGGGGTGTGCGCCATCGGCGCCTTCACATAGACGCGCGCGAGCCGGGTCCCGTCGCCGGCGGGGAGCCAGTAGTTCACCCGCAGGTCGGTGGACGACTGCGTCTCGTATGTGGTCGTGACCAGTTCGTGGCGACGCACGATCGGCCGTTCGCTGCCCTCTTCGACGAGGGTGGATCCGGGGAATGCCGCAAGCAGACGCTGCTCCTCGGTCGGATCCCCGTCGAGCGGCGTTGCCGGCCAGTCGAGAGGGAGGATCACGAGCGATGCGGGGAACGGGATGCCGGGGAGGATCTCGAGGGAGATGGCGAATCCGACTGCGCCGATTGCGATCGCCTCTTCGGCGGACTGGATCAGGCTCGTCTTGAGTTCGCGGCGGACGTGCGCCAGCCTGTCGTTCCTGCCGACCTGCTTCTTGATCAGGGCGGCGATCCTGTGCTGGGCCGCATCCCTGTCGGTGAGCGGGACGACGGCCCATGACCCGGGGAGGATCAGGGAGAGGTCCGCACCGGTGAGGGTGACTTCGCGGGTCATGCGGGCTCCAGTTCCAGCTCCATGTTGCCGACCATCGCGGCGGCTTCGGCGGTGATGTCCTCGAAGATTCCGAGTCGCGCCGAGCGGAACGTGATCTGCACGAGCCGCGTCGTCGACTCGGGGAAGAGCGTGAAGACGACGCGCTCCTCGAGGCTGCTTTCGTCGCTGCCGGGGAGGGTGACCAGGGCGAGGTGGCTGAACGCCACGAACTCACCGAACGGGTGGGTGCCTGTCCAGGACTGGAACGCGCTGATGTCGAGCTCGGGGCTGCGCAGGTCGCTGTGGGTGTTCACGAAGGCGAGGAAACTCTCCGGGGTGTCGTTGGGCCCGCGCTCGAGTAGTTCGAAGAGCATGGCTGCACCGATGATCCCCCGGTTCGGCGAGGCCAGGTGGATGGCGGCAACGTCGACATCGTCGGCGATGAGGGCGTCGCGGAGCGACGTCAGCATGCCCGCGAAGACCTCGCGATCCACGTTGTCGTCGTACGCCACGGGAATCGAGGCGATCCAGTCGCGCGCGTCATCGGCATCCAGATCGACGTCGTACCAGTCGTCGGGCAGGTTGAGCCGTACTCCGACGATTTCCGATGTGGTCACCATTCACGCCACCCTACAGAGTTCTGAGAGCCACTACCGCGCATCGACGACGTCGCCCAGCTTGGAGGTGACCGCGTCGTTGCCCTTGGAGATCAGGGAATCGACCGTCAGGGGCACATCGATGAACGGGGCAGTCAGGGTCTCAGCCGCTCCGCCGAAGACCTTCGATCCTTCGAGGATGACCTCGGCCTTGAGGCTTGCAGGCATGTCGGACCAGTCCATGGAGTTGATCGCCTTGGAGAAGTCGGTGACGTCGCCCTGCTGAAGGAGTTTCGCCAGGGGGCCGTCCTTGCCCTCCGCAAGGGAACGCAGGAATTCGGATGCCTCCGGGGGCGACTTGAAGGCATCCTTCAGGTCCTTGAACGGCTTCACCGCTGAATCGGTCAGCTCCTTGCCGAGCGTCTTCGGGTTGAACGTGTCCTTGAGGTCCTTGACGGCCTCTCGGTGCGCCTTGTCCGCCCGGTTCTTCGCGCTGCGCAGGGGCTTCGAGCGAGTCTGCTTGTTCGCATTCGACATGAGGTTGTCGAGTCGCTTGGTCGCCTTCGCGAGCTTGCTTCCTGTGCGGAGAGCCTTGAGGCCCTTGATGGCGACCACGAGGACCTTGCCGCCGATGAGGCTGAGCACGACGCCGACAGCGGCGCCGATCACTTCGCCGAGCGTCATCTCGCCGTTGGCGAACTTGATGAGCGAGTCGATGAGCTTGATGATGCTGATCAGTGCGGAGACGGCGAGCAGGATCTGGCCGAGCACAGGGACCCAGGACAGCAACAGTGCGGCGATGGCCACCCAGTCGCCGATCTTCTCGCAGAAGTCGACGAGCTTGTCCCACCAGCTGTCGCTGAGGTCGTCCTCTGAGACGACCTGCTCGATGGCATCCGCCGCCGTGTTGCCCGCGGATTCCTTGTCGGCGACGGCTTCGTCGTACTTGGTCTGCGCTGACGACATCGCCGAAGCGAATTGTCCGGCCTGGGTGTCCCAGGTCGTGAACGACTTGGAGTCGGCGGCCTGGGTCGCGCCGGGGACGGCGGCCTTCTCCTCGTACTCCTTCGCCTTGGACTCAGCCGAGGCGTGGCTCCCGCTCGCGGTCTCGTGCTCGGAGCGGGCTTCCGCCGCCTTCTTCTGGGCGTCTTCCAGCGCCGATGCGTACGTGTTCAACGCGGTGGCTGTGGTGCGGTAGCGCTTCTCGGCCTGGCCGATGCTCTCCGCACCCTTCTTCGCCTTGCCTCGGATCTCGTCCACGGCGAGCGACAAGGTCCCGTCGCTGTTGTCTCCGACCGCCTTGAGCGTGGCCGAGGCATTCTGGATGGCGTCTGCGAGGTTCAGGTAACGCGCGGCGTAGACCTTCAGCTGACCCGGATCACCCGTGAGTTCAGGAAAAGACATCGAAGTACGACCTAACTGTCGAGAAAAGAAGCGAGAGTGGTGCTGGCTAAACGGCGTCTGGCACGCCGGGGATCGGGTCGCCCGTCGTCTCGGAGAGCGCCTTGGCCAGGTCGGCGTCGAGGCTGTCGAACGTGTCGGCGATGCCACCCACGGAGTCCTTGAGCGCCTTCACTGATTCGATGACTTCTTCGCGCTTGATGTTCCAGCTCGAGGCGAAGTCCTTCACCCGCCCCTCGAGGCGGTTGTGGCCGGTCAGGTCGGCGACGGTTTCACTGAACTTCTCCGCACCCTCGAACTCGGTGAGGATCGACTGCAGGTTCGTCTGCGTCTGCTTGAGTAGGTCGCCCTTGACGATGAGCTGGTCGCCCATGATGTCCCCCCGGAAAGTTGTGGTGTGAGAAGGATGAAGCGGGGAGGGTCGGCCTGAGCCGGCCCTCCCCGTTCGGTGCGGCTAGCCGCGAATGGCGTTGGCCAGCTCCTGGTCAGCGCTCTCGAGAGAGTCGGCTGCCTTGGTGAGGTAGTCGGCCATGCCCTGGGCGCCGCCGACAGCCTGGGTCGCACCCTGCGTGAAGGTGGTGAACGAGTCGTGGAACGCACCCGATGCCTGGTCGGTCACGAAGCCGCTCGAGACGAGGTCGGTGACGAGACGCTGCAGTTCGTTGATCTTGTCCTCGAGGGCTCCCTTGCCGGTGAGAATCTGGCCGGAAGCGGTCTTGAGGTCCTGGTACGTAACGTTGATGTTTGCCATGGTGATATTCCAATCCGTTTCTGGAGATCCCGTCTGGATCGCCCCCACGTGTACAACCTAACGGACGCATTGCGGGCGGTCGATGGGGAGTGGTCCCCATGCAGCCGTCCCGCTAGCTCTCCTGCACCAGCGGGAGCTGCACACGCGAGAACTTGCCACCGGACACAAGCACGCCCCTGCCCTGCGGGAACTCGGCCCGCTGCATCCTCGGCAGGGTCGTCTTGAGGACGATGTCTCCGTCGATCGTCTCCGGCTGGAGGAGCAGCCCGCGGCGGGCGTTCTTGAACTCACCGAGCAACGGCCAGGAGCTCGACCACGAGCTCGATTCGGCCTCGGCGAGGATGAAGTGATCGCTGCGCTTGATCGCCCGGATCATGTCGACGATCGGGTTGTCCGCCGGCGTCTGGAGGAAGTCGGCGATCTGTTCGACGATCACGGCGATGGTGCCGTCCGTGTCCGGGTCGACGATGGCGGCGAGCAGCTCTTTCGCGAGCGTCGCGGCATCCTCGATGGTGACCGCAGACGAGACGAAACGCGGGTCCCTGCCCACCGGCGACCGCTTGTTGCCGATGTAGTACAGCCGCACTTCGGGGTCGAATCTGCTGATCGACTCGACGAATCCACGGAGGGCGGTCGTCCGGCCGCTCGCGGGTGGACCGGCGATGAGGAACGTCCCGGCGAGCTCGATGCCCACAGGCCCGAGGTCTTCGTCGCCGAGTCCGATCGCGGGGAACGTGCCGACGCGGGTCGGCAGTTCGGTGACCGGGTACTCCTTCGGCAGGGAGCGGATCGGCTGCGCGGGAACGACACCGGCCCGGGTCATGGCCGCTGCGAGCCCCTTGGTCGCCGCCGACTGGTCGGACAGCGACGCCGAACCGCCGAGCACGGCGATCTGGGTCTCCTCACCGTCGACGATGGCGCGGCCGGCCGGTGAAGCGGTGGAGAGGATGTCCCCAGGCACGTCGAGCATGGAGTACGCGGTCTCGTCGGCGAGGCGGAGCACGACCCGGCGCTGGACACTTGACGTGATCGAGCTCGGCACCGAACCGGTGCGGTCCGCCGAGAACACGACGTGCATGCCGACCTGCCTGCCGCCGGAGATGATGTCCTGGAACACGCTGTACCACTGCGCCTTGCCCGCAGGCACTTCGAAGTCCTGGCGGAAGTTCTGGAACCCGTCGATGAGCAGGAGGATCCTGCGCTCATTGGGGCTGTTCGCGAGCTGACGGTAGTCGACGATCGACGACGCGTTGGCTTCGGCATAACGCGGGCCGCGTGACTCGAGTTCCTGCTTGAGCTGGCGCATCAGGCGGATGACCCGCTCGGTGTCGTCGCCGTGGATGATCGATCCGACGTGGGGCAGGTCCTGCAGCATCCGGAGGCTGCCGCCGCCGAAGTCGAGGCCGTAGACCTCGACCGGCCCGCCGCGCGGGGTGATCGCCGCCGCAGTGGCGACGGTCCTGAGCACCGTGCTCTTGCCCGAGCCACCCGTGCCGTAGACGACGAGGTGACCGTCGACATCCGGGTTGAAGTAGACGGGAAGCTGGAGCTGCTGTTCCGGGAGGTCGGAGACGCCGAGGAGGAGCTGGGCGTCGGTGCGCTGGCGGAGCTTGCCGAGGTCGTAGGCGGTCGCGAGTTCGTCCTGCCAGGGGCGCCGGGGCGCTGGGATCTGCGCCGCCGTGGCCGCCGAGATGATGGAGGTCACGAGTCGCTGCTGGTCGGTCGGTCCGAGGTCGCGTGATTCGTCGACGTCTTCGCGGCCGGGCTCTTCCCAGCGCGCTTCGGCACCGAATCGCAGCTCGGTGACGTCGATGCCGGGGCGGTCGGGTTCCCGCGAGGTCCAGCCGCCGGCGTATGCGGACTGGAAGGTCTGGAGCCGCCCTGGACCGGTCTTGGCGAGCCCACGACCGGGGATCGCCGGATCGAAGTGCGCGGCATCCTTCACACCGACCACGTCGGTGCTGTCACTCTCGTCAGCCATCCGGAGTGCGATGCGGAGGTTGGTGTTCGCGCGGAGGTTGTCCTTGATGACGCCTGCAGGGCGCTGGGTCGCCATGATGAGGTGGATGCCGAGCGAGCGTCCGCGCTGGGCGATGTCGACGACACCGTCCACGAACTCAGGGACCTCTCCGGCGAGAGCCGCGAACTCGTCGATGACGAGGACGAGGGCGGGCGGGCTGTCCGGGTCGCCGCGCTTCTCGAGTTCGAGCAGGTCCTTGGCCTTCTTGCGGTTGAGCAGGTGCTCGCGAAAGTGCAGTTCGGCACGGAGGCTGGTGAGCGCCCGCCGGACGAGGTGCGGGCTGAGGTCGGTGACGAGGCCGACGCAGTGCGGAAGGCTCACGCAGTCGGCGAATGCCGAGCCGCCCTTGTAGTCGACGAAGAGGAAGGTGACGCGGTCGGGGCTGTACTCGGCAGCCATGCCGAGCACCCAGGCCTGAAGGAACTCGCTTTTACCCGACCCGGTGGTTCCGCCGACGAGGGCGTGCGGTCCCTGGGTGCGCAGGTCGAGGTGCATGGCGTCGACACCCGCGGATCCGATGGTGGCGCGCAGCTTGCCTGCCCGCCGTTTCTTCGGCTGGATGCCTGGCGTACGGTCGTGGATGGACGTGTTCTGGCGCCACCGGTCGATGACCGCGTCGCTCTGCTCGACGAGGTCGTGACCGAGGAGGGCGACCATCGAGACGGACCGGGGAAGGTCGCTGGAGTCGGACACGACGGCGCCGGCGTCGATGACCGGAGCCATCCGCCTGGCGTAGTCAAGCGCGGTGGGCGGATCGATGAGCTCGGTGACCACGTCGGTGATCGTCTCGCCGATGCGCACGTAGCCGACGGTCGCCTGACCGTCCTCGTCGTCAGGGACCGAGAGCCAGGTGCGGCAGACGGCGGGGAGGGCACTCACGTCGCGAGCCATCCAGATCGGGTAGACACCGGCATCCGCTGCCAGCTCGGCGAGCTGGACGAGACGGGCGCGATCGACGGAGACGTCGTCGGCGATGAGCACGACGATCGCCGGGAGCGGCGCCTGGAAGCCTTCGTCGTGGCTTTCGCCGACATCGGCGCCGCGTTCGAGCGCTGCGCTCTTCTGCTTCATGGCGCCGCGGCGCTGCTGCTTGGCCTTCTTCTCGGCCACGCGGTTCTGGATGATCTCCTCGAGCGCGGACATGAGGTTGGTGGAGCTCGCTGCGCTGTCCGCGAGGTGGATGCCCTCGATCGGCGAGTGCGGCGACGACGTGTGCGGGATCCACTTGAGCCAGCTGAGCTGGTCGGACCACTGCGGGGTGACCATCGCGGCGACGGCGAGTTCGGACGGGGAGTGCAGGGCGGTCAGCTGAACCAGGATCGAGTTGAGCGACCCGATCGCCGCCGCAGGGGAGCCCGCGATACCGAGCGCACCGGAGTCGTAGAGGTTGTCGATGATCGGGACGCCGGCGACGTACTTGTTCTTCTCGACAAGGGCCTCGAGGCGCTCCTGGAACTTCGGCAGCAGGTCGCCCTTGTCGCTCGCCTTGACCGTGTTCCTCGACGTCATCGACCCGACGCCGAGACGGACATTGAGGAACGACCAGTGTTCGGGGCGTCTGGTCCAGAGAAGAGGGCCTCTGCGCATCGCTCCATCGAGCGCCTCGGCCGTCGAGGGCGCTTCGGCGAGCCGCAACCGCTGCTCGGTGACACTCTCCTTCTGCAGCCGTTCGTCGAGATCGGCGAGGTGGGCGTCGAACTTGGCGATCGCCTTCTTGAGGGCGCGCTTGTCGCGCTTCTTGCCGGTGATGAAGTTGCCGATGAGCATCATCGGCGTCATGGCGATGAAGAGCAGCGACATCGGGTTCTTCGTCAGCACGAACATCGCGCCACCCATGAGCATGGGGGTGATCATCGCGAGAAGCGGGAAAGGAGCAGGCTCTTTCTCTGCGGGGACCTCTGGCGCGGCGAACTCCTGGCCTGCATAGCGCTGCTCGACCTTGGGCGACCGGTTGAAGAAGATCGGGCCGGCCTTCGGGGCGACGCCCGCTTCGGCGACGGACTCGTGGAGCGCGATCTTGACGTCGGTGTCTCCCAGCCGGACCGTCTCGGTCTCGGTGATGTGCAATCGGGCGACGATTCCTCCGTCGACTTCGACACCGTTGGCCGAGCCGAGGTCGATGACGTCGACGCCGTCGGCGACCTCGAGGCGTGCGTGCTTCTTGGACACCATCTTGTCATCGACCACGATGTCGCACGCGCCGTCGCGCCCGACCGTATAACTGCCGGCAGTCAGCGGGATGCTGCGTCCCACCTCCGGCCCGTTGAGGACCGTGAGAGTCGCGATCGTCGGGGCGTGTCCGGTCTTCGCCTGCGAGAAGTACCGACCGGCATCCGAGATGTGCACGGTGGCGCCCGAGCCGATCCATGCTTCGCCGACAGGAGCATCCGGTGGGAGGGCGAGCCATTCGGTGTGACCGGGAAGCGCCGCCTGCAGCGTGTAGTTGCCGTCAGGCGAAAGCGCCTGGGCCGGATCGACGCGAGCGATCGTCGACGCCACTTCGGTGATGGTCGCTCCGGCGTCGGTGGTCACGATGATGTCGTCGCGACCGCCCGACGGACGGGCGAGGGTCAGTTTGAGGCGCATGTCCGTCCTTAGTCACAGGCCGGTCCCGGCGAAGTATTCCGCCGGGACCGGGAAGTTCTTCTAACCTACCCGGCGGGAGTGACCGGTGCGATGTGGAGAAGTCCCCATGAGGTACGCCGCCGCCGCGACCGCAGACAGGACGGCGACGAGATAGATTCCCGGGAACCCGAACTGTGCGAGAGCGAAAGCCGGTCCGCGGAGGGGGTCTCCTCCCCCGAGGCCGTGGAGCACTCCCCCGACGAGAAGGAAGCCGGCGACGGCTCCGAGCATCGGGAGGACGACGACCGCCACGCGGCCGGCCGCCGCCTGCATGCTGAGCAGCACGGAGAGGAATCCGGCGACCGCGGCGACCATCATGGCGACGGTGAGCCCGGCCGAGGCGTCGGGACCTGTGACCGACGCCACCGCCGACAACGCCCACGTGATCAGTCCGAGTGCGACGCCGAAGCCCAGCGTCGCCAGGAGAGCGACGCGCAGGCGCCGTGAGTCGGATGCCACGCTAGGAGACGACGGGGCCCTGGTCGAGGATGCGTTCGTATTCCTGGCGCGCCTCGACGTTGCGCTCCCTGACCTTGCGACCGCGGGCGGCGATCCAGGCGCCGAACCAGATCGGTACTTCCCTGGCGATGAGGAACGAGATGACCGCCGCGGGCGAGAAGAGCGAGTCCTGCACGACACCGGCTACCTCGCTCGGGCTGATCCTCGCGGCCACTTCGATGAGCACTCCACCGAGGTACGAACCGTAGACGACCGCCGCCACGGCGAATCCGCCGATGACGTAGGCCCACCAGCCACCGCGGTTGACGATCGAGACAAGAACCACCATCGCGAGAAGGAAGAAAATCACCGGGATCCAGAACGGGGCCTTGACGAGCACGTCGTTGACGGTGTCGACCGAACCGTCGTTCACGACGAAGAGCAGCGCGAGGACCGCGGCGTACAGGGCCGCGAAGACGACCGTGGCGAGGAGGGAGACGAGGATGCCGAATCCGCGGTTCCCCTTCGCCTTGGGCTCGCTGGGGGCCTGGACGTAGACCGGCTGGCGCACCGGGGCAACCGGAGGCGTGGCGGCAGCAGCGGGTGCGACGGCAGCGGGTGCGACCGGCGCCGTGGAATCCGTGTAGACCGGAGCGACGGCGGTGTCACCGTCGCGGGCGGCCTCCTCCGCTCGGATTTCGTCCGCTCGGAGATCGGCCTGGGTGAGCACGGTGGGCTCTGAGGAGGACAGCACGTGGGTGTCTGCCTTCTCGGCGTATGCGTGGTCGGCGACCTCAGGAGTGTGGTGAGGTGCCTGCTCGGCGGAAGGAGTCGCCGGCGTTTCTGCGGCGACGGGAACCTGGTCGACAGGGACCTCCCGGACGGCGCTCTCCTCGGTGGCGGCCTCTCCGCCCGGGACCGAATCGCGGAACGCATCCGGGTTGAATTCGTCCGAGCTCTGCGGGTCGGAGGCGGCATCCTGAGCGGCTGCGTCGTCGCGGCGGGCGTCGAGGTTGTCTGAGGAGACATTCTCGGACGTCTGCTCGCCGTCGTTGGCCGGCTTTCCCTGATCGGGGGTGGTGTTGCTCATGGTGACACTCCTCGTCGATCGGGGCATGATCCGCCCCGTGCGAGTCACTTTACCGGCGAGGGTGCTCTTTTCCGCGGAACCGCGCGGTTCGTCGCCGCGACAGGGTTCAGTCGAGCGGAGAGAGGATGCGGTGAAGGAACTGCTTGGTGCGCTCTTCCTTCGGCGCGGTGAAGATGTCTCGCGGCGCTCCACGTTCGACGATGACGCCGCCGTCCATGAAGAGGACTTCATCGGCGACCTGGCGGGCGAAGGCGAGTTCGTGGGTGACCACGACCATCGTCCAGCCCTCGTCGGCGAGTTCCTTCATCACGGCGAGCACGTCTCCGACGAGTTCGGGGTCGAGGGCGCTGGTCGGCTCGTCGAAGAGAAGGAGCTGCGGTTTGAGGGCGAGGGCACGGACGATTCCGACCCGCTGAGCCTGGCCCCCTGAGAGCTGGAACGGGTAGACGTCGCGCTTCTCGCTGAGACCGACACGGTCGAGGAGCGCGAGCGCGTCCTCGGTGGCGGCGGCCTTCGACACGCCCTGCACCTGGACGGGGCCCTCGATGATGTTCTCGAGCACGGTCATGTGCGGGAACAGGTTGTAGTGCTGGAAAACCATCGCGGTGCGATCGCGCAGGGCGAGGATGTCCTTCTTGGGCGGTTTCGCCGAGTAGTCGACACGGATGCCGTCCGTCGACGTGACGATCCCGGCATCCGGAATCTCCAGGCCGTTGATCGAGCGAAGCACGGTCGTCTTGCCCGACCCGGACGGACCGATGAGAACGAGAACCTTGCCGCGGCGGACGGCCAGGTCGATACCCTTGAGCACCTCGTGGTCGCCGAAGGATTTGTGCAGACCGGTGACGGTGAGCAGGGCGTCTGGGGCGGTTCGGTCAGTGGGCGACATAGCGGTCAAGCCTCTTTTCGAGCACATTCTGCCACGAGGAGAGCACGAGGCAGATCAGCCAGTAGATCAGTGCGGCTTCGAGGTAGATCAACATGAATTCGCTGCTGAACGCCGCGATCTTCTGCGCCTGTTTGAACAGCTCCGTGACGAGGACCAGCGACGCGAGCGACGTGTCCTTGACCAGGCTGATGAAGGTGTTCGACAGCGGCGGCACCGAGACGCGAGCCGCCTGCGGGAGGATGATCCGCCGCAGCGCACGACGGCGTGACATCCCGATCGTGTATGCGGCTTCCCACTGCCCCTGGTGCACCGACAGGATCGACGCGCGGATGACTTCAGCCGCGTACCCGCCGACGTTGAGCGAGAACGCGATGATCGCGCTCGGCCACGGGTCGAGCTTGATCCCGATCGACGGGAGACCGTAGAAGATGACGAACAGCTGCACCAACAGCGGGGTGCCACGGATGATGGAGATGTAGACCCGGGCGATCGCCGAGACGATCCGGTTGCGGGAGAGCCGCATCAGCGCCACGAGGAGCGCGATCACCAGCCCGACGGCGAACGAGATCAGCGACAGCGGAATGGTGCCCAGGATGGCCCCGGAGAGAAGGGGCCAGAGCGAGCTGACGAACAGTTCCCACTCGGTCATGAGGGAAGTATTGCAGTAGCCGGGGCTACTTGCTCACGTCCTCGCCGAAGTACTTCTCGGAGATCTCGGCGAGGGTTCCGTCTTCGCGGAGCTCGTCAAGGGCCGTGTTGATGGCGTCAGCGAGGTCGTCGCTGCCCTTCTTGAGGGCGAAGGCGTTGCGCGAGGGGTCCTCGGTCTCGGCGACGATCTTGATGGCGGCGTCCGGCTTTCCCTTGACGAAGTCGAGGAAGGTCAGCTTGTCGTTGACGGTCGCGTCGACCCGGCCCTGTTCGAGGAGAGCGACAGCCTGTGCCCACCCTTCGACGGTTTCGACGGTGGCACCGGCGTCCTCGGCTACACCGAACCAGTTGCTGGTATTGGACTGCGCGGTGGTCTTGCCCTCGAGGTCCTCGAGGGAGGTGATGTCTGTGTTGTCCTTGGCGACGATGACGACACCTGGCGAGACGGTGTACGGCTCGGTGAGCGTGTACTGCTCTTCGCGCTGGTCGTTGATGGAGACCTGGTTGGCGATGATGTCGAACCGGCCGGCTTCGAGGCCGGCGAAGATGCCGTCCCACTGCGTCTCTTCGAACTGCACGTCGAGGTCGAGCTTCTCGGCGACCGCCGTCACGACCTCGACGTCGTAGCCGGTCAGGTCACCTGCTCCGTCCTCGTGGTAGCTGAACGGCTTGTAGGTTCCTTCGGTACCGACGACGAGAACACCGGCTTCGGTGACGCGGTCGAGTGCGCTCTCGGACTCCGTCGATCCGCCGCCCGATCCTGCCGTGTTCGCGGAGCAAGCCGAGAGAGTGACGGCGAGGCCGGCGACGGCGGCCGCTGCAGCGAGCTTTGACAGAACGGAACGTGAAGACATGGTGGGTTTCCCTTTCGAAGTGGACCGGGGCATCCGGGTCGATCGGACTCTGCGGATGCCTCAGCAAGCGAGCGTAAGCCGCTGTGTGGGTGGCAACAATTCACATGACGCGCTGTTACATCTAGAGACAACGTGGCATTCCCGCCGTTTATGCCCGCCCAGCGCTCGCCTTGGAGCCCCATCCCTCGCTACACTCCACCGCAGCAAGGCATTTCGTCCTCTGATCGGAGGCTCCCGGCTCAGGACACGCCACCTTTCACCGGGAGGATTCCGTGAACGAATCGCCAGACTTCGCGTCTCAGTTGCAGCAGGAGCTGCGGCACCGGATTCGACCGATGCGTGGACGGGATCCGCACGAACGGGGGCGATCCGTGACGCCGCTCGAACTGCTCTATGACCTCACCTACGTCGTGGCGTTCGCCGTGGCAGCGGACCTCCTCGCTGAAGAGCTGAGTATCGGGGTCATCTGGCCGGCTCTGGGGGCATATGCCTTCGCGGTGTGGGCCGTCAGCTGGGCCTGGCTGAACTTCACCTGGTTCGCTTCTGCATTCGGCAACGACGATGTGCTCCTGCGCCTTGCAACGATCGTGCAGATGGTCGGGGTTCTCGTGCTCACGTATGGGCTGCCTGTCAGTTTCGAATCGGCAGCGCATGGTGAAAGCCCGAACAATCTGATGATGGTGATCGGCTACATCATCATGCGCGTGCCGCTCATCGCCCTGTGGCTGCGTGCGTCCAGGCAGGATCCGGAACACCGAAAGAATGCGCTCTCCTATGTGGTGATCATCTCGGCCGCTCAGGTCGGGTGGTTGCTCACGGCGATCCTGCCGCTTCCTGTGATGGCCACGGTAGTCTTCCTCGTCGCACTGGCTCTCGCTGAGATGATCGCGCCGGTCCTCGCCACGAGACGGTACGGGTATGCGCCGTGGAATGCAGGGCATATCGCCGAGCGGTTCGCCCTCCTGACCCTGATCACCATCGGGGAAGTCATCGCGGCGACAACCGCAGCAGTAGGGGCGCTCACCCAGGAGATCGGGTGGTCAGTGGAAGCCGCGCTGATCGCCGTGTCCGGTTTCCTCATAGCGGGAAGCGTCTGGTGGACATACTTCCTCGTGCCGTCGAGGCTCGTGCTCGAGCAACGACCGGAGCGAACGTTCGCATGGCGGTACGCGCACCTGGCGTTGTTCGGGTCCATCGCTGCGATCGGAGCAGGGCTGCACCTGACCACGATCGCTGTCGAGCACGGCGGCGTCTCGCTGCTCGGTATCGCCCTGGCGCTCACCGTGCCTTTCGCGGTGACGATCGTGCTCATCTTCCTGATCTGGAGCGTCCTGATGCGTTCATTCGATCTGACTCACCTGCCGTTGCTGCTCGTAACGTTGACTCCACTTGCGATCGCGGTGCTGATGGGTGCGGTCACGTACCCGAATGAGGCGCTCGATCTCGAGGCTCCCGGTGCGATCACTGCTCTGAGTGCCGTCATCGGTCTCGTCGCGCTCGGGGCGATCATCGAAGTCGTCGGACACGAGATCGTCGGCTACCGCCACACGCTCGCGGCGTGGGAACGCGATCCGGGGGCGCTTCCTGCTGCCGAGACGCCGGAGTCGCCCGCCGCGGGGCGTTGAGGCCACTCCTGGAGCAGCACTCCGGTTTCCGTTGACCAGGGCATCGTCCCTGGCCAGCAGGAGCGCGCTCCTACTCGGCGTCGTTCAGCAGAACGTAGACATAACCCGTGACCGTCGACGTGAACATGCCGGGCTTCTCGTCCAGAGGAAGTATCACTATCTGAGTTGCCATGAACAGCCGCGGACCGTGCTGTAATTTGTCCACGAAACTGCGCGCTCCGTTTCGGTCCCCCTCGACGGAAACCTCAATCGGGATTGCAATGAAGTTTTCTGACGTGATCCGGGAGTCAGTGATCGTTTTCGGGACCTCGGGTACCGGCTCAGCAACGACGTCCACATCTGCGGGATCGGTCTCCGCTTCCCCATCGACCTCGACTGGCGGGACCGAAGTTTCCGGCACCGTGTATTCGACTGCTTCCGAGACGGTCAAGGAAATGACCTTGGTCTTGCTGGCAGCGGCGAGGTTGTCGAGCTGCGTGAGAAAGGCCGGCATCTGTCCAACGGCAGGAATGGAACTACGGAGCCCTGCCAGCTGGGTCTGAAGCTCCTCGATCTTCTCGAAGTCGCTTTTCAGCTTGATGTTCGTCAGTTCGGTTGCCGTGTTCTGCGCCTCAACGGCAACACGCTGCTCATCGGCGGCGGCCTTGGCTTTGAGCTGCGGCTCAACGCCGACGAACCACCCGAGCGCGAGAATGCCAACCATGACGATGGACGACGCCAGGATCCAGATCTTTGTCTTGTCCATGATCAGTCTTCCTCCTTCGCAGTTTGGTCGGACTCGGTGTCGTCCGGGGCTTCTTCGTCGGTCGCCTTCTCGTCCTCTGGGACAAAGCGCTCCGACCAGGCCCCTTCGCCGATGTGCATCGTGACGATGGTTTCGTAGAGCCCGGTTTCGTCATCGAAAGTGATCGAGTCCGGGTTGGCGTCGGTGAAGCCCGGCAGAGCACTGAGGGCAACCAACCAGGCATCGGTGTCTGGGAGAGCCTTCGTGGCGGCACCGAATGTGAGTGTCGCCACACGCATCCCCTGCAACGGCGCGTCCGGTTGGGCGTAGTCGATGAGGGGAGACGCGCCGTCGATCGATACCTGGACGATGGCGACGTTCTTCGGGAGGCTTGCTTCGATCTTGTTCAGATAAGCGTTCCAGTCGATCTCTGTCGCGGCACCTACCTTCTGCCCCGCTTCGACCTCGGCGAGCTCTTCCTTGACCACACGCACTTCCGAGTACTGCTGCTGCTCCGCGAGCAGTTCGTTGGTCTTCGCTTGCGCTGCAAGCAGCTGCAATTGCGAGGTCAGTGAAAAGTAGAAGCTCGTCCCCGTTCCGACGAAGACAAGCAGCACGACAGCGACGATCCCCCACACGAGTTTCCGCCTCGTGCGACGCCCCTTGTGCTCGCGCCGAATTTCCGGCGGAAGGAGGTCCGAGCGCGGTGGCCCACCGACAAGCAGGGTTTCCGTTGTCTTGCTCATGCTGCGCTCCCAAGTGCGAGACCAAGCGCCACGAGGATGGCGGACTGGTTGTTGCGGAGTTCATCCGATTTCAGCGACTTGGCGATCGTGAGGCCTGCGAAGGGATCAACGGCTATCACCGGGGTGCGGGTCAGCTCTGCCAGGGCGTCAGGCAACCCGTCGAGGAGAGAACCACCGCCGGTGAGGAGGACTCGTTCCACCGGCGCATCCGGGCGCGACTGGCTGAAGTAATCAAGGGTGTTTCGCGCGCTGCCGAGGAGCTCACTGGTGACCTCGTTGATGATTTCCATCGGCCTCTGGTATTGCGGGTCTTCGACGCGAGTGCGCAGGCCGACGCCGCGTTTGAGACCCTCAGCCTGCGCGGATTCGATCTCGAGTCGCTGGGCGAGCGCCGTCGTGAGATCGTCACCGCCGGCGGGAATGATCCGGAGGAACCGCGGGACACCGTTGGTAGCGATGACCACTGTCGTCGCGCTTGCGCCGATGTCGACGATCGCAACGGTGCCTGCTGCCTGGCCGTTCCGCAGAAGTACTCGAGAGAGCGCGAAGGGAATGAGATCTACGCCGGTGGTCCTGAGCCCGGACTTCTCGACGGCTCGGACGTTGCCAAGAACCGCTTCCTTGATCGCCGCGATGAGCAATCCATGCACAACCGTCCCGCTGTCCGTCGACTCCTCGGAGACCGGATAGAAGTCGAGCATCGCTTCATTCACAGGCACAGGCAGCAACTCCTGCACCTGATATGGCAAGGACTCGCGGATGCGCGCCTGTGACATCTTCGGCACGGTCAGGTCCCGGGCGAGAACGCGTTGGTTGCCCATCCCGATGACGACATTCTTGGATTTGAAACCTCCGGCAGACCATAGCCGTTTGATGACGGAAGAGACGGTGTTCGGTTCGATCACCTCACCCCGACTGACGGCGCCGGCCGGCAATGGCAGTTCCGAATAGCGCAGCAGCGTCGGTTTCGCCTTGTCCGGGTCCTTGAGCTCGACCGCGCGAATCGCGACACTACCGATGTCGATTCCCACAACACTCGTTGACATCTGTTCTCCTCTTGCTTTCCCGTACCTAGGCCACGCCGAGCAGCGAGAGGTAGGAAGTCCATAGTGTGTTGCCGGCGAAAATGCCGATCCAGGCACCGCCGAGCATCCAGGGTCCAAAGGGAATGCCGCTCTTGCGGCCAGCCTTCTTCAGGATCATCAGCGTGACGGCATAGAGCCCGCCGAGGAAGAATGCCGCGAATGCGCCGACCAACAGCGCTCCCCAGCCGACGAACCCCAGGTAGAGACCGAGCACGCCTGCAAGCTTGACGTCGCCGAAGCCCATACCGCCCGGGTAGAGCATTGCCATCAGGAAATACGCAACCCACAGCGCCGCCATACCGATTCCTGCCCGAACAAGCGCGTCCAGATCCCCGCTGAGGATGCTGGCAGTCGCGAGCAGCACTCCGCCAATCACATAGCTGGGAAGCACGATCGCATTCGGAAGCTTCTGAGTGTCGAGATCGATGAGCGCAAGGGACACACTCACACCCGCGAGCCACAGAAAGGCGACAAGCACGAGCATGTCGCTGACGGTGTCGCCCAACGCGCTGGGCCCGCCGCCGGCGATCGAACTGGCCGCAGGGGTCTGGTTCAGCGAGGCCATCCACCACCAGACCGCGACAACGGCGAAGAAGACACCGACGCCGGCTTCAACCAGCGGGTACCGCGCCGAGATCGGCTCCCTGCATGAACGGCATTTGCCACGCAGTGCCAGCCAGGAGAGCACGGGGACGTTGTCGTATGCCTTGATTCCTGAACCGCAACCGGGACATGCACTCGGTGGCGAGACGACTGACATGCCATTGGGGACCCGATAGATGACGACGTTAAGGAAGGACCCGACGAGCAAGCCGAAGAGGCCTACCGCAGCAGCGCTGGCGATCGCAATGTAAGTGAATGCAGTGTCCATCAGCCGGCCGACCCGTCCGCTTTGAAAGCCGTACCGATGGCGCCGATTTGGCTCACTCCGTACGTCGTCGACGTGGGAGACAGGAACTTCGGAGGTGCGGTGAACGTCAGCCGCTTGTCGTAGTTGTAGCTCTTGTCGTATCCGTGACCACTGGACGTTCCCACCGGACCTCGGAACTTCTGGGCGATGGCGCCATTCACCTTGAGTACGCCGCGTCCGGAGGTGGGCCCGATTCCGTGATTCTGCACGAGGAATGTGTGCGCTACTGAAAGGATCGCCGCGTTGATCTCCCGATCCTTTGCCAACAATGGGGTGTAGATCGTTGAGTACGGCCAGGAGGCAGACGTCGATTTTGTCATGGGGTTCCACACCCATACAGCGTTGTTGCCCACGAGTCCAAGGATGTCGGCACCGGCGTCCGGATAGAGGATGTCGTTCACGACGTAGACGTAATTTTCGGCTGCGATGGTCATCGCGCCCTTCATAGAACCGTTTACGTAGACGTCACCATTTCGGCAGCCGTAGTGGACGGGGGTAGTTATGGGCACGAAGTTCTCACCCGCCATGGGATAGCGCAGGATATCGGCGCCTGTGCCGAATCTCCACCCGCCTGTGTCGGCGTTGGTGCAGGTGAAGTTTGTCGGATATGTGCCCGGAGCCCATGCGTTCTTGTCTGTATCGACCGAAGGCACGTTCTGAACGTAGACGAGGTTCTCATCAATGATCGAAATCGACTGTCCCGTTGGAGACCCAAGACCGGTAACACCCGGCGTGCCACACTCCGAGGGATTTGTTCCAGACGTGGAACCCTCACCCTCGATGTTCGTGAATTTCGTGAATGGTGACTTCACTGTCATCGTGCCGTCGCCTTTGAGCACGATACTTGTGGGTCCTGTATAGAGACAGCCCGGGCGAGTGACCTCGTCGATATCGGTCCGCACTTCGCGCTTCATTTCGGCGTTCGTCTCCGGCATCCCGACGAGCTGGCCGGTGACCGGCTTGCCCGCGTCGAATATGGGCGTCGTGCACGCTGATTCGTAGTTGGGCGAGCCCGTCTTACCGGTGGTCACCTTTCCTTTGAATCGCCCACAGAGGCGCAGCGTGTCGTTCGAGTGCATTGGACCGTTCATGACGTCCGACGAACCGAACTGGATCTTTGTGCACGAGTTCGAGGTCACCCATGAATAGGAAACCGTGCATGCCGCGCCGCCCTGAGTCGGGTCCTGAATCTCGTAGTCCGTGAAATAGAGAAAATCGATGAAGCCGCTCTGCTTGAGGTCTGCGACGACCGTGCGAGTCTCGGCGCCTACTCTGCCCGTCGAGCGGACGGTGAGGACGCCGTTAGAGGTGTACCGGGAGTTGTCGATTTCGTAGCGGAAGGTCGCCTTCCCCGCGCTCCCGGGAACGGAGCCCCAGGAGCCGGCTGTTCCCGCACCGAACGCCGGGTTGTTGGGATCCAGCGCCACAGTGCTGCCAGTCGCGATGCTGTAGGTGGAGGCCGGGTTGCCGTACTTCGTATACGTGCTGTCGTTGGCGAGTCTGTTCTGATATTCCTCAACGCCGGCATAGGCAGCGGCAAGCGCGGCGTTCCAGTCCTCACTCGTCTTCGCGCTGCGAAGACCACTCACCGAAATGGCGACTGCCGTCGTGACGACCATCATCATCACGGCACCCATCACGACCACCATCACAAGCGCAGCGCCAGTTTCGTCGGCCTTCCAGCGGAGAAAGCGGGCGACAGATCGTTTCATGTCATTCTCACTTTCCGAGATTCGGAACACCGACGGTGTTCTTCAGCTCGATGATTCTTCCCGGTGCGCCGGCATCGGCCTCGACCCGAATGGTGATCCTGACTGCCGTGACCAGGGCGAGCTGTTCATCGGTCAGTGATCCGCCCGCTGGAGGGGTGATCACTCCTCCAGCAGCATTCAGGTACGTGAAGAGGGCCACCTCGCTCACAACAAGCGCGCCGCTGAGATTCCGTTTGGTCGGTGCAGACACCCCTGGCCACACCCAGTAGCCACCGACCTCTTTCGGCAAGGAGCGTGTCTCGATCAGTTGCCGTTGCGCGTTCACCGTGAAATTCACCTTCACCGGCGAGAGAATTGCCCCCTCGCCGACTATCGAATAGATGGTGACTTCTTCCGTTCCCGCGAAGCTGAACGCACTTCTGGGCGTGGTGTTGCCCGACTGGGGCACCGTGGTGCCGTTGCGGACGACGAGCGCGAGTTCATTGAGCGCGTTGGACGCGACACGGGTACTTCCGTCAAGGGCACGGCTCAGAGCCGTCGCTCGGCTCAGCCCGACGAAGAGTCCGGCGACGACGGTGAGCAGAATTGCGAAGACGGCCATCGACACGATGAGTTCGCTCATACTCAGGCCCCGCTCGTCCTTCACCGGCGCCAGCTGTCTCCGAAACTTCAGCATCACGGCACCCGCCGCGGGTCGAGGGTGACGATCTTCGTAGAACTGTTCGCGGGAGTACCTGCGGTGAGGATAGTGATGCGATTCGCGTCGACGGCTTGCTTGGTGTCTGAAGCCCCGACCGCCCAGAACAGTTTCCATGACCCATATGGAAGAGCGATGTTGATGCTTGACGAATCACCTTTCGGCAGAATAGCGCCGAACGAGTAGGTCACCGAGTTTGTGCTCGCGGTCACACAACTGGGTTGGCCTGTGGGTGGAACGCCGGGCGGAGTTTCCGTCTGCAGGGTGGCCCACAGTTGTCGGTTCGAGTTACCGGTTCCTGAGTTGTCCGCTTTCACATTGAGCACGCCGACCGGCACGCTGAGATTAGCAGTCCCGCCCGGCGCGGCTGCCGCCGAGGGGAGTCGCGTGCCGATTTTGACGGGAGCGGGTGCAGGAGCAACGAGGTCGTCCCACGCAGCGGGATCTCCCACAGTGCACGGATGCTGAGTGCCCTCGGCAGCATACTTGCCGGCTATGGCCTGATAGCCCGCGGACCAGGGGAAGAGCTTGACGCTCGTGCCCGCTGAAGCCTTTGTGTACGGGGCGTATGTGCTGAGGAATGTGACGTCGAACGCAGTCGGGCGAAGGACCGCTCCTGAGATGGCCACGGCCGGCGTGGGAATCGGCACATAACTCAGGTTCACCGTCGACGGAGTATCGAATGCGAACGAGACGGCAGACGATTTGCCCTTTTCAACCTTGGCCAGGGCGGTCGTCGTGTCGATGGTCTGGGAGGAAGCGATCGCGCCGGTCTCTTCGACCTTCACATTGTATTCACCCTCCGGGACATCAAGGATGTAGCTGCAACCGTCCGCATCTGTGTCCGGCGCAGTCGTGATGGCGGCACCGCCTCCGACCGGAGTAGCGGTGACCGTGGCATCCTTGAACCCAGTACCAGAGGCGCGGGTGACCGAGATTGTGATCGTACCGGTCTGTGGGTCGTTGATGCGCGTTCCTGGTGTGAGGATCGTGTCCGCGTGGACCTCCGCCGTGGAGCCGGTCCATGTGACCGTCACGTTCACTCGCTTGTACTGGAGGGCGCCGCCGCTGCTGCGGCAGCTGAGGTCGGCACCGGTGTCCGAGACCCAAGAGGTGACACGCTTGATCGTGTATGAGCGACCGTTCACCGTTTCGGTTGTTTCTTCATTGAGCACATCAAAGACGTCCTCGATCGAACGAGCCTTGTCGATCGCCGTGGATGCAAGGTTTGATGCTGCGACGCGCGCTTGCGAATCCTCGGTGAGGTTGAGGACGCTGGTCATCGAGAAGGTGACGCCGACGACGAGAATGGCGAAGATCATCATGGCGACAATCACCTCGACGAGAGTCATTCCTCGTTCGGGCTGATCAATCAAGCCACCGCGGTTTCGCATGATGGGATTCACCTCCATCGGTCGGGTCCGTTGGGAAAAACATGGGGCGCCGCCGGAAGGCGACGCCCCAGGATCTAAGGGAGGCTTAGCAGCCGCCTTCTTTCACACCACCGGCGGACGTAATGGAGAACGTGCCCTCGGGCGCAGTCTTCCCATCGCGCTGTCCGACGATGCAGAAGTTCTCCGCCGTTGGGGTGCCACCGAAGACGAGCGTGGCGGTCTCTTTCGACTGTGTCCATCCGAAGGACTTCAGCGCAGCCTGGTCATCAGTGTTCGTCAGATCAGGAAGCGCAGTTTCTTCGGTGTAGAACGCGGCGACGGCGATCTTCGCGTTTGTGAGGTCTGAGCGAACTGCGCTGTCCTTGGCACTTTCCTGGACTCCGATGTAGATCGGGATGGCGATCGCGGCGAGGACGCCGATGATGATCACGACGACCAGGAGCTCGATCAGGGTGAAGCCCTTTTCTTTTTCCTGGATGGCCTTGTAGCGTGCCGCGAGTGCGGCGGTGATGCGAGAAACCATGAGGCTTTCCTTCTGATTGAGGGGTACTGGCTGGTGCGTTTCGGAGGACCGGATTGGCCTGCCGGTCTCCGACTTTAGGGGAGCCAGATCGCGGGTAAAGACACGCCTATGGGGGTGAAATGAGCATTTCTCGCCCCCAGAGCGGGGGCTGATGAGCATTAAGTTGAGTGATCCTCAGATTACTTGACCACAGTGGCAATGCTGAAGATCGGGAGGTACAGCGCGACGATCATGCCACCGACGACGATGCCGAGAAAAGCGATGAGCAACGGCTCGATCAGCGACGTCAACGAGTCGGTCATTGTCTTGACTTCCTGGTCGTAGAAGTCAGCGATCTTGTCGAGCATCTGCTGCAGCGCTCCTGAGTCTTCGCCGACCGCGACCATCTGGATCACCATCGGCGGAAATACGGCCTCTTCGGCCAGTGGCGCGGCAATCGATTTGCCCTGCCTGACTGAGTCGGCGACGCCCTTGAGCGACCGTTCGATCACGTAGTTCCCCGACGTCTCACCCACGATTTGGAGAGCCTGGAGTATGGGCACGCCGGCCCCGATCATGTCCGCGAAGTTGCGCGAGAAGCGGGCGACGGCGAGCTTGGTCATAAGCATGCCGAAGACGGGGATCTTGAGCTTCAGCGGGTCCAGGAACCTTCTCACCGGCTCCGTGTGCTTGTTCTTCTTCCACCAGACCGAACCGACGATTGACACGACGAGGATGAGAGGCCCGAGCCAGATCATTTGCTCAGACAGTGTCACAAGAATCTGGGTCGGAATTGGCAGACTTCCGCCCAGGCCCTCGAACATGGTCTTGAAGACCGGGACGATGAAGATGAGCATGCCGGCGACAGCGATCAGGACCATGCCAACCACGACAACCGGGTAGGTCATCGCGCTCTTGATGGTGTTCCGGAGTTCGGTCTCCTTCTCGAAGTTCTTCGCGACAGTGTCGAGCGCCTTGTCGAGGAATCCACCGGTCTCCCCCGCCTTGACCATATTGATCATGATCGGCGGGAAATCGCGGTCGTGCTTCCGCATAGCCTCAGACAACGACATGCCGGTCTCGACGTCGTCTCGCACGGTCACCAGGATCTTGGCCAGCGGCTTCGACTCGGTCTGTTCGGCGAGAATCGACAGGGTCCGCATGAGCGACAGACCGGCACTCGTCATGGTCGACATCTGCCGGCTCATGATGGCGAGGTCCTTGAGCGTCACACCCTTGGAGAACCCGGGGATCGTGATCTCTTTGCTCAGCCCCGTGCCATCCGGAGCGGCATCGATCGACACAGGAGACAGACCCATCGTGCGAAGTCGGGCCGCGACGGCAGCCTCGCTCGTGGCATCCACCTTGCCCTTGACGATCTTGCCCGCCGCGTCACGGCCCTTGTACGCGTAACCGACTGTGCTGGCCATCTATCGCTCCAATTTCGCCGAGTACGAATCTCCAAAATCGATTCCGCCGGCCTGCATGGCACGCGTCGACTGCTCGGTCGGCGACTGAACGCCATGCAGCATGCGCTGGAAGCCCTCAGGATCGTGCGCCTTGGCCTCAGCGGCCTGCCGGGTCACCCGCCCGCTGTTCACGAGCTCAGCGAGGTGCTGGTCCATCGTGTGCATGCCGAGTTCCTTACCCGCCTGCATGGAGGAAAGGATCTGGTAGGTCTTGCCCTCACGGATGAGGTTCGACAGCGCAGGCGTGATGATCATGACCTCGGTGGCGACGACACGACCCGACCCGCTCGCTTTCGGCACCAGGGTCTGGCTGACGACTCCCTGCAGCGTTCCGGCCAGCTGCGTGCGCACCTGGTCCTGCTGGTGCGACGGGAACACGTCGATGATGCGGTCGATCGTCTGCGCGGCATCCTGCGTGTGCAGTGTGGCGAAGACGAGGTGTCCGGTCTCGGCCGCGGTCAGGGCCACGGAGATCGTCTCGAGGTCGCGAAGCTCACCGATGAGGATGACGTCAGGGTCTTGCCGCAGCACGTGCTTGAGCGCGTTCGCAAAGCTGTGCGTATCTGCCCCGACCTCACGCTGATTGACGATCGACTTCTGGTTCTTGTGCATGAACTCGATCGGGTCCTCGACCGTCACGATGTGGTCGGCACGCGTGCGGTTGACGAGGTCGATCAGGCCGGCCAGGGTCGTCGACTTTCCTGAACCGGTCGGACCGGTCACCAGAACGAGCCCGCGGGGCAGCGTGGCGAACCGGCTGACCGAGTCGGGCACGCCGAGGTCGCTCAGCCGCTTGATCTCGGTCGGGATGAGACGGAATGCAGCGCCGATCGCGGCACGCTGCATGTAGTAGTTCACACGGAACCGGCTCTCCTCCGTCAGCGTGTGCGCGAAGTCCAGCTCGAGGTGCTCCTCGAAGATCGCAAGTTGCTTCTCGTTGGCGATCGCCCGGAGTTCGGCGTTGATCTTCTCGCGGGTCCAGGGCGCAGCGCCCTCGATCGCTTTGAGCCCACCGTTGACACGGATCATGGGCGGCGCATCGGCGGTCACGTGGAGGTCGGATGCGTTAAGGCGAACGACCGTGTGCAGCGCCTCCGCCAGGCTGATGTCGCGCAGTGCAGCCGGCTCAGGTTCGGCCTGTCCGTAGCTGGAACGGCCGGCGGATGCCGCCGCTTCCTGCTGCAGGCGGTTCACCTCGCTCCGGCTCGCCGGCTGGTCGGCCTGCAGCGGGTACGCCGGCGCCGAGTAGTCGGACGGTGTCACCGGGTAGGCCGCGGAGGGCGCTTCGAACGGCGCGGGCGCGAACGACGGCGGCGGTGCCTGCACGAATGACTCAGTCGGCGCCTCGTCCTGCGACGGTTCGACGAAGCCGCTCCGGCGGTAGCTCGGCTCTGCAACCGGCGTCTCGGCCGCGGAGGACGCCTCGAAACCCGTCGGCACGGCTGGGTCGTATGTCGACTCGGGCCTGCGGGCGGGTTCGAGGCCGGAGGCGAACGCTGCGTTGTCCAGATCCTGCAGAGATGGGGATGCTTCTGCCCGGCTGCGACGTCGGATGCCCGGCGTCCAGCCCTCGACGTTGGCCCCAGGGGGCAGGATCGGGATCTCGTAAATTGGGTCGCTCAAGCGTCACTCCCTCTGTGTGCTTTTTGCTGTGTGTGCAGTTGTGCGGTGCGTGATGTGATGGGCAGAAAAATGTGTGGCACTAGACGACGACCCGGAGGATCTCTTCCAGTGAGGTGAGTCCCATGGTCGCCTTTGTGAAGCCGTCCTCGCGGAGTGTGAGCATCCCCTGTTCACGAGCGACTCGGCCGATCTCGGCGCTGGACTTGCGGGCGACGGCGAGACGTTCGATCTCCTCGGTGACCGTCATGACCTCGTGCAGCGCGAGGCGGCCGCGGTAGCCGGTGTTCGAGCATTGCTGGCAGCCGTGCGGAACGAACAGGCCGGGCATCCGCCGTGAGATCTCGGTCTGCGGGAACTTCAACCGGTCGAGGTCCTCCTGCGAGTACTCGGCGGGCACCTTACAGCGGTCGCAGAGCCGTCGGGCGAGTCGCTGGGCGACGACGCAGTCGAGTGCGGACCCGACGAGGAACGGTTCGATGTCCATCTCGGTCAGTCGCACGACGGCACTCGGCGCATCGTTGGTGTGCAGCGTCGACAGCACGAGGTGACCGGTGAGGGAGGCTTCGATCGCGATCTGCGCGGTCTCGTGGTCACGGATCTCACCGAGCAGAACGACATCCGGGTCCGACCGCAGGATCGATCGCAGCGCGCTGGCGAAGGTCAGTCCGGCCTTCGGGTTCACCTGGACCTGGTTGATGCCCTTCATCCGGTACTCGACCGGGTCCTCGACCGTGATGACGTTGATCTCCGGCCGGGCAACCGTGTTGAGCGTCGTGTACAAGGTCGTCGACTTGCCGGACCCCGTCGGTCCTGTCACGAGGATCATCCCGTACGGCTTCGTGTACGACGTCTTGTACGCCTCGAAGTTGCGGTCGAGGAGCTGCAGGTCGCGCAGGTCGAGGCTCGTGTTCGAGTTGTCGAGGATACGCATGACGACCTTTTCGCCCCACACCGTCGGCAGCGTCGCAACACGGAGGTCGATCTTGCGGCCACCGTGCATGACCGACATACGGCCGTCCTGCGGTTTACGGCGTTCAGCGATGTCGATCTCGCTCATGATCTTGAGCCGGGAGATGACACCGTTCTGGATGCTCTTGGGAGCGCTCTGCATTTCGTGGAGCACGCCGTCGATGCGGTACCGCACCCTGAGCTCGTACTCACCGGGCTCGATGTGGATGTCGGACGCGTTGTCCTGGATGGCCTGTGAGACGAGGAGGTTCACGAAGCGGACGATCGGCGCCTCGTCGTCATGGACGTCGCCGATGCCGAGGTCGGTCTCCTGGGGCGCGTTCTCTTCCTCGAGGGTCGTGGTGAGGTCGCTGAGTTCGCCGTCTGCGCGGAGGTACCTGTCGATGGCGGCGAGCAGGTCGGCGCGTTCGGCGAGCACCGGCTCGACCTGGAGGTGGGTGGCGGCACGCACGTCGTCGATCGCGAAGACGTTGCCGGGGTCGACCATGGCGAGCTTGAGCACTTTGCCGTCGAGGCCGATCGGCAGCACGTCGTGCCTGCGGCAGAGCACGGACGGCACAAGAGTGACGGCGGTGCGGTCGACCGGGTACTCGAGGAGTTCGACGAATCCGATCCCGGCCTGTGTCGCCCTGGCGCGGGCGAGCTGCACCGGGGTGACGAGACCCTGAGTGACAAGACCGGTGATGGCCGACTCGTCGTCCGCCTGGTTCCTGGACACCCGTTCGAGCTGGTCGAACGGCAGAATGCCCTGAAGAATCAGGGTTTCCATGATGGATGCCATTTCGATCACCTCCGGGTACAGGCAGCTTTGCAACGGTATCCGCGGGGCGAACAAGCGGCACAGTCCCCCGTTGGGGATTTGGCAGCCCCCATTCGCGTGACGCATGGTCGGAACGACGGATGCCACGGCATCCGTTCTCGGGGAAATCAGCCCCAGAGCGTGGCGACCATATCCGCGGTGTACCCCGTCGGCGTGAAGTTCGACCAGAAGGTGCAGAGCCAGATGTTGCCGCGCAGGAAGTGCGATTCACCCCAGGCCTCGCCGTCGCCCAGGTTCTTCATCGTGCAACGCGTGCCGAGGGTCTGCTCGTAGCAGTTGTAGCCAGCCGACCTGAGTGCTTCCAACGCCGCAGCGGATTGCGCCGTCGTGACCTCGTTGGCTTGGGTGAGCAGGCCGAAATGACCTGCGCTCCCCCAGGTGCAGACGAGTCCCGGCAGCCCGGCTTGGCGTGCTGCGACCGTCTCGGTCTTCGAGAACGGGGGTTCCAGAGTCGTTCCGTCGTTGAGCGGGAGCTCTTCGTCGACAGACAGGTACGTGTACATCGAATCGCTGTAGAGACCGGTGCAGTCGCCGGGCAGGACTGCGGCATCCGGGTCCGGCGGAACGACCGGCGGTGGAGTCGTCGGGGGCGGTGTCGGCGTCGCTGGTGGTGTCGAGGGGTCGGGGGTCGGTGACCGATCGGGCGACCACGGAGTGGGCCGTGCAGTGGACGTCGGACCGGCAGAAGGCGTCGGGGAGGGCTGCGAGATCGGCAGCCCACTCACGGCGACGGCGGTCACGGCCGAGACGGCCACAATTCCGACCACCGCGAGCACGAGCCAGACGGTCGTCATCCGCTTTCGCGGAGCCCCATTCGTCTCGGACTCTGGGGTGAGCGGGCCAGACGCCAGGCCCCGATCGTCGTCGGACATGGCTCCCCCCTTCGCTCAGCGTGTGCTCAAGCTAGCGAAAGTCGCGATCAGGCGACAGCCGCCGAGATCACGATTGGGCGTCAGGTCCGGCTAGGGCCAGAGCGCGTCGACCATGTTCTCGGTGTAGCCCCGCACCGGCGCGTTCAGCCAGAACGTCGACAGCCAGATGTCGTCCCGCAGAAAGTGGGATTCACCGAGCACGTTGCCGTCGGTCTCCTCGCGGGTCACGCAGCGCGTGCCCTCCTGCTGGTCATAGCAGTCGAAGTCGGCGTTCTCCATGATCGCGAGCGCCTGCTCTGACTGTTCCTCGGTCACGTGAGCGACGGCTGTCACGATGCCGGACTCACTTGCACCGCCCCAGGTGCACTGCAGGTACTCGAGCGACCGGAGGAGTTCTTCGAGCTCGTCGGTGTTCGAGAAGTTGGGATCCGTCATGGTCGGGTCGTTGAGCGGAGGGTGGTCCTCCTGTAACCGCTCGAGCATCTCAGGAAGGTACATCTGTTCGCAGCTCGCCGGGATGACCGTCCCGACCGGCTGCGCCGTTGCGCCGGTCGACGGGGTCGGCCGCGGCGCGGTGGTCTCGGTGGTCGGATCGCCTGAGCTGTCGGGAGTCGGGGCTCCTGAACATCCGGAGAGGATGCCCGCCGTCAGGAGGGAGACGGCGCCGAGCACCGCGAGCCGACCGATCACACGACTGCGCCGTGTGCCCGCACGTTGAGCGGATGTGAGCATGAGGTCCCCGTTTCGAAACTGTCCTTCGACACGCGAGCCTACCGGCGCATCCGGAGAACGAGAAAGCGACCACGCGTGATGACGACGCGACAGCGAACGGATGCCGTGCCACGGCATCCGTCTGTCGTCGCTACGGTGCCGGCGTCACTCGCCCCAGAGCACGCCGATGATGTCGTCGTTGTAACCCTCGATGTCGATGTTGAGCCAGAACGTGCTGATCCAGATGTTGTCGCGGAGAAAGTGCTCCTCACCCATGATCGTGGCGCCGTTCTCCTCGTTGATGGCGAGGCCTTTCGAGCAGGCAGTTCCACCGCGGTGGTCGACGCACTCGAAGCCCGCCTCCTTGAGCAGCAGAAGGGCCTGTCCGGCCTGGGCGGAGGTGACATCGTTGATCGACCCGAGGATTCCTTCCTCGCCCGCACCAGCCCACGTGCATCTCAGTTGCGGCAAACCGGCGCGGATCGTCTCGAGCGCCTCGTCCTTGAGCACGGATGAGTCAGCAACGGTTTCGTCGTTCAGCGGGTTCCACGGGTACTCCGTCCTCAGGGCGAAGTACTCAGGACTGAAGGCATCCTCACACTCGGCGGGGAGCGCGACTGCCGGTGGTGACGGCGTTGCTGTCGGGGTGGGCGACGGGTCCTCCACGACGGGTTCAGCCGGCGTCGACGTGGGTGACGCAACCGGGTCCGCGCCTGCACCGCCGGTGAAGACGAACACTGCGACAACGGCAAGGGCGACGACCAGCACCACCGCGGCGACGATCGCGAGAACGCGCCCCCGGCGTGGCGGGCCGATCGGGTCGGCGCTGATGGGGTTCTGGTCTGACGTGGTCATTCTGCGCCTTCGATCGAGGGGTGTGGCCCAACACTAATGGCGGCTCTGGCCCGAAAGACCGCTGGTCAGATCACGATTCCGCATCGCCGTTCCCTCGCAAACGCCAAAGGGCCCCGGCGCAATGCCGGGGCCCTTCAACTCTTACCGATCAGTACAAGCTAGTTGTACGTTCCCGGGGTGAAATCGTCGTTCGAGAAGGTGTCGAAGTCGACGAAACCGAGATCGGACTCGTCGAATACACCATCCGTTGCGAAGATGCGGTTCGGGTAACGCTCAGCCTTGGCCTCTTCCGTCGCCTCAACGGTGACGTTGCGGTACTTGCCGAGGCCAGTACCAGCCGGGATGAGCTTTCCGATGATGACGTTCTCCTTGAGGCCGAGAAGCGGGTCGCTCTTGCCCTCCATGGCGGCCTGCGTGAGAACGCGGGTCGTCTCCTGGAACGAGGCGGCAGACAGCCACGACTCGGTCGCAAGAGAAGCCTTGGTGATACCCATGACTTCCTGGCGGGCGGATGCGGTCTTCTTGCCCTCGGTGAGCGCAGCGCGGTTCAGCTCGTTGTACTTCATCCGGTCGACGAGCTCGCCGGGCAGGAGCCCGGTGTCACCGTGGTCAACCACGGTCACCTTGCGAAGCATCTGACGGACGATGACCTCGATGTGCTTGTCGTGGATCGGCACACCCTGCGAGCGGTAGACGCCCTGGACGCCACCGACGAGGTGCTTCTGCACTTCGCGGACACCGAGAACCCGGAGAACTTCCTTCGGGTCGACGGCACCGAGGTGCAGCGGCTGGCCGAGCTCGACGTGCTGGCCATCCTCGATGAGGAGGGTCGCACGCTTGAGAACCGGGTAGATCACGGGCTCGTCGCCGTTGTCAGGCGTGAGGATGATCTTCCGGCTGCGGTCGGTGTCTTCGATGTTGACACGGCCGGCAGCCTCGACGATCGGCGTCGCACCCTTGGGGGTACGGGCCTCGAAGAGCTCCTGGACGCGAGGAAGACCCTGCGTGATGTCGTCAGCGGATGCCGAACCACCGGTGTGGAAGGTACGCATCGTGAGCTGGGTTCCCGGCTCACCGATCGACTGGGCCGCGATGATGCCGACGGCCTCTCCGATGTCGACGAGCTTTCCGGTGGCGAGCGAGCGGCCGTAGCAGGCAGCACACACACCGACGGCGGACTCACAGGTCAGGACCGAGCGCACCTTGATGTTCTCGACACCTGCCTCGACGAGCTTGTCGATGAGGACGTCGCCCACGTCGGAGCCGGCTTCGGCAACGACGGTGCCCTTGGGGTCGATGGCGTCTGCGGCGAGTGAACGGGCGAACACGGAGTTCTCCACGTTGGCGTCACGCACAAGCGTTCCGGTCGAATCCAGTGCGGCGATCGTGAGCTCGAGACCCTTGGTCGTTCCACAGTCGTCTTCGCGGATGATGACATCCTGCGAGACGTCCACGAGACGACGCGTGAGGTACCCGGAGTCAGCGGTACGCAGAGCCGTGTCAGCAAGTCCCTTACGAGCACCGTGGGTTGCGATGAAGTACTCCGCAACGGACAGGCCCTCGCGGTAGGACGAGATGATCGGGCGAGGGATGATCTCACCCTTCGGGTTGTTCACCAGGCCTCGCATACCCGCGATGTTGCGGATCTGCAGCCAGTTACCACGAGCACCCGATGTCACCATGCGGTTGATCGTGTTGTCCTCGGGGAAGTTCGCCCGCATGGCCTCTGCGACCTTTTCGGTCGCTTCGGTCCAGATCTTGATGAGCTCCTGGCGACGCTCGGCATCGGTCGTCAGACCCTTGTCGAACTGACCCTGGACCTTCGCGGCCAGCTTCTCGTAGCCCTGGACGATCTCGCGCTTGTTCGGCGGGGTGAGAACGTCGCTCAGTGCGACGGTGACGCCGGAGCGGGTTGCCCAGTGGAAACCGGCATCCTTGATGTTGTCCAGTGTTGCTGCGACGACGGTCTTCGGGTACCGCTCGGCGAGGTCGTTGACGATCGACGAGAGCTTGCCCTTGTCGGCCACATCTTCCACGTACGGGTAGTCAGCGGGGAGCGCCTCGTTGAAGAGGGCGCGACCGAGGGTCGTCGTCACGAGGGAGACGCCGCTGCCGTCATAGCCTTCGGGGGCGAGGCCCTTACCGAAGGTGATGTCGTGCAGGCGGATCCGCACCTTGGCGTTGAGGTCGAGCGACTTCTGGTCGAACGCGAGAATTGCTTCCGCGATCGAGGAGAAGGCACGGCCTTCGCCCTCGACACCCTCCTTGAGGGTGGTGAGGTGGTGCAGGCCGATGATCATGTCCTGCGTGGGCAGGGTGACCGGGCGGCCGTCGGACGGCTTGAGGATGTTGTTCGAGGCAAGCATCAGGATGCGAGCCTCGGCCTGGGCCTCAACCGACAGCGGAAGGTGCACAGCCATCTGGTCACCGTCGAAGTCAGCGTTGAACGCAGCACAGACGAGCGGGTGCAGCTGGATGGCCTTACCCTCGACGAGCTGAGGTTCGAACGCCTGGATTCCGAGGCGGTGGAGCGTAGGTGCACGGTTCAGCATGACCGGACGCTCGCGGATGATCTCTTCGAGAACGTCCCAGACCTCTGGGCGGCTGCGCTCGACCATACGCTTCGCGGCCTTGATGTTCTGAGCGTGGCTCAGGTCGATCAGGCGCTTGATGACGAACGGCTTGAACAGCTCCAGGGCCATCTGCTTGGGCAGACCGCACTGGTGCAGCTTGAGCTGAGGACCGACGATGATGACCGAACGGCCCGAGTAGTCGACGCGCTTTCCGAGCAGGTTCTGGCGGAAGCGACCCTGCTTGCCCTTGAGCATGTCGCTCAGGGACTTGAGGGCGCGGTTACCCGTTCCGGTGACCGGACGACCACGGCGACCGTTGTCGAACAGAGCGTCGACGGCCTCCTGAAGCATGCGCTTCTCGTTGTTGACGATGATCTCGGGGGCACCGAGGTCAAGAAGTCGACGCAGACGGTTGTTGCGGTTGATCACACGACGGTAGAGGTCGTTGAGGTCGGAGGTCGCAAAGCGGCCACCGTCGAGCTGGACCATCGGGCGCAGCTCCGGCGGGATCACCGGAACGACGTCGAGGACCATGGCGGCCGGCGAGTTGCCGGTCGACAGGAACGAGTTGACGACACGGAGGCGCTTGATGGCGCGGATCTTCTTCTGACCCTTGCCTTCGGCGATCTGCGTGTGCAGCAGCTCGGACTCGGCGGCCAGGTCGAAGCTGAGGAGGCGCTTCTTGATCGCCTCTGCACCCATGAACGCCTCGAAGTACAGGCCGAAACGGTCCTGCAGTTCGTGGAAGACGGCATCCTCAGGCTTGAGGTCGCCGACCTTGAGTCCACGGAAGTCGTCCCAGACGCGCTCGAGGTGAGCGATCTGCTCGTCGTAAGACTTGCGGGCCTGGCTCATCTCCTTCTCAGCGGCGTCCTTGGTGCGACGCTTCTGGTCAGCCTTGGCGCCTTCTGCCTCGAGGGCAGCGAGGTCGTCTTCGAGCTTCTTCAGACGGTCGGCGATGCGGGAGTCCCGCTGGTCGCCGAGGGTCTTGATCTCGAGGCGGATCTCGTTCTCGAGTCCGGGCATGTCCTGGTGACGAGCATCCTCATCGACCGAGATGACCATGTACGCGGCGAAGTAGATGACCTTTTCGAGGTCCTTCGGCGCCATGTCGAGCAGGTAGCCCAAGCGCGAAGGAACGCCCTTGAAGTACCAGATGTGGGTGACGGGGGCAGCCAGCTCAATGTGACCCATGCGCTCACGGCGCACGGACGACTTGGTGACTTCCACTCCACAGCGCTCACAGACGATGCCCTTGAAGCGGACACGCTTGTACTTGCCACAGGAGCATTCCCAGTCACGGCTCGGGCCGAAGATCTGTTCGCCGAACAGACCGTCCTTCTCGGGCTTCAGGGTGCGGTAGTTGATGGTCTCGGGCTTCTTGACCTCACCATACGACCAACGACGGATGTCGTCGGCGGTAGCCAGGCCAATGCGAAGCTCGTCAAAAGTTGTTACGTCGAGCAATTTCTCTCCTAAAGAAAGGTCTCTGAAATCTTCTGTCGGCCAGGCTTAGATCTCGTCGATTGACGAGGACTCGAACCTGGAGGAAATGTTGATGCCGAGCTCTTCCGCAGCGCGGAAGGCGTCGTCATCCGTGTCTTTCAGGCTGACCGCGGTGCCGTCGGCAGACAGCACTTCCACGTTCAGGCAGAGAGACTGCATTTCCTTGATCAGAACCTTGAAGGACTCGGGGATACCGGGCTCCTGGATGTTCTCACCCTTGACGATGGCCTCGTACACCTTCACGCGGCCGAGGATGTCGTCCGACTTGATGGTGAGGAGTTCCTGGAGCGCGTATGCGGCGCCGTAGGCCTCGAGGGCCCACACTTCCATTTCACCGAATCGCTGGCCACCGAACTGAGCCTTACCACCGAGCGGCTGCTGGGTGATCATGGAGTACGGTCCGGTCGAACGAGCGTGGATCTTGTCGTCGACGAGGTGGTGCAGCTTCAGGATGTACATGTATCCGACCGAGATCGGTGCCGGGAACGGCTCACCGGAACGGCCGTCGAACAGGTTGGCCTTTCCGCTGGAGCCGATGAGGCGGTCGCCGTCACGGGTGACGGTCGTCGAGTCGAGAAGACCCGCGATCTCTTCCTCGGATGCACCGTCGAACACGGGCGTCGCAACCTTGGTTCCTGCAGGTGCACTGTGTGCCTCCGCCGGAAGGTTCTTCGCCCACGTCGGCTTGCCTTCGACCTTCCATCCCTGCTGAGCGATCCAGCCGAGGTGGAGTTCGAGGACCTGGCCGAAGTTCATTCGACCCGGGATACCGAGCGGGTTGAGGATGATGTCGACAGGGGTTCCGTCTTCGAGGAACGGCATGTCTTCGACAGGCAGGATCTTCGAGATGACGCCCTTGTTGCCGTGACGACCGGAGAGCTTGTCACCCTCAGTGATCTTGCGCTTCTGGGCGATGTAGACGACGACGCGGCGGTTGACGCCCGAGCCGAGCTCGTCGTCACCGTCTTCGGCGTTGAACTCCTTGACGGCGATGATCGTGCCGCGCTCACCGTGGGGAACCTTCAGCGAGGTGTCGCGAACTTCGCGGCTCTTCTCGTTGAAGATCGCGCGGAGCAGACGCTCTTCGGCCGAAAGCTCGGTCTCGCCCTTGGGCGTGACCTTTCCGACGAGGATGTCGCCTGGGCGGACTTCGGCGCCGATGCGGATGATGCCGCGCTCGTCGAGGTCCTTCAGGAGCTCCGGGCTGACGTTCGGAAGGTCACGGGTGATCTCTTCCTTGCCCAGCTTGGTGTCGCGCGAGTCGACCTCATACTCCTCGATGTGAATCGAGGAGAGGGTGTCGTCCTTCACCAGGTTCTGGCTCAGGATGATCGCGTCCTCGAAGTTGTGGCCTTCCCATGACATGAATGCCACGAGGAGGTTCTTTCCGAGGGCGAGCTCGCCGTTCTCCGTTGCGGGGCCGTCAGCGATGACCTCGCCGACCTCGACACGGTCACCGGCGGAGACGATCACGCGGTTGTTGAAGCTCGTCCCCTGGTTGGAGCGGTCGAACTTGCGGAGGTAGTACTCCTGTGTTCCGCCTTCGTCGAGCTGGATTGTGACGACCTCGGCTGAGACCTCGGCGACCACACCGGCCTTGTCGGCTGTGATCACGTCGCCGGCGTCGATGGCTGCGTAGCCCTCCATACCGGTTCCGACGATCGGCGACTCCGAGCGGAGCAGTGGGACAGCCTGACGCTGCATGTTGGCACCCATGAGCGCGCGGTTTGCATCGTCGTGCTCGAGGAACGGGATGAGGCTCGTCGCGACAGACACCATCTGGCGAGGCGAAACATCCATGTAGCCGATCTCACCTGCGGGGAAGAGGTCGACCTCTCCACCCTTGCGGCGAGCGAGGACGCGGTCCTCGGTGAAGCGGCCGTCTGCCTTCAGCGGCGCGTTGGCCTGGGCGACGATGAAGTCGTCCTCTTCCATTGCCGTGAGGTAGTCGATGTCCTTCGTGACCAGTCCGTCGACCACGCGACGGTACGGGGTCTCGATGAAACCGAACGCGTTGATGCGGGCGAAGGACGCGAGCGAACCGATCAGGCCGATGTTCGGGCCTTCAGGGGTTTCGATCGGGCACATGCGGCCGTAGTGGGACGGGTGAACGTCTCGCACCTCGACGCCTGCACGCTCACGGGACAGACCACCTGGGCCAAGAGCCGACAGGCGGCGCTTGTGGGTGAGGCCCGCGAGCGGGTTGTTCTGGTCCATGAACTGCGACAGCTGGCTCGTTCCGAAGAACTCCTTGATCGCGGCGACGACGGGGCGCACGTTGATCAGGGTCTGCGGGGTGATCGCTTCGATGTCCTGCGTGGTCATGCGCTCGCGGACGACGCGCTCCATGCGGGACAGACCGGTGCGGACCTGGTTCTGGATGAGCTCGCCGACGGCGCGGATACGACGGTTACCGAAGTTGTCGATGTCGTCGATGTCGAGGCGGATCTCCGCCTTCTTGCCGTCACGGAGACCGGTGAAGCTGGTCTCGCCCGAGTGCAGGCGTACCAGGTACTTGATCGTCTCGACGATGTCGTCGACGGTCAGGACCGAGTCGCTGAGCGGGGCGTCGAGCCCGAGCTTCTTGTTGATCTTGTAACGGCCGACCTTCGCGAGGTCGTAGCGCTTGGAGTTGAAGTAGAAGTTGTCGAGAAGCGCGCGAGCGGCCTCAGCGGCAACCTGCTCTCCCGGACGGAGCTTGCGGTAGATGTCGCGGAGCGCATCTTCCTTGGTGAGGATCGTGTCCTTCTCGAGGGTCAGCTCGATCGACTCGAAGCCCTTGAACTTCTCCATGATGTCTTCGCTGGTCAGGCCGAGGGCCTTGAGGAAGACGGTGACCGACTGCTTGCGCTTGCGGTCGATGCGAACGCCGACCTGGTCACGCTTGTCGATCTCGAACTCGAGCCATGCTCCGCGGCTCGGGATGATGCGGGCAGAGAAGATGTCCTTGTCGGACGTCTTCTCCTGGTTGCGGTCGAAGTAGACACCGGGGCTGCGGACGAGCTGCGACACGACGACACGCTCGGTGCCGTTGATGATGAACGTGCCCTTTTCGGTCATGAGCGGGAAGTCGCCCATGAACACGGTCTGAGTCTTGATCTCACCGGTGAGGTGGTTCATGAACTCGGCCTCGACGTAGAGAGGAGCGGCGTAGGTCTTGCCACGCTCCTTGCACTCGTCGATCGAATACTTCTCCGGCTCCAGGAAGGGGCTGGTGAAGCTCAGCTGCATCGTCTCGCCGAGGTCCTCGATGGGTGAGATCTCCTCGAAGATCTCGTCGAGGCCGGAGTGAGTCGGCAGGTCCTGGCGGCCGGCCTTCGTGGCTTCATCGACGCGTGACTTCCACACGTCGTTGCCCACGAGCCAGTCAAAGCTCTCGGTCTGCAAAGCAAGCAGATCCGGAACCGTCAGGGTGTCGGTGATCTTCGCGAACGACAGACGCGATGCGTCGCGGCCGTTCTTGGGTGAGTTGGTGGATGCGTTGCGCGCAGCAGCCAAGGAAATAACCTCCGTGGGCCCTCGTACAGGCTCTAGTTACTGGTAGTAATGGAGAACTCGTCAAACGCCATCAAAAATGGTGCGTCTTTCTTGAGAAAGAAACACTGGGCCGACCGCAATATGAAGGCATGGGGAACGTCTGGGAGCGCAAAGATCAACTATAGGCCTTCTGACGCGCCGTGTCCAGCAGAATCCTTGACGGAGATGGATCACTGCGGTATAACGCCCCGCGAGTTGCTGACTTTGCGGTAGTCGCGGGCACCCGAAACCCCTGCAAACCCAGCAATTCGCGGGCAGTGAGGGTCCTCCCCAGAGTCCGTTTGCAGAACGGTTGATTCACAGAAACCGCTCAGCCCGGTCGTCCGGTGGCGCATCCGGTGACGCTGTCGGCATGACCGCACGAAACCCACTCCCTGACGCTCTCGGCCGGGGCCCGTTCACTGTCGCCGATGCGCTATCCCTCGGGGTAACGCGGGACCGCCTGGCCGCCACCGACCTCATGAAGCCCTTCGCAGGCATCCGTATGCCTTCCCGCGCACCCGTTCCTCGCCCACAATCGGTCGCTGACTGGATGACGGTCTTCTCCCGGCATCAGGACGAAAATCGATTCCTGTGCAATGCCTACCGGCTTCGGATGCCCGACGGCGCTTTTTATTGTGGACCTACCGCAGCACTTCTCCAGGGGATTCCGCTCCCCTACTGGCTCTCTGCTGATCGCCGACTTCACATCGGGCTGCCGGGTGATTGCCGCGCCGTGCAGGTCGTCGGTGCGATAGGCCACAGCTATCGCATCGACCCTGCGCAGGTCACGAACAGCGACGCCGGGCGCCTGACGACGCCGGAACGAACCTGGTGTGACCTCGGGCGGATGCTTCGCCTTCCCGATCTCGTAGCCGCCGGCGATCACCTCATCCGCCGCGACAATCCGTTGACGACAATCAGTCGGCTTGCGGACGCGGTTGCGGGAAACAAGGGCCAGCGGGGCGTCAAGAACCTGCGTGTGGCCCTGTCTCTTCTCAACGACAGGGCGGAGTCACCAAAGGAGTCCATCCTTCGGGTCGAACTCGTCCTCGCCGGGCTTCCTCAACCAGAGGTCAATGTGGACGTCTTCGACGAGTTCGGGCGGTTCATTGCGCGCGCCGACCTGCTGTACCGCCAGTACGGCCTGATTCTTGAATACGAGGGTCTCCAGCACCTCCTGGATCCGAATCAGTGGCAGCACGATATCGAGCGCATCCGAAAGCTCGAGGACGCGGGGTGGAGGGTGATCCGCGTGACGCAGGCGGACCTGAAGGACCCCCGCGGCTTGATCGTGCGTATCAACACCCATATCCGCACCCGGGGCCTCTGACCCCGCGAGTTGCTGAGTTTGAGGTGGTGCGGGTGCCGCGGGACCCCCTCAAACCCAGCAACTCGCGTGGAAGTTGGGGCTCAGCGCGCGTGCCTGAAGCGCACCTGCTGCCCAGGACGCAGCTGCGCGAAGACATCGAGAGCGTCGGATGCCACGACCGCGATCACCGGATAGCCCCCGGTCACCGGGTGGTCGGCGAGGAGCACGGTGGGCTGCCCCGACGGCGGCACCTGTATCCCGCCGGCCACCATTCCCTCGCTCGGCAGCTCTCCCCGGTCGAGGCGAGGGAGCTGCGGGCCATCGAGTCGCGCACCGACCCGGTTCGACGCGCCGCTCAGCGCCCATGTCGAGGAGAACAGAAGGTCGAGCGCGGAAGCGGGAAACCAGTCGTCCCGCGGCCCGACGACGAGCGCGACCTCGACGGCGCCGGATAGCGGCGGGCTCCACGGGGCGACATCCAGCGTCGGCACCGGCACGGTCGCCGCACCGCCGATCGGCAGCATGTCGCCCTCTGCGATCGGGGCCGGCCCGATCCCGGAGAGGATGTCACGCGAGCGCGACCCGAGGACGGCGGGCACGTCGATCCCGCCGCGGACGGCGACGTAGTACCGCAGGCCTGAGTCTGCGGGCCCGATCTCGAGAACACTTCCGGCCGGAACGGCCACCGGATGATTCGGGTCGATCGGCTCCCCGGCCACGCGTGCAGCTCCCCACGCGCCGGTGACGGCGATCCAGGCATCCGTCTCGAACACCGCCGAGAAACCGCCGACGGTGATCTCCAGCCCTGCAGCGTCTTCCGCGTTGCCGACGAGGCGGTTGGCCAGTCGAAGCGCACCCCGGTCGAGCGCACCGGACCCGCTCACACCGATCGCGGCATGCCCTGGCCTGCCGAGGTCCTGCACAGTGGTGAGCGGTCCTGCGGCCAGCACCCTGATCCCGGTCACGACGCCTCCCGGAACCGAACCACTCGCCCGGGGGAGAGAAGCGCGGGCTCTGCCTCCGCCTCGTCCCACACCGTCGTGCCCGTCCGTCCGATGAGCTGCCACCCACCGGGCGACGAACGCGGGTAGATCCCGGTGAACTCGCCGGCGAGCCCGACCGACCCGGCCGGCACGCTCGTGCGCGGACTGCTGCGCCGCGGCACGGCGAGCACTGAGGAGTCGGTCACGAGGTATCCGAACCCCGGCGCGAATCCGACGAAGGCCACTCGCCAGACGGATGCCGTGTGCACGTCGACGACCTCCCGTTCGCTCAACCCGACGAGAGCGGCGACCTCGGCGAGGTCCTCCCCCGCGTACTCCACGTCGATGGTCAACTGCTCGTCGTCGGCGATGGCCAGTGGCGGGGCGGGCGGGGTCGTGCGGATCCAGCCCGCCACTCGGTCGGCCGCGACCACGTCAGGGTCGAAAGTGACGAGAACGGTGCGGGCAGCCGGGACGATGTCGACGATGCCGTCGGGGCGGGCCCCGGCGAGCGCCACGTGAAGGCCGACGACCGCATCGAGGTCGTCGCAGTCCACGAGGATCGCCCTGTCGCCGACGGCATGCATCGCCCTCATACGACCGCCCTCACCTCGACGCCTGCCCTGGCGAGCGCCCTCCGGACCGCCGACGCCACAGCGACGGAGTCCGGGGTGTCTCCGTGGACGCAGAGCGAATCGACGGCGACAGACAGCACAGTGCCGTCGAGCGAACGCACGGTGCCGTCGGTCACCATGGTGGCCGCCCGTCCGGCGATCTCGTCCTCGCCACGCAGCACGGCACCCGGCCACTTCCGCGGGGCGAGGGCTCCGTTCCGCTGATATGCGCGGTCTACGAACGCCTCACGGATGAACGGCAGGCCGTGAGCTTCGGCAGCGACCTCGATCCGGGACCCAGGCAGTCCCATGAGCGGAAGGCCCGGCGAGAATCGGGCGACCGCCGTCGCGACGGCATCCGCCCTGCGTTCGTCGTGAACGATCCGGTTATAGAGGGCCCCGTGCGGTTTGACGTAACGGATGCCGGTGCCCGCCCGCTCCGCGTGTCCGGCGAGCGCCGTCAGCTGCTCGAGAATCTCGTCGATGAGCACGGCGGGGAGGACCTCGATGTCGGCACGGCCGAAGTGCGCCCGGTCGCGGTACGAGACGTGGGCGCCGACACTGACGGAGTGTTCGACGGCGAGTAGGCAGGACCTGAACATCGACTCCGCATCACCAGCGTGAAAACCGCAGGCGATGTTCGCACTGGTCACGAGCGCGAACAGGGCGGCGTCATCGGCCGTCGGCTGACCGTCGACGGTCTCGCCCAGGTCGCTGTTCAGGTCGACGCGCATGACTTCAGGCTAGCCCCGCCCTGCCCGCCCGTCAGGATGTGTTGCAGACCGCACGGATCCGGTCCTTCGCCGGGAGATGTTCACCGGCATCTCCAGTCCGCCGCCCTCTGGAGGTCGCGAAGGTAGGCTCGACGCATGGCGCAGCGACAGATCGACAACCCCAGCATCCGACTGGCGGCGAGCGGTCACACGGCGGTCATCGAGTCCGACCGGTTCGTCCCTGGCAGCTTCCAGCTCGTCGTCGACGGCACACCGCAGTCACACGTCAACCTCGACGATCCGACGAGCCTGTTCTTCGAGTACATCCAGCGCATCGGCCACGTGATCGACGAGGTCAGGGCTCCAGGCGAGCCGATCACGGCCGTGCACCTCGGCGCAGGCGCGCTCACCCTCCCCCGATACGTCGAGGCGACGAGGCCGGGCAGCAGACAGCAGGTCGTCGAGTTGGAGCAGGATCTGGTCGACTTCGTCCGCGAACACCTCCCCTGGCCGAAGCGTGCAGCCATCCGGGTGCGCTACGGCGATGCGCGTGAGGTGCTCGGCCGGTTCCCCAGCGGACTCTCCGGCAGCGTCGACCTCGTCGTCTCAGACATCTTCTCGGGCGCACGGACCCCGGCGCACGTCACGAGTATCGAGTTCTACAAAGAGGTCGTCGCGCTCCTCAAGCCCGACGGCATCCTCGTGGTGAACGTCGCGGACGGGCCAGGGCTCGGCTACGCGCGCCGGCAGGCGGCCACGATCAGCGAGGCCGTCAGCCACGTCGCGTTGCTCGCCGAAACCCAGATCCTCAAGGGCAGGAGATTCGGCAACGTCGTCATGGTCGGGTCGAACACCGAGCTGCCGATGGACTTCATTCCCCGGCTCCTCGCCGGCGGTCCCCACCCGGCCAAGGCGGTCGCAGGCGACGAGCTCCGGCAGTTCATCTCCGGGGCTCAGGTGGTGACCGACAGCACAGCGGTGCCGTCACCGCCTCCTGCGCAGAGCATCTTCCAGGTCAAAGGGGGGAACTGAGATGCCGAGGTACCTCGCGGCGATCGCCGTCCTGGCCGCAACAGTGCTCGTCGCCGGCTGCACGACCTCTCAACCGCGCCAGGAGACTCCGACGGGTCCTGACACCCCGGCCCCTGCACAGACCGGCGCCCCTCCCGTCTATCCGACGGGCGAATCGACGGTGCTGGCCACAGGACTCGACGTTCCGTGGTCGATCCTGCGGCTCGGCGAAAGCACCCTGCTCAGTTACCGGGACAGCGGCCAGATCATGGAACTCACCCCGTCTGGCGACCTTCGCGAGGTGGCGGTGGTCGCCGGCGTGAGCGCAGGCGGCGAAGGCGGGCTGCTCGGACTGGCGGCGCGGACCCAGGACGAACAGCACTGGATTTACGCCTACTTCACCTCGAACGACGACAACCGCATCGTGCGGATGCCGCTCACCGGCTCCCCCGGCAGTCTCGGCCTCGGGACCGCCGACGTCGTCCTCGACTCACTCGAAAAGGCCGGCAACCACAACGGCGGACGGATCGCCTTCGGCCCTGACGGGATGCTCTACGTCACGGTCGGCGACGCCGGAAACGCCGAATCCGCCCAGGACCCTGAGTCGCTCAACGGCAAGATCCTCCGCGTGACTCCGACAGGCGATGTTCCCCAGGACAACCCGTTCGACGGGTCGGAGGTCTGGTCGCTCGGTCACCGCAACCCGCAGGGCCTGGCCTGGGACGAGGACGGGCGGCTCTGGGCGAGCGAGTTCGGCCAGAACACGTGGGACGAGCTCAACCTCATCGAACCGGGCGAGAACTACGGCTGGCCCGTCGTCGAAGGACAGGCGGGCAACGCCGAGTTCGTCGATCCCGCCTACCAGTGGTCGACAGACGAGGCCAGTCCGAGCGGATTGACCATCGTCGACAACACCCTGTTCATGGCCGCCCTTCGCGGCGCCCGCCTGTGGGGCATCCTCGACGGCATCCATGTGCCTGAAGGCAGCCACGGCCTCGAGGGCATCGTCACCGCATCCTCCTATTTCGACGGTGAGTTCGGCCGCATCCGTGATGTGGCACCTGGCCCGGACGGCACGCTGTGGCTGATCACGAACAACACAGACGGCAGGGGCAGCCCCGGCCCGGACGACGACCGCCTGATCGAGGTGACGCTCGCACCGCTCGTCGAGGGATGACCCGCCCTGCGCCCGCAGAGAATTTTCACCCGAATGACGACAGGCGGATGCCGGTGAGCACCGCATCGGGAACCGCGGGTTAAAGTCGGAAGGAACCCGGGTCGAACACCTCCCGGACTTCGGACATCGTTGGAGTACACCCTGAGCATCATCCTTGGCTATGACGCCGGAACACTGCGTGAGAAAGTCGACCTCAAGGCTGTTGGGGATCGACTGCTCGAACTCGGCGACATGCGGAGCCTCAACGCCCTCTGCGAGAAAGCCTGGCTGCTCAAGGTCGCCGGTCAGCTCGATGAAGCCCTCGAGGTGGCCAACCAGTGCGTGCGACTCGCCCGCTTCACCGGCGACCGCAAGGGCCTGATGCAGCCCAGGATGCTCCGCGCCCAGGTCCTGCAGTTCCGCGGCGCATACGAAGAGGCGCTCCACGAGCTGTCGTCGCTCATCAACGAGGCACACACCCACGACTGGACGCTGCTCGAGGCGCTCGCCCTGCAGCACAGGGGCAAGGTCTATTTCGACCAGGACGAGTTCGCGCTCGCCCTCGCCGACTTCAAGGCAGCGGTCCGCCTGCGAACCGATCTGGGAGCGTCAGACGACCAGCTCGAGTCCGCGCTGATCGCCGTCGCCATCACGGAGTCGTTCCTCGGGCGCTGAACCCGACGAGCAAATGTCGGCCGGGCGCGCTACCGTATTCCCATGTCCGATCTGGCGAGAGTACGGTTGTGGGCCGATGCTCTGATCAAGCTGCATCTGGATCCGGCCGTCTGGACGTTCGGATTCGACAATGCCAAGCGTCGCGCCGGCCTGTGCAATTTCTCGACGAAGCGCATCACGGTCTCCCGCTACCTCGCCAGCCGGTTCGACGACGACGAGATCCACCAGATCCTCCTCCACGAGGTGGCGCATGCCCTCGCCGGTCCTCGCGCAGGGCACGGCCAGTCGTGGAAGCGGATCGCCGCTGAGCTCGGCTACGAGGGTTCACGGGTGCACCACGGAGAGACGGCTGACGAACTCGCACCGTGGGTGGGCTCCTGCCCGAACGGTCACACGCTGTACCGGTACCGGCAGCCCAAGCGCCACACCTCCTGCGGGGTGTGCTCCCGCCGGTTCGACCCGCTCTTCGAGATCAGCTGGGTACACCGGGCCATCACTCCGGCCATGCGCCAGCGCGCCGCAGCGCAGGCATCGTGAGCGCGGCACGCCGGATCGCCCTGCTGCGCGGGGTGAACGTCGGCGGAGTCACCGTGAAATCCGCCCAGCTGGCCGACGTCTTCCGCGGCCTGGGCTTCAGCGATGTCCGCACTGTCCTCGCCAGCGGCAACGTGCTCTTCGCCGGAGCGGGCAGCCACGCCGAGCAGGCAGCGGCCATCGAGCGCGGACTCTCCGAGGAGTTCGGCTACCCGGCGCGGGTGATCGTCACCGATCAGCCGGCCGTCGCATCGATCGTCGACGCGTATCCGTTCCCCGAGGTCGACGACAGGCAGCCGTATGTCATCTTCACCGGCGAGCCGACGGATGTCGCGGCGCTCACCGACGCAGCGGCGGGCCTCGATGACGAGATCGAACGGGTGCAGCCGGGCGACGGGGTCCTCTACTGGGAGGTTCGCAAGGGAATGTCGACCGACAGCACGTTCTCGAAGCGCACCGCGAAGACCCCCGGCATCCTGACCACGACGAGGAACCTGCGCACACTGCGCAAGCTGCTCTGACCAGTCGGGTCAGGCGATGCAGAACTCGTTGCCCTCGGGGTCCTGCATCGTGTACGTCACCGGGCCACGATCGCTCGTGACCCACAACCGTGTCGCGCCGAGCGCCTCGACCCTCGCCACCTCCGCGAGCACGTTCTCCTCACCGACGTTGAGGTCGAGGTGAACGCGGTTCTTCGCGACCTTGCCCTCCGGCACCTGCTGGAAGTAGAGCCGTGGTCTCTTCCCTGACGGGTCATGTGCAGCAGCCGCGACCTTGAACAGGGACCGGCCGTTGCGGTAGATCCGCTCGTCAGGCGGGAGACGGCCCGATTCGACGAGCGAGTCGACGAACTCGGAGACTTCAGGCCCGTTCTCGACCTCGTAGCCGAGCACGGCCGCCCAGAAGTCGGCCTGGGCGTGCGGGTCGGCTGTGTCGAAGGTCACCTGGATCGACGCATCCATGTAACCGAATATATTGGTTACATGAACGAAGTGGCAACGACTGTTCCCGTCACCGGCCAGTGGTTTCCCACTCCTGAAGGAACCAGATGGTGGTTCGATTCCGGGTCCCTCGCGCTGGACTTCGCGTACACCGGGAGCGTGACCGCCGACGGAACTCTCGAGGACCAGCCCGGCGAGACCCTCCATTCCCCGGCGGATCTCACGGCATGGCTCAGCGGACGGCTCCCCAGCGCAGCTGCAGGAAGCAGGGACCTCGCCGATGCGATTCGGCTGCGCGGGGCGATCAGCGGCCTCGCCCGTGCGGCGAGCGCCGGGAGAGCCGGCGACTCGGCCGAGATCGACCTGCTCAACCTCTATGCGGCCGCCCCGGACATCCCACCGAGACTCGCAGGTGGAGCGATGCAGGCCGGGCGCACCGAGCCGAGGGCGGCCCAGGCACTGTCGACCGTGGCCCGGGATGCCGTCTCGCTGTTCTCAGGGACGACCGCAGGCCGCATCCGTACGTGTGACGCAGACGATTGCGGACTGATCTACCTCGACACCTCGCGCGCCGGCAACCGCCGCTGGTGTTCGATGCAGCGGTGCGGCAACCGGAACAAGGTCCGCGCCCACAGGGCCCGCGCCCTCCCGCGCGATGCGGCCGTCACCCGGTGATCCTCACCGCGCTCAGGACTTCAGCACACGGACGTCGTCCGACGCATCGACCATGGCCGCTGCGACGACGCGGTCGCGCTCCCCGGCAGCGATAAGGGACTGACCGTCGACGGATGCCGTGAAGAGATGGGCGACGGCGTTCTTCAGGTTCACGAACGACGCGCACGCGACGGCCGCTTCAGGTGAGGTGAAGTCGATGCCGATGGTGACGAGGGCGTCGACGACCGCGCCGGAGGCGAGCACGTCAGCGGCGGAGAACGATCCGTCCCTTCCCGCTGCGACGACGGCGATCGAGACCCGGCGGCCGAGCCGCATCTGATGGGCGAGGACCCAGGCGGCTGCTGCGCTGCGGTTCGTCAGGTCGGCGGCGATCACAGCGTCGGCAGGCGAGGCTGCGGGGATGTCGTGGTCGGCCAGGCCCAGCGAGTCGACCCAGACGAGGACGTCCGTGTGACCGATGCGCTCGACGCCGCCGACGCCGATGTCGAACCGGACCTGGTACTTCGCCTGGCTCTGTGCAGGGTTCACGGTGACGGTGTTCGGGGATTCGAGGCGATCAGACATGTCCCTCAGAATAACCGCGGGAGGATGCCGCTCCGCGTTCCGTTACGCCCAGCGGCGCTCCTCCGGGTACCGCCGGTCGTCGGGGGACGGACGCTGCATCGCCTGGCGGATCGTCTCGAAGTCGTGTCGCGAGATCTCGATCAGCCCTGCCCGCAACTGATACCCCCAGTTGGGTGAGTTGCGCGTGAAGTCCAGCGCACCGAGCAGGGGCCTGATCGGAGCCGACTCAGCCGCCAGGTCCCAGTCGACCCGCCTGCGCCATGGCCTCCAGTCCAGGGAGAGCGCCTGGTACACGCTGTCGTCTGAGACCCGGCCGATGGCGGTGAAATGCCTGAGTACGTCGCCGTCCGGATGCTCGGTTCTCGGGGAGTAGTAGACGATGCCGTCGGATTCGCCCATCGAGTCAAGTCCGGCACGAGCACCGTGGTTCGTCTGCGCGAACCCGACGTCGACGGCGGTGCGCACATGGTCACGTGAAGCCACCGCCAGCCAGTATCGAATCGCCATGCTCCCTGTCTAGCGCATGCCCGGTCGCTAACTTCGGAGATTCCCTTCGCACCGCTCCGATCCTGGCCCCTGACGGGGAATTCGGTCTGAATCTCCGCAATTCGGAACGGAGCCGGCCGATGACGGCGAGACTGGGAGCATGCGCGTGCAACTGAAACTCATCCTTGACTGCGAGCCGGACGACGCGTGGCGCGCACTCCGCTCGCCCGCCGTCTTGCGGGAGTTGTATTCGCCGCTGCTCGAGCTCGACCCCGGCGGCCCTGTGCCGACCCTGTGGGAGCCCGGCAGCATGGACGTCTCCGTGCGCGGCGCAGGCGTGGTCCCGGTCGGGCGCCAGCGGATCGACCTCGATTTCGACCTCACCCGGGTGCAGGGAGTCAGGATCCTCGTCGACTCCGGCCGGCCGCTCACCGGCCCGCTCGCCCTGCTCGACGGCTGGCGCCACCAGATGGCCGTCGCTCCAGCGCCGGGCCAGGAGGGGAAGACGCTCTACCGCGACCGGCTCGACTTCGGCGGCCCCGCCGCCGCGGCGCTGTGGATGCCGATGTGGACGATGTGGCAGTGGCGTGGCATCCGCCTGACCCAGATGGCACCGAACTGGGCGTTCGAGCCGGTGCAGCCGCCAGAGGCCGAACCCGCAGACGCCTGAGCCCACGGATAGCAGTTCAGACCCGTCGAATGTTACGGCTGACCGGCGGTTCAGGGCGGCCTGTCAGCCAACAGGCGACTCGACCCGCTAAGCTAGAGGTACTTGCGGGCCCACCATTGTGCCCCTTGCGTCGTAGAACGCTTCCTCTCTCCCCGAGAAATCCGTCAAGGATTCCGGGTCGATGACTCTTCATACGGCGAACGGATGTGGCCTTCGCCACCTTCGCCACTCTCTCCCGCTCCAGCGATTTCGCCTGTCGAGATCCGTACGGGATGCTGATGCCCCGAAAGGCACCACTTTGTCAGAAACTGTCCCAGAAACCACCTTCGCCGAACTCGGCGTCCCCGCAGCACTCGTCTCGGCACTCGCCGCAGACGGCAAGACCCTCGCCTTCCCGATCCAGGTCGACACCCTCCCGGACACCCTCGGTGGCCGCGACGTCCTCGGCCGCGGAAAGACGGGCTCGGGCAAGACCCTCGCGTTCAGCATCCCGATGGCGGCACGCCTCGGGGGCAAGCTCGCCGGCGGCAAGCGCCGCCCCGGCCGGCCGCTCGGACTCGTCCTCGCTCCGACCCGTGAGCTCGCCACGCAGATCTCCGCGGTGCTCACCCCGCTCGCGGCGGCATACGGCCTCAACACCACGACGATCTTCGGCGGCGTCAACCAGACCCGCCAGGTCACCGCGCTGAAGGCGGGCGTCGACATCGTCGTGGCCTGCCCCGGCCGTCTCGAGGACCTGATGAAGCAGGGCTTCGTCAGCCTCGACGCCGTCGAGATCACCGTGCTCGACGAGGCCGACCACATGGCCGACCTCGGCTTCCTGCCGGTCGTCACCCGCATCCTCGACAAGACGCCGTCCAACGGACAGCGCCTGCTCTTCTCGGCCACGCTCGACAACGGTGTGGACAAGCTCGTCCGCCGCTTCCTGCACAACGAGGTCCTCCACTCCGTCGACGAGGCCACCAGCCACGTCTCGGCGATGACCCACCACGTGTTCGAGGTGTCAGGTCCCGACTCCAAGAAGGACCTCATCGAGACCCTCGCGTCCGGCACCGGCCGCCGCATCCTCTTCATGCGCACCAAGCACCACGCCAAGAAGCTGGCCAAGCAGCTCACCGACGCGGGCATCCCCTCCGTCGACCTGCACGGCAACCTCTCGCAGCCACAGCGTGACCGCAACCTCGCCGCGTTCAGCGACGGCAGCGCCCGCGTCCTGGTCGCAACGGATGTCGCGGCGCGCGGCGTGCACGTGGACGACGTCGAACTCGTCATCCACGTCGACCCGCCGATGGAGCACAAGGCATACCTGCACCGCTCGGGCCGCACCGCCCGCGCAGGCAGCGCAGGAGACGTCGTCACCATCTGCCTCCCGACCCAGAAGAAGGACCTCGCGCAGCTGCTGCGCAAGGCCGCCATCACCGTCACGCCAGTCGGCGTCACGGCGAAGTCGGCCGAGGTCACCGCGCTCGTCGGTGAGGTCGCCGCATACGTCAAGCCGGCACCGCGCCAGGCAGCACCGCAGGGCGGTGGACGCTCACAGGGCGCCAACGCCCAGCGCAAGCGCTCGGCTCGTGAGGGCCAGGGCGGCGGACGCTCACGTTCGGGTTCGTCTCGCGACTACTCCACGTCGACGGCAGGCACCACCGGCCGTCGCCACGAGGGTGCGTCCTCCGCGCGTCCCGCCCAGGCACGTCCTGAGCGGTCAGCCCGCCCGTCCACCTCTGGTGGCGCGGCGACCGGCGGCCAGCGTACGCACCGCCGGGTCTCCAGCGGCCGCTAGACAGCACCTTCTCCGGAAGCCATCGCGCCCGGTTCTCGCATCTCCGATGCGTCGACCGGCCGCGGTGGCTTTCGCCGTTAAGTCGTGGGCCATGTCGACGATAATCTGATCCGGGTCACCGCACCCACCCTCGGACTCGTCGAGGTGAAGGTCTCGCTGCGGTCACCGACGGCTGGTCCGGATCGAAGCTCGACTGGCGTCTCGAAACCCGTGACCACCCCTGGCCCGCCGCCCGATTTTGTCAACCGGGGGTTCCGCCGATTTCTCACCGCGCCGGACGCGGGGGTATGGTCACGGTATGGACACCGACGTTGTTGTTTCCCCCGTTCACGAGATCATCGTCCGCCCGGTGCGGGACGTCGACGCAGAGTCGCTCGGACGCGTTCACGCCCAGTGCTGGCACGAGGCGTACGACGAAGTGATCAGCAAGGCCGCCCTCGAACGGCTGTCCCCCCGCCGCATGGCCGAGCTGTGGACGCACTGGATGAACCAGGGTGACGGGTACCACCAGTTCGCTGCCGTCCATGACGGCGAGGTCGTCGGTTTCTCCGGATCAGGACCGGCAAGGGACGACGACGCACCCAGGCCGCTCGAGCTGTACTTCATCAACATGCTCGCTGAATTCCGCAGCACCGGCACCGGCCAGAAGCTGTTCGACGCGGCGATCGGCGACCAGCCGGCCTACCTGTGGGTCCTGTCGACGAACATGCGCGCCCGCCACTTCTACGAGAAGAACGGTTTCGTCGCCGACGGCGCCGAGCACACCGAGCCGTTCCTCGGCGAAGAGATCCACGAAGTCAGGTACGTCCGTTAGGACAGACGCCCCACCGACGCGAGAGCGAGCCGGAGGAGCGTTCCGCGGCCACCTTCCATCTCGGCGCTGACGGCATCCGTCTGGGCTTCCTCCGGTGTCATCCAGGTCAGTTCCAGTGCGTCCTGGCGCGGGTCGCAGGTGCCTGTGACCGGAACGACGTAGGCGAGAGAGACCGCGTGCTGCCTGTCGTCGGTGTAGGCGGAGATGCCAGGCATCGGGAAGTACTCGGCCACATGGAACGGGGTCGGCGACGCCGGGAGCAGCGGGAACGCCATCGGCCCGAGGTCCTTCTCGAGGTGGCGGAAGAGCGCGTCACGCAGCGTCTCGCCGTACATCACCCGACCGGAGACAAGGGTCCTGGTCATCTGGCCGGTGGCCGTCGCGCGCAGCAGGATGCCGACCTCTGTGACCACGCCGAGGCCGTCGACCCGCACAGGGATCGCCTCGACATAGAGGAGAGGGAGTCGACGTCGAACCTCTTCCAGCTCGATGTCACTGAGCCAGCCAGGAGTCGGGCTCGCGGATGGATCCTGCGGCTGGTCGGGGTCTGGGGTGCGAACGCTCATGGTCCATTCTTACCCGGTTTGCCGGATCCGCCGACCGCCACCACCAGGTTCGGGGTCGGTAGGCTGGATCCGCAGCCCGAACAAGGAGAATCCGATGGCCACCCACACGATCGATCCGGAGGCCGTTCTCTGGTCGGCAGGCGAGGAGGACCGCGAGGACCGCTCGTTGCTCATCGTCCTCCACGGATACGGATCGAACGAAGCCGACCTGTTCCAGCTCGCTCCGTTCCTGCCGCTCGAACCGGTGATCGCCGCCCTCCGCGCTCCGCTGGTCGCCCCGTTCCCCATCGACGGGTGGTCCTGGTATCCGATCGACAAGCCGGGAAGCCCCGACGAGGCCGGGCTGGCCGAGTCGACCGCCGCCGTGCTCGAGTGGATCGACGGGCTGCCGTATTCGCCGGAGTCGATCGGGCTGCTCGGTTTCTCGCAGGGAGGCGCGATGTCGATCGAACTGCTGCGCGCGGCGCCCGAGCGGTTCTCGTTCGCGGTCAACCTCTCCGGGTACGCGTCCCCGGCACCACAGCCAGGAGACGCCGCCCTCGCCGAACGGCGTCCACCGGTGTTCTGGGGACGGGGCACACTCGACGACGTGATCCCCGCTGCCGCCGTCGAGCACACCACCGACTGGCTCCCGGGACACACCCGACTCGTCGGCCGGATCTACGACGGGCTCACCCACGCCATCTCGCAGCAGGAACTCGCGGACGTCCGCGGCTTCATCGAACGACAGCTCTGACGACCGTTCACGAGCGCTTCCCCGGATGCTGTCAGTGGTGTCAGGCAGGATGGAACCGTGAGCGACGTGCTTGAGCGATTCTCCCCGGCCACCCGCGCCTGGTTCAGCGGCGCGTTCGCCGCGCCCACAGACGCCCAGGTCGGTGCTTGGGATGCGATCTCCCGCGGCTCGCACGCCCTCGTCGTCGCGCCGACCGGTTCGGGCAAGACGCTCTCCGCCTTTCTCTGGTCGATCGACAGGCTCATGGCCGAACCGCGCAGAACCGAGCCAGGCACGCGTGTGCTGTACATCTCCCCGCTCAAGGCGCTCGGTGTCGACGTCGAGCGCAACCTGCGCGCCCCCCTGACCGGCATCACCCAGACCGCGATCCGACTCGGCGCCGAGGTCCCGCACGTCACGGTCGGTGTGCGTTCGGGCGACACCCCGGCCGCCGACAGGCGTGCGCTGGCCAAGACACCGCCTGACATCCTCATCACGACGCCCGAGTCGCTGTTCCTCATGCTCACTTCAGCCGCACGCGAGACCCTGAAGTCGGTCGAGACGGTGATCATCGACGAGGTCCACGCCGTCGCCGCGACCAAGCGCGGGGCGCACCTCGCCCTCTCGCTCGAACGGCTCGACGCCCTGCTCGAGAAGCCCGCCCAGCGGATCGGCCTCTCCGCTACCGTGAGGCCGCGCGAAGAGGTGGCGCGATTCCTCGGCGGCACCGCCCCTGTCGAGATCGTCGCCCCTCCGGCGTCCAAGCGATTCGACCTCCGGGTCGTCGTGCCCGTCGACGACATGACCGACCTCCCGGCCGCAGCACAGCAGACGCCGGAGGGCTCAGCGGCCGGTGCGATCCTGCCGGACGGCGAGCGCGCCGGATCGATCTGGCCGCACGTCGAAGAAGCCATCGTCGACCGCATCCTCGAGCACCGGTCGACGATCGTGTTCGCCAACTCGCGGCGCCTCGCCGAGCGTCTCACCGCCCGGTTCAACGAGATCTACGACATCCGGTCTGCCGAATCCGTCCCCGACGAGCTCCTCGTCGACGCTGTCGCCGGTGCCCGTGCCCCTGCTGCCCTGATGGGCGGAAGCGGGCAGACGGCTGCACGCGACGAGGCCGCTCCCCAGCTGGCACGCGCCCACCACGGTTCCGTCTCGAAAGAGCAGCGGGCGTTCATCGAGGACGACCTCAAGTCGGGCAGGCTCCGCTGCGTCGTGGCGACGTCGAGCCTCGAGCTGGGCATCGACATGGGCGAGGTCGACCTCGTCGTGCAGGTCGAGTCGCCTCCCTCGGTCGCGAGCGGGCTGCAGCGGGTCGGCCGGGCGGGCCACCAGGTGGGTGAGATCTCCCGCGGGGTGTTGTTCCCCAAGCATCGTGCAGACCTCGTCAATTCGGCGGTGGCATCCGAACGCATGGTGTCGGGTCAGATCGAGTCGCTCGCCGTCCCGTCGAACCCCCTCGACATCCTCGCCCAGCAGACCGTCGCCGCGACGGCACTCGAGCCGCTCGACGTCGAGACCTGGTTCGAGCAGGTGAAACGCAGCGCGCCTTTCGCGCGGCTCCCCCGGTCGGCGTTCGAGGCGACCCTCGACCTGCTCGCCGGTCGCTATCCGAGCGATGAGTTCGCCGAACTGCGACCCCGGATCGTCTGGGACCGCGACGCGGGAACGATCACCGGGCGGCCGGGTGCGCAGAGACTCGCGGTGACGAGCGGGGGCACGATTCCCGACCGCGGTCTGTTCGCCGTCTACATGGCATCAGGCGACGCGTCCGGTGCAGGCTCCCGCGTGGGCGAGCTCGACGAGGAGATGGTCTACGAGTCGCGGGTCGGCGACATCTTCGCCCTCGGGGCGACGAGCTGGAAGATCCAGGAGATCACACACGACCGGGTGATCGTCACGCCCGCGTACGGCCAACCAGGTCGACTTCCGTTCTGGAAGGGCGACGGACTCGGCCGGCCCGCTGAGCTCGGCGAAGCCGTCGGCGCGTTCATGCGTGACATCGATGCAGCAAGCGAGACGGATGCCGCCGAGCGGCTGGCAGGGGCGGGTCTCGATTCGCGGGCCGCAACCAACCTCGTCGCGTACCTCACCGACCAGCGCACGGCCACCGGGCATATTCCGAGCGACAAGACGCTCGTCGTCGAGCGCTCCCGCGATGAACTCGGCGACTGGAGGGTCATTCTCCACTCTCCATACGGCATGCAGGTGCACGCTCCGTGGGCGCTGGCCGTCGGGGCGCGAGTGCAGGAGAGGTTCGGCATCGACGGAGCCTCGATCGCCAGCGACGACGGCATCATCGTGCGCATCCCTGACACCGAACTCGAGCCGCCGGGCGCCGAGCTGTTCGTGTTCGACGCCGACGAGCTCGAGGCCGTCGTGACCGAGCAGGTCGGCGGTTCGGCACTGTTCGCCTCACGGTTCAGGGAGTGCGCAGCGCGGGCTTTGCTGCTGCCGAACTACTCGCCGGGCAAGCGGGCGCCGCTGTGGCAGCAACGGCAGCGATCGGCGCAGCTGCTCGATGTCGCTCGCAAGTACCCGGCGTTCCCGATCATCCTCGAGACCGTCCGCGAGTGCCTGCAGGATGCATACGACCTGCCTGCCCTCCTGGGTATCGCGAAAAAGCTGGCCAGCCGGGGCATCCGGATCGTGGAGACCACGACGGACACCCCGTCGCCCTTCGCCAAATCGCTGTTGTTCGGCTACGTCGGCGCGTTCATGTACGAGGGCGACAGCCCGATCGCCGAACGCAAGGCGGCTGCACTCACCATCGACTCGGCCCTGCTGGCGGAGCTCCTCGGTCAGGTCGAGCTGCGCGAACTGCTCGACCCGGGCGTCATCGCACAGACCGAACTTGAGCTGCAGCGTCTCGCCGAGTCGCGGAAGGCACGGGGCGTCGAGGGTGTCGCCGACCTGCTGCGGATGCTCGGGCCTCTGACACTCGACGAGGTGAGCGCCCGGCTGGAGTCGGAGCATCCGCTCGAGGACGCAACGGTGCACCTCGCCGAACTGTCCCGCGCCAAGCGCGCCATCGCCGTCACGTTCGCCGGCGCATCCTGGTGGGCGGCCATCGAGGACTCGGCCCGGTTGAGGGATGCCCTCGGCGTGCCCCTGCCGATCGGCGTACCCGTCGCTTTCATCGAACCCGTCGCCGACCCGGTCGGCGACCTGATCGCGCGCTTCGCCAGGACGCACGGGCCGTTCACCACCCAGGAGGCCGCAGACCGTTTCGGCCTCGGCAGCGCCGTCGCCCAGCACACCCTCGTCAGGCTTGCCGATCAGCGCCGGGTGATGCGTGGCGAGTTCCTCGCTACCGGCCGGGAATCCATCGGAGACAACACCGAGTGGTGTGACTCCGAGGTGCTCCGTCGCCTCCGCGTCCGCTCCCTCGCCGCGCTGAGGCACGAAGTCGAACCGGTCGACCAGCACGCCTTCGCCCGGTTCCTTCCGCACTGGCAGCACGTCGGCGGCCGCCTCACAGGTATCGACGGCGTCGCAGCGGTCATCGACCAGCTCGCCGGGGCTCACATCCCGGCGTCCGCGTGGGAATCCCTGATCCTTCCGCAGCGGGTGACGGACTACTCCCCCGCCATGCTCGACGAACTCACCGCCACCGGTGAGGTCCTCTGGTCTGGGGCAGGCGCGCTCCCCGGGAACGACGGCTGGGTGTCGCTGCACCTGGCCGAGACCGCCAACCTCACCCTCCCTCTCGTCCCCGAACACCAGCCAGATGCGCTGCAACGTGAGGTGCTCCTTGCGCTCGGCGGCGGCGGCGCGTTCTTCTTCCCTCAGCTCGCCGAGACCACTGGAGCGACAGACGACTCCGCGCTGGTCACCGCCCTCTGGGAACTGGTGTGGGCTGGGCTCATCACCAATGACACGCTCGCCCCGCTCCGGACCCTCACCGGGCACGGCGGCGGCGCGCATCGGACCCAGCGGGCGGCACCGCGGTCACGGATGTACCGCGGCCGCCCTCTCGCCCGCCCGTCGATGTCGACGCGGGTCGCCCCGACGCTCGGCGGTCGCTGGTCGATCCTCCCCCTGCCTGAACAGGATGCGACGATCCGCACCGCGGCGACGGCGGAGACCCTGCTCGAGCGTTACGGCGTCGTCACCAGGGGGTCCGTGATGGGTGAGGGCGTGCCGGGCGGTTTCGCACTCACCTACCGGGTCCTCAGTACTTTCGAAGACACCGGCAGGGCCCGACGCGGATACTTCATCGACGGACTCGGCGCGGCACAGTTCTCGACCGCCGGCACCGTCGACCGGTTGCGGACGTTCGCCAGGTCGGATTCGAACGACGTTCCGGATGCCGCCGATCGCGAGGTCGTGACGCTCGCGGCCACCGATCCCGCGAACCCGTACGGAGCCGCACTCCCCTGGCCGGCTCTCGACAGCGCGGGAACAAAACACCGGCCGGGCCGGAAGGCCGGAAGCCTCGTCACCCTGGTCGACGGCGCTCTCACCCTGTACGTCGAACGCGGCGGGAAGACGCTGCTGACGTTCACGGACGACGAGGCCGTGCTCACCGTCGCCGCGGCATCCGTCGCCGACCTTGTGCGCCGCGGCCGCATCGACAAGCTGGCTGTCGAAAAGGCCAACGGTGACTTCGTCCTCGGCACAGCCGTCGCTGCCGCCCTGCGCGAGGCCGGCTTCACCGAAACCCCGCGCGGGCTCAGGATCCGGCATGCCTGAGGGCGACACCGTCTTCCGCGCCGCGCAGCACCTCAACGAGCGACTGCAGGGAGCGACCGTCGCGACCTGGGACCTCCGTGTGCCCACCTTCGCCACGAGCGACCTCACCGGTGAGCGGATCGAGGGCGTTGTCAGCCGCGGCAAGCACCTGCTGCATCGCGTCGGCGATTACAGCCTGCACAGCCATCTGAAGATGGAGGGGTCGTGGCACCTCTACCGGCCCGGGTCGACGTGGAAGCGGCCCGCGTTCCAGGCACGGGCGATCGTGGGGTCGGCCGAATGGCTCAGTGTCGGATTCGATCTCGGAATCGTCGAACTCATCCACCGCGACGACGAAGACAGTGTCGTCGGACACCTCGGGCCCGACCTTCTCGGCGAGTCCTGGAACGCCGATGTCGCGCTCGCCCACCTCACGGCCGCGCCGGAGCGCCCGACGGCCGTCGCGCTCCTCGACCAGCGCAACCTCGCAGGGCTCGGCAACGTGTACGCCAACGAACTCTGCTTCCTGCGCGGCGTGCTTCCTACCCGCCCGATCGGAGAAACGGATGCCGCGGCGCTCGTCGCCCTGGCGTCGCGCCTGATCCTGGCGAACCGCGACCGGGTGGAACGGACAACGACAGGGGACACCAGGCCAGGGCGCCAGACCTGGGTCTACGGCCGGAACGGCCAGGCCTGCCGACGCTGCGGGACCCGGATCAAAAAGGGCCCTCTCGGCGCGCGTGAAACCGAGGAACGTGACAGCTACTGGTGCCCACGCTGCCAGACCTAGAACCGCTCAGCTCGAACGATCGACATCGGCGAGGAAGCGGTCGACGCGCTCAAGCAGGCGGCTCCGGTTCGAGCGCACCAGGGAGTACGGACCGGCCTGGTGAGGCGACACCGGTGAACCCATCCGGGCCTGGGCCGAGCAGGTGAGTTCGGCGCAGATGTAGGTACCGACCGTGCTGCCGTTCCGCCCGGCCTCACCGGCGAGCGGTGCGACGAACAGGGCGACGTCGTCTCCGGGCTGCGCCGTGTGGCAGAGGCTGCACATGTGGAAGCGGTAGCGGGTCTTCGCCTGGTCGGCCCGGCGAAGGACGATGCCGACCGGCTCTTCACCGCGCCAATAGACGAGGTGGTATCGCCCGGGGGAGCCCGGATCGCGCCAGCCGAAGTAGTCGAGTTCGTCCCACGGCGCATAGCCGAGACCCGACGGAACGAACAGCCGCGAGGCGTCCTCCTGGGAACAGTTCACGAACGATTCCCTGATCTGCTTCTCCGTCAGTTCTTCCATCGGTCCTCCTCGTGCGGACAGCGCCATCATAAGGTCCGCCTGATGACGCTTCAAGCGCCACGCGCCTACACGTCCGCCTTCACGAGCGCCAGCAGCTGGGACAGCGTCGCCTTGGCATCACCGAGCGCGATCGATACCTTCGGGTCGTAGAACAGCTCATTCTCGATTCCGGCGAAGCCAGGGCTCAGGCTTCTCTTGAGGAAGACCACCTGCTTCGCTTCCGCCACGTGGAGGATCGGCATGCCGAAGATCGGCGATCCGGGCGAAGACTTGGCCGCCGGATTGACGACATCGTTGGCCCCGATGACGAGCACGAGGTCCGTCGACTTGAACTGGCCGTTCACTACGTCCATCTCGACGAGCGATTCGTACGGCACGTTCGCCTCTGCCAGCAGAACGTTCATGTGACCGGGCATCCGCCCGGCGACGGGGTGGATGCCGAACACCACATCGGCCCCGCGTTCCCTGAGATGGTCGGCGAGCTCGGCTGCGGCATGGTGGGCCTGGGCAACCGCGAGCCCGTAGCCGGGCACGATGACGATCCTCGAGGAGTACTCGAGGAGGATGGCCACGTCCTCTGGCGTCACTGTCCGGACGGCGCGGTCGGCGTCTCCGGCATCGCCTCCGCCTTTCACCGAGCGCCTGAACGCGCCGAACACGATCCCGGTCACGCTCCTGCCCATGGCCGTCGCCATGGAGATGGTGAGGATCGTTCCGCTCGCGCCGACGAGAGTGCCGGCAATCAGAAGCAGGATGTTCGAGAGCACGAGACCTGAGCCCGCGACGGCGAGACCGGTGAACGCGTTCAGCAGCGAGATGACGATGGGAACGTCCGCTCCCCCGATCGGCAAGACGAAGAACACGCCGATCACGAGTCCGAGCGCGAAAAGCACAGCGGCGAGGATGAGGTTCCCGGTGATGGCCATGGCGACCGCGGTGCCGACCGCAGCCACCGTCAGGACAGCCAGGATCAGACCGAGCCCGGGGAACACCACCGCTCGGGACGTGATGATCCCCTGCAGCTTCGCGAAGGTGACGAACGACCCGGTCAACGAGACACCGCCGATGAACACCGTGAACGCGATGACCGCGCCGCTCCAGGCATCCGGGCCGTGGGTGAACTCGACGATGGCGACGAGGGCGGCTGCACCGCCGCCGACTCCGTTGAAGGCGGCGACGAGTTGCGGCATCTGGGTCATCCGCACCTGTCGGGCCGCAGGCACGGCGATGGCCGCACCCACGACGACGGCCAGCGCGATCCACATGCCGTTCCTGATCTCATGGCCGAGCACGTATGCCATGATCGCGATCACCGCACCGGCGGCACCGAGGCGGTTGGCACGTCGGGCGGTGCGCGGGGAGCTCAGCCCCTTCAGGGCGAGGATGAAGAGTACCGCTGCGATCAGGTAGCAGACGAGCACCACGTTCTCGTTGAGGAGGTTCACGACGGATCCTTCCTCGGCGCTGACCGGCGCGGTTTGGACGCGAACATGACCAGCATCCTGTCGGTCACCACGAACCCTCCGACGATGTTGATCGTCGCAAGCAGAACGGCGAGGAGGGAGAGGACGAGGGTCACCGGGTCGGCTGCCTGCCCGGCCACCATGATCGCTCCGAGGAGGATGATCCCGTGGATGGCGTTGGCCTCGGACATCAGCGGTGTGTGGAGCGTGCTCGAGACCTTCGAGACGACTTCGAAGCCGAGGAAGACCGCCAGGACGGTGATCGTGACGAGGGCGAAAGCATCCATCAGCGCCTCGCCTCGTCGGAGATCAGGTCGGAAAGTCGCGGGTGGACGACAGCGCCACCGTGGGTGAGGCACGATCCGCTCACCAGTTCGTCGGTGAAGTCGGGAACGACGACACCGTCCACGGTCAGGGCGGCGAGGAAGTTGGCGAAGTTCATCGCGAGCAGTTTCGATGCGTCGACGGCGAGTTCCGAGTGGATGTCCTTCACGCCGATCACCGTCACGGTTCCGGCCTCTGCGGCGAACGGGATCCGTTCCCCCGCGACGGATGCCTCGACGTTTCCACCGGACTCGGCGGCGAGGTCCACGACCACGGATCCTGCCTTCATCCCCGCCATCATCGCAGAGGTGACCAGCAGCGGCGCCGGGCGGCCGGGCACGGCAGCGGTCGTGATGATGATATCCGCGGCGACGACGTGTGGGGTCAGGAGGTCCCGTTGTCGCTGGGCCCGTGCCTCTCCGAGTTCCTGCGCGTAGCCGCCACCGGCATCTGCCGCTTCGAGGTCCAGCGAGATGAAGGTGGCCCCGACCGAGCGGACTTCTTCCGATGACGAGGAGCGGACGTCGTATGCACTGACCACACCGCCCAGCCGCCTGGCTGTCGCGATCGCCTGCAGGCCCGCCACCCCGGCCCCGAGCACGAGGACCCGAGTCGGCGCGAGGGTCCCCGCAGCGGTCATGGTCATCGGGAACATCCGCCCGAAGGTGTCTGCTGCGACCAGTGCGCTCTTGTACCCGGCGATCAGCGCCTGCGACGAGAGCACGTCCATCGACTGCGCCCGTGAGATCCGCGGGAGGAAGTCGAGCGCGAACATCGTCACGCCGGCCGATGCTGCCGCTGTGACGGCCGCGACGTTGTTGAAGGGATCGACCGTACCGACGGTGATGGTCCCCGGCGCCAGTGCGGTGATGTCGGATGCCGTCAATGGACGCACATGGAAGAGGACGTCGCCGCTGATCGGGCCAGGAGTGACGTCAGCGCCTGCTGCCGCAACGGCGTCATCGGGGACGCCGGCGAATCGCCCGGCTCCTGATTCGAATGCCACCTCGAGGCCGGCAGCCCTCAGCCTCCTGATGCTGTCCGGTGTCGCCGCGACGCGTCTCTCACCGATCACGCTCTCGGCTCGAATGACAACCCTGCTGGACACGGAACTCCTTCGTTCGTGCCTTCGAGAGTAGCCGGTCAACTGCCCGATCACGGAGAAGTTCGGGGAGCTCACCGGGCAAACGGATCGTTAACGCAGAAAAGCCACCCCGTGGGGTGGCTTTTCTGTTTAATTAAGTTAAGTCCGGCGGTGTCCTACTCTCCCACAGGGTCCCCCCTGCAGTACCATCGGCGCAAAGAGTCTTAGCTTCCGGGTTCGGAATGTGACCGGGCGTTTCCCTCTTGCTATGGCCGCCGAA
>NZ_JBWYGY010000004.1:0-207875 GCF_056713205.1 Mycetocola sp. Y719 | reverse complement strand
GGCGGGTCGTGGAGCTCTTCCATGCGTCAATTCTCCCGGCCACCACCGACATTCAGCCGACAGATACCGAGGCAAAAGGGCTGGTTGTGGATAGTTTCCGGAACCCGGTCGGCGGTGGAGGAGTGAGGAATCAGACAATTTCCTTGACCCCTCGACTAAACCGGTATAGTTTTGACCTAAACCGGTTAAGACCGCTTCGGTCCACCTTTACCTCAGTGCGGAGGCGACATGGCTGCTCGCAAGCCGACCATCACGGATGTCGCGCGCACGGCCGGAGTGAGCAAGGGCCTCGTCTCCTTCGCCCTCAACGACAAGCCGGGTGTTTCGCCTGAAACACGGAAACGCATCCTTCAGGTGGCAGGCGACCTCGGCTGGCGTCCGAGCCTGAGTGCCCGGTCACTGTCCACGAGCACCTCCTTCGCACTCGGCCTCGTCATCCGCCGCAAAGCCGAAGTGATCAGCGCCGACCCCTTCTTCCCGGCCTTCATCGCCGGAGTCGAATCCGTCCTGGCCGATGAGGGACGAGCACTCGTCCTCAGCGTCGTCCCTGACGCGGACGCCGAACTGCGGAGCTATCGCACCCTCGCCGGCGACAACCGTGTCGACGGCGTCTTCCTCACCGACCTCCGCAAGAACGACGAGCGGTTCGCTCTGCTGACAGAACTCGGACTCCCCGCCGTCGCCCTCGGCCGGCCGGGACCCGGTGTCTCGATCCCCTCGGTGGAGGTGGACGACACCCACGGGATCGCCGCCGCTGTCGAGCACCTCGTCTCGCTCGGACACACCCGCATCGGCCACGTGGCAGGCGACCCCCACATGATGCACGGAGGACGTCGCAGAAGCTCGTTCGACGAGGCCATGCGCGAGGCAGGACTCGACTCCTCGCTCGTCATCGAGACCGACTTCTCCGCCTCGGAAGGGGCGGATGCCACGAGGCGGCTCCTCGACGAGGCGAACCCTCCGACCGGGATCGTCTTCGCCAACGACCCGATGGCCATCGCGGGACTCGGCGTCGCCCAGCAGCGTGGCCTCCGCGTCCCAGACGACCTGTCCATCACCGGGTTCGACGGCACGGACATCTCGGGTTACGTCTTCCCGGCCCTCACCACGATCACGAGCGACCCTGTCGAGTGGGGCAGGGTCGCAGCCCGTACTCTCCTCGAACTCATCGCCTCAGGCGAAGCCGAGAGTGTCGAGCTCCCACCGGCCGCACTCCTCGTGCGCGCTTCCACCAGCCCCCCACCATCAGAACGCGGCACCGTTGCCGCACACAGTTAAGGAGAAAACCGTGCATCGACGCACTCTCGTCACCGCGACCGCCGCAGCGGCCGTCGCACTACTGGCGCTCACCGCGTGCTCAGGAGGAGGCGCGGCCAAGACCGACGCCCTGACCTCCCGCGGCGACATCACCGTCTGGTACTCGAACAACGAGTTCGAGGTCAAATGGGCCAAAGCCATGATCGAAGCCTGGAATGCGGAAAACCCGGACGAGCAGATCAAGGGCCAGGAAATCCCCGCCGGAAAGTCGAGCGAGGAAGTCATCGGAGCGTCCATCACCGCAGGCACAGCACCCTGCCTCATCTACAACACCGCACCGGCTGCAGTCGGCCAGTTCCAGAAGCAGGGCGGTCTCGTCGACCTCGAGTCGTTCGAAGACGGCGCCGAGTACATCGAAGAGCGCAGCGGTGACTCCGCCGAGCAGTACAAGTCGCCTGACGGCGGCTACTTCCAGATGCCGTGGAAGTCGAACCCCGTCATGATCTTCTACAACAAGGACCTGTTCGCGGCAGCCGGGCTCGACCCGGAGAACCCGAAGCTCGCCACCTACGACGAGTTCCTGGCCACATCGAAGACGCTCGTCGACGCCGGTGTGTCTCCGTTCGCCATCAACCCGGCTCCGACAAGCGAGTTCTTCCAGACGCTGTTCGACTTCGTGCCGACCTACGCAGCTGAAAGCGGCGGAACCGGCATCGTCGAGGACGGCAAGGCGACATTCGCCGGCGAAGAGGGCCTCGAAGCCGCCACCTTCTGGAAGTCGCTCTACGACGGCGGGCTTGCAGGCAAGGAGCAGCACCAGGGTGACGCGTTCGCCGACGGATACGCCTCCATGGCCATCGTCGGCCCGTGGGCCGTCTCGGTGTACAAGGATCTGAACTGGGGTTCAGTGCCTGTTCCGACCAAGGACGGCATCGCGCCGGAGGAGACTTACACGTTCAGCGACGCCAAGAACGTCGGTCTGTACTCGGCCTGCAAGAACCAGGCAACCGCCTGGGACGTACTGAAGTTCTCCACGAGCGAGGAGCAGGACGGACAGCTCCTCGAGCTGACCGGCCAGATGCCACTGCGCCAGGACCTGCCTGAGGTCTACGCCGACTACTTCGAGGCCAACCCGGCCTACACGACGTTCGGCGACCAGGCCTCCCGCACGATCGAGGTGCCGGGCGGCAGCAACACCGTTGAGATGCTGCAGGTCATCCGCGACGCATACACCAAGGCCGTCATCGCCGGCGAAGGCGACCTCGAGGAAGCGCTGAAGGGCGCGGCCGACAAGGTCACCGAACTGGCGTCACAGGGATAGACGATGTCATCCGAAACGCTGGACCGTTCCGCGGGGGCCACCACCCCCCGCGGAACGGCGGGCGCGGGGCGGCGCCGGCGGCCCGTCACGCAACGCGTGCTCGGCAAGCACCCGCTCGGGTGGCTGCTGAGCGCGCCGTACCTGGTCTTCATCGTGCTGATCTTCGCGTGGCCACTGATCTTCGCGATCTACATGTCGCTGCACGACTACTTCTTCTCAGCCCCTGGCGCCGTCGTCGACCGGCCGTTCGTCGGCCTGGACAACTACGTCGCCGCGCTGACAGATCCGTCCGTGCTTCAGTCCTTCCGAAACGTCGGGGTCTTCCTGATCATCAACGTGCCACTGACGGTGGTTCTGTCGCTGGTGCTCGCCACTGCCCTCAACAAGGTCGTGCATCTCCGCACCTTCTACCGGGTGAGCTACTACGTTCCCTACGTCACTGCCAGTGTCGCTGTCGTGGCCGTGTGGATGTTCCTTTTCAGCGGCGGCGGACTCGTGAACACGGTTCTCGGGCCGCTGGCACCAGATCCCTCCTGGCTGATCAACCCGGACCTCGCGATGCCGACCATCGCTCTCTTCGTCACGTGGAAGCAACTCGGACTCTTCATCCTGCTGTACCTCGCCGCGCTGCAGAACGTGCCGAACGAGCTCTACGAATCGGCGTCAACTGATGGCGCCGGCGCGATTCGATCCTTCTTCTCCGTCACCGTGCCCGGGGTGCGACCTGCCACCGTGCTGGTTCTCCTGCTCGCAACGGTCACCGGTGCCAACCTCTTCACCGAGCCGTACCTCCTGACCGGCGGCGGCGGCCCGAACGGAGCGTCCACATCTCCGGTCCTCATCATCTATCAGCAAGGTCTCCAGCAGGGGAAGCCCGGCTTCGCCGCGGCAATCGGCGTCATCCTCGTCATCGTCGTGCTCGTCCTCGCCCTACTGCAGAACCGGTTCGCCGGCGGAAAGGACCAGTGATGGCCAGACAACACCGGGTCCCCGGCCAGCTCACCAAGGGTCAGTCGGCGCTCCGTAGCGTCGTTCTTGCCCTCGGAGCGTTGGTGTTCCTCTTCCCGTTCTACTACATGCTGATCGGGTCGCTGCAGACAAACCCCGACACGTCACTCGCCGGGGTCTTCCCGAACCCCGCAAACATCACCGGGGAGAATTACGTCGCGATCAACGAGCGGATCAACCTGTTCTCGGGTCTGCTCAACTCGGGAATTTTCGCCGGCGCCGTCGTGCTGGGCACGGTCGTGTTCGGGATGCTGGCGGGCTATTCCCTCGCCGTGCTGCAGTGGAAGGGCCGGGGAACGACGTTCGCCCTGGCGCTCCTCGTGCAGGTCGTCCCGTTCCAGCTGCTCATGGTCCCGCTCTACGTGCTGATCGCGCGGGACTACGGACTGGGAGACACCCATCTCGGAATGATTCTGCCGTTCCTCATCAACTCCACGGCGGTCATCATCTTCAGGCAGTACTTCCTGCAGGTGCCGAAGGAACTGTTCGATGCTGCCCGGATCGACGGGGCCGGCGAGGTTCGGCTCCTTTTGCAGGTGGCGATTCCCCTCGTGAAGCCTGCTCTGGTCACCGTCGTGCTCCTCACCTTCATCGGCCCGTGGAACGAGTTCCTCTGGCCGTTCCTCATCACCAAGGAGGCGAGCCTCCAGCCCCTGGCGGTCTCCCTCGCCAACTACATCTCGACGATCGCGTCGTCGACGGCCAACCCGTTCGGCGCGATGCTGGCCGGCGCTGTCGTGCTCGCCGCTCCGGTCGTCGTGCTGTTCATCCTCGGCCAGCGGTTCTTCATCTCCACGGACATCGGGTCCGGCGTGAAAGGTTAACAATGTCAGTCTCCACCTCCCCCTTCCCTTACAAGCTCACCCGGGTCGGCGTCGTCATGACGCCGGAGCCCGGCAACGAGCTCGAGGCCGAAGGTGTGCTCAACCCCGGCTCGGGCCGCGGCCCGGACGGAGAGCTCTACCTGCTGCCCCGGATGGTTGAGACGGGCAACATCTCCCGCGTCGGCCTGGCGAAGGTCGTCGTCGAAGACGGCATCCCGGTTTCGGTCGAACGGGAGGGCGTCGTGCTCGCCCCGGACCGCGGCTGGGAGCGAGGCGTCGGAAACGCCGGAGTGGAGGATCCGCGCATCACCTGGATCGCCGACCTCGGCCTGCACGTCATGACCTACGTGGCGTACGGCCCGCTCGGCCCGCGCAGCGCGCTCGCCACCTCACCGGATCTCAGGGAGTGGACCAGGCTCGGGCCGGTCCTGTTCGAATACGACGACGCCCTGGACATGGACCTGAACCTGTTCCACAACAAGGACACGGTCTTCTTCCCCGAACCCGTCACCGGGCCAGACGGGGTGAAGAGCTACGCCGTTTTGCACCGCCCGATGTGGGACCTGGACGAGGTCAAGCCCGGTCAGGGCATCCGCGTCCCCGCCGGGATCGAAGACACGAGGCAGAGCATGTGGATCAGCTTCGTCCACGTCGATGACGTCGCCCGCGACATCCGTTCGCTCACCTTCTGGCGCGGCCACCGCTTCCTTGCCGGGCCGGAGTTCGCCTTCGAAGAGGTCAAGGTCGGCGGTGGCCCTGCACCGCTCCGCGTGCCGGAAGGCTGGCTGCTCCTGCACCACGGAGTGACCGGTGTGCTCGCCCGCGCGTTCGACCAGCAGCAGAACGTCAACTACGCGGCCGGCGGCATGATCCTCGATGCGACCGAACCGTGGAAGGTTCTCGCCCGCACCCAGGAACCCCTCCTCGCGGCCGAGACCGAAGACGAGAAGAGCGGGATCGTCCCGAACGTCGTGTTCCCCACGGCGATCGAAGAGATCGACGGTAAGCACTTCGTGTTCTACGGGATGGCTGACTCGAAAATCGGCGCCGCCCAGCTTGAAAGCGTAAGCTGACCTGCACTCGCAGGGACGCGAGTGAGAGGAATGGCCTGATGCTGACAGGAACACGCCACCGGATCGTCGGGGGGCTGACCGCTGCCGTCCTCGCGCTCGGAACCCTCGGGCTTGCTGCCCCGGCTGTCGCCGCCCCTGCGCCACTGACCAACCTCGCCCACCTCGACTTCCTCCTCGACGAGGTCGCCCCGGCGTCCACGGCAGAACACACGACGTACCGCCTGGCTGAAGAGCCGGACCTGGTGATGCCGTGGACCTATGCCGACGCCAGGGAAGGCGGAACGTTCCAGCGGGTCGGTGGAGGGGCGCTCGATCCCGCGACCGGCCACTGGGGACAGGGCGCGTACAACGCCGACGACGTCACCAGGACGGCGGTCGTGTACCTCAGGCACTGGAAGCAGTTCGGAGACGGAACGTCGAAAGAGAAGGCGTACGAACTCCTCCGCTCCGTCGCCTACCTCCAGACCGCGACCGGTCCGAACGCCGGCAACGTCGTGCTCTGGATGCAGGATGACGGAACCCTGAACCCGAGTGCCGAGCCGGTCGAACTCCCTGACCCGTCCGACTCCGCCGAGAGCTATTGGGTCGCGAGGACCCTGTGGGCGCTCGGCGAAGGCTATGCCGCATTCCGCGACGTCGACGCCGACTTCGCCTCGTTCCTGCAGGAGCGGATGAAGCTCAGCGTCGCAGCCGTCCAGCGCCAGGTGCTCGACACCTACGGCACCTACCACGTCGTCGACGGTGTCAAGCTCCCCTCGTGGCTGATCACCAACGGTGCGGATGCCAGTGCTGAAGCGGTCCTCGGCCTCGCCGCGTACTCGACGGCGGCCCCTGAGGATGCCGCGGCACGCGACACCCTCGCGAAGCTCGCCGAAGGCATCTCGAAGATGGGGGCCGGGAACGCGAAGACCTGGCCGTACGGTGCGATCCTGCCCTGGGCTGAATCGCGAACGAACTGGCACGCGTGGGGCACGCAGATGCCTGCTGCGCTCGCCGCAGCATCCACCACCCTCCGCCAGCCCAAGCTGCTGACCCCGGCCATCGCCGATTCGGCCGTCTTCGATCCCATCCTGCTGACGGCAGGCGGGCCGGACAACGCGTGGCTCCCGACGCCCATCAACGAGAGTCAGATCGCCTACGGCGTGGACTCGCGGCTCCAGTCACTGCTCGGTGTGGCCACGGCGGCGACACTCCCCGGCCTGAGGGAACTGGCAGCCCTGGTCGGGAGCTGGTACTTCGGAACCAACGCCTCCGGTGAGGCGATCTACAACCCGGACACCGGAGTGACCTACGACGGTGTCGAGGCGAACGGTGACATCAACCGCAACAGCGGAGCTGAGAGCACCATCCATGGCCTGCTCTCCATGCTCGCCCTCGACGCGAATCCGGATGTCGCCAAGCGCGCCACTGGAGTGAACACCGTGGGTTCCCGCTCCGGCCTCACCGTTGTCGAAGCCGAGACGACGGCGGTCACGACCGGATCTGTCGTCGTCCCTGAGTCGAAGTGGACAGGCGAGTCCGAGTACTCCGGCACCGGATACCTCGAACTGACGCGCGGCGAGACCGCCACGTTCCGCCTGCCTGCTGCAACGGGCGCCCGGCTGATCGAGCCTGTCGTGTTCTCCGCGCAGGACGGAAAGGCCAGATCGCTGTGGCGAAGCGGTGTGCTGCCGCTCGGTGTGCTCAAGCACAGCGTCGGTGCGCAGGGCGTCACCGCCGTGCCTGGGGCGCTGCTGCCCCAGCCGCTCCCGATCCCGGTTCCGGCGAAGCTGTCCGCCGTGTCGGTCACGTCGCTGACAGGCGCGGTCGCGCTCGATGCGCTCATCGTGCGTCCCGTCGTCGGGCGGCTCGTCTTCACCGGTGAGGCCGGTCGCACCGAGCTGGCGCACTCCTCCGCCGTCCTGCCCCAGCGCGTCACGATGAACGCCGGCGGAAAAGCGGGCACACTGCGGAACTACGACTCCGGCGGCAAGCTCATCGCGAAGTACACGATCTCCGGTACGGCCACCGTCACCGTCAAGTCTGGCGGGTTCGCCGTGGTGACGAGTCCCTAGAAGATCATCGGGCGGTCGTCGTCGTCCTCGGTCGCGAGATCGAGGTCGACGAGGACGGGCACGTGGTCGCTCGGCGCTTCACCCTTCCGTTCGTTGCGGTGGATGGAGGCATCCGTCACCAGGCTCGCGAAGTCGGGAGAGCCGAGGATGAAGTCGATGCGCATGCCCTCGTTGCGGGGGAAGCGGAGCTGCTTGTAGTCCCAGTAGGTGAATCCGTCAGGCACGATCGGCCGCACGACATCGGTGAGCCCGATGTCGCCGAATGCGGCCAGCGCGTCGCGCTCCGGCTGCGAGACGTGGGTCGACAGGCCGGGAACGACGCTCGGGTCGCCCATGTCCGCATCGAAAGGAGCGACGTTGAAATCGCCCATGAGCGCGAACGGGACGCCGGGGTTCGCGGCCAGCCAGGCCGCGGCATCCGCCTTCAGCCGGGTCAGCCAGTCGAGCTTGTAGACGTAGTGAGGGTCGTCGAGGGAGCGGCCGTTGGGCACGTACAGGCTCCACAGCCTGACGCCGTTGACCGTGGCGCCGAGAGCGCGGGCCTCGAGCGGGAGCCCAGGCCCTTCCTGGCCCTTGAGGAATCCGGGCATGTCGGTGAACTGGGTGACGACGTCCGTCATCGGCAGGCGGCTCGCGATGGCGACGCCGTTCCACTGGTTGAGCCCGTGGACGGCCACCTCGTAGCCGGCCTCCTCGAACGCCTCGAGCGGGAACTGCTCCGGCTTGCACTTGATCTCCTGCATGGCGAGCACGTCGACGTCCTCGCGGACCATCCAATCGACGGTACGGGTCACACGGGCTCGGATCGAGTTGACGTTCCAGGTGGCGATACGCATGGACTCCACGCTATCCGACACCGGCGACGCCAGAAGGACGGTCAGGTGACGCCGAGGTGCGCCAAGATGGGGGAATGGGTTCACTTTCGATCGGCTACGCAGCCATGCTCGAGCAGTTCGCGCCGCAGGAGGCCGTCGCCCTCAGCGCTTTCGCCGAGCAGCACGGCTTCAGCGGAGTGATGGCGGCAGACCACTTCCAGCCGTGGGTGCCGCAGCAGGGCCAGTCGTCGTTCGTCTGGAGTGTGCTCGCCGCCCTCGGCGAACGGACCACAGGCGACTTCGGGCCTGGCGTCACCGCGCCGACCTTTCGCTGGCATCCTGCGATGGTCGCCCAGGCATCCGCGACGCTCGCCGCGATGTACCCGGGCAGGCACTGGCTCGGGCTCGGTTCGGGTGAGGCGCTCAACGAACACATCGTCGGGCAGTACTGGCCCGAGGCGCCCGAACGGATCAACCGCATGTTCGAGGCCGTCGACATCATCAAGAAACTCTTCGCCGCATCTCTCGCCGGCCGCGACGTGAAGCACAGCGGCCAGTTCTTCAAACTGGAATCCACCAGGTTGTGGACCATGCCCGAGGTCGCGCCCGAGATCCTCGTGGCCACTGCTGGGCCGGTCACCGCAAGACGTGCGGGAAAGCACGTCGACGGACTGATCACCGTCGGCGCCCCGCTTGAGAAGATCTCGATGCTCTTCGGACGGTTCGGCGAAGGGGCGCGTGAGGCGGGCCGCGACCCGTCGACGATGCCGAAGGTGCTGCAGTTGCACCTGTCCTGGGCACCGACGGACGAGGAAGCCATGCGCAACGCCCTCGTCGAGTGGCCGAACGGAGGCATGAAGTTCCCCAAGGGCGACATCCGTTCACCGTTCGAGTTCGAGCAGATGGCGAAGATGGTCCGGCCGGAGGACTTCGACGGCAGGATGGTCGTCTCCTCAGATCCCGACGTACACAGGGCTCACATCCAGCGGTTCGCCGACCTCGGCTTCGACCGCATCTACCTCCACAACGTCGGACGCAACCAGCGTGAGTGGATCGAGACCTTCGGCCGCGACGTGCTGCCCGCCCTGGTGCGCTGAGCCGTGCTGAGCATCTGGGCTCCTGACGGCATCGGCGAGATCGACGCGGGCGACGACCTCACGGCGATCGTGGTGGATGCCGTCGGCGGCGACCTGCAGGACGGCGACATCCTCCTCGTCACCTCCAAGATCGTGTCGAAGGCGGAGGGCAGGCGCATCGACGCGTCCGACCGGGAACAGGCGATCACCGACGAGACCGTGCGCGTGGTGGCGAGCCGCGAGCATCCGAACGGGGTGACGCGGATCGTCGAGAATCGGCTCGGCCTCGTGATGGCGGCAGCTGGGGTCGACTCGAGCAACACTCCCGACGGCACCGTGCTGCTGCTCCCCGTCGACCCGGATGCCTCCGCGCGCGCACTGCGGGCCGGCCTGCGGTCTCGACTCGGAGTCTCGGTCGGCGTCGTCATCAGCGACACCGTCGGCCGCCCGTGGCGCGACGGCCAGACCGACATCGCGATCGGAGCGGCGGGCATCCGTGTCGTTGACGACCTCCGTGGGCAGACGGATGCGTCAGGGCGGCCTCTGACCGTCACGCTTCCGGCGGTCGCCGACGAGCTCGCCGGTGCGGCAGACCTCGTGAAGGGCAAGGCGTCAGGGCGCCCGGTCGCCGTGGTTCGCGGGCTGCCTCACCTGCTCACAGAGGACGATGGCCCGGGAGCCCGCGCGCTCGTCCGCAGCGCCGAGAAGGACATGTTCCGGCTGGGAACCGACGAGGCGTATGCAGCCGGGTTCGAGGCGGGGCGCGAGGTTTCGGGAGGAAGAAACGAGGGTCCGTCGACATCAGGTCGATCAACCCCCTGATTCTCCTCCCGAAACCCGCTCAGGTCGTGTCGAAGGCGATCAGCGGGCGCCCGGTTCGCGGGTGGGCGAGGACGTCGGCCCGCACCCCGTAGACCTCGCTGATCAGGTCGCCGGTGAGAACGGATGCCGCGGGTCCGGCCGCGACGACACGGCCGGAGCTGAGTACGATCACCGTGTCGGCGTACGCGGCGGCGATGTTGAGGTCGTGCAGGGCGGCAACGGCCGTGATCCCCGCAGCGGTCTGCGCGCGAACCAGAGAGAGCAGGCTTAGCTGGGCCCGCACGTCGAGGTGGTTGGTCGGTTCGTCGAGGAGGAGCAGGCGCGGTTCCTGAGCCAGGGCGCGAGCGAGGTGCACCCGCTGTCGCTCGCCGCCGGACAGCGTGTCGAATGGGCGGTCGGAGAAAGCGGTCATACCGACGGCCGCGAGGGCATCCGCGACGATCCGGCGGTCGTCCGGTCCCTCAGCCGACCAGCGGCCGATGTGCGGGGTGCGGCCGAGGAGGACGACATCAGTGACGCGCAGACCGGTGTCACCGTCGCCGTGCTGTTCGCTCAGGGCCACGATCCGCGCCCGATCGCGGCGGCGAAGCGCCAGCAGGTCGTCGCCGGCGAAGAGCACGGCACCTGACGCGAGGGGCAGGGTGCCGACAAGGAGCTGGAGCAGGGTCGACTTGCCGGCCCCGTTCGGACCGATGACGGCGCCGAACGAGCCGACGGGCAGCTGAACGTCGACTCCGTCGATGATGAGGACGCCGTCGCGCGAGAACGACAGCCGACGCGCGTCGAGCGCAGGGGATGTCTCGGCCGGGGCCGGGCTCACCGCGTCGCCGAGGCTGTGGTCTGTCGTCGTCACGAGATCCTCCTCGATCGAAGCAGGAGCAGGGCGAACACCGGTGCGCCGACGACGGCGGTGAGGATGCCGACGGGCAGTTCGCGCGGGTCGAACAGCGTCCTGGCACCGGTGTCGATCCAGATCAGGAAGATCGCCCCGGCGAGAACCGACAACGGCAGCACGACGCGATTGCGTTGCCCGACGACGAGTCGCACCGCATGCGGCAGGATGAGCCCGACGAATCCGATCGAGCCGGACACGGCGACCATGGCCCCGGTGAGCAGCGCGGTCGCGGTGAGCAGCAGCCAGCGGGTCGAATTCACGCTGACTCCGAGGGCGGATGCCGCGTTGTCGCCGAAGGCGAACGCGTCGAGGGTGCGCCCGGTCAGCAGAAGCGGAATCCCGACGATGAGCAGGGCGCCGAGCGCGATCGCCACAGCAGGCCAGCGGGCTCCGCTGAGCGAACCGAGCAGCCAGCTGAGGATCTCACGGTAGGTGTCGCCCGTCGCCGACCAGAAGATCACGAGGCTGGTGAGCGCGCCGAAGAACGACGAGACGGCGAGTCCGGCGAGGACCGTGCGCGTGGGAGTGAGTGTTCCTGACGCTCCGGCGAGGAGAAGCGTGCCGAGCAGGGCGACGATCGCCCCGCCGAACGCGGCGACGGGAAGCAGCACGCCGAGGCCGAGGAGGATGACGGCGACGGCGCCGAGGGATGCGCCGGACGACAAACCGAGGAGGTACGGGTCGGCGAGCGGGTTGCGGGTGATCGCCTGCATCACCGTTCCGGCGAGGGCGAGACCGGCACCAACGGCCGCGGCGGTGAGGACACGGGGCATCCTGAGCTCCCACACGATCCCGTCGCGGAGCGGCGAGAGGACCTCGCCGCCGAGCAGGGTCGGGTCGAGACCGAGGTGGCCGAGGATCGACCCCCAGACCTCCGCCGGACGGATGTCTGCGGGGCCGAACGTCACGGCGAACACGATGGACAGCAGCACGAGCACAGACAGCACGACCACGAGCAGGCTGGTCGGCACGCGTCGCAGTCCGCGGCGCCCCGGCGATGCCGGGGTCGCCGGGGTCTCAGCCGCTGTCGCCGTGGTCACAGTCCGAGCGCCTCCAACTGGTCGGCGATGGTCTGTGCCGCCTCGACGTTCCGCACGCCGGCCTCCGTCGCAGCGAAGGGCACGGTGATGAACCGCTTCTGAACGACGGCGTCGAGCTTCGCCGTGGCCGGGTTGGAGGTGAGCACGTCGATCTTCTTCTCGGCGCTGCCCCAGTCCGAGACGACGAGGACGATCACGTCCGGGTCGGCATCGACGACGGCTTCCCAGTTGAACGGTGTCCACGAGTCGTCGACCCCCGCCGCGATGTTGGTGATGCCGACGGCATCCAGAATCATCTGGGGAGCACCGCTGCCTGCACCGACGTACGGAGTGTCCGAACCGCTCGAGTACCAGAGCGCACTCACGTCGTCTGCCTGCTGAAGCTCGTCGAGCGCGGCGCGCTGGTCGGCGACGAGCTCGTCGGCGGCATCCGAGACGCCGAAGACGGCACCCATCTCGGTGATCTGGTCGAAGACGTCGTCGAAGGCGAGTGTGTCCGGCCGACCCGCTTCCTTGCATGCGGCAGGGGACACGTAGGTGTTGACGCCCAGGTCGCCGAGGGTGGCCCTGTCGCCGGCGCCGTCAGCGGAGAAATTCGACTCCCATCCCGCGTAGACGAGGTCGGGTTCGAGGTCGAGGACGGCCTCCTGGCCGGGGACCTTGTCGCTGATCACGGGGATGTCCCCGCCGCCGAGGTCAGCGGGAATCGGGCCGTCAGGGAACGCCCGGCCGAGGATGTGGTCCTCGAGCCCGAGCGCCAGGAGCATCTCGGTGGTGGTCGACTTGATGGTCAGGACCTTCTCCGGGGCCTTCTCGAAGGTGACCTCTGTGCCGCAGTTGTCGACGGTGAGCGGGTAGGCGGATGCCTCGGGCGCAGCGGACGACGGGGCTGCAGCGGGTGTCGTGGCACACCCGGTGACGGCGAGCAGGGCGGCGGCGGTACCGGCGAAGACGGCTGAGCGAAGGAACGGGGAACGGAAGACGGATGTCATGAGACCTCGGGTGTCGGGGAAACGGCGGAGTGCAGCACGAAGTGCCAAACGACCCGCCACCCAAGTCCGGGCAAGCTCAACCGGTCAAAGCCAACCGGTGGTCTACGTCAACGATACGCCCGTCACGTTTCCGAAAGGTACATCGCTCACGACAGGATGTCCTTCGACGCGAACCGACCGTAGGCGAGCGAGAAGAACACGAGGATGTACGCGCCCTGCAGGAGAGCGTTGTCGCCGAACGACGTCCAGTCGATCGGCTGGCTCAGCAGTCCGGCGAAGCCGAGCCAGTGGTGGCTGAACAGCCACGGATGCAACCACGACAGCTGGGGGATCACGTCGAGGATCTGCGCGACGACGGCGACGACGACCGTGGCGGCCATCGCCCCGACGGGCACGGAGGTGAGGGTCGAGATGAACAGGCCGATTGCGCACAACCCGAGGAGCGAGACGGTGACGTACGACGCCACGAGCACCGACCTGAGGAACGACTCGGGCACGTCGATGACGTCTCCGGAGAGAAGTGTGACCGGCCCGACCGGGAAGAGGACCGCACCGATGACGGTGCCGGCCAGGACGAGGGTGAGGGTCGCGGCTGCGCAGAACGCGGCGGCTCCCGCGAACTTGACGAGCAGGAGCCTGAGCCGACCGGCCGGGGCGACGAGCAGGTACCGCAGCGTTCCATGCCCGGCCTCCCCGGCGATCGTGTCGCCGGCCACGACCCCGATCGTCAGCGGAAGGAACAGGGGAATGGCCACGACCATCGCCGTGAAGCTCACGAACAGGCCGTTCTGAGTCACGCGATCCAGAAAAGGAGGGCCGTCACCGGGGTCGAGTTCCTCGGAGGAGAGCCGCACCGCGACGGCGAGCAGGATCGGGATGAGCGCGACGGCCGCGAGCATCGCCCACGTGCGACGTCTGCGGAACAGAACGGAGAGTTCGGTGCCGAGCAGGCCGAGACCTGCCGTCGGGCGGGTCGCGGTGACCGTGTCAGCGGAGGACATCGAATCCCTCCCCGGTGAGGGCGACGAACCGGTCCTCGAGGCTCGGTTCGTCGACGGTGAAGCCGCGAACGCGCACGCCGGCCGACACCAGTGCAGGCACGATCAGGTCGGCGTCGATCGAGTCGTGCGCGAGGATCGCGGTGACCTCGGGGTGCGGCCCGGCATGCGCCGTGGCATCCGTCTCCAGGCCGAAGCGGGCGAGGACGGAGATCGCGGCTTCGGCATCCGGTGTCAGCACCCGGATCTGCCTGTCGCCTGTGCCCCTGAGATCGTCGAGCGACCCCTGGGCGACGAGCGCACCAGCGCTCATGATCGCCGCGTGGGTGCAGACCTGTTCGACCTCCGCCAGCAGGTGGCTGGAGACGAACACGGTGGTGCCTTCGGCGGCGAACGACCGCACGAGCGCCCGCACCTCCCTCGTGCCCTGCGGGTCGAGCCCGTTGGTGGGTTCGTCGAGCACGAGCAACTCCCGCGGCCGAAGAAGCGCGTTCGCGATCCCGAGCCGCTGCTTCATGCCGAGCGAGTACGCTCCGGCCTTCTTCGTGGCCGCAGCCGTCAGGCCGACGCGGTCGAGCGCCGACGCCACGCGGGCTCGCCTGGTCCGCGGTGACGCGCCACGATCGGCACTGTCCAGGCGGCGGAGGTTGTCCTCGCCTGACAGGAACGGGTAGAACGCCGGGCCCTCGACGAGCGCGCCGACCTGCGGAAGGACGCTGCGCAGCCGGTCGGGCATCGTCTCGCCGAGAACGCTGATCTCCCCACTCGTCGCCCGGACGAGGCCGAGGAGGAGACGGATGCTCGTGGTCTTCCCCGACCCGTTCGGGCCGAGGAAGCCGAAAACCGCACCGCGCGGTACCGCGAGATCGATGGCATCCACCGCGACCTGACGACCGAAGTTCTTCGTCAGTGCCCGGGTCTCGATGGCGAGGTCGGCAGGCGGATTACCGTCGCTCACAGGATGATGTTCACGATCGCCGGATGCCGTCAGCTCGCCGCGGCCAACAACCGGTCGACCGGGACCGACCCGGCCAGGATTCGGCCATCGTCGGTGAAGAGCACGGTGAGGAGCGCCGTCGAGAATGCGCGGCCACCATCCACGTCCGTCGTGAGTTGAGCGAACAGGGGGTTGGCCGCGAGGTCGGCAGGGACGGATGCCGCAGAAACCTCCACGATCGCATCCCAGCCGGTGCCGGTGACGACCGGTTCGCCGACCGGAGTGCGGGTGTCGTGCGTGCCGGCTTCAGGCGCGGAGGGGAACGGCTTCTCCTCGACGGTGACGTCGCCAGGGGTGAACTCGAACAGGCTCGCAGCGGGCTCGGCGAGGTCGATCGCGGTGAATCCGACCTCGAACGCCGGGTCGTCCTGGCCGACGGCGGCGACAGTCACCTGGAGGGGGAGCCCGGTCTCCGAGTCGACCGAGATCGACACGGATTCGGCGAGGGTGCCCGATGCCTTCGGGGTCAGGATCAGTTCGTACACCGTCCGCCCGGCGACGGTGGAGTCGGTTCCGACAGCGAAGTCCGTGCTCGGGCCGAGCTTGTCGATGATGCGGTCGGCGACCTCTGCAGGAGTGGCCGGGGCGGAGGTGGCGTCGACCTGCTCGCCGAACATCTCCGCGGCATCCGCAGGGATGGCCACATGGGTGGCGACGTTCGTCTCGGAGTCGTAGTACCAGGCGTCCGTGCCGTTCGTGATGGCGCTGCGTTCAGCGAGCGAGTCGTTGGTCTGCACGCGCAGGTTCGCCGGTCCGTCGACGAAGACGCGTGCCTCCTGCGTGTCGCTCAGCAACTCGAACAGGTCGGAGACCGCTCCGGCGTCCCCGCCTCCGGGTGCGACGGCATCCATGCCTTCGGGGATCGACGGGAGCCCGAGGTCTGCGGTCTTCTCGACAGTTCCGGAGAATGAGTCCTCAGTGCTCTCGGCGATCAGGACCAGTACCTCGTCCGCCGATTTGTCCGGCAGGTCGACCGATGCTCCGGCCTGCATCGGTACGGCGATGACGGCGACCGCGATCACGGCGGGCGCGACGAGCGCCGGAAGCCAGTTGAGCGATTTTCGCGACACGATCCACATCCTTTGTCAGACCACGACTGTGACCCGAATGGTACGCCGTCGAACTGGGAGTTGCCAGATCCTCCAGCGTTCCCGTGGTGTGATCTCAGCGCCCGGTGAAGTCAGGTTTCCGTTTGGACTGGAAAGCGGCGAAGCCCTCCCGGTAGTCCTCGGTGTCGCGGAGCGCGGTTTGCGCGGCATTCTCGTGGGCCATGGACTCCCACAGCCCGAGTCGTTCGTCGCGCAGCTCGGCGACGAGTTTCTTGCCGGCCAGGAACGCCTGTGTCGCGCCGGCGGATGCCGCGACGGTGGCGGATTCCGTCGCCTCGCGCACCTCGTCGGCAGCAAACACGCGGCTGAACAGACCGGATGCGACGGCTTCCGTCCCCGACATCAGCCGGCCGGTGTAGATCAGGTCGAGGGTCTTGTGGGCGCCGAGCCGGTCGGTGAAGAGCGCGTGTCCGCCCGAGTCGAGGGTGGCGCCCAACGCGGCGAACGGGGACCCGATCTTCGCCGTGTCTGCCACGTAGACGACATCCGTGGCGATGAGAAGGCCGAGACCGACGCCAAGACAGGCGCCGTGAGCCGCCGCGAAGGTGGGGGCGGGAAACGCGCTCATCCGTTTGAGCAGCGGTGTCACGAGGCCGTCGAGGTATCCGGAGACGTCGTCCGTCGCGGGGTCGACGCCGGAGATGTCGCGACCGGCGCAGAACGCCCGCCCTTCGCCGCGCAGCATGAGCGCGCGCACGGCCGCCTTCTCCGCGTCTGCGTACGCGGCGTCGAGGGCGACGAGAGCGTCGGCATCCAGCGCATTCAGACGATCGGGCGCAGACAGCGTGACGTAGGCGACGTCGTCGGTGACGCTGAGGTCGATCATGGGGTGTCCTTTCGGATGCCGGGTGTCTTGCCAGGTCAGACGTCGTAGTCGACGACGACCGTCGGGGTTCTCGGATGCGACTGGCAGGTGAGGATGTAGCCCCGCTCGAGTTCGTCCGGTTCGAGCGCGTAGTTCTCGGTCATGGTCACGTCGCCGGAGACCAGGCGGGCGCGGCAGGTGCCGCAGACGCCGCCTGCGCACGCGAATGGGACGTCCGGCCGCACCCGCAGGGCGGCGTTGAGGATGCTCTCGTTCGCTCCGACGGGGGTCGTGACGGTCGCCGTCTGCCCGTCGAGCGTGAATTCGATGCCGATCGTCTCGTCGCCAGGCCTCGTGATCACCGGGCGTCCGGAATCCCCGTGGGCTCGAGTGGGATCGCCGGTGGTGAACAGCTCGAAATGCACGCGAGCAGCTTCGACGCCTGCGCGCTCGAGGGCGTTCCGGCAGAGTTCGACGAGATCGAACGGTCCGCAGAGGAACCATTCGTCGACGGTATCCGGCAGCAGGATCGAGCCGAGCATCAGGTCGAACTTGTCCGAGTCGATCCGTCCGGAGAGCAGGGGGCTCGAGCGTTGCTCCCGCGACAGGACGTGGTGCAGCGCCAGACGGGCCGGGTAACGATCCTTGAGGTCGGCGAGTTCTTCGAGGAACATCACATCGAGCGCCGTCCGGTTCGTGTAGACGAGCGTGAACCGGGACGAACCCGATGCGGCCAGAACCGACGACGCCAGTGACATCAAGGGTGTGATGCCGCTCCCGGCGGCGATTCCGACGAGATGCTCGCCGGCGAGGTCGTCGATGGGGACGGTGAAGGTGCCCTGCGGGCTCATCACGTCGATGCGGTCGCCTGGCTTGAGGGTGTCGTTCGCCCAACCGGAGAACGCACCGCCGAGGTCGCGTTTGATCGCGACGCTGATCGACCCCGTGGTCGGCGGTCGGCAGATCGAGTAACTGCGTCGCAGTTCGTGCCCGTCGATCGTCGCCCGGAGCGCGACGTGCTGACCGGGCACATAGTCGTACGACCCGTGCAGTTCGGGCGGGACCGCGAAGGTCACCTCGACGCTGTCTGCGGTGAGTGGGCGGATGCCAGACACCTCCAGCGTGTGGAACCTCGCCCGGTGCTTCGTGGCGCCGAGGTTTCTCGCGGCCACGGTCAGAGGACCTTGAAGTAGTCGAACGGTTCGAGGCAGTCGGCGCACTCGTAGAGGGCCTTGCACGACGTCGAGCCGAAACGGGCGAGTTCCTGTGTCTTCAGCGACCCGCAGCGTGGGCATTTCACCGACAACGTCAGCCGCACAGGTCCGGAGTCCCGCGCCGGAGCGCGGCCGTTCGGGGCCGCGATGCCGTAGCGGCGGAGCTTCTCCTTGCCTGCGTCCGTCATCCAGTCGGTGGTCCACGCGGGGGACAACGCCAGCCTGACCGTCACCCTGTCCCATCCGGCTTCGGTCAGCGCGAGTACGACGTCGTCGCGCATCGCGTCGATCGCCGGACACCCTGAGTAGGTCGGGGTGAGGACGACCTCGACGCTCCCGCCGTCGACCCGCACATCGCGGAGCACGCCGAGGTCTTCGATGCTCAGCACGGGGATCTCCGGATCGACGACCGTTGCGGCCGTCGCCCACGCCTCCGCGCGGCTGCGCTGCCTGGTCGCGGTCACCATGACGCCCCAGGGTGCCTGCGAGCCAGCACCTGCATCTCGGTGAGCAGGTAGCCGAGGTGCTCGGAGTGTCGCCCGTGTCTCCCGCCGCCCGCGGCTGGAGGAGGAGTCGGGACCTCGAGCTCGGCTTCGGCGAACAGGCCGGCGAGAACCCGGTCGAACGCCGGGCGGAGGAGTGTGGGTCGGACGGCGATACCGTCGAGTTCGTCGTGCAGCGGCTCGTCGCGGAACAGCTCGTCAGCGTACGGCCACAGGTCGGAGAGCGCCAGGAGAAGCCGGCGCCTGGACTCGTCTGTGCCGAGGGCGAGGCGCAGGATCCACTGTGACGCGTGGTCGCGGTGGTAGTCGACCTCTTTCACGGCCTTGCCGGCGACGGCGGCCAGCGTCTGGTCGGTGGATCCGGCCAGGCGGTCGTACAGCTCGAACAGGTAGACGCTCATGATCGCCTGGCGGACGATCGTGTGGGCGAAGTCGCCGTTCGGCTGCTCGACGAGGTGCACGGACCGGAATTCGGTCTCGTCGCGGAAGTAGGCGAGATCGTCCTCGGTCCTGCCGGATGCCGTGCCGGCGTAGTGGAGGAACGATCGCGCCTGGCCGAGCAGGTCCAGCGCGATGTTACCGAGCGCGACGTCCTCCTCGAGTTCGGGGGCTCGGGAGATCCACCAGCCGAGCTGCTGGGCGAGGATGAGGGAGTCGTCACCGAGCCAGGTCGCATATTCGGCGACGGCCGGCGACGCGACAGTGGCCCGCTCGACGAGTTCCTCGCCCAGCGTCACCTCGGTCACATCGACGTGTCCGTGCGGGTGTTCTGTCACAGGTGTTTCACGCCCTCTGACTTCGTGTAATACGACGCGTGCCGGTAATTCTTGCCCGCGGGGGACTCGAAGAACGCGCCCTTGGCATCCGGATCGCTCGTGGTGATGTCTGCTGCCCTGACCACCCAGATCGACACGCCTTCACCTCGCCTCGTGTACAGGTCGCGGGCGTTGCGCACGGCGAGGGTCTCATCGGGAGCGTGCAGCGAGCCGACGTGGACGTGCGAGAGACCGCGGCTCGGGCGCACGAAGACCTCCCAGAGCGGCCAGGTGTCTGTGGTGTCGCGCTCGCCTGGTGTGGTCATGACGCCTCTTTCAGGGATGCCGCCGCATGCTTCTCGGCGTAGGCGGCCGCGGCCTCACGGACCCAGCGTCCGTCCTCGTGGGCCTGACGTCTGCGCTGCATCCGCTGGGTGTTGCACGGCCCGCGACCGGCGAGGACCTCGTGGAACTCCTCCCAGTCGATCTCACCGATGTCGTAGTGCCCGCGCTCGTCGTTCCAGGCCAGCGCCGGGTCGGGGAGATCGAGGCCGAGCACCTCCGCCTGGGGCACGATCATGTCGACGAACCGCTGCCGTAGGTCGTCGTTGGAGAACCGTTTGATCTTCCACGCCATCGACTGTGCCGAGTTGGGGGACTCGTCGTCCGGAGGACCGAACATCATCAGGCTGGGCCAGTACCAGCGGTTCACCGCATCCTGCGCCATCTCGTGTTGTGCAGGTGTGCCCTTCGCCAGTTCGAGCAGGATCTCGAAGCCCTGCCGCTGGTGGAAGGATTCCTCCTTGCAGATGCGCACCATGGCACGGCCGTACGGTCCGTACGATGCGCGGCAGAGCGGCACCTGGTTGCAGATCGCCGCACCGTCGACGAGCCAGCCGATGGCACCCATGTCCGCCCAGCTCAGGGCCGGGTAGTTGAAGATGGACGAATAGCGGGCCTTGCCTGCGATGAGCTGCTCGGCCATCTCGTCGCGGCTGATGCCGAGGGTCTGAGCTGCCGAGTAGAGATAGAGGCCGTGGCCGGCTTCGTCCTGCACCTTGGCCATGAGGATTGCCTTGCGCTTGAGGCTGGGCGCGCGCGTGATCCAGTTCGCCTCAGGCTGCATGCCGATGATCTCGGAGTGGGCGTGCTGGGAGATCTGTCGGATGAGGGTGCGACGGTACGCAGCGGGCATCCAGTCGCGGGGTTCGATCCGGGAATCGTTGTCGATGAGGTCGGTGAAGTAGCGCTCGGCGTCCACATCCGCCTCGGAAGCCGCCTGCTGGTTTTGGCTCATCGTCGAACCCCTCGCTTTACTGAACGATCGTTTGGTAAGTATATACTGGACGCCGCCGCACGGGCAACGCGGGCGGCGGATCCCGGCCCCAGGGCCCGTGCCAGACTGGACGAACATGTCACAACCAACAGTTCCTGCCGTGCCGCTCGGTGAGCCGAAGCGCGGTCGCCCCGGCTACGACCAGAGGCAGGTGCTCGACATCGCCGTTGCTGCGTTCATCGAGCACGGCTACGACGCCACATCCATGGGCGTGCTCGCCGAGCGGCTGGGGCTGAGCAAGTCCGCGATCTACCACCACTTCCCGTCGAAGGGCGATCTGCTCCGCCTCGCCCTTGACGAGGCGCTGTCAGCGCTCGAGGGAGTCCTGGCGCTGCCGGGCGCGGTGAGCGGACCTGCGGCAGACCGGCTCGCCGTCGTCCTGCGGGGCGCGGTTGTCGTGCTCGTGGACAAGCTGCCGTTCGTGACACTGCTGCTGCGGGTCCACGGCAACACCGAGGTGGAACGCAATGCCCTCGCGCGGCGTCGGGCGTTCGACCGCGCCGTGACCGCGCTCGTGGTCGAGTCCTGCGACGAGGGCTCGCTGCGCGGCGACATCGACCCTCGGATCGTCACCCGTCTGCTGTTCGGAATGATCAACTCGATCGTCGAGTGGTACCGGCCCGGCGGACCCGAGTCGACCGAGAAACTCGCCGACGACGTGCTCGCCGTCGCGCTCGACGGCCTCCGGGTGCCTGCCGCGCGAGTCTGACCCGCCCCGTCCGGCCGCCGCCGCGCTGACGGCATCCGCGGCCTGCCGTTGCTGCGAACGGTGTCAGCCCTGCGTCTGCGCGATCCACTGCGTGAGGACGGACCTGAGCGCGTCGGCGCGCTCGTGGACCTCGTTGGCGGAAGCGAACGTGAGCACCGCGCGGTCGGTGCCCTTCCAGTCGAGCGGCAGACCGGCAGCCTCGATGTCGACCACGAGCGGCGTCGCCCGCTTCACAGCGCCGGTGTGGAGCACGAGCCGCAGCGCGCCGGCCGGTGAGAACCCCGTGGTCGCGAAGTGGTCGGCGATCGCGAAACTCGGGGCGTTCCACTTGATGCTCTCCTCGATCCGCGGGTCGATCGTGCGGATGAGTGCGCAGAGGTCAGCGAGTGCATCCTTCAGGGGCTGTTCGCTCGCCTCGAGGTACGCGTCGGTCTCCTGGCGGCTCATGTCTGCTCTCCCTGGCTTCGGTACCCCGCTACTCCTTGGCGACGAGGGTCAGCACATCGTAGCTGGCGACGAGTTCGTCCTTCTGGTTCGAGATCACCGCGTCCCAGCGCACCTCGCCGTACTCGTCGGTCTCCCGCGGCGTGATCTGCTTGGCGGTGAGTGCGACCCGGATGCTGTCACCAGGCGACACCGGCGTGACGAATCGCAGGTTCTCCAGCCCGTAGTTCGCGAGGACGGGCCCAGGGTCAGGGTCGACGAACAGCCCGGCCGCCCATGACACGAGCAGGTAGCCGTGGGCGACGCGGCCGGGGAAGAACGGGTTCGCCGCTGCGGCTTCCTCGTCGGTGTGCGCGTAGAAGGTGTCGCCGGTGAACTCGGCGAAGTGGCCGATGTCGTCGAGGGTGATCTCCCGCTGGGCCGACAGCACCTGGTCGCCGATCCGCAGCTCGGCGAGGCTCTTCCGGAACGGATGCCCTCCCGTGGCATTCGCCGAAGCGCCCTGGTGCCAGATCCCGGTGATCGCGGTGAGCATGTCTGGAGAGCCCTGGATGGCTGTGCGCTGCATATGGTGCAGGACGGCGCGGATGCCGCCGAGTTCCTCCCCTCCACCCGCGCGGCCGGGCCCGCCGTGCACGAGGTGAGGGACGGGGGAGCCGTGCCCCGTCGAGGTGCGGGCGTCGTCGCGGTCGAGCAGCAGCACGCGCCCGTTGAGGGGAGCGATGCCCGTCATCACCTCGATCGCGACGGCCGGGTCGTGGGTGGCCAGGCTCGTGACGAGCGAGCCGCCTCCGCGGGCCACCAGGCTGATCGCGTCGGGCAGAGTGTCGTAGCCGATCACACTCGACACCGGGCCGAACGCCTCGACCGTGTGCACGGCATCGGCTGTCCCGTCGGCGAAGTGGAGGAGCAGCGGCTCGACGAAGGCGCCGTCTGCGGACGGGCCCGACGTGCCGTCCGCGTGCCGGACCGCAGGGGCATCCGTCGATCCGATGACGATGCGTCCGCCGGCGTCGACGAGCCTGCCGACCTGGCGGAGTACTTCGTCGCGCTGCGCCGTGGAGGCGAGCGGGCCCATGGTCACGCCATCGGCCCGCGGGTCGCCGAGCACGACGCGGTCGGTGATCCGCGCCTGAACCGCAGCGACGAGCGGGTCGACGAGGGCATGGGGAACCAGAGCGCGGCGGATGCCTGTGCACTTCTGGCCGCTTTTACTCGTCAGCTCGGCGACGAGCTGCTTCACGAAGGCGTCGAACTCGGGGGTCTGGGTTCCGGCATCCGGGCCGAGGATCGATGCGTTGATCGAGTCGGTCTCCGAGCTGAACCGCACCCCGCCGGTCTGCACGCACGGGTGTGATCGCAGCTGCTCAGCCGTCGAGGCCGAACCGGTGAACGCGACGATGTCGCCGAGCCGGAGGGCGTCGAAGAGCCCGGGGACGCTGCCGGAGACGAGGGAGAGCGATCCGTCTGGAAGCAGCCCGGACTCGACGAGGATGCGCACGAACGCCTCGGTGAGGTAACCGGTCGGAGTGGCCGGCTTCACAACGGTCGGGACGCCGGCCAGGAACGCCGGGGCGAACTTCTCGAGCGATCCCCAGACCGCGAAGTTGAACGCGTTGATCTGGACGGCGACGCCTGGGAGCCTCGTGTAGATGTGCCGACCGAGGAACGACCCGTCTTTCGACAGCGACTCGACAGGGCCGTCGGGGTAGACGACGGTGTTCGGCAGTTCCCTGCGTCCCTTCGACGAATAGGTGAAGAGCACGCCGATCCCGCCGTCGATGTCGACCCACGAGTCGGCCTTCGTCGCGCCGGTGCGCGAGGAGATCTCGTACAGTTCGGCCTTGCGCTCGGTGAGCAGCTGCGCCATCTGCTTGAGCAGCACCGCGCGCTGATGGAAGGTCAGGGCGCCGAGGGATGCCTGCCCGGCGGTCCTCGCGTAGTCGAGGGCCGCCGCGAGGTCGAGACCCTCCGTGCTGACCCTGGCGACCTCTTCCCCGGTGGACGCGTCCCGAATGACGGTGCCGTCGACTCCGGATGCCGGGGTCCACCACTCTCCGTTGATGTAGCTGGGCAGGATGGTGCTCATGGTGCCTCCGGTGATGGGGATGTCGCGAGTTGCTGGGTTTGCAGGGGTCGAGGGCCGCATGCACCCCGGATAGTCAGCAACTCGCGGTGGTCTGGGTACAGTGGGTGCATGGCGTGGGAGATCGTGCTCGGGGAGCTGGACGTCAAGATGGGCGTGACGATCGTCGAGCAATCTGCGGAGCGGGTCGTCGCCACCATGCCTGTCGAGGGCAACCGCCAGTCGTTCGGATTGCTCCACGGCGGAGCATCCGTCGCCTTCGCCGAAGCGCTCGGGTCGTGGGCGGCCGTCATCCACGCCGGCCCCGGCCGCACCGCCGTCGGCGTCGACATCAACGCGACACACCACCGTGCGGCGACGAGCGGCATCGTCACCGGGGTGGCGACCGCCGTGCAGCTCGGCCGGACCCTGGCCTGCCACGAGATCGTGATCACAGACGACGAGGGCCGCAGGCTCTGCACGGCGCGCATCACCAACCTGCTCCGAGACATCCCCTAGGCACCGTCCCAGTCGAAGAAGCCCCTGCCGGACTTGCGCCCCAGATCGCCGGCGGCGACCTTGTCGCGCAGCAGCTGAGGGGGAGCGAAGCGCTCGCCGAGTTCGGCGTGCAGGTACTCGGCGATGCCGAGCCGCACGTCGAGGCCGACCTGGTCGGTGAGCCGGAGCGGGCCGACGGGGAACCGGTAGCCGAGCACCATGGCCGCGTCGATGTCTGCGGCGGACGCGACCCCGTCTTCGAGCATCCTGATGGCCTCGAGCGCGATCGCGACGCCGAGCCGTGACGAGGCGAATCCCGGTGCGTCCCGGACCGTGATCGGCGTCTTGCCGAGCGCCGTCACCCAGCCGGCGGCCTGTTCGGCGAGACCGGATGCCGTCGAGCGCCCGAGAACGACCTCGACGAGCGCGGATGCCGGAACCGGGTTGAAGAAGTGGAGGCCGAGGAACGACTCAGGACGACGGAGTGAACCGGCGAGGGCGTCGATCGAGATGGAGGAGGTGTTGCTGGCGAGGGCTGCGCCGTCGCGGATGACGTCCTCGACGGCGCGCAGGGCATCCGTCTTGAGCGCGCGATCCTCGGGAACCGCCTCGATCACGAGCTCGCAGTCCCCGAACTCGGCGACGGCCACTGCGGTGCGAAGCCGACCGAGCACGGCATCCGCGTGCTCGGTCGTCGAGCCGCGTTTCACGCTCGCGGCGACGGCGGCACCGATGCGGTCCGCCGCGGCATCCGCCTCGGCCTCGTCGCGCTCGACCACCACCACGTGCGCGCCGCCGAGCAGGAAGGCGTGCGCGATTCCCGCTCCCATCCTCCCGCCGCCGAGCACGCCGACCGCGTCGGGAAGGTCCCCGCTCACGATCGCTTCCTCTCCAGGAACGCCGTCATCCGTGCGGTCTTCTCCCGCGACTCGAAAAGGACGGCCTGCTCGTCGAGGTCGACCCGCGGATGCTCGCTGCGCGCGGCAGCGAAGACCCGTTTCGTCGCACGGATGGCGGCCGGGTCGCCCTGGAGGATCCGGCCGGCGAGGGCCCTCGCCGCGTCCAGCAGTCGATCAGCCGGGTGGAGTTCGGTCACGAGGTGCGCGGCGAGAGCCTCGTCGGCGGTGAGGATGCGGCCGGCGAGGAGGATCTCCTTCGCGAGGGGTTCGCCGACGAGGTCACGCAGGCGCCAGCTCGCTCCTGCGGCAGCGATGATGCCGAGGGAGGGCTCCGGGTTGCCGATGCGGAGGGAGGGGGAGGCGATCCGGAAGTCGGCGGCGTAGGCGAGTTCGGCGCCGCCTCCGAGTGCGTAGCCGTCGATGGCGGCGATCACCGGCATCGGCAGGTCGGCGATCCGCTGGAACAGTCCGGTGTTGATGCCGGCGAGGGCGTCGGCGGCGCGCCTGACGAGCAGCTCGGCGATGTCGGCGCCGGAGGCGAAGACCCCGCCAGCTCCACTGAGGATGAGGACCTGCGGCTCCCGTTCGAGCTCATCGCAGACGGTGTGAAGCTCGTCGATCATCGCCTGGTTGATGGCGTTCCTGGCTGATGGACGGGTGAGCAGAACCTCGACGGCGGTCTCGGTGCGGGTGATCCGCAGCGTGGGCTCTGTCATTGCTCCCCAGACTTCTTCGTCGGTGCCGTCGACCGGAATAACCGACCGTTCGGACAGTAAGTCTGTCATACGCGCACTCACACAAACAAGGTGATCGTGAGCCCGACTGCTGGCCCGCCCGAGGAAGCCCGGCATACACTGGCCGCATGATCGCATCGGTTCATCGCCGGGCCGCGCAGGCACTGGCCGCTGCAGCACTGTTCGCCGCTGTCCTCTCAGGGTGCGCAGCATCACCGACCGCCCCCGTCGAAGACTTCACAGGAATGCCAGACGTCGCGGACGGCGAGGTCGAACTCGACGACAACGGAGCCGGTGGGGCCTGGCTCGACGACGGGTCGACGTTCGCCGTGACGCTCTCCGGCTCATCCACCTGCCCGCCGCGGGCGACCGGGTACTCGGTCACCGGTGAGAACACGGTCACCGTCACCGTCGAGAAGATCCCTGACGACAAGGCGTGCACCGCCGATTTCAGCCCGCACACCACGGTCTTCAAGACGGAGGACGAACTCGACCCGACCGAGGACCTCACCGTCAACGTCGACTCCAAGACGGTCACCATCCCCGCGATGTCCTGACCAGGCCGCGATCGAACTGGCACATGGCGGCCACTCAGGGGATGATGGGCGGATGCGGACGGTTGAAGAGCATCAGGATGCCGTTCGCGCGCTCCTCGCGCCGCTCGGTTCCCGCCCGGCCGAGACGCTGAGCTTCCCGTCGCCTGCAGACATCGTGCGCGCAGGTCCCGATCGCGTCCTCGCGGTCGAGGTCCGCTCACAGGTCGACCTTCCGCCGTTCGACAACTCGCAGATGGACGGCTACGCCGTCAGGGCAGACGAGATACTGGCAGGGGAACCGCTCCGTGTCGCCGCCCGCATCGTCGCAGGGCACGCTCCCGCCGCGCTCGAACCGGGATGGGCGGCGCCGATCATGACGGGTGCCCCGATGCCGGCCGGGGCGGATGCCGTCGTCCCGATCGAGGAGGCGATCCCCGACGCCTTCCAGGACGAAACGGGTGGTCACGTCGTCGGCTTCAGCCGCGCGGTCGTCGCCGGGGCCTTCGTCCGCCCGCGCGGAAGCGACCGCAGGGCCGGCGAGGTGCTCCTTCAGGCCGGAGCCCGTCTCGGCCCGGCCCAGTGGGGTGTGATCTTCGCGTCAGGCCTGTCGGAGATCCGGGTGTTCTCGCGGGTACGGGTGCTCGTGGTGTCGACGGGGGATGAGCTTCGCCCGCCAGGCGTGCCGCTCGGAGCAGGCCAGATCCACGACACGAACGGGGCCTCGATGACCGCGGCGCTGAACGGTGCGGGGGCAGAGTGCGTTGCCGCGTTCACCGCCCCTGACGACGCCGGGTCGCTCCGCGCGCTCCTCGCCGAGCACATCGGCCAGGCCGACCTCATCCTCACCACCGGCGGGGTGAGCATGGGCACCAGGGAGGTCGTTCGTGACGTCTTCGATGGGGGAGGAATCGACTTCGTCAGCGTGGCGATGCAGCCGGGCGGCCCGCAGGGGCTCGGCGTCGTCACGATGTCCGATGCTCACGGTGTCCGCGTGTCGAGACCCGTCGTGGCGTTCCCCGGGAACCCGGTGAGCGCGCTCGTGTCGTTCGAGACGTTCCTGCGCCCTGTGCTCCGTAGCCTCCACTCCCTGCCGCAGGATCGGGAGCGATTCACAGCCCCGCTCGCCTCGGCGGTCGACTCGCCGGCAGGCAAACATCAGCTGCGCCGTGGCGTTTTCGACGCGGACGGGCGGGTCGCCCTGGTCGGAGGGGCGAGCTCTCATCTGCTGCACGGCTACGCGTCGAGCACGCTGCTTGTCCATCTGCCGGTCGGGGTCACGCACCTCGAGGCCGGCGACCCCGTCGACGTCTGGAGAATCAGTGACTGACCCCGAACTCACCCACCTGCGGCAGGACGGATCGGCGCACATGGTCGACGTCGGCGACAAGCCCGTGACGAAGCGGCGCGCCGTCGCCCAGGCGATCGTGATCACGAGGGAGGAGGTCGTCGCCGCCGTGCTGACCGGCGACCTGCCGAAGGGTGAAGCGGTCGGCACCGCACGCATCGCCGGGATTCTGGCAGCGAAGCAGACCTCGACGCTCATCCCGCTGTGTCACCCGCTCCCGCTGACCTCGATCACCGTCGACATCACCGGAACGGCCGACCGGCTGACGGTGGTCGCCGAGGTCGCGACGACGGCACCGACCGGCGTCGAGATGGAGGCGCTCACCGCGGCATCCGTCGCTGCCCTCACCCTCTACGACATGATCAAAGCCGTCGACAAGTCGGCGGTGATCACCGACATCCGCGTGCTCGAAAAACAGGGCGGGGCATCGGGCGACTGGACCCGTCCGTGACCCGTCGCGCCGTGGTCATCGTCGCGTCGACCAGGGCGGCCGCTGGCGAGTACGAGGACAGGACCGGCCCTGTCATCGTCGACTGGCTGATCGCCCACGACTTCGACACGGCTGCCGCTGTCGTCGTGGCCGATGGCCCGGATGTCGCCACAGCGCTCACTGAGGCGGTCGCGTCCGGCGCCGACCTGATCGTCACGACCGGCGGCACCGGCGTCGGAGAAAGCGACGGCACCGCGGATGCGACGGCGCGGCTCCTCACGGCCAGCCTGCCCGGGTTCCAGGAGGAACTCCGTCGGCGGGGTTCCCTGAGCACCCCATTCGCCCTGATGAGTCGCGGCCTGGCCGGGATCGCGGAGAGATCGTTCGTGGTGAACCTTCCCGGCTCGACCGGCGGTGTGGCTGACGGACTTCAGCTTCTCGGCGAGGTCGTCGAGCACGTGCTCGATCAGCTCGCCGGCGGTAACCACGACGGCTGAGCCAGGCGGCTCCCGGCCGGCGCGACCGCGGCGAGGGCCTCGGCGACCTCGGTGAAGTCGTCGCGCAGCATCCCGACCGTCACCCGGACGAACTGCCGGCCGTCCTGCGCGGACAGATACGGTGTCCCGCCCGTGACGCGGATGCCTGACGCAGCCAGGTGCACGAGGGCCTGGCGTTCGTCGTCGACCTCGATCCAGGTGTTGAGGCCGTCGGTCTGGGGGGAGTCGAAGCCGGTGACGAGCCTCGCGTCCGCGAAGAGCTTCTGCCGGGAATGGTAGACGCTGCGCGCCGCAGCGACCGTGCTGACGGCCGCTGAGCTGGTGAGGAGTTCGAACAGGATCGTCTGCACCATGCGGCTGGTCCAGCCCGGGCCGAGCATCCGCCTGGCGACGACCTGGTTGATCAGGGCCTCAGGGCCGCCGAGCGCGGCGATCCGCAGGTCGGGGCCGTGGGACTTCGAGTAGCTGCGGATGTGCAGCACCCGCTCAGGCAGCCAACGGCCGAGACTGACCTCAGGGGACGCGCTGATTCCAGCGGAGTGGTCGTCCTCGATCACGATCATGGCGGATGCCTGCCTGCTTGCCGCGATGATTCCGGCGAGTTCTTCAGCGCGTTCGGCGGTCATCGAGACGCCTGTCGGGTTCTGCGCACGCGGCTGGAGGAGCAGCGCAGCCGGACCGAGCGCGAGAGCCCGCCGCAGTGCGGCAGGGTCGAGGCCGTCGGTGTCGACGGCGACGGGGACCCGTACGGCGCCGAGCTGGTCGAGCAGGTCGAAGAACGGCGGGAAGGACGGGTCCTCGACGATCACGCGGTCGCCGAACCTGATCACCTGCTCGAGGGAGCGGGAGAGGCCGTCGAGCGCGCCGTCGACGACGGTGATGGCATCGGCGGGGTATGGCCAGCTGGAGCGGAGGTGATCGAGGAGGTCGGGGATCACCGGCACCTCCTGGTAGCTGAAGGTCTCGGCGTGCTCGGAGACCCTGGTGAGCGCGAGGGCGAGGTCGGGGAGCAGCAGGGGATCGGGGGTTCCCCGCGAGAGGTCCAGCCGTGCCTCTCCGAGGTGGCCGGCCATGCGCTGGACCCGGGGGGTCAGCCAGGGCACGGGCGCCGACCGGACGAAGCTGCCGCTGCGCCCGCGCGAGACGATGAGGCCGACGCTGCCCATCGCCTGCCAGGCCTGGCTCACCGTCGCAGGGCTGACACCGAGTTCGGCACCGAGCTCACGAACGGTCGGCAGCCGGTCGCCTGGTGCGAGCACGCCGGCCGTGATGAGCCTGGCGATGGCCGCAGCGATCCCGCGGGGCGACTTGTCGTCGATGAGCTCGCTGTATGCCGGATTCATGCTCTTCTTTCCCGCCACCTGCGAATTGGGTATTTACGAATGCGTCACAGAGGGAAACAATGGAGAAATGTTCAACTCGAATAATAACAAATGAGCGGAACAGCAACAGAGTTCCCCGGCTGAGGTTTTCGGACCCCGGCCATGGGACAGAACAAGGCGTACAGCGCCCACCGCTCAATGACGATACGGAGGCTAGATATGACGGTAGTTCGCGCCGCAATCACCCAGACCACCTGGACCGGCGACAAAGAATCCATGATCGCGAAACACGAGCAGTTCGCTCGTGACGCCGCTGCAGACGGCGCCCGGGTCATCTGCTTCCAGGAACTGTTCTACGGCCCGTACTTCGGCATCACCGAAGACAAGAAGTACTATGCGTACGCCGAACCGGCCGATGGCCCGATCGTTCAGCGTTTCGCGAAGCTGGCAGCGGAACTGAACATGGTGATGGTCCTCCCCATCTACGAAGAGGACATGCCTGGCGTGTACTACAACACTGCCGTCGTCGTCGATGCCGACGGGTCGATCCTCGGGAAGTACCGCAAGCACCACATCCCCCACCTCGACCGGTTCTGGGAGAAGTTCTACTTCCGCCCGGGAAACCTCGGCTACCCGGTGTTCCAGACCGCTGTCGGACCGATCGGCGTCTACATCTGCTACGACCGTCACTTCCCTGAGGGTTGGCGCGAGCTCGGCCTCAACGGGGCCCAGATCGTCTTCAACCCGAACGCCACGAAGCCGGGTCTGTCGAACCGGCTGTGGGAGATCGAACAGCCGGCAGCAGCCGGCGCGAACGGGTACTTCGTCGCCGCGGCCAACCGCGTCGGCCGTGAGGACAACGAATACGGCGAACTCGCCGTCACCTTCTACGGAAACAGCCAGTTCGTCGACCCCCAGGGCAACGTCATCGGCGGGTACGGGAGCGGGGACTCGGAAGAGGTCGTCATCCGCGACCTCGACATGGACATGATCCGCCAGGTGCGAGACGACTGGCAGTTCTACCGCGACCGTCGCCCGGACTCTTACACCTCGATCCCGAAACCCTGACCGACCAGCTGAGACAGGAGGAGGAACAATGAAGACCCTCATCAAGAACGGCACCGTCGTGAACTCGACGGGATCGGCGCCTGCGGACGTCCTCATCGACGGCGAGACGATCGCCGCCGTGCTCGCCCCCGGCTCACACCTGCTCGGGTTCGACATCGAGAACAATGTCGACACCGTGATCGACGCCGCAGGCAAGTACGTCATTCCAGGAGGCATCGACGCTCACACCCACATGGAGATGCCGTTCGGCGGCACGAAGGCGAGCGACACCTTCGAAACCGGCACGCGTGCCGCCGCTCACGGCGGCACGACGAGCATCGTCGACTTCGTCGTCCAGTACGCGGGTGAGAACGTGCTCGACCAGTACCACCTGTGGCACGAGAAGGCACGGGACAACTGCGCGATCGACTACGGGTTCCACCAGATCCTCAGCGACGTGCAGGACTCCTCGCTGACGGCGATGGACGAGCTCGTGCGGGAGGGCGTCTCCAGCTTCAAGCTCTTCATGGCGTACAAGGGCGTCTTCCTCTCGGACGACGGCCAGATCGTGAAGGCCATGCAACGGGCATCCGACAACGGCTCGATGATCATGATGCACGCTGAGAACGGCAGCGTGATCGACCTGCTCGTGCAGCAGTCCCTCGCCGCGGGGAACAGCTCGCCGTACTACCACGGGATCACCCGCCCGTGGCAGGCGGAGGAAGAGGCCACCCATCGCGCGATCATGCTGGCGAACCTCACCGGCGCTCCGCTCTACGTCGTCCACGTCAGCGCCAAGCAGGCCGTCGAACAGATCGCCGCAGCGCGTGACAACGGACAGAACGTCTTCGGTGAGACCTGTCCGCAGTACCTCTACCTCTCCCTCGAGGACAACCTCGGCGCATCGAGTGACGAGTGGGGCGAATTCGAAGGCGCCAAGTGGGTGTGCTCGACGCCGCTGCGGTCGAAGGCGGAAGGTCACCAGCACCACATGTGGCAGAGCCTGCGCACCAACGACATCCAGATGGTCTCCACCGACCACTGCCCGTTCTGCATGAAAGGGCAGAAGGACATGGGCCTCGGCGACTTCTCGAAGATTCCCAACGGGATCGGCGGCGTCGAACATCGGATGGACCTGCTCTACCAGGGCGTCGTCGACAAGAAGATCTCGCTCGAGCGCTGGGTCGAGGTCACGTCGACCACTCCTGCCCGCATGTTCGGCATGTACGGCAAGAAGGGAGTGCTCCAGCCCGGAGCCGACGGCGACGTCGTCATCTACGACCCCAACGGCCACACCTCCATCGGCGTCGGCAAGACCCACCACATGAACATGGACTATTCGGCGTACGAGGGTTTCGAGATCGACGGGCACGTCGACACGGTGCTCTCCCGCGGCAAGGTCATCATCGACGACAACCAGTACCTGGGAACCGCGGGCGACGGCAAGTACGTCAAACGCGGCCTCAGCCAGTACCTGATCTAAGGGCATCCATGGACTTCGGAGCAGTACTTCAGACCAACCCGCCCGCCTCACGGACCGTCCACCTCGCGAAGCTCGCCGAACAGTACGGGTTCAGCCATGTCTGGACCTTCGATTCGCACCTGCTCTGGCAGGAGCCGTACGTCATCTACAGCCAGATCCTCGCCGAGACGAAGCGGATCACCGTCGGCCCGATGGTCACCAACCCGGCCACGCGTGACTGGACGGTGACGGCATCCACTTACGCGACGCTCAACGAGATGTACGGCAACAGGACGATCTGCGGGATCGGCCGAGGAGACTCGGCCGTGCGCGCCACGAACGGCGCGCCGACAACCCTCAAGACGCTTCGGGAGTCGATCCACGTCATCCGTGAACTGGCCAACTCCCGCCCCGTCGAATACCACGGCGCCACCGTGCAGTTCCCGTGGAGCGTCGGATCGACGCTCGACGTCTGGGTGGCCGCATACGGCCCGCTCGCGCTCAAGCTCACCGGCGAGGTCGGCGACGGGTTCATCCTGCAGCTGGCAGACCTCGACATCGCCGAGTGGATGATCAAGACCGTCAGGGATGCCGCCGAGAAGGCCGGTCGCGACCCGATGTCGATCAAGTTCTGCGTCGCAGCACCCATGTACATCGGTGACGACTGGGAGCACATGCGCGACCAGTGCCGCTGGTTCGGCGGGATGGTCGGCAACCACGTCGCCGACATCGTCGCCAAATACGGAACAGGCGGCGCCGTGCCGCAGGCGCTCACCGACTACATCAAGGGGCGCGAGTCGTACGACTACAACGAGCACGGCAGGGCGGGGAACACCCACACCACGTTCGTCCCCGACGACATCGTCGACCGGTTCTGCCTCCTCGGCACCGCCGAACAGCACATCGAGAAACTCGAGGCGCTCAAGGCGCTCGGGGTGGACCAGTTCGCCGGTTACCTCCAGCACGACAACAAGGAAGAGACGCTGCGGGTCTACGGCGAGACCGTCATCCCGGCGCTGAAGGAAAAGATCGTGGCAACGGCATGACGACAGGCACGAGCTGGTGGCGGCGCTTCGGCTTCGGGCTGCTCGGCGTCGCGCTCCTCGCCGGGGTCTGGGAACTGTACAAGTTCATCGGACCAGCTGAGGGCGTCGTCATCAACGGCGTCACCGTGCTTCCTCGCACGAGCGACCTGGCCATGCCGCATGTCTGGGTCATGTTCGAGCGCCTGTTCGAACCGGTCACGAGCGCTGAGGGGTCTCCGCCGATGTGGCTGGCCGTGCTCCAGGCCTCTGCGTTCACCCTCGGCGTCGCAGGGGTCGGCTGGCTGGTGGCCGTCGTGGTCGGGATGCTCCTTGCCCTGCTGATGCAGCGCCTGCGCACGGCCGAGCAGGCCATCCTGCCCTGGATCATCCTCAGCCAGACCGTTCCCCTCATCGCGATCGCCCCGCTGGTCCGCAGGTGGGGGTCCGCGATCGAGATCGGCGAGTTCTCCTGGGAGAACTGGATGTCCGTCGCCCTGATCGCCTCCTATCTCGCCTTCTTCCCGATCTCCATCGGGGCGCTCCGCGGGCTGGAGTCCCCGGACACCAACCACGTCGAACTGCTGCACAGCTACGCGGCCGGCTGGTGGAAGACGCTCATCCGGCTGCGTCTCCCTGCCAGCGTGCCCTACCTGCTCCCCGCCCTCCGGCTCGCGGCGGCCAGCGCCGTCATCGGCACTGTCGTCGCCGAGGTCTCGATCGGGCTCCGCGGGGGCATCGGCCGGATGATCGTCGAGTTCGCCGCGGCAGCAGGCGGAGACCCGGGCAAACCCTGGGCCCCGATCTTCGGTGCCGTCTTCGTCGGCCTCCTGGCCGCAGGCCTGATCTCCCTGATCGGCCTCACCCTCCGTCGCTTCCGGCGCGCCGAGGTTCCCGCATGACCCGGAAGGACTCCCTCCCCGTGACCGAAGCCCACGCAGTGAACGTGACCGGAGTCAGCCGGGTCTTCTCGATGAAGAAGAAGCCGGCGGTGACCGCGCTCGAGTCTGTGGACCTCACGGTCGCGCCGGGGGAGTTCGTCTCGCTGATCGGCCCGTCCGGGTGCGGCAAGTCGACCCTGCTGCGGCTCATCGCCGACCTGGACCAGCCCACTGCGGGCACGATCGAGGTCTTCGGGAAGACGGCGCGGCAGGCGCGGATCGACCAGGAGTACGGCATCGCGTTCCAGCAGGCCGGGCTCCTGCCCTGGCGAACGGTGCGGGCGAACATCGAGTTGCCGCTCGAACTCCACAAGGTGGGCGCATCGGCTCGGGCCGCACGATCGACTGAACTGCTCGACCTCGTCGGCCTCGGCGATTTCGGCGACAGCTACCCCGACCAGCTCTCCGGCGGCATGCAACAGCGTGTGGCCATCGCCCGGGCGCTCGCCGAAAGCCCCAACCTGCTCCTCATGGATGAACCGTTCGGCGCCCTCGACGAGATGACCAGGGAGCGGATGCAGAACGAACTCATCCGGATCTGCGCCGAGACCCGCGCCGCCGTCGTCTTCGTCACCCACTCGATCCCCGAGGCCGTGTTCCTTTCCGACCGGGTGGTCGTGATGTCACCCCGGCCGGGACGCATCCGCTCGGTGCTGCCGATCCGCCTCGGTGGGCCTGACGACCGCAGCGAGCACATCCGCGAGGATGCCGCCTTCTTCGACGGTGTCAGCGCGGTGCGCGAGAGCCTCCACGGGACTCCGGATGCCGGGAAGGCTCGGGGGGTGGACAGCCGATGAAGCTCCAGTTCACCTCCGCGAGGACGGTGGTCGCACCGCTCCTGCTCGGACTCGCCGTCGTCTTGCTGTGGCAGCTCGCCGTCGTCGCCCTCGCGATCAAGCCGTTCGTGCTGCCAGGCCCCGTCGCGATCGCCGACCAGTTCTTCGGCAACATCGACAACGTCTGGACGGCCAGTGCCGTGACCGGCTGGAACGCCCTGGTCGGTCTCGTGCTCGGGTCGCTCGCCGCCGTGATCTTCGCAACACTGACGGCATTGTGGCCGGTGCTCGACGAGCTCAGCGCCCCGATCGTCGCAGCGCTCGCCGTCATCCCGATCGTCGCCCTCGCCCCTGTGCTGTACACGATGTACGGGGCGGGAGCGGAGACCGCACGACAGATCGTCGCCGCCATCGCCGTGTTCATCCCGGTGTACATCAACTCGCTGCGCGGCTTCCGCCAGGTCCGGCCGGTGCACAGGGAGCTCATGCACGTCTACGCGGCATCCGGAATGCAGACCGCGAAGAACGTGACCATTCCGAGCGCCCTGCCGTTCATCTTCACCGGACTGCGGATCGCGTCGAGCCTCGCCGTGATCTCCGCCCTCATCGCCGAGTACTTCGGCGGACCGGTCGGCGGCCTCGGTAAATCGATCACGTCTGCGGCGTCGTCGAGCAACTACTCGCTCGCCTGGGCCTACGTGCTCGGGTCGATCCTCGTCGGTCTCGTCTTCTACTCGATCACCCTCGGCCTCGAGAAATTCGTCTCGCGGCACCGGGCGACCCCCTGAACGTCCGCACAGCGGTCGAAGCACCACCACAGCACCAGAGAAGCTAGAAGGAGGAAGAATGAAACACAGCAAACGGCTTGCCATCGGGATCGGCGCGATCGCCGCGGCAAGCGCACTCGTTCTGACCGGTTGTTCGGGCGGGGGAGCGACCACCGGCGACGGTGACGCGGACTCGGGCGAACTCACCCCGGTCAAACTTCAACTCCAGTGGTTCGCACAGGCCCAGTTCGCCGGGTACTACGCGGCGGTCGACCAGGGCTTCTACGAGGACGAAGGCCTCGACGTCGAAATCCTCGAGGGTGGCGCGGACATCGTGCCGCAGGATGTCCTCGCGGCAGGAGACGCCGACTACGCCATCTCCTGGGTGCCCAAGGTGCTCGGCTCGATCGAACAGGGGGCGAACATCACCAATGTCGCCCAGATCTTCGAGCGCTCGGCCACGACGCAGATCTCGTTCAAGGACAAGGGGATCACCTCGCCTGCCGACCTCGCAGGCAAGAACGTGGGCAGCTGGGGCTACGGCAACGAGTGGGAGCTCTTCGCCGGGATGCAGGAGGAGGGTGTCGGCCTCGACGACATCAGCCTCGTCCAGCAGGCATTCGACATGAACGGATTCCTCGCCGGCGACATCGACGCGGCCCAGGCCATGACGTACAACGAGTACGCGCAGGTCCTGGAGACCGTCAACCCTGACACCGGAGAGCTGTACCAGCCCGACGACCTCAACGTCATCAACTGGAACGATGTCGGAACGGCGATGCTCCAGGACGCCATCTGGGCCGATACCGAACGGCTCGACGATGAGGACTACGCCGACACGACGGTGAAGTTCATCAAGGCATCGATCAAGGGCTGGGCCTACGCGAAGGACAACCCTGAGGAAGCCGCCGGAATCGTCACAGCTTCCGGCTCCACCCTCGGCGAGAGCCACCAGCTCTGGATGACCAACGAGGTCAACAAGCTGATCTGGCCCTCGACGAACGGGGTCGGCCTGATCGACGAGGCAGCGTGGGACCAGACCGTCGAGATCGCCCTCGGAACCGAGAACGAGACCGGCGCGACCATCATCACCACCGATCCGCCAGAGACGGCGTACTCCAACGAGTACGTCCAGCAGGCGCTCGATGAGCTGGAGGAAGAGGGCGTCGACACCTCAGGAGACGACTTCGAGCCGATCGAGGTCACCCTCAACGAGGGCGGCAACTAGCACCACCGCCGGGGTCGGTCGGGAAACCGGCCGCCCCCGGCATCCACACGCAACGACGCAACAAAGGAGATGCCGTGGCTCTCACGCTCACGTCAGACAACAACCAGGCAGCGCTCGACCTCGATCGCGCGCACGTCTTCCACTCGTGGTCGGCACAGGGGGCGCTGAAACCGCTCGTGATCGCCGGCGGGCTCGGGACGAAGGTCTGGGACTTCGAAGGGAAGGAGTATCTCGACTTCTCCAGCCAGCTGGTCAACGTGAACATCGGTCACCAGCATCCTGCGGTGATCGCCGCCATCAAGGCGCAGGCAGACCAGCTCACCACCATCGCGCCGTCGACGGCAAACCTCACCCGCGGGGAAGCGGCGAAACGTGTCACGGGGCTTGCCCCTGGCGGGTTCAACAAAGTCTTCTTCACCAACGGCGGGGCGGATGCCAACGAGAACGCGATCCGGATGGCCCGCCTGCACACCGGGCGCGACAAGGTCCTGTCGACCTACCGGTCGTACCACGGCAACACCGGGTCGGCCATCGTCGCCACCGGTGACTGGCGCCGTGTGCCCAACGAATTCGCCCGTGGACACGTGCACTTCTTCGGACCGTACCTCTACCGCTCCGAGTTCTGGGCGACGTCGCCCGCCGAGGAGACCGAACGCGCGCTTCGCCACCTCGAGCGTGTGATCCAGGGCGAAGGACCCGCATCCATCGCGGCGATCCTGCTCGAATCCGTTCCGGGGACAGCAGGCATCCTCGTGCCGCCACCCGGCTACCTCGCTGGCGTGCGTGCCCTCTGCGACCGTTACGGCATCATCCTCATCCTTGACGAGGTGATGGCCGGGTTCGGCCGGACAGGGCGCTGGTTCGCCTTCGAGGGATACGACGTCGTTCCCGACCTGATCACCTTCGCGAAGGGAGTCAACTCGGGCTACGTCCCCGCCGGCGGCGTGATCATCTCCGACGCCATCGCGGCCGACTTCGATGAGACGGTCTTCCCCGGTGGACTGACGTACTCGGGGCATCCGCTCGCCATGGCGTCGATCGTCGGCGCGCTCGACGCGATGGCCGACGAGGGCATCGTCGAGAACGCCGAGCGGGTCGGACGTGAGGCCATCGGCCCTGCACTCGCCGAACTCGCCGCGAAGCACGAGCTGATCGGTGAGGTGCGCGGCGAGGGCGTCTTCTGGGCCATGGAGCTCGTCGCAGACCGCGAGAGTCGGGAGCCGCTGCCCGCAGCAGCCATGGGGCAGCTCAAGACAGCGCTCGTCGGGGAAGGCCTCCTGCCGTTCGTCCAGGACAACCGCATCCACGTCGTCCCGCCGTGCACGGTCAGCGTCGACGAAGTCGCCGAGGCCGTCGCCGCATACGACACCGTTTTCTCGAACTTCCAGGGAGGAAGAGCATGACCACATACGTCAATCACTACATCGGTGGGGCGAGCGCCGACGGCGAATCCACCCGCACAGCACCGGTCTTCAACCCGGCAACGGGGATCGTCGAGAAAGAGGTGAGACTCGGCAGCGTCGCCGACGTCGACACCGCGGTGCAGGCCGCTGCCGCCGCGTTCCCGGGCTGGGCCGACACCTCGTTGTCGAAGCGGCAGTCGATCATCTTCACCTTCCGTGAGCTGCTCAACGCCCGCAAGGGCGAGCTGGCCGAGATCCTCACCTCCGAGCACGGCAAGGTGCTGTCGGACGCAGGCGGGGAGATCGCGCGCGGCCTCGAAGTCGTCGACTTCGCCACAGGCATCCCTCACCTGCTCAAGGGCGAGTACTCGGAGAACGTCTCGAGCGGCGTCGACGTGTACTCGGTGAAGCAGCCGCTCGGCGTGGTCGGGATCATCAGCCCGTTCAACTTCCCGGCGATGGTCCCGCTCTGGTTCTTCCCGATCGCGATCGCCGCCGGCAACACGGTCGTGCTGAAGCCCAGTGAGAAGGACCCGTCGGCAGCGGTGTGGCTCGCCGAGCTCTTCACGGAGGCCGGCCTCCCCGACGGCGTGTTCAACGTCGTGCACGGAGACAAGGAGGCCGTCGACGCCATCCTCGAGCACCCGGTCATCCAGTCCGTCTCATTCGTGGGTTCCACGCCGATCGCGAAGTACATCTACGAGACCTCCGCAAAGAACGGGAAGCGCGTCCAGGCGCTCGGCGGAGCCAAGAACCACATGCTCGTTCTGCCGGACGCCGACCTCGATCTCGCAGCGGACGCGGCCGTGAACGCGGGCTTCGGCTCAGCAGGCGAGCGGTGCATGGCGATCAGCGTGCTCCTCGTCGTCGACACGATCGCCGACGACCTGGTCGCTCGCATCGCCGAACGGATGTCGTCACTCACGACGGGCGACGGAAGGCGCGGCTGCGACATGGGTCCGCTGATCACCGAGGTGCACAGGGACAAGGTGGCGTCGTACGTCGACGTCGCGCTCGAGGACGGAGCGACGGTCGTCGTCGACGGCCGCAACCCGACGGTCGACGGGGACGACGGCGGGTTCTGGTTCGGACCGACCCTCATCGACAACGTCGCCACATCGTCGACGGTGTACACACACGAGATCTTCGGGCCGATCCTGTCCGTCGTCCGGGTCTCCAGCTATGCGGAGGGCCTCGGCATCATCAACGACAGCCCGTACGGCAACGGAACGGCCATCTTCACGAACGACGGCGGGGCCGCCAGGCGTTTCCAGCGCGAGGTGACCGTCGGCATGGTCGGCATCAACGTGCCGATCCCTGTGCCGGTCGCGTACCACTCGTTCGGCGGGTGGAAGGAGTCCATGTTCGGCGACTCGAAGGCCTACGGACCCCACGGCGTCGAGTTCTTCACCAGGGAGAAGGCGATCACGAGCCGCTGGCTCGACCCGAGCCACGGCGGCATCAACCTCGGGTTCCCCGAGCACGACTGACCCCGTCGCGAGTTGCCGGGTTCGGCGGGTGTCCGGTGCGCCGGACCTGCCGAACCGGGCAACTCGCGTTCATCCGGGCTACACCCAGCGCGGCGACGTGAACGGCACCGGGTCCTCGACCGGGTTATGCGATCGCTGGACGGCAGCGGCTTCGAGCTGCAGGGCGTCCGCTACCGTGCGCACCGCGAGCCGCTCGGCCTTGTCCGGGCGCATGAGCGCGACGATGTGGCGGGACATGTCCACTCCGCTCAGCGCACGGGTGACCAGACCGCGTTCGTGACCGGATGCCGTGAAACGCGGAATCATGCTGATGCCGATCCCTGCGGCGACAAGCGCTTCGGTGATCCTGTTGTCTGTGACGCGCTGGACGACATGGAGCGCGGCGCCGGTGACCGCCTCGATCTCGTGCAGCAGCCGGTCGAACGGGTACCCCTCCGGAACACCGATCCAGGGCTCGTCGACGAGGTGCTCGGGAGTGAGGACGCTCAGCCCCGCCAGCCGGTGGCCGACCGGGAGGGCGATGTCGAGGGGTTCGCTCAGCAGGTAGACGTTGCGCAGGCCGCGACCGCTCCATGACCGGCTGCCGGGAACGGAATGTGCGAGGACGATGTCGAAGTCGGCTGTCAGGGCGGGGAAGTCCTCGGTCTCCGGGTCCCGGTCGATCATCGTGACCTCGAGCCCAGGAACCGACTGCAGTGAGGCGAGCACGTTGGGCATGAGCATCTGCCCAGCTGTCGGGAAGGTCGCGACGCTCACCTGGCCGGTGGGGTCGTTGCGGTACTCATCCCACACCGCCCCCGCACGTTCGAGGGCGACGGCGATGTCCGTCGCGCTGCGGGCGAGGGCGCGACCGGCATCCGTCAGGACGATGCCGCGTCCGCTGCGTTCGGTCAGCGGAAGTCCTGCCTCCCGTTCGAGCACCTTGAGCTGCTGGGACACCGCGGACGGGGTGCGGTGTGTGGCCACGGCGACGGCGTGGATGCTGCCGCGTTCGGCGAGTTCGCGGAGCAGGTCGAGCCGGCGTACGTCCATGTAGCAATGCTACCGAATCAGTCAAGTAACGTTCGCTTGTGCTGAACAATAGGACGCGATTGGATGTGTACGTATCCAAACGGCCCGTGTCCGTTTCACCTCGAGAAAGGACTGGAATCCTATGTTCGTATTCTTTGCTGGAATTGCAGCCCTGAGCGTCGCCGCCATCGCCGGCAGCTTCGTCGTCGTGAAGCGTGACGGCTACCGCCAGGTGCCCACGCGCACCTACGCTCTGCTGCCGTAAGGCGGCACGTCGCGAATTCCGCGCCCTCCCCAGTGATCCCGCAGCGCCAGATGCGGTTGATTCTCGGGGGCGGCGCGGTTCTCGCGTTAACGCCTGTCTGCTGAGTCATCGCTAAACTTGCCTGCGTGACCGACGCGCGCCAGCAACTCATTGACTACATCTCGGCAGATGCCGTGTTCCACGGGGACTTCACCCTGACCAGCGGAAAGAAGGCGACATACTACGTCGACCTCCGCCGCGTCAGCCTGGACCACCGTGTCGCACCGCTGATCGGCCAGGTCATGCTCGACCTGATCAAGGACGTCCCTGACGTCGTTGCGGTCGGGGGCATGACCATGGGTGCTGACCCCGTAGCCGCCGCCGTGCTGCACCAGGGTGCGGCACGTGGTCTCGCCTACGACGCGTTCGTCGTCCGCAAGGAGCCCAAGGACCACGGCCGCGGCAAGCAGGTCGAGGGTCCTGAGCTCGAGGGCAAGCGGGTCATCGTGCTCGAGGACACGTCGACGACCGGCGGTTCACCCCTCGCCGCGATCGAAGCGCTCAAGAAGGTCGGTGCCGAGATCGCCGGTGTCGCCGTCGTTGTCGACAGGAACACCGGCGCGCGGGAGATCATCGAGGCAGCCGGTTATCCCTACTTCGCGGCCATCGGGCTGTCAGACCTGGGGCTCGCATAGTGTCAGACGACACCCGCCGTCCGGGGGAGGACGACGAGAAGCCCACCGATCCGCCAACGGGCGAGGGCGAAGTCGTCGGTGCCGACTGGCTGCTGTCCCAGCTCGGAAGCGACCAGACCGGTGAGATCGAGCTGCCGGCCAAGGGGACGGATGCCGCGGCGAGCGATGCTCATGACGGGAACGCCATTCCAGGCAAGGCCGGCGACGGACCGGTGAAGGCGTGGTGGCGCGAGAAGCTCGTGGCTGCTGACGCCCTGGTGAACCCTGAGCCGCGCACCGACGTGCCGGACGACGACGAACCGGTCCTGCCCGAACCGGGCTGGACCGCCAGGCCGGGCACCGAGCGGGCCGAACCCGCGCTCTTCGGATCGGCCCGCCGCAAGAGCCCTGAGCCCGAGTCGGCCCCTGAGCCCGAGTCGACCCCTGAAGCCGTCGCGCCTGTCGCGTCGGACGCCGACGACGACCGGGGCTGGAGCCTCAGCGCCGAGCACGGGCCGACCGAGCCGCCCGCTGACGAGCCCGAGACCGGTCTGATCCCGTCGGCCGCCCCGCCGCTCTTCAAGCCCCGCTCCGCGCGCGATCACATCGTCGAGGACGTCGCTCCGCCGGTTCCGGCCGGTGCGACCCCGCCGGAGGCCGCGGACGAAGCCGCCGTACCCGCTGCGGTGGTTCCTGAGCCGATTCCGCAACCGGATCCAGCCATCCAGTATTCGACATCCGACGATGACGATGACGACGACGCCGTTGACGACGCTGTCGACGACGAGAGCGACGACGCCGAGCCGTTCACCTGGGCGCTGACACCCAACGACCAGCTCGATCCCCTCGTCCACAGGACCTCCAGCGGTGACGCACCCGCCGCCGAACCGGGCGACGGGTCTCCCGCAGCGGCGCCGGAGCCCGAGCAGACCGCGGTGCTCCCGGCCGTGGCAGCGGCGGCATCCGCCGCGACAGCAGGAGCGGCACGAGCTGAACCCGAGCAGGACGACGCCGCGCTTCCTCCCCGCCGTCGTCGCCGTTCCGCCCAGCCGACCCAGGGCGAACCCATCGTCATCGACACCGTCGCCGAGGAACCGGCGAAGCCGGTCAAGGCCCCTCGGGCGCGAACCGGTTCGGGAGGCGGCCGTCCGCCCCGGGCACTGGTGTTGGGTGCCATTGCCCTCGTGGCGATCCTCGTCCTCGTCGGGCTGTTCTTCCTCGGGTCGCGGCTCCCCGCGCTTCTCGCCGGGCCTGCGCCGACCCCGTCGGCGACGAAGACCCCCACCCCTTCGGCGACACCGACACCGACGCCGACCGTTGTGGCACCCGTCGGCCCCGCAGCAGCGGGCGAACAGAAGTGGACAGCGCTCACCGGTGGGGAATGCCTCGACCCGTACTCGACCCCGTGGGCCGAGACCTTCGTCGTCGTCGACTGCGCCGCGCCCCATGCGGCACAGATGGTCTTCTCCGCCCCCGTCAACACGGATCCGGCGGCCGGTTACCCGGGTGAGGACGCCATCCTCAAGCAGATCTACCTGTGGTGCAGTGCACCGGGAGTGCTCGACGCCGCTGCAGCAGCCGGCTTCTCGGATCTCCAGGTCCAGGGAACGTACCCGGTCTCCGAGGAGCAGTGGGCAGACGGGGAACGCAACTACTTCTGCTTCGTGAACCGGTCGAGCGGTGAGCCGCTGACCGGATCGGTGGCCGTACCGCGCGGCTGAGCTAGGCCGCGCCTTCGGGCTGGGTCAGACGACCTCTGACTCGATCGGGTGCGGCTCGAGCAGATCGACGACCCCGCCGAGGATCTCGGACGGACGGAATGGGTACTTGTTGATCTCGGCCTCATCGCTGATCCCGGTCAGAACGAGGATGGTATGCAGGCCGGCTTCGATCCCGGCAACGACGTCTGTGTCCATCCGGTCGCCGATCATGCCGGTGTTCTCCGAGTGCGCGCCGATCTTGTTGAGTGCCGAGCGGAACATCATCGGGTTGGGTTTGCCGACGATGTACGGCTCCTTCCCCGTCGCCTTCGTGATCAGGGCGGCGATGGCGCCGGTGGCCGGCATCGGGCCGTCTGCGCTCGGACCGGTGGCGTCCGGGTTCGTCGCGATGAACCGTGCCCCGTTGTTGATGAGCCGGATCGCCTTCGTGATCGCCTCGAACGAATAGTTCCTGGTCTCGCCGACCACAACGTAATCAGGGGCCGTCTCGGTCATGATGAAACCGGCCTCGTGCAGTGCGGTGGTGATCCCCGCTTCGCCGATGACGAAGGCGGAGCCGCCTGGCATCTGATCCTTGAGGAAGGCGGCCGTGGCGAGTGCCGACGTCCAGATGAACTCCTCGGGCACGTCGAGGCCCGAGGCTCGCAACCGCGCACTGAGGTCGCGCGGTGTGAAGATCGAGTTGTTCGTGAGCACGAGGTAGGGCTTGCCCTGGTCGCGCCACTGCTGAAGGAGGTCGGCGGCACCGGGGAGCGGGCGGTTCTCGTGCACCAGCACGCCGTCCATGTCGGTCAGCCAGCACTCAACTTCGTCGCGTCTTGTCATGCAGCAACTCCTTCGCTCATGGCCAGTTTAGGGTCACCGGTCGGGCGTCAGGCGCTGAGCCAGATCGCCGTGCGTGCAGGGGCGGGCAGTGCGATCCGTGTCGACCCGACGGTGAGGGACCCAGGAGCGACCGATACCGTCGTTCCCACTCCGATGCCGGACGCCTCGAGCTCACGCAACAGCGAAGGGTCCCTGTCGCTGATCCGCAGGATCGCCCCGGTGTGCCCCTCTGTGGCCTCCTCGAGCAGGACGGCCTTCTCACGCCGCACCGACCCATCGGCCGCTGGGATGGGGTCGCCGTGCGGATCCCGGTCCGGGTGGCCCAGCCGGGCGTCGATGCCAGCGAGCAGGCGGTCGCTGATCGCGTGCTCGAGCACCTCTGCCTCGTCGTGGACCTCGTCCCAGCCGAATCCCATCTCCCGCACCAGCCAGGTCTCGACCAGCCGGTGGCGCCGGACGACGGCGACCGCCGCCGCCGTCCCTGCGCCTGTGAGGGTGATGGCGCCGTAGCGGACGTGGGTGACGAGCCCTGACGCCGCGAGCTTCTTCACCATCTCGGTGACTGTCGATGGCGCCAGCCCGAGGCGCGTCGCGAGCGCGGAGGGGGTGATGGCATCCGCCTGCCACTCCGTGTGCGCGTAGATCGTCTTGAGGTAGTCCTCGATCACCGGTTTCGACTGCTTCATGGGCTCTCCAGACTACCGGCGGGGGACTACGCGCCGCTGAACACGAGAATGAGGAGCACGGCGTTCAGCGTCACAAGAAGGACCGAGGCGATGACGCCGGCGGCGGTGGTCTGCCACCGGTTCGTGAACGTTCCGAGGATGCTCGATTTGGCGGTGAGGACGACGAGCGGAATGAGTGCGAACGGTATCCCGAACGAGAGAACCACCTGGCTGAGCACGAGAGACATGGTCGGGTCGAATCCGAGCCCGAGGATGGCGAGTGCGGGGATGAGGGAGATGACCCTTCGGGTCAGGAGCGGGATGCGCACGTGGAGCAGGCCCTGCATGATCTCGGCGCCTGCGTATGCGCCGACGGACGTGGACGCGAGTCCTGATGCCAGAAGGCCGACGGCGAAGAGCGTGGCGACGACGGCGCCGAGGGAGGACTCCAGCGCGGCGTGTGCGCCCTCGAGGCTGTCTGTACCAGGCACCCCGGCGAGATTGGCCGCAGCGAGGAGCAGGATGGCGAGGTTGACGCTCCCGGCGATCACCATGGCGATGGAGACATCCCACCGGGTCACGGTCAGGAGCCGTTTCGTCGTCAGCCCCGGCGCGCGAACCGCGAAGCGGTCCCGGCTCAGGGCCGAATGCGCGTAGATGGCGTGGGGCATGATCGTCGCTCCGAGGATCGAGGCGGCGAGCAGAACCGAATTGGCATCCTCGAAGCGCGGAACAAGGCCTGACACGACCCCGGCGGCGTCGGGCGGAGCGAGGAAGACCCCGGCGCTGAAGCCGACGGCGATGATGATGAGAAGGCTCATGATGACGAACTCGAAGGCCCGAGGACCACGCCGGGACTGTACGGCGAGCATCACCATCGAGACAGTGCCCGTGATCAGCCCGCCGACGATGAGCGGCAGGTCGAACAGGAGGTTGAGGGCGACGGCCCCGCCGATGACCTCAGCCAGGTCGGTGGCCATGGCGACGAGCTCCGCCTGTAACCAGTACGCGAGGCGCCCTGGGCGGGATCGGATGCGTTCACCGAGGATCTGAGGAAGGCTCTTGCCCGTGACGATGCCGAGCTTGGCCGACAGGTACTGGATCAGCCAGGCCATGGTGTTGCCTGCGACGACGACCCAGACGAGCAGGTAGCCGTACTGGGCGCCTGCGGTCATGTTGCTTGCGACGTTGCCTGGGTCGAGGTAGGCCACCCCGGCGACGAGTGCCGGTCCGAGCAGCCAGAGCAGTCGTGGCGGCCGGGGGAGCGGGCGGGCTGGCGGGTCGACGGTGACCGCAGAAGATTTCGGCATACCGAAACCATAGCCGGATTTCGGCTGACCGAAAAGGGTGGGCCGCGGTGTCCTGCCTGCCGCCGCCTGGCGCGGTTAGGGTGGGAGGGTGCCAGACGCTGCAGAGAACCCGAGTCACGAACTGTCGACGAACGGAGTCGGACCGTGGCAGGGGGAGTGGCCAGAAGAGACCTGGTTCGACCAGGACCTGCTCATCCACGGTGACACCCGCAACGTCATCGACCGGTACCGGTACTGGAAACTCGACGCGATCGTCGCTGACCTCGACGAGCACAGGCATCCGTTCCACGTCGCCATCGAGAACTGGCAGCACGACATGAACATCGGTTCCATCGTGCGCACCGCGAACGCGTTCGGGGCGGACACGGTCCACATCGTCGGCCGGCGTCGCTGGAACAAGCGCGGCGCCATGGTCACCGACCGCTACCAGCACGTACTCCACCACGCTGACGTCGCCGGGCTGGTGGACTGGGCGAGGGCGGAAGACCTGCCGATCCTCGGGATCGACAACGTCCCAGGGTCTGTGCTGATCGAGACCTTCGCCCTGCCTGAGCGGTGCCTCATGCTGTTCGGCCAGGAGGGGCCGGGCCTGTCTCCAGAGGCCATCGCAGCATCGGATGCCGTCCTCGAGATCAGCCAGTTCGGGTCGACGCGCTCCATCAACGCGTCAGCCGCCGCGGCCGTCGCCATGCACGCGTGGGTGATGCAGCACGTCAGCTTTCCCCGGATCGGGGTCTGATCGGGGCAGAGGGGGTAGCGTGAAGCCATGACTGAGATCACCGACGATCTGCCCGCCATCCTCCTTCGTGAGGAACACGCCGGCTGGAAGGCCATTCTCGCGGGGCACGGCGGTGAACACTATGCGCGGTCGATGACGAAGGACGCCCTGATGATCGTCGAGGGCGCTGCGATCGGCCGTGATGAGGTCACCGCCTCGTTCGCGGGAGTGGTGCCGTGGGACTCGTATGAGATCCACGAGCCGGCCATCGTCCGCCTCGGGGAACGGGCGGGTGTCGTCGCGTACCGCGCGGTGGCCAGGCGAGGCGATGACACCGTCGAATTGCGGATGTCGACGACCTATCTCTACGGCGGCGGGAGCTGGCACGTCGCTCTACACCAGCAGACGCCAGCCTGACAATACGGGGTAATGATCTGGCGCGGTGTCGGCGGGGTTGTCTACGCTAAAGCGAAGCGGGGCCACCCGATCGGCCTCAACCCAGGGGGACGTCCGCCATGATCAGGTTCGACTCGGTATCCAAGAGGTTTCCTGACGGCACGCTCGCCGTCGACGATTTCAGCCTGACGATCCCCTCGCGCACGACCACTGTGCTGGTCGGATCGAGCGGGTCGGGCAAGACGACCCTCCTGCGGATGATCAACCGCATGGTCGACCCGTCGAGCGGCTCCATCCACATCGACGACGACGACATCTCCAACCTCGAGCCGGTCAGACTCCGTCGGAGCATCGGCTACGTGATGCAGAACTCAGGGCTGCTTCCGCACCGGACAGTCGCAGACAACATCGCCACCGTCCCGCTGCTGAACGGCACGAAGCGCGCGGCCGCGCGCGACGGTGCCCTCACCCTGATGGACACCGTCGGCCTCGACCGCTCGCTCGCGGAACGCTACCCCTCACAATTGTCCGGCGGCCAGCAGCAGCGCGTCGGTGTGGCGCGTGGCCTGGCCACAGACCCCAACATCCTGCTCATGGACGAGCCGTTCGGAGCCGTCGATCCGCTCGTCCGCAGCGAACTCCAGCAGGAACTGCTGCGGATCCAGAAAGACCTCGCAAAGACCATCGTCTTCGTGACCCACGACATCGACGAGGCCTTCCTCCTCGGCGACCAGGTCGTCATCCTCAAGACCGGTGGCCAGATCGCCCAGGTCGGGACCCCAGCAGACATCCTTGCGAACCCGGCCGACGAATTCGTCGACACCTTCATCGGCGCGGACCGCGGCCGGCGCGCCCTACGGATCGAGGAGGTCTCCGGCCGCCAGGTCGTGATCGACGGCACGGGGCGCCTCGCCGGCATCCTCACCGAGAGCACATCGACATGACCTGGGTGCTGGCGAACATCGAGCAGATCTGGGAACTCACCCTCGCCCACGTCCTGCTGAGCATCCTGCCGATTCTCGGGGGATTCCTCATCGCCGTGCCGATCGGCTGGCTCGCACACCGCTACCGCGTGTCGCGAGGGATCCTGCTCACCGTGTGCGGACTGCTCTACACGATCCCCTCTCTCGCCCTCATCGTCGCCATGCCGACCGTGCTCGGCACCCGCATCCTCGACCCGGCCAACCTCATCGTCACCCTGACCATCTACGCCGTCGCCCTCATGGTCCGGACCGCGACGGATGCCTTCGATGCCGTCTCAGCGGACGTCGCGCAGTCGGCCACCGCCGTCGGCTTCGGGGTGTGGCGCCGGTTCTGGCAGGTTGAGCTTCCCCTCGCAGGTCCCGTTCTGCTCGCCGGTCTTCGGGTGGTCTCCACGAGCACGGTGAGCCTGGTCACGCTCGGTGCCCTCGTCGGGATGTCCGGCCTCGGCTACCTCTTCACCGACGGCTACCAGCGCAACTTCCCGACCGAGATCCTCACCGGCATCGTCGGAACCGTCCTCATCGCCGTCGTCTTCGACGTGCTGCTGGTTCTGGGCGGGCGGATGCTGCTGCCGTGGGCGCGGGTCGACGCGGCGGCGAGACGCAGCGCGACAGCGGCCAGGACGAAAGCGGTCGCGGCATGAACGCCTTCATCGACGCGTTCGCCTGGATCTCGGATCCCGCCCACTGGGTGGGGCCGGACGGCATCCCCACCCGGATCGCCGAGCACCTGGCCTACACGGGGCTGACCGTGTTGATCGCGATCCTCATCGCTGTCACTCTCGGGCTGTACATCGGCCACACCGGCCGCTGGCGCGGGATCTCGATCGCGGCGACCGGCGCATTGCGTGCACTCCCGACACTGGGGTTGCTCACCTACCTGGCCATCGCGTTCGGCTTCGGCATCCGTCTCGCACTCATCCCCACGGTCATCGTCCTGGTCGTCCTCGCCATCCCGCCGTTGCTCGCCGGTGCCTACTCCGGGATCGAGTCCGTCGACCCCAGGACCGTCGATGCGGCACGCTCCATGGGCATGACGGAGTGGCAGATCTTGTGGAAGGTCGAGATACCGCTCGCGCTTCCGCTGATCATCGGGGGAATACGGTCGGCAGTGCTTCAGGTTGTGGCTACTGCGACGGTTGCCGCATACATCTCGCTTGGAGGTCTTGGCCGCTACATCATCGACGGTCTCCCGGTGCGCGATTACACCAAGGTCCTCGTCGGAGCACTGCTCGTCACACTCCTCGCCCTCGTGCTCGAGGGCATCCTCATCCTCATCCAACGACTCACCATTCCGGCGGGCGTCCGGGCAATCCAGACGACGCCATCACTCCGAACACCTCGGAAGTCCGTTCCGAGCGCGGTAGCACCCTCCCGCGCCGGATAGACAGCTCCGCACCACCCCACACAGTTAGGAAGTTCGATGTTCACTTCACGACGCGGCCGATTCGCCGCAGGAATTCTCGCAGCGGGAGCGGTTCTCTCTCTCGCGGCATGCGCTTCAGGCGATCCCCTCGAGCCGGCAGACGAGCCGGCCGGTGATTCCGAGACGATCACGGTCGGGGCGGCCGGGTTCGCCGAGTCCGAGATCATCGCCCAGATCTTCGCCCAGGGCCTCGAAGCCAACGGCGTGACCGTGGAGTTCGCCGGCCAGATCGGCCAGCGCGACGTCTACGTCAAGGCTCTCGAAGACGGCTCGATCGACCTCATCCCCGATTACAGCGGCAACCTGCTGCAGTTCTTCGACGCCGAGTCGGAGGCGAAGTCGAGCGAAGAGGTCTTCGCCGCCCTTCCCGACGCGCTCCCCGATGGGTTCGAGGTCCTCGACCAGGCCGAGGCCGAAGACAAGGACAGCTACAACGTCACCAAGGAGTTCAGCGAAGACAACGGGGTCACGAGCCTCGCCGACCTCGCCGACCTCGACGTTCCGCTGATCGTCGGAGGCAACCCCGAATTGAACGAGCGACCGTACGGCCCCCAGGGACTCACCGAGATCTACGGCGTCGACGCGGCGAACATCACGTTCGTCCCCGTCAGCGACTCGGGCGGACCTCTCACCACCGGCGCCCTGCTGGACGGGACGGTCAACATCGCCGACATCTTCTCGACCACCCCGTCGATCAAGGAGAACGGTTTCGTGACGCTCGAGGACCCGGAGAACATGATCCTCCCGCAGAACGTCCTGCCGCTCATCAACTCCGACAAGGCATCCGACACGGTGAAGGAAGTCCTGAACGCGATCTCGGCCGAGCTGACGACCGAGGACCTCATCGAACTGAACGCACGCAACCAGGGCGACGAGAAGGCCTCGCCTGAGGCTCTCGCCAAGGACTGGCTTGCTGAGAAGGACCTCTTCTAGGTCTCTCTCGCCAAAGCGGGTGCCGAATGGCACCCGCTTTGGGTCAATGCGACTCGCCCTGACCCTCCAGACAGAACGCGCTTTTTCTGCCACGATGAAAAGATGCGTTTGCGTTTTCGTTCTCTTATCGCGGCCGTGACACTGGGCGTCGTGCTCGCTGCCGGCGCGATCGCCGTGCCTGCCAGTGCAGCTCCCAGCTACCCCAGCTGGGACGACGTCAAGAACGCCCGCGCGAACGAATCCGCGAAGAAGACGCAGATCGACCAGGTCAAGAAACTGATCGAAGACCTGCGCAATGCATCAGCGGCAGCAGAGGAAGCCGCAGCGGTCGCCGCATCCGAATACCAGGACGCCCTCATCGTGGCCCAGGACGCCGAACAGAAGTCGGCAGACCTGAAGACGCGTCTCGAAGAGGCACAGGCCGCCGCGGACTCTTCCGCGAAACAGGCCGGATCACTCTTCGCCCGGATGGGGCGGACGAACTCATTCGATGTCACCGCCAGCCTGCTGGTGGACTCGAAGAACGCCGACGACACGCTCTACAAGCTGGGCGCCATAGACAAGCTCACCAGCCTCTCCACCCAGCTCCTCGACGAAGCCGAGCAGGACGCGAACCAGGTCACCTCCCTGAGCGAGCAGGCGGTCGTCGCGGCCACAGTGCTCGAGGAGGCCCGGGCTGAAGCCGAAGTGAAACTCCAGGAGGCTGAAGCCGCTGCAACAGCTGCGGCTGCGGCCGTTGCTGAGCAGGAGAAGCACGAGGAAACTCTGCTCGGCCAGCTCTCCTACCTCGAAGGCAAGACCGCGACCGTCGAAGCCGGCTACGCAGCGGGCGTCGCCGCAGCCAAGAAAGCCGCGGCAGAGAAGGCCGAACGTGAGCGCAAGGCTGCGCTCGCTGCGGCTGCTGCAGCGGCCGCGAACGGCGGCGGCGGCGGCGGCGGTGGCGGCGGTGGCGGCGGCTCGAACGCCGGAGCGACCGGAACGTACTTCCACCCGTCGGCACAGGGCTGGTGGCGACCGCTCCCCGGCTACATCAGCTCCTGGTATGGACCGCGACCGATCATCTGCGGTGGGACCGGATGTTCGGTCTCCTTCCACAGCGGCATCGACTTCGCCAACCCCTGCGGCAAGGGCATCAGGGCCATCGCGGGCGGAACGGTCACGCTCGCCGGTTACGAAGGTGGCTTCGGTAACCGGGTGATCATCAACCACGGCGGCGGGGTCAAGTCGATCTACGGACACCTCCGTTCCGGTTCGTTCCGGGTCAGCGCCGGCAGCTGGGTGAGCGCCGGCTCGCTGATCGCGAGCGTCGGAGACACCGGTGTCGCGACCGGGTGCCATCTCGACCTGAAGATCTATATCAACGGCAACCACGTCAACCCGGCGCCGTTCCTCCGGGCTCGCGGCGTCTCGGTCTAGGACATCCACCAAGCGGTGCGCCCTGCCCTCCTGCTGCTGAGGCGACGCGGTAGGCTAGACGCGTGACTGGAGACAATCTGCTTGGAGTGCCGGAGACACGCCTTCCGGCGGAGCCCGAGGTCGTCGACGCGCTCGACCGCTCGACCACCGTCGACGACATCGCCGCAGTGGCCGGGTCCTACCCGACCTCGTCACTGGCCTGGGCGCGTCTCGCAGAAGCATCGTTCGACTCGGCGCACCCGGTCACGGCCTACGCATACGCCCGTGTCGGTTATCACCGCGGGCTCGACGCGCTCCGCAAGGCCGGGTGGCGAGGACAGGGACCGATCCCGTGGTCGCACGAGCCGAACCAGGGGTTCCTCCGCTCGCTCTATGCCCTCCGAAACGCAGCGGATGCCATCGGCGAGGTCGACGAAGTGACCCGACTGACCGAGTTCCTCCGTGACGCCGATGAGACCGCGCCTGCGCGGATCGAGACCGAGGGTCTTCCGCTCGAACCGCCCCCATCGACTGAAGTCTTCTTCATCCGGGGACAGGACTAGGCCGACCAGGCCACCGACGGCCGTCGCAAGATTTTTCCGTAGGCAAAGAAGGAGCATCCGCCATGCCAGCAATCGTGATCGTCGGCGCCCAGTGGGGCGATGAGGGCAAGGGGAAAGCGACTGACCTCCTCGGCAGCAGAATCGACTACGTCGTGAAGTTCAACGGCGGCAACAACGCCGGCCACACCGTCGTCGTCGGCGACGAGAAGTACGCGCTGCACCTGCTGCCATCCGGCATCCTCACCCCAGGGGTGACCCCGGTGATCTCGAACGGTGTCGTCATCGACCTCGAGGTGCTGTTCCACGAGCTGGAGGCTCTGAGTGCCAGAGGCGTGGACGTGTCCCGCCTGAAGGTGTCGGCGAATGCCCACGTCATCACGCAGTACCACCGCACTCTCGACAAGGTGACCGAGCGGTTCCTCGGCAAGCGCCAGATCGGCACAACCGGGCGGGGGATCGGACCAGCGTACGCGGACAAGATCAATCGCGTCGGCATCCGGATCCAGGACCTGTTCGACGAGAACATCCTCCGGCAGAAGGTTGAAGGCGCTCTCGACGTCAAGAACCACATGCTGCTGAAGATCTACAACCGCCGCGCCATCTCCGCTGACGAGATCGTCGAAGACCTGCTCTCGTACACCGATCGTCTGCGCCCGATGGTGGCAGACACCGCACTCGAGCTGCACGAGGCACTCGAACGCGACGAGATCGTGCTGTTCGAGGGCGGGCAGGCCACGATGCTCGACGTCGACCACGGCACATACCCGTTCGTCACGTCGTCGAGCGCGACCTCAGGGGGAGCGGCGACCGGTTCCGGTATCGCCCCGAACCGGATCGACCGGGTCATCGCCATCGTGAAGGCCTACACGACCCGCGTCGGTGCCGGCCCGTTCCCGACCGAGCTCTTCGACGCATCTGGAGACCACCTCAGGTCCCGTGGGTTCGAGTTCGGCACCACCACAGGGCGTCCGCGCCGGGTCGGCTGGTACGACGCGCCGATCGCGCGCTACGCTGCCCGCATCAACGGCGTGACCGACTTCGTGCTGACCAAGCTCGACATCCTCGACGAACTCGACACGATCCCGGTCTGTGTCGCGTACGAGGTCGACGGAGTCCGCTACGACGAGATTCCGGTGTCCCAGTCGGACTTCCACCACGCGACGCCGATCTACGAGGAGTTCCCCGGCTGGAAACAGGACATCTCGGGTTGCCGCACGTTTGAGGAGCTACCGAAGAACGCGCAGGATTACGTGCTCGCGCTCGAAGACATGAGCGGATCGCGCATCTCCGCCATCGGTGTCGGACCGGGGCGCGACGCCATCGTCGTACGCCACGACCTGATCGACTAAGCCATGACCGAGCCGGTGGCGGATGCCGCGGAGGCGCGCCTGGACGACGGCGACCGTCGCGCGCCCGACGCTGGTCGGGACGTCGACCAGGCGGATGCAGTGACGGCCAGGCATCGGCACGTGCGGCCGGCGAACCCGTGGACCGTCGTGAACCGGGTCGGCGGCACACTGCTCAAGGTCGTGAGCTGGGTCGTCCTCGTCGTCTGTGGGCTGCTGATCGTGGCATTCGTCCTCGTTCCCCGGATCGCGGGCGCGACGCCGTACACCGTGCTGACCGGGTCGATGCGGCCGACGATGCCGCCAGGGACCACGGTCGTGGTGAAGCCGATCCCCTTCGCCGACATCCAGGTCGGCGACGTCATCACCTACCAGATCAGTTCGGGGGAGCCGGCCGTCGTCACGCACCGCGTGATCGGGGTCAACGTCACCGCCGAAGGAATCCGGCTCGAGACGCAGGGAGACGCGAATCCGTCGCCGGACGCGGAACTCGTGCGCGAGGAGCAGGTGCGCGGAAAGGCCTGGTACTGGCTTCCGATGATCGGCTACGTGACGAACGGTGTGTCAGGGGACACCAGGACCTGGCTCGCGCAGGGACTGGGGATAGCGCTCATCGGATACGCGGTGGTCACCCTCGTCGTCGTGGCCGTCCGCGGTGGCAAGAAGAAGGGCGCGAAGGACTCCGGTGATGAGCCGGTGTCGAGCGAGAACCCCGACACGGGGAACGGCACCGAGGTCAACGCGACCCCGGAAGATGCGGTCTATCCTGCGGACGAGAGCGCGGAAGACGTGATCTACCCCGCGCCCTCGTCAGACCCGCCGCCGCGCTGAAACCTCACCAGCGATGCGCGACATCGATGACGAGCCTGCTGCCCGTCCCCGGTCCGTCCAGGATGAACGTCCTGAACGGTAGCCGCGCCCGTACGCCGAGGCCGAGGTTGGTCTGGCCCTCGAAGCTGCCTGCGTACGCCACCTGTCTGAACGTCGTGAATCCGCTGACGTTCACGAGCTCACGCAGGTTGCCCGGCGTCCACACCTGCTGCCCCGCCGAGTTGTAGTTCGGTAGGAAGGCGACGATCTGCAGGTCTGCAGCGCCACGAAGCGGAACGGCGATTCCGGATCCATCCTGTCTCACCACACTGACGTAGCGCACGTCGTAGCCCCGGATGTCTCCCCTCACGTCGAGGACGAACCGGTCGTAGCAGGTATGACGCCCGGCTCGAACGCCGGTGGGCGATGCGTTCGGGGCGCCGACGCGTTGCACGTCAGGGAGCGACCCCCAGGTGATGCCGCAGTACGGTGCGGCGGTCGCAGCAGGTCCGGTCGACACGAGAAACACCGCGCCGAGCAGGATGCTGATCAACAATGCAAAGGAACGCTTCATCGCGGTCCCCTCCTCAGAGTTCAGGCCCCTCACCGCACATGGTACGCCCGCGGATTCGCTTGCGGGAGAGCCTGAATGTCACGGATCCGGCGTCATTTCGCCGGCCGAGCCCAGCGTCCTCAGCGCGGATCGCAACTCTTGCGGAAATCTTGAGCCAACCCTGCGGCCTGAAGCCAGAATTCTTGGAACCTTGCGGCTGTACTGGTCGCTTCTTGACACTCGTTCGGAAATATCAATCTTGTTCGAAGCGCAAGGCGAGAACATCCCAGACTCTGAGTAGCTCCTCCGCTGCCAGGCCGAATGAAGGACACACCATGAAGAAGTTCAGCATGAAGAAGACCACAGCAGCAGCCGTCGCCGCAGCCGTCGGAGCAGCGCTGCTCCTCGGTGGAGCGGGCACCCTCGCTTACTGGTCCGACACCGAGACCAGCGCGACCCAGACGATCTCCTCGGGAAGCCTCGACCTCGGCACCCTGTCAGACGGCACCTGGACCGTCACCAACGGATCCGTCGTGAACGCCGCATACACCGGCGCCATCGTCCCCGGAGACAAGCTGACCAAGACGGTCAACATCCCGGTCACCCTCTCCGGCCAGAACATCAACGCAACTCTCGCGGTGACGACTCCTGCCGTCAACACGGCCCCCAACCTGAGCAATGCAGACCTCGCCAGCGCGCTCACCGTTTCCGTCGCTTCGGTCGGCGGCGACGCCGGCGCAAGCAAGACCTTCACGGGAGCAAAGACTGCCACTCCGACGGTGCCGGTCGTCATCACGGTCGAGTTCCCCTTCGGAACCACCGCGGACGCCTCCGACCTCACCGAGCTGAAGTCGATCTCCTTCACCTCGAAGTACACGCTCACGCAGATCGCGCGGTAACAAGCTCCACCTTGCAGCGGAGGCGGGATCAGCCCCCGAGCTGATCTCAACGGGCCCTGTCGTGTACCCGACACGGCAGGGCCCTTATTCCTGCAAGCAGCGCCACAGCACGAACCGCACAACGACCACCAGCACCACGACCACACCGCACGGAAGGAGCCATCATGAAGAAGTCGACCCGCACTCTTCTCGGCACCTCCGCAGCAGCACTACTCGGCGCCGTGCTCCTTCTGAGCAGCGCCGGCACTCTCGCCTTCTGGTCTGACACCACGACCAGCGCGACCCAGTCGATCTCCTCAGGAACCCTGGACCTCGGCACCATCGGGCTCGGCAACATCCCGGCCGCGACGATCAAGCAGTGCCCCACGCCGACCACCTGCACCACCCCCGTCGCCTACGGCGGCGGAGCGATCGTCCCCGGTGATGTCATCGCCGCCACGATCAACGTTCCGGTCACCCTGGCCGGCCAGAACCTCAAGGCCCGGTTCACCGTCACCCCGTCGAAGGCCGCAGCCACCACCGCAGCCGCTGACGTCGCGCTCCGCGACGCGGTGTCCATCACCGTGAAGTCGGTCAACGGGACCGCGGCGACCGGAACCCCGTCCAACACCACGCTCACGCCGTCCCAGGTCACAGGCGGAACCGTCCCCGTGGTCATCGAAGTGAGCTTCCCCTGGGGCACGACCGGCCAGTACAACACCGCGATGGGCGGCAACGTCTCCCTCGGCGCCGTGTACACCCTGACGCAGATCGCAGGGTAGCGATCCTCATGTCCATCGACTCGAACCGCAGCCGCACCGTTCCTGCGAAGCCCGTGATCCTCGCGGGCGTCGCCCTCCTGACGGCGTTCGCCCTTCTCGGTGGGCCGGTCACCTTCGCCTTCTGGAACGACCAGGAAACGCAGAGCCCCCAGGTCATCGACTCGGCCAGCGGTTTGTCCCTCGACGCCACCGTCACGTCAGCCTCATACGCCCTCGGGACCCTCAGCTCAACGGTCGCGTCGTCCACGACCGGACTCGTCCCCGGCACCCGCGGCCAGCGACTCACCTACTCGATGACGAGCGGGACCACTGATGGAGTCCAGGGCTACATCTCCGGAACGATCGCCGCAGCAGCCAAGACCGCGTGGGCATCCGTCTACTCCGCCGGCTACCTGACGGCCGCAATCGCGTCGAGCGGAACCTGCACCGTCGACTCCACCCCGACCATCGTCGGCGGCGCCCTGACGTGGTCGTTCTCCACCGCGGCCGGGCAGACCGTGAAGCCCGGGCAGACCTGCACCATCGTGCTCGACCTGTCCATCCCTGCGGTCAGGAACGGCGTCGATGTGTCGCGCGCGCTCCTGGCGTCCCGCGGAACCAACACGGTGATGAACCCGCTCGCCGACTTCACTGCGACCGCGCTTCTCACCCAGGTTCCCCGTGCGGAGGAAAACTGATGTCGGCGCTCAGACGATTCCGGATGTCGCACGTCGTCGCGATCGCGACGCTGGCAGCAGCGGCGATGATCATCGTCGGTTTGCCCGCAGCCACGACCGGCGCCCACCTCACGGCCAGCGACGCCGCGACCGGCGGGGCAGGGGTGGGGAACTGGTGCTCAGTGCCCAACCCCACCGTCTCGACCAACGTCTACAAGCTCAGTGACTTCACCGAGATCCAGGCTCCAGAGAGCACGACGAACGCGTCGGCGCCGAAGACCACCGTCAGGATGCTTGTCCTTCCCGTCGTGAACGACGGAAGCTTCGACCCGATCGAACCGCTCCCGGCGCAGGTCGGCGGCGTGGACAATCAACTCGGAGCACGCCTGTGGAGCTGTACCCCCGGCATGAGCTCGACCCAGTCGATCAAGCTCACTGCCTGGCGTGGCAACTATGCGTCGACCTCGGCCGCCGCGTGGGTCTGGGATGTCGCCCCGACCACTGCTGTCCCGTTCGCACAGGCGCGCCTGAACACGAGCGCGACACTTGCGATCAACGGTGCGACGACGAACGCGACACGTCCGGGCGTCGAGATCCGCGACGCGCACCGGGGGATCAACAGCCTCGGCGGCCAGTCGGGTGCGAACGCCGACCCGGTGACCATGCGTTACAGCTGGATGCTCACGAACGGCCGCACCAAGAACGCCGACTCCGTCAACGACCCGACGTGTGCGAGCAAGACCTGCCACGTCGACGGCGGGGCAGGGGTGACGAATTTCAACAACGTCTTCTCCGGCGTCGACACGGCGCCGGCGTCCAACGCCGTGTTCAAGAACTCCACGACGTACCTCGCCGAGAAGTACTACTCGGGGGCAGGCTTCTGGCCGTCGACGACAACGACGACGACCCAGATCCAGTGCCGGTCCAGGTACGTGTGGGAGAACTGGAGCGAGAACTGGAGCAACAGCGCGACCGCCTGCCCTGAGAACAACTTCCTGAGGCAGTACCAGCAGCGGGAGATCCAGGTGCCGGTCACGGTCGACTCCACGCCGACCGTCACCCCCACCGTCATCGCGCCGCGGGGGACGAGCTCCATCGACTCCGTGCTCCGCGACACGACAGGGACGAAGATCCAGTACGTCGTCCTCGAGTGGTGGGGCACAGGCACCCCGCCAGCCGACCTCGAAGTCGAGGTGTTCGTGGCATGAACACACACGTCATGAGCCGTCTGGCCCGCGCAGCCGCCGGAGCGATCGGCGTCGCCCTCGTCGCAACTCTCGCGTTTTCCGGGGCCGCAAGTGCAGCCGCAGACACCGAGGAGCGCGCGCTCGCGCTGACCCGCGAAGACGGCAGCCCCATCGGCACGCTGTTCAGCGACTGGACCATGGTCCCTGGCGACATCGTCACCACGAAGGTGGTGGCCCACCGCACCGGAGGCGGGGTGTCCAGCCTTCTGATCACCCTCGGCGACGACTCGACCGACCAGAGAGCGACGCCGACGCCTGTCCAGAAGGATGTCGTCATCACCGTCGCAGGCAACGGGACCACGTTCCGGTCGACCGCAGCCGAGCTGCTGAGGGGAGACGTCATCTTCGACCTCGGCCGCAGTTCGATCGCGAGCGTCCCGATCGACGTCACGTTCGAACTGCCGTTCAGCTCAGGAAACGCCACCCAGTTGCAGTCGCTCGACCTGTCGCTCGTGGTCGTCGCCGCAGACACAGAGGTCGACCCAGGCGAGACCGGCGGTGGGTCGGCGACACCTCCCGGCGATGCCGGGTCACTGCCGAACCTGCCCTCCACCGGGGCATCCGTTCGCGACGCGCTGATCGTCGCCGCCGTTGCCACCTGTTTGGGCCTGCTCCTCATTGGGGGTCGCCGCCGTCGTGACGAAGCGGTCGACCCCGACTAGAGTTGGCTGTGTTCGAAACTGATCGAACACCACGGCGCTCACTGGAGTGCGCGGCACTTCCGGGGGGAAAAGCACCACATGGCAGAGGACAGAGGCCGTACCGCTGTCGTCATCGAGGATGACGCCGACATTCGCGGACTTGTCGAAACCGTTCTGCGCCAGGCCGGGTTCGAGGTCAGCTCGACGGCCAGCGGAACAGAGGGTGTCGAACTCGTCCGCGAGAAGAGCCCGAGCATCGTCACGCTCGACATCGGGCTGATCGACATCGACGGCCTCGAAGTGGCACGTCGCCTCCGTCTCTTCACCGACTGCTACATCGTGATGCTCACCGCGCAGTCCGACGAGGCCGACCTGCTGTTCGGCCTCGAATCGGGGGCTGATGACTACGTCATCAAGCCTTTCCGTCCGCGAGAGCTCCGCGCCCGCATCGAGGCAATGCTCCGCCGCCCCCGGGTCAGCCAGCTGGACCTCGTCGACCCGCCCAGCCCTGCCACCGGTGTGAGCGATGTCGTCGCGCCCACCGCAGCAGCGGAGCCGGCGCCCCAGCCGGCCGCACCGGCAGACGACGTCGAACTCGTCTACGTCCACAACGGCCTCACGCTCAACGCCGACACGAGGACGGTCGAACTCGACGATGTCGAACTCGACCTGACCCGCACCGAGTTCGATCTGCTCCGCTCCCTGCTGCACAGCAAGCGGCGAGTCCGTTCGAAGGCGGACCTCGTCCGTGAACTCCGCGACGAGGTGTACGTCGCCAACGATTTCGTCAGTGAGTCGGAGGAGCGCTCGATCGAGGTGCACTTCGCGAACCTGCGACGGAAGCTCTCGGACGACCCGAAGCGTCCCCGCTGGATCGAGACGGTCCGGGGCGTCGGCTACCGACTGTCACCCAACCAGAACTGAGTCAGAGAAGGACGGGCCGCTCAGGCGGCGTGTTCGCGGCTCTGACGGCTGCGTGCTGCGGCCAGAGCATGAACGGTCTCCTCGCCGATCGAGCGGAGGGACTCAAGGATCGGCAATGCGTCATCGAGGCGGCCGGAGCGAACGACGCGTTCGAGTTCGCAGCCGTATGCTCCGAGCTGGGCGGCGCCGACCATCTGGCTCGACACCTTGATGCTCAGCGCGCAGTCATAGATCGCCGCATAATCCCTGGTCGCCACGGCCTCGGCGGCGCGGCGCAGTCGCTCGGGCCAGTGATTGATGAACGTGGCGACGAAGCCGTCGAGAGCGTCTTCATCCTGGTCGAGCGAGGCGAGCAGCGCGGCGAGGGCGGTGTGGTCGAGAAGGGGCAGATGCCCGGTGTCATCAGGGGGTAGTGCGGCGTTAGGGGGGAGTATCACCGCACACACCAATCCTGGTCATCCACCGGGTATCTGCCCGTGAGCGGTATTCGGGTTGCCGCCTGCTTCGATCATGGTCGCCGATGATCAGGATCAGGCAACGGCGAAGCTCAAGTTTTCGCTAATTTTCGACACCACTTTGGGGGGTGCGCCTTGAGGATCGCCGCGGGAGCATCACCGCGACGTCACCTGCGAGTACCGGCGGATGCTGAGCGGAACGAAGATGACGAGGAGGATCACGATCCAGAGCAGCGTGGCGGCGACGGCGTTCTGCTGCATCCATGTGTCGCCGACGGGCGTGCCTGGCGGCACGTTGCCGAAGAGCTCCCTCGCCGCCTGTACGAGTGCGGTCACCGGGTTGTATTCCGCGATCGTCTGCAACACGGGCGGCAGCGTCTCACTCGGCACGAACGCGTTCGAGATGAAGGTCAGGGGGAAGAGCACGAGGAACGAGACATTGTTGATGACCTCGGGGCTGCGCACCGTCATGCCGAGGAAGGCCATCATCCAGGACAGCGCGTACGCGAACCCGAGCAGGAGCACGACGCCCAGGGTGGCCTCGAGGAAGCTGGACCGGATGCGCCAGCCGACGACGAGACCGGTCGTCATCATCACGGCCATCGAGATGGCGTTGATGAGCAGGTCGCCGTTCGTCCTCCCGATGAGCACGGCAGACGGGCTCATCGGGAGCGAGCGGAACCGGTCGATGATGCCGTCCTTGAGGTCCTGGGCCATGGCCGAACCGGAGTACGTCGACCCGAACACCACCGTCTGTGCGAAGATCCCGGCCATGATGAACTCGGTGTACGTGCTGCCGGGGATGTCGATGACGCCGGCGTACACGTAGGTGAACAACAGCACGAACATGATCGGCTGCAAGGTCGTGAAGACGAGGATGTCCGGAACCCGTTTGATCTTGATGAGATTCCTGCGGGTCGTGATCCAGCCGTCATTGAGCCAGCGCGCGACCGGCCCTGGGCCCGCTGGGATCTCCACACGATCGGTGGTCGACGTGGTCACGGGGCCTTCTCCTTCGTCGTCTCGGGTTCCGCGTCGAGCGTCGCGGCATGCCCCGTCAGCCTGAGGAAGACGTCGTCGAGCGTCGGTCGCCGCATGCCGGCGTCGAAGAGCGCGACATCGTGCCGCTCCAGGTCTCCGAGGATCAGCTGGAGGGCCTCAGGCCCGCTCGCGACGCTCACGGTCACGGTCCTGCCATCGTTGGACACCTGGGGTTCCGCGGTTCCGTACCTGCGGAGGACGTCGACGGTGGCAGGTGCGTCCCCGGCTGTGACGAGGTTGAGCTCGACGCGCTGCCCGCCGACGGATGCCTTCAGCTCGTCCGCGGATCCCCTCGCGATCACCTTCCCGCCGTCGATGACGCTGATGTCGTCTGCGAGCTGGTCAGCCTCCTCCAGGTACTGCGTGGTGAGCAACACCGTGGTTCCCTCGCGCACAAGGGAACGGATGATGTCCCACATGCCCAGCCGGCTCCTGGGGTCGAGTCCCGTCGTCGGCTCGTCGAGGAACAGGACCTGGGGTCTGGTCACGAGCGATCCGGCAAGGTCGATCCTGCGCCGCATGCCTCCGGAGAACCCCTTCACCGGTCGGTTCTGCGCCTCCGTGAGGTCGAAGAGGTCGATGAGTTCCCGAGCCCGCGCGCGCGACGCCTTCGCGCCGAGGTGGTAGAGCCGGCCGACCATGTCGAGGTTCTCGAACCCGGTCAGGTTCTCGTCGACCGCTGCGTACTGGCCGGAGACGCCGATGATCGGCCGGATCGCCTCCGGTTGGCGCAACACGTCGATGCCGCCGATGGTCGCTGTCCCGCTGTCTGGCACGATCAGCGTGGTCAGGACCTTCACCGCGGTTGTCTTGCCTGCGCCGTTCGGCCCGAGCACGGCGGAGATCGTTCCCCTGGGCACGTCCAGGTCGAGGCCGTCGAGCGCGTGGACCGGCTCGGCTCCCTTGGGTGTGTATGTTTTTCTGAGGCCGACGGCCTCGACGAAATTCATCCTCCGACGGTACTACCCACCCGCCCGTCGCTGTCAACAGGTCAGGCAGGCGAATCAGACCACGCTGAATCCCTCTGGCAGCGTCTCTCGCCCGGTGAGCGCCATCAGCACCTGCTCCCCGTCTCCCTTGCGGGCGGCGATCCCGGCCGCGAGGGCTGCGGCCTCCTCGATCAGATCCGGGTCGAACACTGCCTCCTGGTCTGTTGCCCTCGCGATGTCGATCGAGTGGACGACGAGCTCGAACACCCGGGTCCTCAGATACTCGTCGAGCGGGATACCCATGCCGCCGAGCGACACAAGTCGTGACGGTTCCTGTGCGAGGATCAGCGCGAGCGCCCGCTCTTTGAGAGCCTCGATTCGTTCGACCTGTTCGTCCCCGAGCGCGATCCCGGCAGCGACGCCGCGCTGGGCGATGGCCTCCGGGTTCGTGTAGACGAGGTAGATCTGCCCGTAATAGTCGCCGGCCGTCTCCATGTCGACCTGGCTGGCAGGGTCGAGCTCGAGGTAGTCGCAGACGGTGATCAGCGCTCTCGCGGTGTGGCCGACGAGCGAGCGGACGCTCCACACGCCGAGGCCGAGCGTCTCCCACTGGTCGGAGCGGATGCCGCGGACCAGGCCGACGAAGACGTCGGCTGCGCGGGAGAAACTGGCGGCTGTGCCCATGGTTCATGCTTGCACGATCTGCTGCCAGACTGAAGAGCATGGCACAGTTCGACGTTTCCAACCCGCTCTTCTGGCTCGGTTCGTACACCGAGAATGCGGGCGGCACCGGTGCCGGACTCAGCGCCCTGAGGCAGGAGGATCGCGGCACGCTGCATCCGCTCTCGTCGTCTGCCCTCGACTCACCCTCCTTCGTCGCCACCCACCCGACCCTGCCCGTCGTATACGCCGCGCTCGAACACTCGGGAACCGTCGAGGCGCTCGCCCGCCGTGGCGAGTTCGGCCTCGTCCCGCTCGGCCGGCCGATCGAAGCGGGCGAAGCGGTCTGCCAGCTCACCGTCACGCCGGACGGGGCGGCCCTGATCGCCAGTTGCTACGGAGACGGGCGGATCGTCGTGTTCGCGCTCGCCGCCAACGGCTCGTTCGCGGCGGACGGCGTCGTCGGTGCCGCATCGAACGATCCGTACGGCAACCCGCTCGCCGCCCAGGCCGCCGCAGACGAGCCCGTCGACTTCGGCGACGACCCCTTCGCCGAGCTTGCCCTGCGCAAAGCCGTCACGGATGCCGCGATCGACAGGCCGTCCAGGGCGCACGCCTCCCTCGTCCTGCCTGAAGGCCGGATCGCAACGACCGACCTGGGCCACGACACCGTCCGGATCTGGGCCAGGAACGGCACCCGGCTCTCGCCTAGCCAGGAGATCGTCCTGCCGTTCGGCGTCGGACCCCGCCACCTCATCGCCCACCCGTCTGGCCACGTCCACGTCGTGACGGAGTACTCGAACGAGATCTTCACGCTCGCCAGGGGAGACGACGGGAAGTGGCGCGTCGTGGCATCCGTCCCCGCGACGGCGGACACGATCGAAGAGGGCGACAACGCTTCGGAGATCAGCCTCGCGGCGTCTCGCGAGCAGGTGCACGTCTCCATCCGCGGCACGAACCGGGTGAGCACGGTGGCCATCTCGGGCGATGGCTCCGCGCTTCGGCCGATCGCCGACGTCGACAGCGGTGGCGACTGGCCGAGGCATCACGCCGAGTCAGGCGGACTCCTTCACGTCGCCAACGAGAGGTCGGGCGATGTGGCGAGTTTCCGTCTCGACGCACGGGGGGTGCCGTCGAAGAAGCTCGGCTCGATCGAGACGGGTTCCCCCACCTGCCTCGTTCGTGCCAGGGCGTGACCGGCCGGCTCATCTCCCTAAACTGGACCGGTGACTGCAGCGATACCCGTCAAGGCCCCGCTTCCCGGCCGGTTCATCCGTCTCGACCCGATGACACCGGACGACTACCCCGGCCTGTTCGAGGCGATCGCCGTGCCAGAGGTCTTCGCCGGGGGCTACGGAGGAGGCGCAGCAGGGCTGCCCCGCGATGTCGATGAGTTCGCCGTCTTCGCGTCGGGCTACTTCAGTCGCGGGTCGAATCAGTCGTTCACGATCAGGCTCGTCGGCGGCGATCACGACGGGCTGATCGTCGGCACGTCGACACTCGGCGATTTCGACACCGCCAGGGAGCACGCACATATCGGCTGGACGGCGTACACGCCGCAGGTCTGGGGCACAGCGGTGAATGCGGAAGCGAAACTGCTGTTGCTCGGGCTCGCTTTCGACTCCGGGTTCGGCCGGGTGAAGATCCAGGCGGATGAGCGCAACGACCGGTCCCGTGCGGCGATCGAGAGACTCGGCGCGACCTTCGAGGGGCTGATCCGCCGCGACCAGAAAAGGGCGGACGGGACGTGGCGGACGACGGCCCTCTTCTCGGTGATCATCGACGACTGGGCGGATGTCCGTGCGGGCCTCGAGGCGCGACTCTCCCGCTTCGACGGCGCCGTCGCGATGCGGCCGGTCTGAACGGCAGGATCTCTCTGTTCCGTGGCCGATATCCGCCAGTGGACGTCGGCGGGCGACGGTAGATTTGGCGGGTGACCAACCCCCGCTCCACGCGCACCGAATCGACGACGATCCCCGGCCAGACGGCATCCGCCGGGGCGCCTGCCGCTGCCAACCCGCGGATCGTCCTGCAGTTCGTCGGAATGGGGCTGATCTGGGGTGCCAGCTTCCTCTTCATGAAGGTAGCGCTCACCGGGGTCTCGTTCGGTCAAGTCGCCTGGAGCCGGATCATGCTCGGTGCGCTCACCCTCGGTGTCGTCGCTCTGATCACCCGAGCCCGCTTCCCCCGGCAACCCGTCGTGTGGCTGCACTACACCGTGATCGCGATCACCTTCTGCGTCGTGCCCTACCTGCTCTTCGCCTGGGCCGAGCAGTACATCTCGTCGAGCCTCGCCTCGATCTTCAACGCCGTCACGCCGATCACCACGGCGATCATGGCCACCCTCGTCTTCCGGGTCGAAAAGCTCAACTGGGGGCAGATCCTCGGAGTCCTCGTCGGCATGGTCGGCGTCGTGGTGATCGTCGCACCGTGGCAGGTCGGCGCCCTGCTCGGTGACTGGCGGGGCCAGCTCGCCTGCCTCGGCGCCGTCACCTGCTACGGCTTCGCGCTCGGCTACCTTCGTCGGTTCCTCGCACCGTACAAGGTGCCGTCGATCACGGCCGCGTTCATGTACATCGGCATCGCGGCGGTTCTCATGCTTCTCCTCACACCGATCGTTGCGTGGCAGCCGGTGAGCCTCGACATCTGGGTCGTGCTCAGCCTGATCGGACTGGGCGCCCTCGGCACGGGGATCGTATACATCTGGAACATGAACGTCCTCGCGGCATGGGGGCCGACCGCGACGAGCGGCGTCACCTACGTGACACCCATCGTCGGCGTGATCCTCGGAGTGCTCCTGCTCCAGGAGTCCCTCGGCTGGCACGAGCCCCTCGGAGCTGCCCTCGTCTTCGTCGGCATCCTGCTCACCCAGCAGCGCATCCGGCTGCACCGCCGCACCGTCGCGTAGCTTCACAACGTCACTCCCGAGGATGACACCGGGTCACCCTCGGGCACGATGTGCGGATGCCGGCGGGCGGCGAGGCTGTAAGCATGAATAATTCTTCTTCCATCCTGTCCGGGTCCGCCCTCGTCAAGACCTACGGCCCGAGCACCGCGCTTGCCGGGGTGGACATCTCGATCCGGGCCGGTGAATCCGTGGCGATCATGGGTGCGTCCGGTTCCGGAAAGACCACGTTGCTTCACACCCTCGCCGGTATCACCGCGCCGGACTCCGGCAGGGTCGAGTTCTCGTCGGCAGCCGGCCCCGTCGACGTCACCGCAATGAACGAGCGTGAGCGCTCACGGTTGCGTCGGGAGGCTTTCGGCTTCGTCTTCCAGCAAGGGCTCTTGATCCCCGAGCTCACCGCCATTGAAAACACGGCACTTCCGCTCATGCTTGCCGGGTATCCCCGTCGCGAAGCCGAGGGGCGTGCCCAGCACTGGCTTGCCGCACTCGGCCTCGGCGGGATGGAAACGCGCCGCATCGGTGAGCTGTCGGGTGGCCAGGCGCAGCGTGTCGCCATCGCCAGAGCCCAGGTCACCGGAGCAACGGTCGTCTTCGCAGACGAGCCCACCGGAGCACTGGACTCAGCGACGAGCGAGGACGTACTGAGCGCGCTGCTCGGCTCCACTGTCGGCCAGGGCCACGCTCTCGTCGTGGTCACCCACGACGAGAGCGTTGCTGCCCGCTGCTCCCGTGTCATCCGCCTTCGTGACGGCCGTATCCTTCCTGACGGTGCTGCCGTCGGCGCCGCGGCAGGATCGACCGGGAATGTGGTCCCCGCGTGACCGCGACAATGACGGTCACGCCACCCCTCGCATCCGCTTCTCGTCCCTCTGGTCGTGCGCCCATCGTGAAACTGACCTGGCTGCTGGCCAGACCGAGCGCCCAGAGCGCAGCGGTGCTCGTGTTGCCTGCGATCGCCTTCGCGGTGACGACCGCGCTCATGCTCATCGTGCTCGGCGGCGGACTCATGTTCTGGCGCTGGACAATCGACGACAACCCTGACGCAACGCTGTACCAGACGTTGAGCGTGCTCGCCCTCGTGCTGCTGCTCGTGCCGCTGGCCTCGCTCGGCGGCGCTGCAGCGCGGTTGTCGGCTCGTCGGCGCGACGATCGGCTCGCCACGCTGCGGCTGCTCGGAGCAACGCCGGGCGTCGTGACGCGCATGACCGTGCTCGAGTCGACGGCGATCGCGGTACTGGGTTCCCTTGCCGGCATCGTGCTCTACCTGATGGCGATGCCCCTGGTGGGTCTCATCTGGTTCGGAGGTGGCCCGATCGGTGCCGGGGAGCTGTGGGTGGGACCCGGAGTTCTCGCACTCGTCGTGGTGGCGGTAGCCGCACTCGCCGCGATCAGCGCAGCCATCGGCCTGCGGCAGGTGACCATCTCACCGCTCGGCGTTCGCACCAGACAGACCGCACCGCGAATGCACTGGTTACGCATCGTGATCGGGGTCGTCGCCATCCTCGCCGCCTATGCCCTTCTCGGGACGATGACGGGCATCGCCGACGTGGCGCTCACCATAGCGGTGCTCGGCACCGGGATCGGGATCGGAATCGGGGTGCTCAACCTGATCGGGCCGTGGGCCATCGGCATCGCCGCGAAGATCTCGCTGCGCCGCGCGAAGACCCCAGCAAAGCTCATCGCGGCTCGCGGCATTCTCGAATCCCCCAAGGCCGCGTGGAGGCAGGTGTCCGGTGTCGCCATGACGAGCTTCATCGCGGTCGTGGCGGGAACCGGAATCGCTTTCGTGAACACCCTCACCGGCGATTACGAGCAGGACACCCTGACGCTGCTCGCCGACGTCCGCACGGGCATCATCATCACCGTTGTGATGAGTTTCCTCATGGTGGCCTGTTCTGTGGGAGTGAACCAGGCTGCGAGCATCCTCGACCGTCGCGACCTCTATGTCAGCCTCGACCGGCTGGGGATGCCGCGTGAGATCATCGAGAGCTCGCGGTCCCGCACCATCATGAGTCCCTTGCGATTCGTCGCCTTCGGTTCAGCGCTCATCGGAGCCGTCCTCGTCCTTCCACTCGTCGGGATCACGTTCATTGTGGCCCCGGCGTCGCTGCTCGTCATCGCCGGGTGCCTCCTCGGCGGGGTGCTCCTGGTCTGGCTCTCGCTCAAGGCCACGAGCCCGGTTCTCACCCGGGTTCTCAGCCAGCCCGAGCGCCTCTGAAAAGCTGGTGATGCCCTGCGCCGGTCGGGTTCGGCGCTGGGCATCACCGTGGGTCGGCACGGTAGATTGAGTGCATGGCCGACGATGACGTATCAGCAGAGCTCACCAGTCTCAGAAGCAGCATCGACAACATCGATGCGGCGCTCATCCACATGCTCGCCGAACGCTTCAAGGCCACTCAGCAGGTCGGAAAGCTGAAGGCCGAGCACGGGCTCCCTCCCGCAGACCCCGAGCGGGAGAAGCGCCAGATCGCACGCTTGCGCGGACTCGCCGAGCAAGCGCACCTCGACCCGGCCTTCGCCGAGAAGTGGTTCAACTTCGTGGTCGCGGAGGTCATCCACCACCACGAGCAGATCGCCAGCGGCCACAGGTGACCTTGGAGCCCTGGCCGCTTCCTTCCCAGCATGGCAGGGTCGTTGCGGTGACCGGTGCGAACGCGGGGATCGGGTTCTGGACCGCGTACCGGCTCGCTGACGCCGGGGCATCCGTTCTCCTGGCTTGCAGGAATCCTGAACGGGCGGATGCCGCCATCCGCGCGATCCGGTCCCGCGTGCCAGGCGCCGAGCTGACGGCGCTTCCCGTCGACACGGCCGACCTCGCTTCCGTCAGGAGCGCGGGTGCTGCGCTGGCCGCGCTGCCGCGGCTCGATGCGCTCGTGAACAACGCCGGCATCGTCCACCCGCCGAAGCGGCGGGAGGAGACCGTCGACGGACTGGAGAAGGTCGCCGCGACCAACGTGTTCGGCGCGTTCGCCCTCACGGCGGCCGCCCTTCCCGCGCTGGAACGGACACCGGGGTCACGAGTCGTCTCCCTCGGCAGCATCGCCACCATGCTCGTCTCACTTCACGTCGACGACCTCCAATTAAAGAAGCGCTACACCGGCTGGCAGGCGTACGCCCAGTCCAAGATCATGCTCTCGTCGTTCGGTTTCGAACTCGATCGACGGCTGCGCGCGCGGGGGAGCGTCACCCGCTCGCTCGTGGCGCATCCGGGGTACTCGATCTCAGGACGGACGCCGCGGGTGCCAGGCGTCAACGAGCCGACGAGGATCACGCGCTTCGTCGACACCCTCCAGGCGCCGTTCACGCAGGGCAAGCATCGGGGAGCCGAACCGGTCGTGCGTGCGGTGGCCTCGCCTGACGCCGAGGGCGGAACCCTCTTCGGGCCGCGCTTCCTCGTGAAGGGTGAGCCTCGGCCGGCCAGGCCCGTGCCTGTCACCACAGACGAGCGCATCGCCCGCGCGATCTGGGCAGAGGCCGAAGTGGCGACGCACACGCCGTTCCTCTAGCAGGGGAGGGCAGGCTCACGCGGGTCTTCCGGCCCCGCGCGGGTGAAAAATCACCCGCGCGAGGCCGATTCACCCGCGCGACGGCGTCGCGACGTCGTTACGCGGCGTGCGGGACGAGCTGGCGCACGGTGACCGTGCGTGACCGCGCAATCGCCAGTGTCGTCGCCACCAGGGAGCCGGCGGTCCACAGCACGAGGCCGACGATCGCGGCACCGAGACCTGCTCCGGAGCCGATGACGGCGTGCACGGCGTTCATGGCCGGCTGCACCGGGAGCACGGCGAGGATTTCGTCGAGCAGGGGTGGAGCGGTGGCGATGATGCTCGTGCCGATGAGGACGAGGGCGACGATCATGGAGACGAACCGTCCCGCACCGCCGAACACGGCGTTGAGCGCCTGGTTGGCCGCGGCGAACGCGACCCCGATGAGGGCTGCGACGGCAGCGAAGCCGATCCAGCCCCCGGCGTCGAGCTCAACCATCGGCTGCAGGATCGCGGCGAGAAGGACACCCTGGAGGGCTCCGACCGCTGCGGCTGGCGCCCAGGCGCGGAGGGCGAGGACGACGGACGACCTGGTCGACCCCAGCACCCGGGCGGGTGTCGCCCGAAGCACGATGAGGCTGGCGAGGGCCCCGAGCCACAGAGCGAGCGCGGCGTAGAACGGCACCCCGGCCGAACCGAACGACAGGGCGTCCCCGCCGTCAGCGACGACGGGCTCAGCGACGACCTCGGCGAGGTTCGTCCGCTCCGTCTTGGAATAGCTCGGCAGTTCGTCGACGGCGGTCGACAGGCCGGTGGCGAGCGAGTCGACACCGTCCGAGACGCCGGTCGCGCCATCGGCGATGCCCGTCGCTCCCGTGCTCAGTTCGGCGACCCCTCCGGCCAGCTGGCTGGCCCCCGAACTCACGGAACTGCCTCCTTCGGCGAGTGCCGCGGCTCCGGATGCCGACTGGCTGATCCCTGCGGTCAGTGCGGGGAGCCCGCCAGCCAGGCTGGTCATACCGCCGGCAACCGAGTCGGCACCAGACGCGAGCTTGCCGGGGGCGGCGATGGCCGCGATGGTCCCCGCGGAGATCGCGGCATCCGTCGCTGCCTGCGTGAGGGCTTCACAGTTGTCGGTGACGACGGGAGAGCAGGCGTCCTGCGCCAGCGTCGCCAGGGTGGCTGCCTGCGTGTTGAGGGATGTGGCCTGTGCCCCGAGGGCGGCCTGCAGCTGGTCGATGCCGTCGGCGACGCCGGTGGCCCCTGTGGCAAGGGCCTCGGCCTGCGTGGGCAGGGCCGCGGTCTTGTCACGCAGGGTGCCGAGGCCGGTGGCCAGTGAGGAGACACCTGTCGTGTATTCGGAGATCCCCGATGCGAGACCGCTCGCGCCTGTTGACAGCTCCGCCGTGCCCGTTGCGAGGCTCGACGCCCCGCTCGCGAGCGCTGTCGCGCCGTCGCCGAGTGCCGCAGCACCGTCAGCCGCCTTGCCGAGCTCGTCGCCGAGGGTGTTGAAGCCGAGGTAGATGTTCTCGAGATAGGACGTGGTGAGTTCGTTCCCGACGAGCCCTGCTGCCGTCGTGGTGATGACCTGGCTGACCGCGTCGTCGACGATGCGGCTCTTGTCGCTCGTCGTCACGTCGATGGTGGCCTTCTGGGCTTCGGCGGCGTCTCCGGAGAACGACGTGGCCGCTGCCGAGAAGTTCTCGGGGATGGTGACGACGGCCGCGAAGTCGCCTGAGGCGAGACCGTCTGTGGCGTCGTCCTCATCGGTGATCACCCAGGTGTAGTTCGTGTCGTCGGATGCTTCTCCTCCGACAAGACCGGCGGAGAGCTGGCGGCCGAGCGGAACGGTCTGACCGTCGATCTCGACGGGGGCGTCGTTGTTGACGATGGCGGCGGTGACCTGTCCGAGCCGGTCCTGCGGGTTCCAGAACGCCCACACCAGCACGCCTGCGACGACGAGCGGGACGAGGATGATGCCGATGACGGAGAGCCAGGTGACGCGCCCGGCAGAGCGGGCGGATTCGAATCGTGCAAGTGGCGTTGTCATGCGGATACCTCTGCTTCGTGCGACAGGTCTGAGGGGAGAAGGGAGATGCCGGCGGCGTCCTTGACGCCGGGGACGGCATCCGAGACCGCGTCGGGGAAGACGGTGCCGACGATCAGGGCGAGTGGACGGTCGTTCTTCAGTGCTGCGTCCTGTGCGGACAGCAGCGCGTCGTGGATGTTGCGGCGCGTGACGGCATCCGTCACCTGGTCGAGCCCGTCGAGGGTCAGGATGCGAGGCGTCTCACGGAGGGCGTCTCTGACGGCACGGACCGGGTCGATGGCCTCACCGAGGGAGACGAACCCGACGCGGGAGCGCACGGCGGCTGCGCGCACCGGAAGCACGAGCCCGGCGACCTTGAGGTTGCCCGAATCGGCGTGCATCCGGCCCGAGAGGGTCAGCAGCAGTGCGGTCACCCCCGTTTCCCGTTCGCCGGAGATGACGAGCGTGCCGCCCTCGGGGAGGGACACGGACACGTCGGCGTAGAGCGGGACGACTCCTCCGTCGAGGGTCAGGCCCTCAGCGGTCACGATGTCGGTCGACCCGGCTGTCGGCCACTCGCGCAGCTCGATCTCGCGGGCGAGTCCTTCGCCCTCGACGTCGAACGACGGCAGGATGCGGTCGAGCCACTTCGGGATCCACCAGGCCTTCTCGCCGAGAAGCATGAGGACGGCGGGGACGAGGGTCATCCGGACGATGAACGCGTCGACGAAGACGCCGACGGCCAGGCCGAGAGCGATCGGTTTGATGTTGACGTCTCCCTCGGGGACGAAGGCGACGAACACGGCGAACATGATGATCGCTGCCGCGGTGACCACCTTGGCCGAGCCGAGGAATCCGGTCTCGATCGAGGCGCGCGCCTTGCCGGAGTGGACGTAGTCCTCGCGCATCCTGGCCACGAGGAACAGTTCGTAATCCATGGCGAGCCCGAACAGCACACCCATGACGATGATCGGCATGAAGCTGATCACCGGGCCCTGCTGGGACACATGGAGGGCGTCGGCGAACCAGCCGTTCTCGAAGACGAGGGCGACGATGCCGAACGAGGCAGCTACGCTCAGCAGGTAGCCGACCGTGGCCTTGATCGGCACCCAGATCGACCGGAACACCATGGTCAGGAGGATGAGCGACAGCCCGACGACGATGAGGCCGAAGGGGAGAAGGGCCGCTCCGAGTTTGTCTGAGACGTCGATTCCGACCGCGGTGAATCCGGTGACGGCGAGGTCGACGTCGTACTCGTCGAGGAAGTAGTCGTGGAGCGACCGCAGTTCGGCGACGAGGGCCTTGGTCTCCTCCGAGTCCGGGGCGCCCTCGGGGATCACCTGGACGATGCCGGTGTCTGCCGTCTCGTTCGGCGTGGCGAGCGGAACGGCGGCGACGCCGTCGAGGCCCTCGATCTCACTCTTCAGGTCGCCCATCAGCCCGAGCGGGTCCGTCGAGGTGACGATGCTCCCCGTGACGATGAGTGGTCCGTTGAAGCCCTCGCCGAAGTGGTCGGAGACGAGGTCGTATGTGACGCGAGCCGAGTCGTCCTCTGGCAGGCCGCCGGCATCCGGGAGCGCGAGGCGGAGGCCGAGTGCGGGGACGGCCGCGAGCCCGAGCACGGTGACGACCGCGAGGATCGTCGCGATCGGGAACCGTGTCGCTGCACGGACCCAGCCGGTGAAGAAGCGGTTGGGGCGGTGCGCAGGTGCCGGTGCGTCTCCAGCGGCGTCGGATGCTGCGTGTGCGCGGCGGGCTCGGCGGGATGCCTTCTTCGGCTTCGGTCGCAGACGGTCGCCGGCGAAACCGAGCAGCGCGGGGATGAGCGTGATCGAGATGATCACTGCCACACCGACGCCGACGGCTGCGGCCGCGCCCATCACGGTGAGGAACGGGATGCCGGCGACGCCGAGGCCCAGCAGGGCGATGATGACGGTGAGACCGGCGAAGATCACAGCGGAGCCGGCCGTTGCCGTCGCCCGCGCAGCGGATTCCTCTGCGGTGAGATCTCCCCTCAGCTGTTCCTGATGCCTGGAGATGATGAAGAGCGCATAGTCGATGCCGACGGCGAGTCCGAGCATGAGGGAGAGCATCGGTGTCGTCGAGGTGATCGAACCGAACGCGGTGGCGACGAAGATCAGGGCGATCGAGATGGCGACACCGAGCAGAGCGGTGAGCAGCGGCATCCCCGCTGCGAGGAACGATCCGAAGGTGAGGATCAGGACGACGAGCGCCACCCCGACTCCGATGAGCTCGGTGACGGTGAGGGTCGGCATGTTCTGGCTGAACAGCTGGCCGCCGAGCGACGCGACCGAGCCTTCGGGCAGCGCATCGTTGAGGGCGGCGACCTCGTCTTCGAGCGCCGTCTTGGTGCCGTCGGTGATGTCGGAGCTGACGCCGTCGAACTGGACGCTGATCAGGGCGGCGGATGCATCATCGCTCACGGCGCCTGTGATGTTCTCGTCAAACGGGGAGACGGCCTGTGAGACCTGGTCGAACTCGTCGATGGTGTCGACGGTCGATGTGATCGCGTCCGTGATCGCGGCATCCGTGACCTCGTCTCCATCCGGGGCGACGATGACGACCTGCGCCGTCGCGCCGCTCACCTGGGGGAACGTGGTCGAGAGCGAGTCGAGGGCTTCCTGCGACTCGGTGCCGGGGATCGAGATGTTGTTGTCGAGACCCTGGTTGAACAGGAGCGCGCTGCCACCGGCCAGGGCGAGGATGAGGATCCACGCGCCGACGACGATCCCGCGAGCGCGGAAGGCCCAGCGGCCGAGCGAATACAGCAGTGACGACACGGGACTCCTAGGAGAGGTGGGTGGTGTGTGGGGCGATGAGCGACCAGCGCTCTGAATACACCAGTGTATCCGCTACATGAACGTATCGGATACACTGATGTATCGCAAACACTCACAGTAAGGTGTCAGGATGCCCACGGAAGTCGAATTCGCCGAGACCGCGCAGGTCGAGAGCGCCCGCCGTCGCAAGACCCGCGACCGGCTCATCGACGCCGCATACGAGGTGTTCGCCGAGACCGGCGTGCATGCGGCATCCGTCGAGATGATCACGGAGCGGGCCGGTTTCACGCGGGGAGCGTTCTACTCCAACTTCGACACGAAGGAAGAGCTCTTCTTCGCCCTGGCCGAACGGGAGAACCGGATCCGGTTCGAGCGGCTGCAGGAGGGCGTCGACGCGATCCTGCCCGAGGTCGATCCGGCCGCGCTCACCGAGGCGACGCTCGGCGATCTCGTCACCCAGTTCCTCGTGCTCCAGGGCGACGATCGTCGCTGGTGCCTCGTCCAGTCCGAGTTCAAGCTCCTGGCCATGCGCGACCCCGCCGTCGCCGCGAGCTATCTCAACTACCAGCGCCACTTCCTGCAGGAACTCGCCGAGCGCATCGAGGCGGCCATCGGCTCGGTCGGCCTGCGCTTCACCGTCGATCCGCTCGACGCCGTCCGCATCATCGTGAACGTGTACGAGTCGGCGATGCAGGAGGCGATGCTCGAGGGAGCGGACTCGGCTGCCGACGACGGCACGGGCACGGCTCCGCCACTGGCCAGGACGACGCTGCCCGCTCTCGTCCAGGCGCTCACCGAGCCAGTGGCCTGAGTCCCGGAACCGATCAGATCAGGCTGCGGAGGAGTTCCTCTGGGCTGATCCCCGCCTGACGGGCACGTTCGAAGAGGCGCACGTGCTCGTCATCCGTGAGCCACAGTGTGACCTCGTGGAGGTCGGGGTCCTCCAGCGCGAACAGGGTCGGCGCTTCAGCATCGAGATCGTCGGCCTGGGCGTCTGGTTCCTCGGCAGGCGTCTCTCTGACCTGGGCCGCGACCGTGGCGGGCACAGTGGCATCCATATCGTCGTCACTGGGCCAGCCCGGTCCTTCAGGAATCGGCCGCCCGGACTGAAATGCTTCGGAGACCGTCCGCGCGCGGATGTCAGCGGCCTCGTTCAGAGGGTGGCCCGCGTGGCCGCGGACCCACTCGAACCGGTAGCGCCTGCCGGCCATCGCCTCATCGAGTTCCTTGATGATCTCGAGGTTCATCACCGGCTTGCCGTCACCCTTGCGCCAGCCCTTGGCCTTCCAGCCGCGCATCCACTTGGTCACGGTATTGATCACGTACTGGCTGTCGCAGAGCACGAGCAGGTCGTCGTCGAGGTGTGCCGTCGCGCGAAAAAGTTCGAGCACGGCCTTGAGCTCACCCTGATTGTTGGTGGCGTGCTTCCAGCCGCCCGCCGCCCAGTGCTCGTCGTCGACGTACCAGGCCCAGCCTGCGGGGCCCGGGTTGCCGAGGGCGGAGCCGTCTGCGGCTGCGGTGATCGTCATCAGACCATCGTATCGACGGTCTATGTCGCGAAATGACAGTTGCGCACCCTCAACGGCCGAACTCTCGCGTTATGGGTGCGCAACTGTCATTTCGGGCGCCAGCCGGCACGGAGAAGAGCCTCGCGGATCGCGCGGACGCGGCCCTGAGCGCCGTTCGCCATGTGCTCGCGGTGCACGCGGATGACGCGCCACCCGTCCGCCATGAGCAGGTCGAGCCGGTCGACGTCGTGATGGCCTTGTCGTTCAGACGCGAAGTGGTGGCTGCCGTCGTATTCGACGAGCACCTTCCACGTCGGGTAGACGAGATCGCCGAGGGCGAGAAATCGGCCGAGTACGTCGCGGATCTCAGAGTTCACCAGGGGTTCGGGGAGTCCTGCGTCCACGATCAGCAGCCTCAGGCGGGTCTCCTGCCGCGAGTCGGTGCCGGGCCTCACGTGTGCAAACGCCTCTCGGAGCGCCCGCGAGCCGCGACGTCCGGCCGAGCGTGCGACGGCATCCGCGAGTTCGTCCATCGTCGCGAGAGGCCGGACCCGTCGGACGAGCCCGTCCCCCATCTCGACGAGCTCGGCAACGGTGAGGACGGATGCGAGTTCGCACCACGTGTCGACGGGGGATGCCACGGGGATGCCGGCAATCGACACAACGCGAACGGAACCGGGTTCGGTGTGGTGGCCAACGACCCCGTGCGCGCGTGGCGCTGCGGCGGGGCGGAAGGCGGTGATGTGCAGGAGCGCGACGCTGTCGAGGCGTCGGGGGAGGTAGAGGTCGTGAAGACGGGCGGCGGTGAGGTGGGAGAAGAACTGGCCGGGCCGGAGACGCCGGGTGGCTGCCGAGACGACGCTGAAACTGGCGCCGGCGGACCTGTAGACGCCCCGAAAGACGCGCGCGACATCAACACTGCGCAGACGACCGCGGCTCAGCCCCTCAGTCGCTGCATCGCGAGCCGTGAACGGGGCGGCGACGAGCTTGGGAGGAAGCGGAATGCGGCGGGGCATCCCGAGAGTGTGCCCTGTTCCGTGCGTTCTCTGTGCTGCTTCTCCACAGCCCTCGTCTCTCGAGACGCGAAATGGCAGTTACGCACCCATACGGAGGGAAAACCTCCGTTTTAGGTGCGCAACTGCCATCTCGGTGCAGACGCGCGAGGGGTTACGCGAACGCCGCCGGCAGGGTCGCGCGGTGCGTGGAGCGCAGCTCGTCGATCGTCGCGGTGAACAGGTCCTGGATCTCGAGCGATCCGGATGCCTTGTCGGTCACGCCGATGCGGAGCACGGGGTAGTTGCGGCCCTCGCACAGGCCACGGAACTTCACGTCGTCCTCGCGCGGCACAGACACGATCACCCGGCCGGTGGACTCTGAGAACAGCGCGGTCGCAACGTCGATGCCGTCACGCTCGAGCACGTCACCGAGCCAGACCCGGGCGCCGACGCCGAAGCGCAGGACGCTCTCGGCGAGGGCCTGGGCCAGGCCGCCGTCTGACAGGTCGTGCGCCGAACCGATGATCGACGACTGCGATCCGGCGTGCAGCAGCTCTGCCAGGTCCTTCTCGCGGTCGAAGTCGACTGCGGGCGGGAGTCCGCCGAGGTGGTCGTGGATGGTCCCTGCCCACGCCGAACCCGACAGCTCTTCGCTGGTGGTTCCGAGGAGGTAGATGTTGTCGCCCTCGTCCTGCCAGCCGCTCGGGATGCGACGTGCAACGTCGTCGATCACGCCGAGCACACCGACGACGGGCGTCGGGAAGATCGGGGTGTCTCCGGTCTGGTTGTAGAACGAGACGTTTCCGCCGGTGACGGGGACCTCGAGCGCGAGGCAGCCGTCAGACAGGCCCTCGACGGCCTGCGAGAACTGCCACATCACCTCGGGGTTCTCCGGGGAGCCGAAGTTGAGGCAGTCGGTCACGGCGGCGGGGACAGCGCCGGTGCAGGCGACGTTCCTGTACGCCTCGGCGAGAGCGAGCTTCGCACCGAGCGACGGGTCGAGCTGGCAGTAGCGGCCGTTCGCGTCCGTGGCGATGGCGAAACCGAGTCCCGACTCCTCGTCGACGCGGATCATGCCGCCGTCGTCGGGGAAGGCGAGCGCCGTGTTCCCCATGACGTAGTAGTCGTACTGGTCGGTGATCCAGCTCTTGTCCGCGAGGTTCGCCGAACCGAGCAGGGTGAGGAACTGTGAGCGGAGCGTCGCGGCATCCGTCGGCCGTTCGAGAGCGGATGCCGTGTCGGCCTGAAGCGCGTCGAGCCAGGCCGGGTACGCGACGGGGCGTTCGTAGACCGGGCCGTCGACGGCGACCGTCGACGGGTCGACGTTGACGATCTCCTCGCCGTGCCAGTTGATGACGAGGCGACCGGTGTCTGTGACCTCGCCCATGACGGACGTCTCGACGTCCCACTTCGCGGTGACCGCGAGGAAACCCTCGAGCTTGCCGGGTTCGACGACCGCCATCATGCGTTCCTGCGACTCGGACATGAGGATTTCCTCAGGCGTGAGCGACGGGTCGCGGAGCAGCGTGTTCGACAGTTCGATGAACATGCCACCGTCGCCGTTCGCGGCGAGCTCACTCGTCGCGCACGAGATGCCGGCTGCTCCGAGGTCCTGGATGCCCTCGACGAGCTTGTTCTTGTACAGCTCGAGGCAGCACTCGATGAGCACCTTCTCGGCGAACGGGTCGCCGACCTGCACTGCTGGGCGCTTGGTCGGGCCGGCAGCGTCGAACGAGTCCGACGCGAGGATGGATGCTCCACCGATGCCGTCGCCACCGGTGCGGGCGCCGAACAGCACGATCTTGTTGCCGATGCCTGAGGCGTTGGCGAGGTGAAGGTCTTCATGGCGGAGCACGCCGACCGAGAGCGCGTTGACGAGCGGGTTGCCCTGGTACACCTTGTCGAAGTAGGTCTCGCCGCCGATGTTGGGCAGGCCGAGGCAGTTGCCGTAGAACGAGATCCCGCTCGTGACACCGTGCACGACGCGTGCCGTGTCCGCGTCGTCGATCGCGCCGAAGCGCAGCTGGTCCATCACCGCGACGGGGCGGGCGCCCATCGAGATGATGTCGCGGACGATGCCCCCGACGCCGGTCGCGGCGCCCTGGAACGGCTCGATGTAGCTGGGGTGGTTGTGGCTCTCCACCTTGAAGGTGACGGCCCAGCCCTCGCCGACGTCGACGACGCCCGCGTTCTCGCCCATGCCGACCATGAGGTTCTTCTTCATGGCAGGGCTGACCTTCTGGCCGAACTGGCGCAGGTAGATCTTGCTCGACTTGTAGGAGCAGTGCTCGCTCCACATCACCGAGTACATGGCGAGCTCTCCCGAGGTGGGGCGGCGGCCGAGGATCTCGCGGATCTTCGCGTACTCGTCGGGCTTGAGCCCGAGCGCAGCGTACGGCTGCTCTTTCTCGGGGGTGGCGATGGCGTTCGAGACAGTGTCAGCCACTGACGTTGCGGGGGTGCTCACGGGGCGAAGGCTCCTAGATAGAGGGCGTGCCGGATGGCTCAATTCTATCCGGTGAGCGGGAGCCGATCGGCGCGGCCGATTTCGCTACCTCTCGCCGCCTGGAGGGCCGATCACGAGCAGCGTCGCGAAGATGGCAACGAGGGCGACGACGAACAGCACGGTCAGGATCACCGGGTGATTGAGGAACCAGCGCAGGGTGACATCGACCCAGCCACGGTCGCGCGGGTCGTCAGTGGCCGTCCGGCGCCAGGGGCCGTTCAACCGGCCGGTGCGGTCGGCCCAGAGATCGAACGGGATCGTCGCGTACGGCACGATCGCCGTGACGACGCCGAGGCCGATCAACGGGATGCTCCACCGCTGGTTCACCCCGACGAGGACGGCGGTCATGGCATACGCGAGGAACACGAACCCGTGGATCGTCCCGCCGACCCGCACCCCGAGGTCACCCAGGTCCCAGACGTACTTCATCAGCAGTCCGGTGATCAGGAGTGTCCAGGTCACCGCCTCGGCGATCGCGAGTGTGCGGTAGAACAGGCGGGGAGACACGGAAGACACTCCAGTGGAAGGGATGCAGCGGCCGTCGGAGGCGCGCAACGGGAATCGGGATGCCTCCATCCTCGCAGGGCGGTGCACCGCTCCGCGTCGTCCGAAAGTCGGAGCTTCGGCATCCGTCGTCATCTCCGCCGCGCGGGGGATGCCGGGGCGAAGCGAGTCCTGCCAGAGTAGAGGAGCACCCCCGCCCATCTACTTCAGGAGCAGCATGCCAACGGGAGTCCCCATCGAATTCGCCGGCCTCACCAAGCGGTTCGGCCCCGTCCCTGCAGTAACGGACCTCAGCTTCACCGTGGAACCCGGTCGCGTCACCGGCTTCCTCGGCCCGAACGGCGCAGGCAAGACCACGTCGCTGCGGATGCTGCTCGGTCTCGTCACTCCGACATCCGGTTCTGCCACGATCGGCGGCCTCCGCTACCGTGACCTGCCGTCCCCGCTCGGCACGGTCGGTTCCGCCCTCGAAGCGGCGAGCTTCCACCCGGGCAGGACAGCGAAAGACCACCTCTCGGTCTACGCGAAGGCCGCGCGGATCGACCAGAAGCGGGTAGGCGTCGTGCTCGACACCGTCGGCCTCGGCGAACACGGGAGCCGCCGCGTCGGCGGCTACTCCCTCGGCATGCGCCAGCGCCTCGGCCTCGCCTTCGCCCTGCTCGGCGACCCCGGCGTCCTCGTCCTCGACGAGCCGATCAACGGCCTCGACCCTGAGGGCATCAAGTGGATCCGCGGATTCCTGCGCTCGCTCGCCGCCGAGGGCCGCACGGTCCTCGTCTCGTCGCACCTGCTCAGCGAAGTTCAGCAGTCGGTCGACGAGGTCGTCATCATCGCGCGCGGCACCCTCATCCACCGCGGCCAGCTGTCCAGCCTCGAGATCGAGGGAGCCGCGACCAAGGTGATCGTCGATTCGCCGAACCGGGCGGCGCTCGCCGCTGCGCTCACCGCGGCATCCGTCTCATTCGAGGAAGCGCGTGCCGGGATTCTCGTCTCGGGGCTCGAGCCTGGCCAGGTGGGGCATATCGCCTTCGCAGCCGGAGTGGAGGTGAGTTCCCTGCATCGGCAGAAGTCGGGGCTTGAAGACTCATTCCTCGCGCTCGTCGGAGAGGGGGGCTCGCTGTGAACACGTTCTTCTCCGCGCTCAACGCCGAAATCGGCAAACTCCTCACCACACGCATCTGGTGGATCCTCGCGATCATCCTCGTCGTCTACATCGCTTTCATCGCCGGAGGCATCGGCTCGCTCTTCGGGTTCTTCTCGACGTCGGACAGCCAGGCCGTGCAGCAGGAGGCTCCGCCGACCGAGTTCCTGGCGCCGATCCTCTACGGCTCTGTGAGCACATTCGGTTACGTCTTCCCTGTGCTTCTCGGTGCTCTCGCCGTCACGAGCGAGTACCGGCACCAGATGCTCACGCCGACATTCCTTGCGACACCGAAGCGTGGGATCGTGCTCGCTGCGAAGTCCGTCGCCCTCCTGCTGTTCGGCGCCGTCTACGGCATCATCGGCGTGATCGGTTCGTTCGGTGCAGGCGCAGGCGCGCTTGCGTTGTTCGGCCTTGACACGCAACTCGGTGAGAGCGACACCTGGGCGATGATGGGGCGCGCCATCCTCGCCCTCGCCCTCTGGGCGGTCATCGGTGTCGGGCTCGGCACGCTCATCCCGAACCAAGTGGCCGCCATCGTCGTGATCCTCGCGTTCACGCAATTCGTGGAGCCGACCCTTCGTGCCGTGACGATGTTCGCGGACTGGGCAGCAACCGTCGGCAAATTCCTGCCCGGTGCCGCGAGCGACGCACTCGTCGGGGCGACGAGCTTCTTCAGTATCAGCGCGACCGGCAGCAGCGTCGAACCGCTCGAATGGTGGCAGGGCGGGCTTCTCCTCGCCGCCCTTGCCTTCGTGCTCACCGTCGTCGGCTACTTCGTGTCGTGGAAGCGGGATGTGACCTAAACCGCCTGACCCGCGACACACCGAAAGGGCTCCCTGCGACGGCCGCATCGCCGCCAGTGGGAGCCCTTTTCGGTACCTCGACGCCTGCGGGCTGCACAGCTCACCCACTCCGGACGAAGCACGGGCCGATCCGGTCTGCGACGATGCGAGCACCCATTCAGAGGGGGAGGCCGATCATGGATGCCACCGACGGATCACGGAGCGCGGTCGCATCCGAATCGCTCGCTCTCGGAGCGGGAGCGGCCGCACTCGTCCTGCTCGGCAGCGTCAGCGTCCTGCTCACCCGCGGGGATGCCGTGCCTCTGTCCGGGCGCGGATCCGCCGGCGACATGGCCGCTATCGGTTCCGCCGTGCTCGCCGCCGCCGCTGTCGTCGGCGGGCTCGTCCGGCGCCGCAGGGCGAAGCCGTCCGCGCGGCGCGCAGGTGGGGTCTGGCGCGACGTCCTCGACATCGCCGCACTCGCAGTCGCCCATGCCTGCGTCATCCTGATCGGCACGCTCGCCCTGTTCTCGCTGTTCCAGCGGTCGTTCATCGGTGCCGTGGTGTTCCCATTCGCGTGCGCGGTCCTCGTCGGAACCGCCGGCGCCGTCAGCGTCTATTTCGCGTACCTCTCCGCCGTGAGCATGAACATCTACCGGCTGGCCGCGCTCCTGGCGGTGTTCCTCTCGATGGGGACGATCACGAGCATGCTCACCGCTGAGAACCCGCAGTGGTGGGAGATGAACCTCAGCGCCCTCGGAACGGGGGACGACATCTCCGGGTTCGCCTTCAACTTCACGCTGATCCTCGCCGGCTTCCTCGTCACCGTCGTGGCCAGCTATTCGACGAAGCAGCTCGAGATCGCGGCATTGTCGAAGTCGCCGAAATCGCGGAGGCGGGTGCGCCTGCTCCAGGGCGGACTCGTCGTCATGGGCGTCATGCTGGCGTGCGTCGGCCTGTTCCCCGTCGACGAGAACCTCGCGGTCCACAACTTCGTGGCCTCGGGGATGGTGACCGTGTACGCGGCCCTCATCATCAGCATCGGACGCCTCGTGCCGCCGATCTCGCCTGCCTTCGTCGCGCTCGGCTTCGTGTTCCTCGCTGTGATCGTCTTCGCCGGGGTGCTGTTCGCGCTCGGGTACTACAACCTCACGGCCGTGGAGCTCATCGCGGCATGCCTCATCTTCGCCTGGCTCATCATCCTGATCCGCAACCTGGGCGCTGTCGACGCTGACCACCTCGACGACATCCGCCGCCGTCACCCCCGCTACCGGCGCACGGACACCGGGAGCTTCGCGGCACTGGAGAGGTGACCCGCCCAGAAACCGAACAGGGCTCCCCGCGACGATGGATGTCGTCGGCTGGGAGCCCTGTTCGGTATCTCGGTGCGGCGGGTCAGACCGCCTGGAGCGCGCGCACGGCGCTCGTGAAGAAGGTGAGCCCGTCGATGCCCGACCGCATGGCATCCGCGGTGTCAGGACCGAATCCGGGTTCGACCGCGTGCTCGGGGTGCGGCATCAGGCCGACGACGTTGCCGCGTTCGTTGGTGATGCCGGCGATGTCGCGGAGCGAGCCGTTCGGGTTCCTGCCGACGTATCGGAAGGCGACGCGGCCCTCACCCTCGAGGCGGTCGAGTTCGTCCTCGGAGGCAATGAATCCGCCCTCGCCGTTCTTCAACGGGATGGTGATCTCCTGGCCGGCGCTGAAGCCGTTGGTCCACGCCGTCGACGTGCTCTCGACGCTCAGCACCTGGTCACGGCGCACGAAGGTGCCGTGCTCGTTGCGGATCAGGCCGCCTGGCAGCAGGTGCGCCTCAGTGAGCATCTGGAAGCCGTTGCAGATACCCAGCACGGGCATCCCCTTGTTCGCGGCGTCGATGACCTCGGCCATGATCGGGGAGACGGATGCGATGGCGCCAGCACGCAGGTAGTCGCCGTAGCTGAACCCGCCGGGCAGGACGAGAGCGTCGACCCCGTGAAGATCGTGTTCGCCGTGCCAGAGGGCGACGGCTTCGGCGCCAGCGAACCGGATGGCGCGCTGTGCGTCACGCTCGTCGAGCGACCCGGGAAAGGTGATGACGCCGATTCTCACGGCTACTCCGCCTCGGGGTAGTGGATGCCGACGACGTCTTCGATCACCGAGTTCGACAGGATGTCTTCGGCGATCTGCGCGACGGCGGCGCGCGTCTCCTCAGTGATGGGGCCGTCGACCGTGAGTTCGAAACGCTTGCCGATGCGGACACCGGTGAACTCGTTCCGGCCCAGGCGGGTGAGTGCGCCCTGGACGGCCTTTCCCTGCGGATCAAGCAGTTCAGCCTTGGGCATTACTTCTACGACGATTGTGGGCACCGATGTCTCCCGGGTGTCAGGGGTGGAATGCTCCCATCCTACCGGCACCTCGTCCTTTCGATTGATGCCGGGGTGCCGGCGGCGACGTAAGCTTCTGGCGAGAGAGAAGACGATGAATCATTCCGCCCTGACCCCGGTTTTCGCCGGGTTGCGCTGGTCGCTGCACCTGCTGCTGATCGGGCTCATCGTGCTCGTCATGGTCCGCTCGGTCCTCGCAGACGCACCGAACGTGACCGCAGTGCACACGGCATGTGTCGTGATGCTGGTCGTCTACCTCGGCGGCGCGTACATCGCCCACCGGCTGCCTGCGCTGGCCTCACGACCGTGGACCGGCCGAGTCTGGGTCCTGGCGCTGAGCCTGGTCTGGCTCGTCCTGGTCTGGCTCACACCGGATGCCGCGTTCATCGTCTTCCCGTTGTTCTTCCTCTACCTCCAGCTGCTGGGACCAGGAGGCGGTGTGGCCGCGGTTCTCGTGTCGACCGGCGTCGCGATCGTCGCCGTCGGCGTCCACTCGGAGTTCTCGATCGGTGGCGTGCTCGGGCCGATGATCGGCGCGGGTGTCGCGGTCGCGATCGGCCTGGGGTATCGCGCGCTCTACCGGGAGGCCGAGGAGAGGCAGCGTCTCATCTCAGAACTCGTGGAGACGCGCGACGAACTCGCCCTCGCGGAGCGAGCCGCAGGGGTCCTGGCCGAACGGGAACGGCTGGCGAGGGAGATCCACGACACGGTCGCGCAGGGCTTGTCGAGCATCCAGCTGCTCCTGCACGCGGCCGAACGCCTCGATGCCGAACGTCCAGGGCTCGAGCAGCTGCAGCTCGCACGCCAGACCGCACAGGAGTCCCTCGTCGATACGCGCAGGATCATCGCCGAGCTGACGCCTCCCGCCCTCGACGACCGCACCCTTCCCGGTGCGCTCCGCCGCCTGGCCGCTGCGACAGAGCACACCCTGCGCGCAGGAGGAGCGAGCACATCCGTGCACTTCCAGCTGGTCGGAGACCCGGTCCCGCTTCCGATGAGCGTCGACGCCACCCTGCTGCGGATCGCCCAGGGTGCCATCGCGAACGTCGCCAGGCACGCCAGGGCCGGCCGGGCCGAACTGACGCTGACCTACCAGAGTGACAGCGTCACCCTCGACGTCGTCGACGACGGCGCCGGTTTCGATCCCGACGCCCCGGCGAGCGCTTCCGACCGACCGTCGTTCGGGCTGACCGCGATCCGGCAGCGGCTCAGCGCCCTCGGAGGCACCCTCAGCGTCGAATCGCGCCCGGGGGAGGGAACGGCGCTTGCCGCGACCATCCCGATCACCGGACCCGCCACGAGCATCCGTCCGCTGACGGCGGCCGAGGCATGATCCGCCTCCTCATCGCCGACGACCACCCTGTCGTCCGCGCGGGTCTCCGAGCCCTGTTCGCCACCGAGCCCGACCTGGCCGTGGTCGGCGAGGCGTCGACAGGGGCGGAGGCCGTCGAGCGGAGCAGGTCGGGCGTCGACATCGTGCTGATGGACCTGCAGTTCGGCGACGGCATGCAAGGGGCTGAAGCCACCAGACGGATCCGTGCCTCCGACGACGCCCCGCACGTCCTCGTGCTCACCAATTACGACACGGATGCCGACATCCTGGGCGCCGTGGAGGCCGGGGCGAGCGGGTACCTGCTCAAGGACGCTCCGCCGGCCGAACTCGTCGCGGCGGTGCACGCCGCTGCACGGGGCGAGAGCGCGCTCGCGCCCCGTGTGGCCGGTCGACTCGAAGCTCGGCAGAACGCGGCAGACGAAGCGCTGAGCTCCCGCGAAGCCGAAGTGCTCGGGCTCGTCGCCGACGGGCTGTCGAACCGCGACATCGCGCGGGCACTGTTCCTCTCCGAGGCGACCGTGAAGAGTCACCTCGTCCACATCTTCGCCAAGTTGCAGGTCTCGTCGCGGACGGCGGCCGTGGCCTCGGCCCGCGACCGCGGTTACATCCGCCCCGCGTGACGTTCGCCGTCGTGCAACGTGCGCAGCGCTCCGACGACGTCGGCGTGCCAACGGCGGGCGAGGGGGACCACCTTCGTGTACATGGCGGCTTCGTGGGTGGCACCCTGGTACCTGACGGCGCTGGCCTCGACCCCTGACGCGCGCAGGGCAGCCGCGTACGACTCGCCGTCCGTGCGGAGGGCATCGTATTCCGAGGTGAGAATGTACGCGCGGGGGAGGCCTCGGTGGTGGGCGGCGCGGAGCGGTGAGGCATACGGCTGGCGGGCGCGCGAGCGGTCGCCGAGGTAGGCGTCCACGACCTGGACGAGTTCCCGCCTGGCCAGGAACCGGGGAATGTGCATCTCGCGGATGGGTCCCATGTCGATCGACCTGCCCGTCAGGTCGGTGACAGGAACCTCGAGCACCTGGAGCTGCAGCGGGTGGTTGGCACGGTCCCGGTTGACGAGGGTGACGGCCGCGGCGATGTTGCCGCCGGACGAGGTTCCGTTGATGCCGATCCGTGTGGCGTCGATGCCGAGCTCCTCGGCCGAGGCGAACAGCCAGTCGAGCGCGGCGTAGCCCTGCTCGATCTGGGTCGGGTAGCGGTGTTCGGGGGCGAGCGCGTAGTCAACGGCGACGTGGATCACGCGGGACTCGGCTGTCCGCATCCGGAAGGCAGCGTCGACGCTCGTGTAGTCGACGCCGCCGAGCTGGAACGACCCGCCGAAGAAGGCGAGCACCGCCGGCAGTTTCTCCCCGGAGCTTCCGGCCGGGCGGTACACGCGCACCCGGACGGCCGGGTAACGCGGAACGTCGACCGTCGCGTCGGTGATGTCGACCGCAGGTGGAGTGAGGCCGACCCTGCCGTACAGTTTCGTGTCCCACTTCTTCGCGTTGCGCCGCTTCCAGGCCGGGGTCCTGCGCCTGGCCGTCTCCTCCTTCGAGCGCGGAACGGAGGCGGCTTTCGCTTCCCGTTTGCCTGCCGTGGCCGTTCCGCTCGCCGCTGTGCCGACCGTCTGCGCAGGTGGGGCCGCGCTGGGAGCCGGCCCGGCGGCATCCGTTCGCCAGGGGATGAGGCTCACGAAGAACCCGGCGACCGCGCCGCGGGCTTCGGCGATCATGTCCCGCCGCCTGGCCAGGTACATGTCGCGGAAGTACGGATCAAGTGGCACGGATGCTTCCCCTCACGTCAGGGGACGATGCTAACAAGTGGCTGGACCTGCTGCGACCGGTGTCAGGCGGTCTGCACCCGGATGAGGTTGGCCCACGGGTCGTCGAAGCTCAGGGTTCTGCCGTCGTCGCGAGTCGCGATCCCGAAGTGGGAGAGCCGTTCATGCAGCTCGCCGAGTGCATCCTTCCCCTGGACGTCGATGTCGACCCGCCCGAGTCCGAGCGCGGGCATGCGCGGGCCCGCGCCGCGTGAGTTCCAGACGTTCATGGCCATGTGGTGGTGGTAGCCTCCCGCTGACACGAACAGGGCCTGGTTGCCCAGGGATGCTGTGGCGTCGAAGCCGAGCGCGTCGACGTAGAACGCCCGCGCGGATGCCACGTCGCCGACGGAGAGGTGGACGTGTCCGACGCGCGCGGCGCCGAAGACCGACTCGTCTCCCGGTGCGGACTGGCCCTGCTCGGTCAGGTGGCTGGCCAGGTACTGGTTCGGGTCGAGGTAGATCGTGGCCATCTCGACCTGGCCGTGGGCCCAGCTCCACTCGGTGCGTGCGCGATCCCAGTACAACTCGACGCCGTTGCCCTCAGGGTCGGTGAAGTAGAACGCTTCGCTGACGAGGTGGTCCGCGCTCCCGGTGAAGGTCCCAGGTGCGTTCCGCGCCACGGAGTACAGCGCCGCTGCCAGTGCCGCCTGGCTCTCGAAGACGATGGCCGTGTGGAACAGGCCTGCGCTTCCCGCCGCCGCGTGAGTGAGTTCGGGTGCGTGTTCGAGGATCACGGCAGGGATCCCGTTGCGACCCAGGGTGACGGTGTGCGCTGTCGCCGAGATCGGATGCAACGGCACGGCCTCGGTGTAGTACCGAGTCATGACGTCGAGATCGGCCACGAGGAGGGTGACCGGGCCCATGGCGGTGTCTGCGGCGAGTTTGTCTGCGGTCGGCTGGTCCGGGGATGCGAGCGGGTTCATGATGGATACAACTATAGTTGTAGCGACAACATTCCCGCCAGGCCGATCGCGAGTGCGGTCAGGCCTCGACGCGACGCTTGCGGAGATCGAGCAGGCTGAGGACCAGCCCGACCAGAATGAACGCCACGATGATGATCAGGCTCTTGCCGATCGCGTCGCGGTGGATCGTCACCGGGTCGCCACCGGCCTGCTCGGCGTACAGGGTGGCGAAGAAGGTGCTCGACGCGACGGCGACGCCGATCGCCGTGCCGACGCGCTGCCCCACCTGCGCGACGGAGCCGGCAACGCCTCCCTGGGTCACCGGCACGTCGTGCAGGGTGAGGGTCTGGTTCGGCGAGATGACGAAACCGCCGCCGGCGCCGGCGAGCGTGAGGGATGCCGCCAGGAGCCAGGGCATCGCCTCGACAGATGCGAGCGCCGTGATCGGGTAGCAGAGGCCGATCCCTGCCGCGGCGAGGATGAGACCCAGGACCACGAGTTTGCGACCGTACTCGTTGACGAGCCGTCCGCCCTGCCACGAGGTGACGGCGGAGGCCAGGGCGAACGGGATCGACACCATCCCGGCGAAGACGGCTTCGAGCCCGAGGCCGCGCTGCAGGAACAGGGTGACGACGAGGAACATCGCAGGGATCGCGGCGAAATAGGTGGTTCCGATGAGGATGCCGTTGCGGTACGACGCCAGCCGGAGCAGGCCGAAGTGCACGACGGGCGACTTGCCGATGCGGAGGTACCGGCGTTCCCACCAGACGAACCCGGCCGAAGCGACGACGAAGCCGACGAGCCAGAACCAGCGCATCGGATCGTCGTCCGGTCCGCCGGTGGTGAGCACGAACGGCAGCATGAGGCTGAACGTGGCCACCCCGAGCAGCAGGATCCCGACGAGGTCGAGCGTCTGCGCGCCGCCCTCGTGCGGTTGCGTCTTCGGCAGGAGCCGCCACGCGAAGTAGACGGCGATCAGGCCGAGGGGGATGTTCATCCAGAACAGCAGGCGCCACCCGTCCTCCTCGCCGCCGATCGCGATGAGGAGACCGCCGAGGGTGGGGCCGAACGCGGTTGAGAGACCGATGACGGCGCCGAACAGCCCGAACGCTTTCCCGCGCTCCCTGCCCCTGAACAGCTGCTGGATGAGCCCGAGGACCTGGGGCATCTGGATGCCGGCCGCGACGCCCTGCAGGATGCGACCGATCACGAGGATCTCGATGGTCGGCGCAACGGCGCAGAGCCAGCTGGCCAGGGTGAACGACGTCAGGCCGATCAGGAACATCCTCCGCCTGGACCGGATGTCTCCGAGCCGGCCTGAGGGTACGAGGGCGAGCCCGAACGCGAGCGCATAGCCGGCGACGATGAGCTGGAGCTCGGTCGCGCCGCCGCCGAGGGAGTCCTCGATCGACGGGAGGCCGACGTTGACCTTGGACAGGTCGAGGATGGTGAGGCAGGCGACGCCGACACAGACCCAGAAACTCTCCCACTTGATCCGGTGGGCGTGGGCGTCGGCGTCTGTCGAGGGCTGTGAGGGGTTCGGCGAGGAGGGCATCCCTCAGAACTTTACGCCGTCAGACGCTCGAGGAGTTCCCGGTACCTCGCCGCCGTCCGCTCGACGATGTCGGCGGGGAGGTCTGGCGGAGTTCCGGCCTGGTCCCAGTTCGCGGCGAGCCAGTCGCGCACGATCTGCTTGTCGAAACTCGCCATCCTGTCCTCGGGCGTCTCTGCTGTGGCGTACACCGCCGCGTCCCAGTACCGGGACGAATCCGAGGTGAGGACCTCGTCGGCGAGGGTGATGACCCCGGTCTGGGTGTCCCGGCCGAACTCGAATTTTGTGTCGGCCAGGATCACTCCGCGCTTCTCGGCGATCGCGGATGCTTCGGCGTAGATCGCAAGCGATGCGTCGCGCAGGGCGGTGGCATCCGCTTCGCCGACGAGCTCGACGCTCTGTTCGAAGGAGATGTTCTCGTCGTGTTCGCCCATCGGCGCCTTGTACGCCGGGGTGTACAGCGGCTCGGGCAGGCGGTCGCCGTTCGACAGGCCGGAGGGCAGCGGGATGCCGCAGACGCTGCCGTTCGCGAGGTATTCCTTCCAGCCGGAACCGGTGAGATAGCCGCGGACGACGCATTCGACGGGGAACATGTCGAGCTTCTTGACGAGCATGGCCCGGCCGGCCACCTGGGCGGGGATGATCTCCTCCACCCCGCCGTCTGCCCGCAGCTCGTGGTCGGGGATCAGGTGATTGGGGGCGTCGAGCTGGTCGAACCACCACAGGCTGAGGGTGGTGAGCAGTTCGCCCTTGCCGGGGATTCCTGGCGAGAGTACGTGGTCGAACGCGCTGACGCGGTCGCTCGCGACGACGAGGAGCGCGTCTGGTGCAGACCCTGATCGCGATGCGCGTTCGTACAGGTCCCGGACCTTGCCCGAGTAGAGGTGGGTCCAGCCGGCCAGGTCTGTCGATGCGCTCACCCGTCCATTATCCCGGAGTGCACGGCGGGCACTGACGTCGCATTTGGACTTCGCTATTCCGGCGGGTAATATTCCAACCGGAATAGCGCTCTGCTCCCTCGCCCGACGGCATCCGAAAGCCCCATGACTCCCAAACCTCTTCCTCCGCTCGGCATCGCCGCGCTCGGGTTCCTGCTCGAGCGGCCGATGCATCCGTATGAGATGTATCAACTCGCCGTTCAGCGGCAGGAGGAACGGCTCATGGCGGTCAGCCCGGGGTCGCTGTACCGGGCGGTGTACGCGCTCGAGGAAGCCGGGCATGTGCGCACGATCGGCACAGACCGTGACGGGGCCCGGCCCGAGCGGACGACGTTCGAGATCACCGAGTCGGGCAGGGAGCACCTCTCCGCACGGGTCCGTGAACTCCTCGCCGTCCCTGTTCGGGACCACGCCCTGTTCCCGATCGCGGTGTCTGAGGCGCACGCGCTGACGAAGGAAGACGTCATCCGCGCGCTCGACGAACGACTCGTCGCGCAGAAGGCCGACCTGGCGGCGCTGAACCGCCGCATCGACGACCTCACGGCGCGAGGCGTGCCGCGGCTGTACTGGATCGGGGCGACGCTCCAGCGTGCCTCCCTCCAGGCCGAGATCGACTGGGTCGGCCGGACCATCGCCGAACTGACGTCAGGCACCCTCCTCTGGGAGCACGCTGTTCCACTCATCCCCGAAACACCCTCGAACTAAAGGACCTCTCTCCGTGGAAAACATCGCGAAACCGTGGCCGGCGCTCTGGGCGCTCGTCCTGGGGTTCTTCATGATCCTCGTCGACTCGACCATCGTCTCCGTCGCCAACCCCGCCATCATGGAGGGCCTCGACGCCGGCATCAGCGACACCCTCTGGGTGACGAGCGCATACCTGCTCGCATACGCCGTTCCGCTTCTCGTCACCGGCCGGCTCGGTGACCGATTCGGTCCGAAGAACCTGTACCTGACCGGACTCGTCGTCTTCACTCTCGCCTCCGTCTGGTGCGGCCTGTCAGGCGACATCGGCATGCTCATCCTCGCCCGGGTGTTCCAGGGGCTCGGCGCCTCACTGATGACACCGCAGACCATGGCGGTGATCACCCGCATCTTCCCACCGGACAAGCGCGGAGCGGCCATGGGCCTGTGGGGTGCGACCGCCGGCGTGGCCACCCTCGTCGGACCGATCCTCGGCGGCGTGCTCGTCGATAGCCTGGGCTGGGAATGGATCTTCTTCATCAACCTGCCCGTCGGGATCCTCGCGTTCGTGCTGGCCTGGCGACTCGTGCCTCGGCTCACCACGCACCCGCACCGGTTCGACATCCTCGGCGTCGTCCTCAGTTCTGTCGGTCTGTTCCTGCTCATCTTCGGGCTGCAGGAGGGCGAGACCTACGACTGGGGCACCATCGCCGGTCCGATCACGGTCTGGTCGCTCATCGTGGCCGGCATCGTGGTGCTCGCGGGCTTCATCGTGTGGCAGGCGCTCAACAAGGGTGAGCCGCTGCTTCCCCTCGTGCTGTTCCGCGACAGGAACTTCGCACTCGGCAACTCGGTCATCGCGACTGTGGGTTTCGCGATCACGAGCATGAGCCTGCCGATCGTGTTCTTCTACCAGATCGTTCGCGGCCTGACCCCGACCCAGTCGGCACTGATGCTCGTTCCGATGGCCGTGCTGTCCGGTGCGCTCGCCGCCCCGGTGGGAAAGCTCATCGACCGGGTCAACCCGCGGCTCATCGCGACGGCGGGCATGACCCTGTTCGGGATCTCCCTGGTCTGGTACTCCGTGCTGATGACGCCCGAGCAGCCGATCTGGATGCTGTTGCTGCCGAGCGCGCTGCTCGGTGTGGCCAACTCCGGCATGTGGGGGCCGCTCGCCTCGATGACGACGCGCAACCTCGCGCCGCAGCTCGCCGGGGCCGGTTCCGGTGTCTACAACACGGTGCGCCAGGTCGGCGCCGTCTTCGGCAGCGCATCGATCGCAGCCCTTATGCAGGCCAGGCTGACGGCCGAACTGCCCGGGAACGCGGGCGGATCGACGGACGCGTTCGGCGGAGGGGCTCTTCCCGAGTTCCTGCAGGGTGGCTTCAGCGCCGCGATGGGCCAGTCGCTGCTGCTGCCGGCGGGCATCGCGCTGTTCGGCGCCGTGCTCACCCTGTTCTTCGCGAAGCCGAAGCCGAGCATGTGGGGCAGCGACGGAGCATCCGCTGTTCCCGTGCCCGTGGACGCCGAACGGGCGTAGCCGCGGCATCCGGGCCGTGAAATGGCAGTTGCGCACTCACAACCCTCGATGACTGAGGTCTTGGGTGCGCAACTGCCATCTCGTGGCTCTAGCCCTTCACCGCTCCCGCGGTCAGGCCCTGCACGATGTATTTGCTCGCGAAGGCGAACAGGATCATGGTCGGGATGATCGTCAGCACGGCCGCAGCCGACATGGAGCCCCAGTCGATGTTGTAGCTCGAGATGAAGCCGTTGAGCGCGGTCGGGATGGTCTTGTTCGAGTCGCTGTTCATCAGGGTCACCGAGAGGAACAGTTCGTTCCAGCAGTTGACGAAGTTGAAGATGAACGCGGCGACGATCCCGGGCTTCATCACGGGGACGATGACGCGGAACAGCGCACCGATCCGCGAGCATCCGTCGATCATGGCCGCCTCTTCGAGCGCGTCGGGAACGTTCGCGAAGAATCCGCGGAGCATCACCGTTGAGAACGGGATGCAGACGGCGATGTAGATGAGGATGAGGCCGAACTTGTTGTCGACGAGTTTCAGCTGCACCATCATCAGGTAGAGCGGCCCGAGAGCGATGAACGACGGAATCATCTGGGTGACGAGGAACGCCATCAGCAGCGCGCCCTTGGTCCGGAAGTCGAACCGGGCGAGCACGTAGGCGGACAGCATCGAGATCACCGTCGCGAAGATGGCGGCCACCGTCGAGATGAGGAGGCTGTTCACGATGTACGTGCCGAACTGGGCCTTCTCGAACAGGCCGACGTAGTTCTCGATCGAGAACACTTCGGGCCAGTACGTGAGCGGGTAGCTGAAGATCGCACCTGGCGTCTTGAAGCTCGTCACGATGATCCAGTACAGCGGGAACACCGTGATGACCAGCCACACGCCGAGGAAGAGGACGCGGGTGACCCGCGCAGGCATCGTTTCCTGGTTGATCATGACAGCACGTCCTTCTTCTCTCGGATGGCGACCAGGTAGAAGGCGGAGAAGACCATCAGGATCGCGACGATGATGAGGCCGAGAGCGGATGCCACGCCGTAGTCACCACGCTGCGTGGTGCTGATCATCCACGTCGTCACGATGTGGGTCTGGTTCGCCGGTCCACCGCCGGTCATCGCCCAGATGATGTCGGGGAAGTTGAAGATCCAGATCACCCTCAGCAGGACGGTGAGCGCAAGCGTCGTCCGGATGTACGGGATCATGATCTGGAACAGCATCCGTACCTTGCCTGCACCGTCGAGCGCGGCCGCTTCGAACAGTTCGTCAGGGACGGACTGGAGCGCGGCGAGGATCATGATCGCAAAGAACGTGACGCCGTACCAGACGTTGGCGATCGTCACGGCGAGCATGGCCGTGTTCGGGTCGGCGAGCCACGGGATCGGGGTGTCGATCAGACCGGCCTTCGCGAGGAGGTCGTTGATGACGCCGAACTCGCTGTTGAACATCCAGCGGAACAGGATGCCGATGAGGAATCCCGAGATCGCCCACGGGAAGAAGATGAGGGCCTGGTAGAGCCCGCGGAACGGGAACTTCCGGCGCAGCCACAGCGCGATCGCGAAACCGAGGATGAACTGCGGGATGATCGAGCCGATCACCCAGACGAGGGTGTTGCCGAGAACCGTGTAGAACACCGGGTCGGCGAAGATCTTCTCGAAGTTGCCGAAACCGACCCACGCGGTGTCGGTGAGGTTGTTGAGGTTCCAGTTGCGGAACGCCATCTGCGAACCCTGGATCATCGGATAGTAGATGAAGATCGCGACGAAGATCAGGGCGGGGGAGAGGAACGCGAAGATCGAGAGACCCTTGCGAACCGTGAACGTGCGGCGTGATCCGGCGCGGATGCCGTTCTCCGGCCCCGCGGGAGCGCCCGCCCGGTTCGACGGGCGCTCCACGGTTGTTGTCTGTGATCGAGTCATGTGCGAAAAGCGACCTAGCTGTTCTTCCACTTGTCGGTCCAGTACGCGTCCCAGCTCTCGAGGAGTTCGTCCTCTGTGAGTTCGCCGATGAGCACCTGCTGCACTTCGGAGTCGGACTTCTGGATCCACTCGGTCCACCAGCTGGAGTCACGAGGCTGGACCGCGGAGATCCAGGTCTCCGGGTCCTCGTTCATCGTGACGTAGCTCGCCCAGGCGCCGGTCTTGTAGAAGTCGCTCTCGGCGGCATCCTTGAGGATCGGAACCAGGCTGTTCTTCTCGGCGAACGTCGTCGCCGCGTCGCCCTCTGACAGGAAGGAGATCAGCTTCGCTGCCTCTTCCTTGTGCTCGCTGGACTCAGCCGTTCCCCAGCCCGCTGTCGCCATCGGCTGGATGGCCTTGCCGGACGGGCCGACGAGGAGGGGAGCCGTCGACCACTGGTCGGCCGTGATGGCGTCCGACTGCTCGACGGTCGCGATGACCTCGGGGTCCTGCAGCAGGAAGCCGGTCGACCCGTTCGAGAATCCCTCGACCATTTCGGGGTAACCCCAGGCGACGGATGACGGCGGGGATGCCTCTTCGAAGAGATCGAAGTAGGTCTCGAGTGCGTCCTTCGCCTCGGGCGCGGAGAAGATGGTGTCGCCGTTGGTGAGCTTGAACGCGTTCTCCTCGTCGATCTGGTCGGCCACGTAGGCCTCGATCGCCACGACGACGTTGGAGTTGGCATTTGTGCCGCCACGGAACGCGTAGCCGAACTGGTTCTTCGACGGGTCCTGCAGCGCGGTGGCCTGCTCGAGGAGGTCATCCCAGCTGGCCGGTGGGCCGTCGAAGCCGGCTTCCTCGATGAGGTCGGTGCGGTAGAACAGGCTCAGGCCGTAGAAACCGTACGGCACGTAGAAGGTTTCGCCGTCGGCGTTCTTCGCGTACTTGGTCGCGTTCTCGGTGAGGTTGTCCCAGCCGTCCCAGTCCTCGAGCTCGCCGGACATGTCCGAGAGCCAGCCGTTGGTGGAGAACGGTCCCACGGTGATGTCGCGCACTTCGACGACATCCACTCCGCTGCCCGCCTGGAGCATCTGCTGGATCTTCTGGTCGGCCTGGTCGGTGGGAGGCGACACCAGCTCGACGTTGATATCCGGGTTCTCCTCCTCGAAGTTGGCGATAAGTCCCTTGAGGACCTCGGTCCGTGCCGGGTTCGTCAGGGACTCGACCATCTGCAGGGTGACGGAACCGTCTCCCGCGTCTGCGGAGCATCCGGACAGTGCGAGTGCGGCGGTCAGACCGAGCCCGAGCCCGGCGAATGACTTTCGAATAGCCACAGCTTTCCTCTTTTCATGGTTTTTCATGGTGGGGTGGTGCGGAATGTGATGGAACGGTGGTGCGTATTACGGCGCGGTTCTCGCCTCCCGCGCCCACTCGAGGAGCGCGGGAACAGCACGCTCAGCGAAGATGTCGAAATCTGCGGCGGTGTTGTAAACGTGCGTCGACAGTCGGTAATAGCCCACGCCGTCGAAGCTCGTGAACGCGCCTTCGATCCCCAGCTCGTCGACGACGCGGTCGCGCAGGGCGTCTGCCGTCGGGTGGGTGGCCGCGATTCCGTCAGGCAGCCGGACGAGCCGAAGCGCGTTCACCGGCATGCCGACGTCGACGAGGTGGTCCTCGCCGGTGACGGCGCCGAAGGCGTCGGCGATGCGGTGCTCGGCGTAGTCGGCGAGGTCGGACATGTATCCGCGTGCCGTGTCCCAGCCCCAGGTCTGCTCGATGAACTCGAGCGAGCGGGGCGCGGCCAGGTAGCTGGTGAGGTCGAGCGTGCCCTGCGTGTCGAAGCGCTCGGGGAACGCGTACGGGGCGCCCCACGAGTCGATGAGCGGATACAGTTCGTCGGCGAGGTCGCCCTGGGCGACGAGCACAGCCGTCCCGCGCGGTGCGCAGGCGAACTTGTGCAGGTTGCCGACCCAGAAGTCGCAGTCGATCCCCGCCGTCGGATTCGCGTAGAGCCCAGGCACGTGGGCGGCATCGACGAGGACGGGGATGCCGCGGCGCTTCGCTTCTGCGGAGATCGACCCGACGGGGAGCACCCGGGCGGTCGGCGAGGTGATCTGGTCGATGACGACGAGGGCGGTCCGGTCGCTGAACTCGGCGACGATCGCGTCGTGGGCTTCGGCGGCGGTGGCCGCGAGCGGCACGTGGGCGGTGCGCACGGTTCCACCCCACCGGCGTGCGAGGCGTTCGGCGCCCATCGTGACGGCGCCGTAGCCGTGGTCGGTCACGACGATCTCGAGGCCGCGCGTCACCGGGAGGCTGGAGTACACGACACTCGCTCCCGCTGATGCGTTCGGCACGAGCGCGGTGCGGCCGGGGTCGACGTCGAGGAAGTCTGCGATCGACGTGCGCGCCTCCTTGACCAGACCGGCCAGTGCGGGGAACCAGGCGACGGGGGCGGCATCCATCTCGGCGCGGAGCGCGTTCTGCAGGTCCTGCGTGACGCGGGGCACGGCACCGAACGATCCGTGGTTGATGTGGACGGACGTCTCATCGAGAGTCCACGCGTTCGCCGCGGCACCGCCGTCGGGCAGGCGCAGTGAAGCCGGTGCGGCGAGAAGCGGGGAATTCATGGTGCCTGGGGTCTCCTTGTCGTCGGATGTCGTGGGGTCGACTCTACGAAGACATTAGATGACTTGGATTACATCTTTGTTTCCGGGCCGTGAATATGCAGCATAGGACGAATTTGCCGTAAAGTCATCTAATGACTTAGAGATTTATCTGCGGAACGCGATGTGAGCGTCGATCCGCGGTCCACGGTGCGGGTCCACTAGCCTGTCCACAGGCCACCGCCTCGAGGCAGAGAGGAACGAGACATGTCAGCCGTCGACGATGCGTTCCACGGGCTGCGGCACATGATCGCCTCCGGGCGTCTCGCCGCCAGTCAGAAGTTCCCGCCTGAGGCAGAGCTGTGCGAAGAGCTCGGGGTCTCCCGCGGCTCACTCCGCGAGGCCGTCCGGATGCTTTCGGCGCTCGGTGTCATCGAGTCCAGGCACGGCTCAGGCACCTATGTGTCGCAGCTGAGGCCGGAGGAGATCGTCGGAAGCCTCGCGCTGACCGTCGACCTGCTTCCCCTCTCAGGGCTGCTCGACATGTACGAGCTGAGGCGCGTCCTGGAGGCACACGCCGCCGCACAGGCTGCCGCACGCATCACGCCGGATGAGCAGGAGGAGCTCCTCGGCCTCATCGAGGCCATGGAGGCGACAGCTGACCCGGATCTCGCCTCCTCTCTCGACGCCCAGTTCCATGCGGCGATCGCCTCGACGGGCGGGAATCCGACTCTCATGGCGCTGCTCGGGGTCTTCCGCTCGCGCTCGCGGGCGTATCAGGTCTTCGAGCTGCCCGACGGCCCGGAGTTGAAGCGGATCAGCGACCAGGGCCACCGGGCGATCGCCGAGGCCATCGTCTCGCGGGACCCGATCGCGGCGTCTGTCGCGGCCGCCGCCCACGTTGCGCAGACCGAGGTCTGGCTGCGCCTGTACCAGCCGCCGGTCTCCGAGCGCTGACCTCGCGGCTCCGTCGCGGCGAGATCGCAGTTACGCACCCAAGGCCCGGGTCTACGGACGTTTTGAGGGCTCAACTGCACTCTCGTGCGGACCTCAGTCGGCGACGCGCGCCGCGATGTCCGTCCTGAACTGTGCTCCGTCGAGCGAGATGAGACCGAGAGCCTCATAGGCGCGCGAGCGGGCCTGGGCGAACGTCGTCCCCGTTCCGACGACGCTGAGCACGCGGCCACCTGTCGACACGAGGTCGTCGCCATCGATTCCGGTCGCGGCGTGCGCGATGTGGACGCCGTCGACGGCATCCGCTTCGGCCAGTCCGGTGATCGGGCGACCGGTGAGCGGAGTGCCCGGGTAGTTCTCGCTGGCCAGCACGACGGTCACCGCGCTCGCCTCGGCGAAGGCCGGCAGGACATGGCCCGCAAGCGTGCCCGTCGCCGCGGCGAAGAGCAGGGCGGACAGCGGGGTCACCAGGCGAGGAAGCACGACCTGCGTCTCCGGGTCGCCGAAGCGTGCGTTGAATTCGATCACCCGGATGCCGCGATCGGCCTTGCTGTCACGGCGGGAGGTGAGGATGAGGCCGGCGTAGAGCAGGCCGATGAACGGTGTCTGTTCCGTGGCCAGTTGCGCGATGACCGGCTTGGCGATGGTCTCGAGCACCTCGTCGACGAAGGCCTCCTCGCCGCCGAAGTCCTTGTCGAGCCAGGGCAGCGGTGAGTACGCACCCATGCCGCCCGTGTTCGGCCCGGCGTCGCCGTCGCCGAGGCGCTTGTAGTCCTGGGCGGGGGAGAGCGGGACGACCGTGTGTCCGTCGCTCACGAAGAACAGCGACACCTCCTGGCCGTCGAGGAACTCCTCGACGAGCACGCTGCCCTGCTCGAGGTAGGCCTTCGCGTGGCCGAGTGCTGCGGCGCGGTCGGTGGTGACGAGGACGCCCTTCCCCGCGGCGAGGCCGTCCGCCTTGACGACGTATGGGGCACCGAACTGATCCAGGGCCTTCTCTGCATCGGCGAGCGTCGCGGCCCTGTGGGCACGTCCGGTGGGGACCCCAGCCGTGTCCATGATGCGCTTGGCGAAGGTCTTGGATCCCTCGAGCTCGGCGGCGGCCTTCCCCGGTCCGAAGACGGGGATGCCCTGTTCGCGCAGCTCGTCGGCGACGCCGGCGACGAGGGGGGCTTCCGGTCCGATGACGACGAGGTCGACGGCGGATGCGATGGCGTGATTCGCGACGGCGACGGGGTCGTTCGGATCGAGGTCGACGGTCCTGACGACCTGCGCGATTCCGGCGTTCCCCGGGGCCGCGACGATCTCGTGGTCAGTCTCCTCGCCGAGGAGAGACAGGATGATGGCGTGTTCGCGCGCGCCCGAACCGAGGACAAGGATCTTCACGAGGACTAGCCTAGAGCGCATGGCACGTGCCCGTATTCCGGATGACGTTGGGCGCGAAGCGGTCGACAGGGCCGTTCGCGAGGCGGCGTCGCGCGACGAGATCGCCGCGGCCGTCCGGTACACCCTGCAGCTCCTGTCCGAACGCTCCTCAGGCAACACACTCGAGGTCCGCGTTCCTCCGTTCGGGGCCGTGCAGTGCGTCGAAGGCCCCAGACACACGCGAGGCACGCCGCCGAATGTCGTCGAGACGGATGCCGAGACCTGGCTCGCCCTCGCGACCGGGCGGTTGTCGTGGACGGATGCCGTGGCATCCGGAACCGTGCTGGCGTCCGGTGCGCGCGCCGACCTGTCCGGGCACATCCCGGTGATCCGCGGCGCGGGCGCATAACTCCGTCCATTCGCGGTCGATACGACCGGGCGGCGGCGAAAAGCCGCGGGAGTTACGCGCGGGGGAGCGGTGCGATGGCCGGCAGGCGGTCGGTCTCGCCGAGCGCACGCCGGGCGAGCAGCGTCGCCCCTGCAGCCGCGGCCGGCATGGTGACGAGGGCGCCGAGCGGCAGGAGGAACAGCAGGAACACGGCGACCCCGAACCCGAGCGTCGTCGGCCGTTGCGCGCGGAGCATCCTGCGCCTGTCGTCGAGTCGCAGCCCGCGGCGTTCGAACGGCACGGTGGTGAGTTCGAGCGCGAGGAACCAGCCTCCGGTGAATGCCCCGACGACCGCGGCGCAGATCGGACCGATCACCGGGATGAACCCGAGCACGAGCAGGCAGAGCCCGACGCCAAGCGTGATCGCGAGGACGCGCAGCGCCTCCAGGGTGCCGCGACCGATGGACGGCCAGAACGGCACGTCGACGGCGGAGGGGACACCGCCGAGTGAGTCCTCGACGCGTTCGGAGATCTTCTCGAAGAACGGTTGGCCGATCAGCAGGGTCACGGCGGCGAACAGGTAGACGAGCAGCAGTGTCTCCCCGGCGATGAGGGCGACGGCGACGAGCAGGCGGATGGCCGAACGGAGGGTCTCGTCCCAGCCTTCGGCAAACGGGGTGAGGGTTCTCGCGAGGTTCTCGAGGTTGAGGGCGAGGATCACGACGGCCAGGGTGAACAGCGCCAGCGTGACGAGGCCGGGGATCGCGCCGATGAGCATCAGCCGAGGTGACGTCCCCCAGAGCCGGAACCCGCGCCCGAGCAGCCGGACTCCCATCAGGAACCCGGCCACGAACCCGCTCTTCGTCTCGCCCGTCATCCTGACAGGCTAGCCGTCACCCGCCTCGATCAGTCCAGCCTCTCGGAGCCGGCGTTCGGATTCATGAGGGACAATAGAGGTATGAACACTGAGCCAGCCCGCTCTGAGCCAGACTCCCCCTCCGTATCGCCTGCCCCATCCGGCCAGCCTGCCAGCAGGCAGAGTGTGCGCGTGCGCCGCACCCCGAAGTTCGCCAACTTCGTCCTGCTCGGGGCGCTGTTCGGCGCCATCGCGGCCTTCGTGCTCACCGTGGCGATCCCGCCGGACGCCGAGTACGCCCGCGCGAACGGTTTCGCTGAGTACTCGCAGCTCCAGATTTTCGGCTTCTTGCTGCTGATCGGGCTCGTTGTCGGAATCGCCATCGCACTCACCGTCGCCATCCTGCTCGACCGCAGGAACAGCCGCAGAAGCACGGTGGTCGAAGCAGATAGGGTGGACGTGCGCGAGGTCCCCGAGGTCCTGGAGACCGTCGAGACGGATGCCTTCGAAGCGTCATCCGCGTCGGCCATCGAGCAGAATCCCCCGCAGACAACCCACACCACGAACGAGGGCAACGCGTGAGCACACACTCCCCGGCCGAGGACTCCTCCACGAGTTATCGGCAGGCCGGTGTCGACACTGCCGCAGGAGATCTCGCGGTCTCGCTGATGAAATCGGCTGTCGCGAACACGCACGGCCCCGAGGTCCTCGGCGGCGTCGGTGGATTCGCCGGACTGTTCGACGTGTCCTTCCTCACCTCGTACACCCGGCCGCTGCTCGCGACATCGACCGACGGCGTCGGCACGAAGGTGGCCATCGCGCAGGCGATCGACAAGCACGACACCATCGGCCAGGACCTCGTCGGCATGGTCGTCGACGACATCGTCGTCGTCGGTGCCAAGCCCCTGTTCATGACCGACTACATCGCGTGCGGCAAGGTCGTCCCCCAGCGCATCGCCGACATCGTGGCCGGAATCGCCCGGGCCTGCTCGGCCACGGGAACGGCCCTCGTCGGAGGAGAGACGGCCGAACACCCCGGTCTTCTGGGCCCTGACGACTACGACGTTGCCGGCGCAGCCACCGGCGTCATCGAGGCGGACGCACTGCTCGGTGCCCACCTCGTCGAGGACGGTGACGCGGTCATCGCGCTCGAATCCTCCGGTCTCCATTCGAACGGTTACTCGCTCGTGCGTCACATCCTGGCGCAGCGCGGAATCGGGTTCACCGACACGTCCGCTGAACTCGGCGGGGTCGTCGGCGAAGTGCTCCTCGAGCCGACCCGCCTGTACACCTCTCCGCTGCTCGACCTCATCGGCAGGCACCCCGGCGCCGTCCACTCGCTCTCGCACGTCACCGGCGGTGGCATCGCGGCGAACCTCGCCCGCGTCCTCCCGACCGGGAGCTGGGTCGAGGTCGACCGCACCACGTGGTCGCCTGCGCCAGTCTTCCGCACGCTGAGCGACCTCGCCTCCTCGACGCTGGAGAGCGCCGAAGGCACCTGGAACCTCGGGATCGGCTTCTTCGCGGTCGTCAGGGCGGATGCCGCTTCTGCGATCACCGCCGACCTCACCGCAGGAGGCATCCCCGCCTGGCAGGTCGGAACCGTTCACACCGGAGCCCGTGACCTCACCGGTTTCGAGCAGGGCGCTAAGGGTGTCGACGGCGGCGCCGTCCGCCTGGTCGGAAGCTACTCCCATTAACACCACCGCAACGCAAGGAGCCCGCTAGGTATGTGCGGCATCGTCGGCATCGTCTCACCCGAGCCCGTCAACCAGCAGGTCTACGACGCGCTGCTGCTGTTGCAGCACAGGGGCCAGGACTCAACGGGCATCGCCACCGCTGACGGCCCGACGTTCCACATCCACAAGGCCAAGGGCCAGGTCCGCGAAGCCTTCAGGACGCGTGACATGCGTTCGCTCCTCGGAAAGATGGGCCTCGGCCATGTTCGGTACGCCACCAAGGGCGTCGCGGACAACGAGCAGGAAGCCCAGCCGTTCTACGTCAACGCGCCGTACGGCATCATCCTCGTGCACAACGGCAACCTCACGAACACCCGTGAACTCGCGGACGATCTCTTCCACATCGACCGTAGGCACGTGAACTCGACGAGCGACACCGAGATGCTGCTGAACGTTCTGGCCACCGAGCTGCAGTCGCAGATCACCGGGCTCGAACTCGACCCTGACCAGGTCTTCACCGCTGTGTCACAGGTCCACGAGCGCGTCGAAGGCTCATACGCCGCGATCGCCATGATCGCCGGGCACGGCCTGCTGGCGTTCCGCGACCCGTACGGCATCCGCCCCCTCATTCTCGGGCACCGCTCGGCCGGCCTCGTCGGCGACGAGTGGATCGTCACCTCCGAGTCTCTCGTCCTGGAGAGCGCCGGCTACGAGGTCGTCCGCGAGGTCGCGCCAGGCGAGGCCATCTTCATCACCACGTCCGGTGAGATGTACTCGCGCCAGTGCGCGAAGAACCCGCGGCTGGTTCCGTGCTCGTTCGAATACGTCTACCTCGCCCGCCCTGACTCGGTCATGAACGGCATCTCGGTCTACGAGGCCCGGCTGCGGCTCGGTGACCGTCTCGCCGGCACGATCGCCGAGCACACGCCGATGGGGGACATCGACGTCGTCATGCCGATCCCCGATTCGTCCCGCCCTGCGGCGATGCAGGTGGCGCAGAAGCTCGGCATCGAATACCGCGAGGGCTTCTACAAGAACCGCTACGTCGGCCGCACATTCATCATGCCGGGGCAGGCGCAGCGCAAGAAGAGCGTCAGGCAGAAGCTCAACGCGATGTCGACCGAGTTCAAGGGCAAGAACATTCTCATCGTCGATGACTCGATCGTGCGGGGGACGACCTCGAAGGAGATCGTCGACATGGCTCGGGCCGCAGGTGCCAACAAGGTCACGTTCACCTCGGCGGCACCTCCCGTCCGTTACCCGCACGTCTACGGCATCAACATGCCCTCGCGATCAGAACTTGTGGCGCACAACCGCAAGATTCCCGAGATCGGCCGCGAGCTCGGCGCCGACCGCCTGATCTACCAGGAGGTCGAAGACATGAAGCAGGCGATCATCCAGGGGTCGAACGTGACCGACCTCGAGATGAGCTGCTTCACCGGCGAGTACGTCACCGGCACGGTCACCCCCGAATACCTCGAGTGGGTCGAGCGCAACCAGCTCTCCTAGCCAGAGCAGAACACGGTGTGGTGGCTCGCTCGGCGTGCCTGAGGCCACTCGAGCGAGCCGTATCCCACGCGAGTGCCGTTGTCAATGCTCCGGTGAACGCCGCGCCTTCGTGGCACAGTCGAACTCGAAGAGAGGTCGAGAATGAGCGCGCTATCGCGACACAACGAACGGCGCGCGAGCGCGTTCAGCGAGGTCCGCCAGCGAGCCAGGGATGAGCTGCTGATGGCCGTGGCCGGCGGCACCGGCGTCCTCGCCGTCGCCAGCGCGATCATCGTGGTCGTCCTCGCCACCGCCTCGTAGGAAAAACCCAGACTCGCGATATAACGTGACCTCATGGTCACCGAAGGAGAGCTGAGCCGCGAGATCGCCGAGGGTGAGAACCCCGACCGGCCGATTCGCCGGATGCTCAGGGCCGCCCGCGCGTGGGTCGAGAAGCGGCCGGGGTTACGGACCGCATACCGGTTCGCCGTCGGCACCATCGGAGGCGGCATCGCCGTGGTCGGCCTTCTGCTGGTCCCGCTTCCAGGGCCCGGCTGGTTGATCGTGTTCCTCGGCCTCGCCATCCTCGGCACTGAGTTCAGCTGGGCGCGCCGCTCGGCCGGAGCCCTCAAGCGGATGCTGGCGCGCTTCTGGGCATGGTGGAACGCCCGTAAAGCGAAGTCGGCTGAGTCTGCCTAGCGGAGGGAGAACCCGAGGTCAGGCCCGCTTGGGTTCGCCTGCCGGATAGTCGTCGGTGTACTCCGACCATTTCGCGGCCTCGTCGCTGTAGGCGTCGTCGTGCGAATGACCCGTGAGCTCGCGCTCAAGAGCGTCGTAGTTCACATCAGGACTAAACGACTTCAGCTCACGCGCGATCTTGGTGTGCTTTGCCTTCTGACGGCCACGCCCCATGCGAGACCCCCTTACGAATTAGTAGCGGGGCGGTGAAGATCCGCCCTATGGTTTTCACCCACCAGGGAACGATAAAGACTAGCCTCGATCTTAGCATGGCGCCCCGAGCGGAACGGCCGACGACGCGGGTGAAGGCGATCGTCGCTGGCTCGCTCGCCTGCTCCGTTACTTCGGGCCGCTGCGGTCGCTCGTTGCTTCGCCGGCAGACGGATGCGGAGACCGTTTCACCGGCCGGACGGGCTCACCGCGGCGTTCCTGCCCTGGCAGCGGACGTGAGCGCCTGCCGTAGATCAGTTCGGACGAGTCGAGCAGCCACGGCACGAGCGCGATGGCCACACCGTGCACAAGCATGAGCTGGTTGCGTACTCGCTTGGCCCGCCGGTTGTGGAGGAGCGATTCCCACCAGTGGCCGACGATGTACTGCGGCAGGTAGACGGTGAAGACTGTCGGACCATGCTCGTCGCGGTACTTCTTGATGTATTTGATGATCGGAACGGCGTAGTCGCGGTAGGGCGAGTCGAGGATGACGAGCGGAACCTGGATGTCCTGCTCGGCCCACTTCTGCTCCAGCAGCCGCGTGGAATCCTCGTCCGTGGAGACGTGCACGGCCGCGATCGACTCGTGCCTGGCGGCGATGGCGTAGTCCAGCGCCTTGAGGGCGGGTTTCTGCATCTTGCCGATCAGCACGATGGCGTGGTCGCCGTCGGCGCCGAACGTGGTCGTGGCGTCGACCTCGATCTCCTTGTCGACATCGCGGTAGTACCGGTTCACGCCGAGCATGAGGGTGTACAGCACCGGCATGAGCACGAAGACGAGCCACGCACCGTGCGTGAACTTCGTCACGGTGACCACGATCAGGACCACGGCGGTGAGCAGCGCTCCTCCTGCATTGATGGTGAGCCCTCGCCAGATCTCTGAACGTTTCCCTTCGCCGGCTCGAAGCATCCTGATCCAGTGCCTCACCATGCCGGTCTGGCCCAGGGTGAAGGAGACGAAGACGCCGATGATGTAGAGCTGGATCAGCTGGGTGAGGCTGGCCTGGTAGACGATGAGGATGGCGCATGCGGCCAGCCCGAGCAGGATCATCCCGTTCGAGAAGACGAGCCGGTCGCCGCGGGTGTTCAGGGATTTCGGTGCGTAACCGTCCCGCGCGAGGACTGCGCCCAGCAGCGGGAACCCGTTGAACGCCGTGTTGGCGGCCAGGAGGAGAACGCACGCCGTCGCCGCCTGGATCACGAAGAAGAGGATGCTGCCCTGGCCGAAGACGCCGGCAGCGACCTGCGCCATGAGGCTCGGCTGCGGCGCGGTCTCGCAGTTCGCGAAGCCGACGAGGTCGCAGGCGTTTTCGGCGTAGTGCACCTGCGCGATGAGAGCGACGGCGGTGAGCCCGGCGAAGAGGACGATGGCCGTCCCTCCCATGAGGACCAGTGTCGACTGTGCGTTGCGGATCTTGGGTTTGCGGAACGCGGGCACTCCGTTCGACACGGCCTCGACGCCGGTCAAAGCGCTACAGCCGCTGGAGAAGGCACGGAGCAACAGCAGGACGAAGGCGGCTCGGCTGAGATCCTCGCCCTCGACGGTGAACCCCGCGCTCGAGGCGACGGGTGCGTCCCCCAGCAGCGTGCGACCGAGGCCGACCACGATCATCACGAAGACGCTGCCGATGAACAGGTATGTCGGCACAGCGAAGGCCTTGGACGACTCCCTGACGCCGCGGAGGTTGACCGCCATGAGCAGCAGGACGAAGCCGACGGCGAGTTCGATTCGCCACGGGTTCAATTCCGGGAGGGCCGAGATGATGTTGTCGACACCGGATGCCACGGAGACGGCGACGGTGAGGACGTAGTCGACGAGCAGCGCTGAGGCGACGACCAGGCCGGCCTTCTCGCCCAGGTTCTTGTGCGCGACCTCGTAGTCCCCGCCGCCCGATGGGTACGCCTTGATCAGCTGCCGGTAGCTGGCGACGACGACGACGAGGAGGATCACCACGCACGCGGCGACCCAGGGCGCGAAGCTCAGGAACGCCAGCCCGCCGAGCATCAGGATCATCAAAAGTTCCTGCGGCGCGTAGGCCACGCTCGAGAGTGCGTCGCTGGCGAAGATGGGGAGGGCGAGCCGCTTGGGGAGCAGTTGTCCTTCGAGTTTGTCTGTGGGGAGTGGTTCGCCGAGGAGAAGGCGTTTCGCCGTTCGGCTGTCAGACCCGGGTTCTTTACCCTCATTAGTCACGAGCGAGAACATTACTCTTTCGCCGCGCGCTGTCAAGCGAGGGAGTCCAACCCTGGTGCGGGCGGCCGCTGCAGGCCGCCCACACCAGGGGGGACGTCACTCCGTGGTCGTGCCGAATGTCGCCCGGATGCCGTCTCTCACGCGGTCGAGGTCGTCGCGCAGCTGACGGACGGTGGCGTCGGTCAGGGCCCCGGCCAGCACCTGCGTCCTGAGGTCGGCGCGGAGCTGCTGCCGGAACGTGGAGATGACCACATCGGCGTCGTGGAGGGCGATGCGACTCGTCGTCCGGGGGTCTGGGGCTTCGGTGGAGACGAACGGAGCGCTCGACGAGCCCTGCTTCGCCTGGCGTGCCGCAGACGCGAGGTCGGCCTTGAGGCTGCGCATGGCATCCGTGACCCCTGTGCGCACCTCGTCGGCCAGTCGGCGGACCGAATCGGTGAGTTCGAGTTCGATCGCGTCGAGGTCGCCCTGGCGGTCTGCCAGTTCACGGCGCCCGGCATCGGTGATCGAGTACACGGTCTTCCTGCCGTCGCTCTCCTTGGTGACGAGTCCCTCGTCCTCCAGCTTGCCCAGTCGGGGGTAGATCGTTCCCGCGCTCGGAGAGTAGGTCCCGCCGAAGCGGTCGGACAGCGACTGGATCAACTCGTAGCCGTGTTTGGGCCCTTCGGCCAGAAGGCTGAGCAAGTAGAGGCGGAGGCTCCCGTGGCTGAAGACGGGGGTCATGCCAGGCCACCTGTGCTGAAGGCGGCGTCGGCGTCGTCGTCCGCCGGGGCGTCGTCTGAGCGGCGAATCACTGTGACGTTCCCCGAGACCGAGTTGGCGATGACATCGGAGTAGAAGTTGCCATCTCCTTCCGTCGTGCTCTTGAAGCCGCGGCCCCTCGTTCCCTTGATCACGGAGTTGTCGAGTTGAAGGGTCCCTGAGACCGTGTTGACGACGTACCTCGTACCGACATCCGCGGCGAGGCGCGCGGTGAGGTTGCCTGACACCGTGTTTGTGGAGATCCGGTCGGTGTGGCCGAGTGCATCGATGAAGACATCGCCAGAGACACCATCGCTCGAGAGCGATGTGATGTTGCCTGAAGCGGTGATGTCGCCAGATACGGTGTGAGCGTTGATCGCCCCGGTGTGCGACTGCACGCTGATCTCGCCTGAGACGCTCTTGAGATCGAGGTCGCCTGTCACGCCCTCCACCTGGAGCTCTCCCGTCACCGTCGACAGGCTGGCACTCGTCTCGAGCCCTGAGATGAGGGCGCTCGCCGAGACCATGCCGAAGGTCAGGGCGACACTGCGAGGAACGAGAACGCTGATCTCCGCCTTCGCGGAGTTCTGCCCGAACGACTTGAAGACGTCGAGGAAGTTCTCCCAGCCGAGCTGCGGGTGGTCGATCTCGAGGACGTCTCCGTCGATCGAGATCTTCAAATCCTTCCCGGATACGCTGTGAACTTCGACGCGCGCGGACTGCTCATCGTGACCGATGATGTCGATCTGGCCGCCGATGAGGCCGACCTTGAGTTTGCGGACCAGCTCGATGTCGATGACACGTGACTCCCCGGGGAGCACGATCCATTTTTCCAGTGCCATTGCTCTTCCTTCTCCTGCCGGTCGGAGACCGGTCGCGGATCACGATATATCGCGATTTCTCAAATTCACGATATATCGCGTTTGGAAGAAGAGCAAGACCCTCTCGAGGAACGCTCAGGAAACTCAGCCCTCGCTGATGGGCAGTCCGGCATCCCGCCAGGCGTATGTGCCGCCTTCGACGTTCACTGCGCGGTAGTCCCGGCCTCCGAGGTAGCCGACGACACTCGCGCTCCTGACCCCTGACGCGCAGATGATGTAGAGCGTCTGGTCCGCAGGCAGCTCGTCGACGCGGTCGACGAACTGGCTCATCGGGATGCTGACGGCGCCGACGGCTCGGAGAAGGCTGAACTCGTCCGGCTCGCGCACGTCGATGATCGCGGCGTCGGGGAGCTGGGCGAGGTCGGCGACGGTGATGGTGTCCATTGCGGTCCAATCGGAGAGCGGAAGCGTGTGGGAGCGATTATTCGGCACAGCAACGGCATCCGCAATTCGAGGCTGGATCTCTACTTGACATTGACGCAGCGTCAACCTTTAGCGTGGGATCACACCCCGAGGAAGGAGGCCGCATGGACTGGTCCATTCAGGAGATCGCCCGTCACGCAGGCACGACGAGCCGCGCGTTGCGGCACTACGGCGATGTCGGGCTGCTCGAGCCGTCGAGGATCGGTCCAAACGGCTACCGCTATTACGACGCAGACGCACTGGTGCGTCTGCAGAGAATCCTCCTGCTGCGGGACCTCGGGCTCGGCCTCCCCGCCATCGCCGATGTGCTGGCCCAGTCAGCCGACCAGACGGGCGCGTTACGCACCCACCTCGACTGGCTGCGACGGGAACAGGACCGCCTCACGCTGCAGATCGCTGCGGTGGAGGACACCCTCAACAAACTGGAAGGAGGTGAACAACTGATGGCAGAGAACATGTTCGATGGTTTCGACCACACGCAGTACAAGGACGAGGTCGAGGAACGCTGGGGCAAGGACGCCTACGCCAGGAGCGACTCCTGGTGGCGTTCGATGACCGATTCCGAGAAGGCCGAGTGGAAGGCGCGAGCCTCGACGCTCGGCACCGACTGGATCTCGGCAGCAGAATCCGGAATCGCCCCCGAGAGTGACGAGGCGCAGGCGATCGCCAGGCGCCACGTCGAGTGGCTGGCGGCGATCCCCGGAACCCCAGGCGCTGTGAAGGAATATGTCACAGGGCTCGGCGAGATGTACGTGGCTGACGAGCGTTTCGGAGCGAACTATGGCGGCCTCAAGGGCGCTGAGTTCGTGCGCGACACCCTCGCGGTGTACGCCGAACGAAACCTCTAGTCCGGTGTCGCGGCATCCGTCCTCAGGGGCGGATGCCGCGACTGTCGCCTCGCAGGTCGGCGTCGCCGAGAACTCGCCCGTCAGGCTAGTTGGCGGGGGAGTCCACGAGAGGTTCGCTCGGTTCGACCGACCCTTCGAGGCGGTCATCTGTGACGACGTCACCCGGCAGCGTGATCCGGAACCACGGGATCGTGATGTTGCAGAGTGGCCCGACGAGGAGGGCGAAGAGCACGGTGCCGACTCCGACGTTCCCACCGAGGATCCATCCGGCCGCGAGCACCACGAGTTCGACGCCCGTGCGTCCGACCCAGATCGGCCAGCCGGTGCGTTCGTGGATGCCGGTCATCAGCCCGTCACGAGGGCCGGGTCCGAAACGCGCCCCGATGTAGAGGCCGGTGGCGAGGGCGAGCACGAACAGGCCGGCCGGGAACAGCAGGATCCGCACCCACAGGTCGAGGTCTGCCGGGATGAGCCAGAGCCCCAGGTCCGCGGCGGGACCGACGAGCAGCACGTTCAGGACGGTGCCGACGCCCGGCTTCTGCTTGAGCGGGATCCAGAACAGGAGGACGACGGCGCCGACGACGATCGTGATCACACCGAAGCCCCAGCCGGTCTTCAGCGAGACGCCCTGGGTGAGCACGTCCCACGGGGCAACGCCGATGGCGGCGCGGACGATCAGGGCGAGCGCGACGCCGTAAAGCAGGAGGCCAATCAACAATTGGACGGTGCGGCGAATCATATGTCCAATCCAATTTGATAATTGGCCTTCTATCAAGAGGCCAATCTGCCTATAGTGGCCTCATGGCAGAGGTCCACATCACGGCTCGCGCGCTCGCGGCGCTCCTCGGTCGCTGGCGCACAGACGACGCCGCCTACCGGAGCCTGGCCGATCGCATCCGCCTGCTCATCCTCGACGGTCGCATCCCTGCCGACACCAGACTGCCGGCCGAACGCGACCTCGCCGAGCGTCTCGACGTCAGCCGGACGACCGTCACCGCCGCATACCGGGAACTGCGGGACAGCGACTACCTCGAGAGTGTCCGCGGGTCTGGCAGCGTCGCCCAGCTTCCCGGTGTGCGCCCCGGCCCCGGCCCGGCGACGAGCCCCGGCTACCTCGACTTCAGCAAGGCGGCCCTCCCCGCGGTTCCACAGGTGACCGAAGCCGCCCAGCGCGCCGCCGCCAGGCTCATCCACTACGTCGACGGGTTCGACTACGACACCATCGGCCTGCCAGAGCTCCGGGCGGCGATCGCCGACCGGTACATCGACGCCGGGCTGCCCACCTCGCCGGACGAGATCATGGTGACGCTGGGAGCGCAGCACGCCATCGGGGTGATCGCGCGAACGCATCTCTCCCGCGGGGACCGGGCCGTGATCGAGCATCCGACGTACCCCCACGCCCACGACGCGCTGCGTTCGGCCGGAGCGCGTCTCGTTCCTGTCGCCGTCACCGCCGAAGACGGCTGGAACACCGACGACCTCGAGCAGGCGATCGACCGGTCGTCGCCGACGATCGCCTATCTGATGCCCGACTTCCACAACCCGACCGGCGCCACGATGTCCGTCGACGCCCGCAGGCGCGTCTGCCGGGCGGCCGCGAGGCAGGGCACCGTGCTCGTCATCGACGAGACCACGGCAGAACTCGACATCGACAGCGGAACACCGTTCCTCCCGTTCGCGGCGTCGGATGACGCCGGGGCGAAGATCCTCACGGTGGGGTCCGTGGGCAAGACCGCGTGGGGCGGGCTGCGGCTGGGCTGGATCCGCGCCGACCGCGGCGTCATCCGCAAACTCGTCGCGGCGCGATCGGTCGGAGACCTCGGCACTCCCGTGCTCGAGCAGCTCACCGTGCTGGAGCTCCTGCCCGAGATGGCCGACATCCTCAGTACCCGGCGTGAACAGCTCGGCGCCACACGGGATCGTGTCGAACGGCTCCTGGCGGAGCGACTGCCCCACTGGGAGGTGCCGCACGTCTCCGGCGGACTCGCGGCCTGGGTGGGACTCGGCGCCCCGGTCAGTTCACAACTCGCCCTCGCGGCCCGCAGCCAGGGTCTGCTCATCGCCGCCGGGCCGAGATTCGGCATCGACGGGGCGTTCGAGCGGTTTATCCGCATCCCGATCACCTACCCGGTGGCAGACACCGAAGCGGCCATCGATGCGCTCGCGACCGCGTGGCAATCGATCATGCGAGCGCCCGTCCCTGACTCCGCATTGCTCGCCGGAGTCGTCTGATAGCTGCCCCTTCATCTGAGGCTGGAGTTTCGCCGCGAATCCGTGCCTGAGAGCGGTGGGACTGTGACAGAATTTCACTGGTTGAGCGGCGCAGATCCGTCTCGCTCGTCGCGCTCGCGGCATCCATCGCATCGTCTTCAGGAGACCCGTGCACGCTCTCGCCGTCCTCAGCATGAGAAACCGGGCGCTCATCGCCCTTGTCACGATCGTCGCAGCGGTGTTCGGCGGGATCGCGCTGGTCAGCCTCAAGCAGGAGCTCGCCCCGAGCGTGCAGTTCCCGCAGCTGGCGATCGTGACCAACTACCCCGGTGCAGCGCCGGAGGTCGTCAACGACGACGTCTCCACGCCCATCGAAACCGCGATCCAGGGTGTCGCCGGTCTCGAATCGACGAGCGCGACATCCTCGACCGACCTGAGCCTCATCTCGGCGACCTTCACCTACGGCACCAACCTGGCCACGGCCGAGCAGAAGATCAACCAGGCCATCAACAGGATCAAGTCGCAGCTTCCTGCGGACGTCGACCCGCAGGTTCTCTCAGGAAGCCTCGACGACCTCCCGGTCCTGCAGATCGCCGCCACCGGTAGCGGCGACGACACCGACGCCCTCTCCGAGGCGCTCAGCCGGACCGCCGTCCCTGACATCGAGGACGTGGACGGCGTGCGCGAAGCCGCTCTCGTCGGCGACGTCGGCCAGAGGGTCACCATCACCCCTGATGACTCCCGGCTTCAGGATGCCGGTCTCACCTCGACGGCGATCAGCCGGACCCTTCAGCAGAACGGCGTGCTGCTCCCAGCCGGGCAGATCACCGAGGACGACAGCACCTTCGCCGTGCAGACGGGATCCAAACTCGGTTCGGTCGACGACATCGCCGCGCTGCCCCTCGTCGGACAGACGGAACCGGGCGAGGTCGTCGTCATCGGCGACGTGGCAGCCGTCGCGTTGACCGACAACCCGGTGACGAGCATCTCCCGCGTCAACGGCGAGCCGGCACTGACCATCGCCGTGACCAAGCTTCCTGCCGCGAACACCGTGGAGGTCTCGAACGGCGTCCGCGCGCTCATCCCGGACCTCGAAGAGGCCCTCGGTTCCGACGTCGAGCTGGTGGTCGTCTTCGACCAGGCTCCGTACATCGAGGAATCGATCGAGTCGCTCGCCACAGAGGGGCTGCTCGGCCTCGCGTTCGCCGTGCTCATCATCCTGATCTTCCTGCTCGACATCCGCGCCACCCTCGTGACGGCCATCTCGATCCCGACATCGGTGCTCATCACGTTCATCGGGCTGCAGGCGACCGGGTACACGCTCAACATCCTCACCCTCGGCGCGCTCACCATCGCGATCGGCCGGGTCGTCGACGACTCCATCGTCGTCATCGAGAACATCAAGCGGCACATGACCGCGGCCCGTGACAGGAGCCCGGACGGGCGCGCCTTCTCCATCATCACCGCTGTGCGTGAGGTCGCCGGGGCGATCACCGCATCCACGATCACCACTGTGGCCGTGTTCCTGCCGCTGGCCTTCGTCGGCGACATGACCGGCGAGCTGTTCCGGCCGTTCGCGCTCACCGTGACGATCGCGCTGGTCGCCTCCCTCTTCGTCTCGCTGACGATCGTCCCCGTGCTGGCGTACTGGTTCCTCCGAGCCAAGGCGGCAAAGGCAGCGACGGCTCCGGCGGATGTACGCCCGGCGGATGTACGCCCGGCGAAGGTGTCCCGAGCAGACGCCAGGAAGGCGGCTAGGGCTGATGCCGCTGCCGCACGGGCTGCCGCTGCGACGCCGGTCGACGTCGCCGACGAACCGGAGAGCATCCCGGTTCCTGAACGCACACTGCCAGCTGGCGTCTCGGCATCCCCTGCGATCGTCGACGCGAAGTACCTGGTCGCCCCCGAGCGTCCTGAGCGCGCTGAGGCCGCTGTGCTCGTCGCGGATCAGGCTCCCGCCGAGCCGGCTGCCGCCCCCGCCGAAGCCCCCGTCGTCGCGGCGGTCGCCGCACCGGGCACCAGGCGGGCGCGCAAGACGGGCATGGAGGACGAGGATGAGCTCGAGCACCCCACCCGGCTGCAGAAGGGCTACCTCCCGGTCATCAACTGGACCCTCAAGCACTCCGTCGTGACGATCCTGCTCGCCGTTCTCGTGCTCGCGGGCACGGTCGCGCTCGTGCCGTTCATGAAGACCAACTTCCTCGGCGACTCCGGGCAGAACACGCTCACCGTGTCACAGAAGCTCCCGGTCGGCACCAGCCTCGAAGCCCAGGATGCCGCAGCAACGCAGGTGGAGGATGTCCTCCGCGACATCGACGGCATCGAGATCGTCCAGCTGTCCATCGGATCGTCTGGCAGCGCGCTGCGTGACGCCTTCGTCGGTGGCGGTTCAGGGAGCATCACCTACTCGATCACGACCGATGAGAACGCCGACCAGGAAGCCCTGCAGGCGGAGGTGCGCACCGAACTCGCCGACATCGAAGGCGCAGGCGAGATCGAGGTCGCCTCTGCCGGAGGCTTCGGAGCGTCGAGCGACATCGACATCGACATCACCGCACCGACGCAGGAGATCCTGCGCGAGGCGACGGATGCCGTGACAGAGGCCGCAGAGGACCTCGGGAGCATGCGCCAGGTCACCAACAACCTCAGCGAGTCGCGGCCGTACATCGCGGTCGAGGTCGACAGGCTGGACGCCGCTGAGGCTGGCTACTCCGAGGTCGCCCTCGGAAGCCTCGTGTCCGCGGCCATGCAGCCGGCCACAGCGGGCACGATCGTCATCGACGAGACCACGGTGACGATCTACATCGCCGCCGAGACCCCGCCGACGACGATCGCCGAACTCGCGGCGCTCACCGTGCCCACCGTGCTCGGACCGGTCCGTCTGGACTCGCTCGCCACGGTCAGCGAGGTCGACGGCCCGTCGTCGATCACCACCGTCCGCGGCCAGCGTTCGGCCACCGTGTCGATCACGCCGTCCAGCGACAACATCGGCACCGCAAGCGCCGAGGTGTCAGAGGCCGTCGCCTCGCTCGACCTACCTGGCGGAGCGACCGCGAGCCTGGGCGGCGTCACTGCCGACCAGTCCACGGCGTTCCAGCAGCTCGGACTGGCCATGCTCGCCGCCATCCTCATCGTCTACGTCGTGATGGTGGCGACCTTCAGGTCGCTCCGTCAGCCTCTGCTCCTCCTCGTGTCCATCCCGTTCGCGGCGACGGGTGCGATCGGGCTGCAGGTGATCACGGGCGTCCCGCTCGGTGTGGCATCCCTCATCGGTGTGCTGATGCTCATCGGCATCGTCGTGACGAACGCCATCGTGCTCGTCGACCTCGTCAACCAGTACCGCGACCGCGGCATGAGCGTCGTCGAGGCGGTGAGGCACGGGTCGAGTCGCAGGCTCCGCCCGATCCTCATGACCGCGCTCGCCACGATCTTCGCGCTCGTGCCGATGGCCGTCGGGCTCACAGGAAGTGGCGGGTTCATCTCGCAGCCGCTCGCGATCGTCGTGATCGGCGGACTCGTGTCGTCGACCTTCCTCACCCTGATCGTGCTTCCGACGCTGTACAACCTCGTCGAGGGCGCCCGCGAGCGCAGACTCGCCCGCCGGGCGGCGCGGGACGCCGCGGTCGAGGCCTAGCGACAGCATCCGTTCCGGTGTCGCCACCCGTTCCACGGTCCACTCACCCGTTCCGGACGCACTCACCCGGCGTACCTGGTGAGTGCGTCCGGAACAGGTGAGTACGTGACGGCTACGGGTCGACGAGCCCGGCCAGCAGCTCGATCAACAGGCGCTCGGTCAGCGGAGCGGGCAGCGACTCGATCAGCGCGAGCAGCGGAGCCATCTGCTCGGGCAGCACCGATCCTCCGGAGCCGATCCCGAGCCCGGCCAGCAGGGCGGATGCCTCAGCGGACGTGAGCGGATCGGTGCGGTCAGCGAGCCCGGAGACCGCTTCCGCGAACCCGCCGGGGAGCGCGGCGACGACCTGGGTGGCTGTTGCGGCCGGAACCCCGCGGACCTCATCTGCACCCGCCTCGAGGGCGGCGAGCAGCGCAGGGAGCACGGACTCGGTGACCGGCGTGATCGTGAGGTGGGTGGTGTGCGGCAGCGGCACTCCGTCCTGCTGCGCGAGGCCCGGCTGCATCTGCAGCAGCCAGCCGTGCCCGCGCACCCGGTCCGCCCAGTGGTGCGGGTCGACGCGGCGCTCGGCCGGTACCGAATCGTCCGTCGCGACGGCGCACAGCGGTCCGACCGGGTCGCCGACCACACGGAGTCCGTCGATGGCGCCGATCGCTGCGACGACGGCATCCGTCGACCGCCGACAGGATGCGGCGAGCTCGGCGAACCCTGACTCGCCCAGCCGTTCGACGATCGCCCATGCAGCGGCAAGCGCTCCGGCAGACTTCGAGCCGAGCATGGTGGCGTTCACTACCGGGTATCCGGGCCAGCGGCGGGTGGCGAAGTACTGGGAACGCTGGCGGTCGCGGCCGCGCTGGAGGAGCACGGATGCTCCCTTCGGCGCGTAGCCGAACTTGTGCAGGTCGGCCGAGATGCTCGTCACACCGGGCACGGCGAAGTCCCATGGCCCAAGAGGACCCCACCACGGAAGCACCCACCCGCCGATGCAGGCATCCACGTGACAGGCGATTCCAGCTTCGGATGCCGCGGCTGCGACTGCCGCCACCGGGTCGAGGGACGCGTGCGGATACGCGGGAGCGGAGACCACGACGAGGGCCACGTCTGCGGCGAAGCGCTCTGTCATGAGTCCTGCGTCGACCTGTCCGTCCGCGTCGACGGGAACGAGATCGAGCTCGACACCGAAGTAGTGGGCAGCCTTCGAGAACGCAGCGTGAACCGTGACAGGTGCGACCATGCGCGGCGTGCCGGTCCCGCCGGCCGAGCGCCAGACATCCCGAGCCGTCTTCACGGCGAGCAGGCAGCTCTCGGTGCCACCGGAGGTCACGGTGCCGACCACGTCGTCGTCGCCGTGCAGCATCCGACGGGCGAAACGGACGATGTCGCGTTCCATCGCGGCCACGGACGGGAAGGTCGTCGGGTCGAGACCGTTGACGGGCTGCATGATGCGGATCGCTTCGGCGGCGAGTTCATCGAGCTCCGCCAGTCCGGAGTCGTACACGTAGGACAGCACTCGGCCGCCGTGCGTGGGGGCATCCGCCTGCCGCAGGGCCGACAACCGGCCGAGGATGTCGCGGGATGTGTCGGTGAGGGCGGATGTCACGCGGTGGCCTTCCGGTTGATGCCTGGCTGGCGGGGGATGTCGATGTCGACCTTCCTGAGGTGGTAGCCCCGGAGGGTGAAGAGGCTCACGATCATGAGCACGGCGGGGACGACGCTGAAGCTGAGGACGATGCCGGCGACGGCGATCGGTGACTGTTCGACGGTCTGGCCTGCGATGCGTTCCGTATAGCCGGTCAGGGCCAGGACCACCGTGAGGGCTGTCGCACCGAGCGCCATCCCTGTGGTCTCTCCCGCCGTCCACACCCCGCCGAATATCCCCGCGTGACCCTCGCCGTTCGTGCGGGCGTCGTGCGAGATGACGTCGGGCAGCATGGCCATGGGGAGTGCCTGCATTCCGGCGTACGCTCCGCCGGCGATGGCGACTGGCACGTACACCCAGGCACCGGGAACCCAGAGAAGGCCGAGCAGGGAGAGTGCAGCGACCGCGAACATGACGCTGGCGAGAAGGAACGCGCGTTCCTTGCCGACCCGCCCGGCGAAGCGTCCCCAGGCCGGAGCGAGCACGAGTGCCGGGGCGATGAGGGCGAGGAACAGCAAGGTGACCGCACCTTCCGACCGCAGCACCCAGGTCGCCACGTACTGGGCACCAGCGAGCATCATTCCTGTGGCGAGTCCCTGCAACAGGAAGGTGAGGAGGAGCGCCCGGAACGGCGCACTGCGCCTGAGGACGCTGAGGCCAGCCCGGTAGCCTGCTGCGGGGGAGGCGGCGGGCGCTCGCCGGGCGATCGGCTTGTCTCGCGGGGCGATGGTTGCTGAGACGAGCATCCCTGCTCCGATGACGAGGCCAGCCACGACCGCCATCAGCAGATAGCCGAGTCTGGGGTCATCTGCGAGGCCGCGCAGCAGCGGCCCGCCTGCACCGAACAGCAGGATGGCGAGCGTGAGCACGACGACCCGCCAGGTGAGCAGCCTGGTCCTGTCGTTGTAACCTGCGGTGAGCTCAGCGGGCAGGGCGATGTACGGCACCTGGAACAGGCTGAACGCGGTCGCGCAGGCGAGGAACGCGAGAAGCACCCAGGCGCCCGAGCCCCACGAGTGCAGTGCAGGCGGCACCGCGAAGGTCAGCACGAAGAACACGGGTAGCGTCAACCCGCCGATCAGCATGAACCGTCGCCTGGAGCCGGTCGTCGCAAGACTGTGGTCGCTGCGGCTGCCGATGACCGGGTCGATGATCACATCCCAGATCTTCGCCAGGGTGACCAGGAGTCCGGCCGCGAGTGCCGCGATCCCGAGGGTGTCGGTGAGGTAGTAGACGAGAACGAGCCCCGGCAGCGTGGCGAAGCCGCCCGTCCCCAACGAACCGATCGCGTATCTGACGAGGGTCCTTCGATCCACCGACCGCACCGTTGCATCCATGGTCGCGAGCATAGAGCCTCGGATCACGCGCGGCACAGCATTCGATCGGCAGGTCCGCGTCGTTTCTGTCCGGGTTTCCAGCCTGTGGCCCGCCAGCTGTGTCCGGGATCGCAGACGGTTCGGCGACCGGATGCTGTCGCTCCTGGCAGCGCGCTTGCTAACGTTCCCCCATGTCGACATCCCCGCTCGCCCAGGATCCGCTCTGGCCCCGCGCAGGGGACTGGCCATCGGACGTCGCCGGGCCGATCGACCTCGCTCTCGTCGGCATCCCCACCTGGCGCACGTCGCTCTCGCCGACGTCGGCACATGCCACGCCCGCAGCGGTGCGGACGGCGCTTCGACGGTTCGCACCGTTCGCGGCCTCCCTCGACGGCCGCAACCTCGACGACCTCGTCTTCGCCGATTTCGGCGACGCCGTCGAACCGGACGGGCCAGACGGCGAACCGGTCGCCAAAGCGCTCATGGCGGATGCCGTTCGGCGCTCGAGAGTGACCGTCGCGCTGGGTGGAGACAACGCCGCGACGGTGCCTGCTGCGCTCGGCGCGTGGGGCAGCGAGCTTCCACAGGCCGGGCTGGTCACCCTCGACGCCCACCACGACCTCAGGGACGGTATCTCGAACGGTTCCCCGGTGCGCCGCCTCGTGGAGGCAGGACTCGACGGACGCCGCATCGTTCAGATCGGGATCGCGGACTTCGCCAACTCGAAGGGCTACACCGAACGTGCGCGGGAACTCGGGATCACCGTGATCCCGCGCGACGCCCTCCACGCCAGGCCGATGGCGGACGTCATGGCTGAGGCGTTCGAGATCGCGGGGGCTGACGGAGGCCCGATCCACGTCGACCTTGACGTCGACGTGTGCGATCGCTCTGTCGCGCCGGCGTGCCCTGCGTCCGTCCCCGGCGGGATCGCCGCCCACGAGTTGCGGGCAGCGGCGCGGGCCGCAGGGTCCGACCGCCGGGTCCGTTCGGTGGACATCACCGAGATCGACGCGCTCACAGACGCCCCTGACGGGCGCACCGTGCGCCTTGCCGCGCTCTGTGTGCTCGAGGTCGCTGCCGGCCTCGCGTCGCGCTGACCGCCGCGCGGGTCTTCCGGCGTCGCGCGGGTGTTTTTTCACCCGCGCGGGGCCGAACCGCCCGCGCGAGTCGTCGGCCCTGCCTGTTGCACCGCTCAGCCGACGACGAGCGCGCCGTCCTTCCACACCCGGTCGACGAGCGGGACACCGGGCCGGTACGCGAGGTGCACGATGCCTGGGGCGCGCAGCTGGAGAAGATCGGCCCGCGCGCCGGCGACGATCCGGCCGACGTCGGTGCGCCGTAGCGCTGCTGCCCCTCCGGCCGTCGCAGCCCATACGGCCTCCGCAGGTGTCATCCCCATGTCGCGCACGGCGACGGCGATGCAGAACGCCATCGACGAGGTGAAGCTCGACCCCGGGTTGCAGTCGCTGGCCAGGGCAACGGTGACGCCGGCGTCGATCAGTCGCCGAGCATCCGGATACGGCTGCCTGGTCGAGAATTCGACTCCCGGCAGGAGGGTGCAGACGGTGTCGGATGCCGCGAGTGCGGCCACGTCGTCGTCGCTGAGCACGGTGCAGTGATCGACGCTCGCCGCCCCGAGCTCGACGGCCAGCCGAACACCGTCGCCCGCTCCGAGCTGGTTCGCGTGGAGACGGATGCCGAGCCCGCGTGCCGCTCCCGCCTCGAGGACGCGCCGCGACTGTTCGACGGTGAACGCGCCGGTCTCACAGAACACGTCCACCCAGCGCGCATGAGGAAGACACGCGTCGAGCATGGCGCCCGTGACGAGGTCGACGTAGTCGTCGCCCCTGCCGCTGAACTCCGCCGGCACGACATGGGCGCCGAGGAAAGTCACCTCAGGCGTCACCTCGGCGGCGAGCCGGACGAGGCGTTCCTCATCGGCGACGCTGAGCCCGTAACCGCTCTTGATCTCCACCGTCGTCGTGCCCTGTGCGAGCAGCTCGTCGATGAAACCGGCCAGGCGGGACCGGAGTTCGTTGTCCGTTGCCGTCCTCGTCGCGCCCACCGTGCTGCGGATGCCGCCGGCCGAGTACGGCCGGCCGGTCATCCTGGACTCGAATTCGGCCGCCCGGTCGCCGCCGAACACGAGGTGGGAGTGGCTGTCGACGTAACCGGGGAGTACGGCGGAGCCGCCGGCATCCGTCGCGCTGTCTGCTGCGGGTGCCTGTGCGGCTCGTCCCACCCACGCGATGCGACCGTTGTCGATCACGACGGCCGCGTCGTCCACGATGCCGAGCAGTGTGTCACGGGTTGGGTCGTTGGTGACGAGCTGGCCGATGTTCGTGATCAGGTGGGACATCAGGATTCCAGCATCGGCACACGCAGGCCGCGTTCGCGGGCGACCTCGGCCGCACGGTCGTATCCGGCGTCGACGTGGCGCATGACCCCTGTGCCCGGGTCGTTGACGAGCACGCGGGCGATCTTCTCGGCGGCGAGCGGGGTGCCGTCGGCGACGATCACCTGCCCGGCGTGGATCGAACGGCCGATGCCGACGCCGCCTCCGTGGTGGATCGACACCCAGGTGGCCCCTGAGGCGGTATTGAGCAGCGCATTCAGCAGGGGCCAGTCGGCGATGGCATCCGATCCGTCAGCCATGCCCTCCGTCTCGCGGTACGGGGAGGCAACCGATCCGGAGTCGAGGTGGTCGCGGCCGATCACGAGGGGTGCACTGAGTTCGCCAGACGCGACCATCTCGTTGAACCTCAGGCCTGCCAGGTGCCGTTCCTGGTAGCCGAGCCAGCAGATCCGGGCCGGCAGCCCCTCGAACTGCACCTTGTCCTGTGCTTTGGTGATCCACCGGTGCAGGTGCTCGTCATCGGGGAACAGTTCGAGGATCGCGCGATCGGTCGCCGCGATGTCGGCCGGGTCTCCGGAGAGTGCTGCCCACCGGAACGGCCCCTTGCCCTCGGCGAACAGGGGGCGGATGTATGCAGGCACGAAACCGGGGAAGTCGAAGGCCCGCTCGCAGCCGCCGAGCTGCGCCTCGGCGCGGATGGAGTTGCCATAGTCGAAGACCTCGGCACCGGCGTCCTGGAAGCCGACCATGGCATCCACCTGCTTCGCCATCGACGCGCGAGCACGATGTGTGAACCCCTCCGGGTCCAGCCTCGCGAGCTCGTGCCAGTCATCGACGGACACGCCCTCCGGCAGATAAGAGAGTGGATCGTGTGCGCTGGTCTGGTCTGTGACGATGTCGATGGCGACGCCTCGCGCGAGCAGGTCGGCGAACACCGTCGCCGCATTGCCGACGACGCCGACGGACAACGCCCGCCTGTCGGCCTTCGCGGCGAGCACCCTCTCGAGCGCGGCGTCGAGCGAGGGGGAGAGCTCGTCGAGGTACCCGTGGTCGACGCGGCGCTGCAACCGCGTGGCGTCGACGTCGACAATGAGCACGACGCCGTCGTTCATCGTCACGGCGAGCGGCTGGGCTCCGCCCATTCCGCCTGCGCCACCGGTGAGGGTGAGCGTTCCGGCGAGGGTCCCGCCGAACCGCTTCGCCGCCACGGCCGCAAACGTCTCGTAGGTCCCCTGCAGGATGCCCTGCGTGCCGATGTAGATCCACGAGCCGGCGGTCATCTGCCCGTACATGGTGAGCCCGAGCGACTCGAGCCGGCGGAATTCGGGCCAGGTGGCCCAGTCTCCGACGAGGTTCGAGTTGGCGATGAGCACCCGGGGAGCCCATTCGTGGGTGCGGAACACCCCGACCGGTTTTCCGGACTGCACGAGGAGGGTCTCGTCAGACTCGAGCGACTCGAGGGTGCGCACGATGGCGTCGAACGACTCCCAGTTGCGCGCCGCCTTGCCCGTGCCGCCGTACACGACGAGGTCGTCCGGGCGTTCGGCCACGTCGGGGTCGAGGTTGTTCATGAGCATGCGCAGGGGGCCCTCGGTCTGCCAGCTCTTCGCAGTGAGGGTGGTGCCGCGGGCGGCACGGACGGGGCGTGGCTCGCTCATGGTCAGTTCAGTCCTTTCGTGACGGATGCCGCGGCATCCGCGATCGCGCCGGAGCGCACGAGTTCGTACACGGCCTCGATCTCTGGCGAGAGGTACCGGTCTGGGCCTGGGCCGTCCGCGACGGTGCGCACGAGAGCATGCACTGCGCCAGTGGCCGGAGCGGGCCGCAGAGGGGCGCGCAGGTCGAGAGACCGCGCGGCGGTGAGGATCTCGATGCCGAGCACGCGCGCGAGCCCGTCGATGGACTTCCGCAGTTTGCGCGCAGCGGCCCAGCCCATCGACACGTGGTCCTCCTGCATGGCGGAGGACGGAATGGAGTCGACCGACGCGGGCGCGGCGAGGCGCTTCAGCTCGGACACGATTCCGGCCGCCGTGTACTGGGCGATCATCAGACCCGAGTCGACGCCGACCTCTGAGGCGAGGAACGGGGGGAGCCCCTTGTTGCGTGAGACGTCGAGATGCCGGTCCGTCCGACGTTCGGACATCGAGGCGACGTCGGCGGCGGCGATCGCCAGGAAGTCGAGCACATACCCGATCGGTGCACCGTGGAAGTTTCCGTTCGACTCGACGCGACCGTCGATGGTGACGACGGGATTGTCGATGGCGCTCGCCAGTTCCCGGCCTGCCACGCGGCCGGCATGGTCGGCGGTGTCGCGCGCTGCGCCGTGCACCTGTGGGCTGCACCGGAGCGAGTAGGCGTCCTGGACCGACGTGCACTCGGGGCCGGCGTGCGACGCGGTGATGGCGGAACCCGACAGGAGGGCCCGCAGGTTGGCGGCGGAGTCGGCCTGGCCCAGCTGCGGACGCAGGGCATGGAGGTCGGCCGCGAAGACGGCATCCGTCCCGAGGAGCGCTTCGACGCTCATGGCTGCGGCGACATCAGCCGTCGCGAGGAGCATCCGCAGGTCGGTCAACGCGAGGACGAGCATCCCGAGCATCCCGTCTGTGCCGTTGATGAGGGCGAGGCCCTCCTTCTCGGCGAGGTGGACGGGTTCGAGACCGGCCGCGCGGAGGGCGTCCGCAGCCGGCAGCGCAGCGCCCGTCGCATCGCGAACGTCGCCTTCCCCCATGACGGCGAGGGCGCAGTGCGCGAGCGGTGCGAGGTCGCCCGAGCAGCCGAGCGACCCGTACTCGCGCACGATGGGGGTGATCCCGGCGTCGAGCATCCTGGCGTAGGCCTCGGCGGTCTGAGAACGGACCCCTGTGCGCCCGGTCATCAGGGTGGAGAGCCGCAGCAGCATCAGTGCACGGACGACTTCACGCTCCACCTCCGGGCCCGAACCAGCGGCGTGGGAGCGGATCAGGCTCTGCTGCAGTTGGCTGCGCCGGTCGGAGTCGATGAAGGTCGTGGCGAGGGCGCCGAAACCGGTCGAGATGCCGTAGTGCCCCGCGGTGTCTGAGGCGAGGTCGTCGATGATCCGCCGGGTCGCGCGAACCTCGTCCAATGCCGTGGGGTCGAGCTCGATCCGGGCGTCGAAGCGGGCGACGGCGACGATGTCGTCGAAGGTCACGCCGGCACGGCCGACGGTCACGACACCCGCCGAGATGACAGAAGGGGGAGCTGTGGTGTTCATAGGTCGAGTCGACCATCCGCACAGCCGGACGGCAACGGCCGTACACTCGGATCCGTCCGGAATCCCAGACAGGGCGCTGTCCCGAACCGCGGAGAATCTCCGCGATTCGGTGCATGCGGTCGCTCGCGACGACGATTCGGAGACGATCTCCGCAGTTGTGAACATCACCCGAGAGGCAGGCATGGCCGACTCCAAAGTTCCCGCAGCCGATGCGACGCTCCGGATACTCACGCATCTCGCCTCCCAGCGGGGGCCGGTGGCCGCCGCGACGATCGCCGCGGCACTCGAGCTCCCGAGATCGACCGTCTACCACCTGCTCGCCGTGCTCCAGGAACGGGGCTTCGTCATGCACCTGCCCGAAGCGAGGCGCTACGGGCTCGGCGTCGCCGCATTCGAGCTCTCCGGCGGATTCGCGAGGCAGCAACCGCTGAGCCGGCTCGGCCATCCCCTCCTCGCCGACCTCGTCGACCGCGTCGGTGAGAGTGCACACCTCGCGGTCATGCACGGCCGGGACGTGTTGTATATCGTCGAAGAGCGAGCGCCGCGTCGGCCGCACCTCGTCACAGACGTCGGCGTCCGGCTGCCGGCGCACCTCACGGCATCCGGTCGGGCGATGCTGGCGCATCTGCCGAAGGAGCAGGTACGTGCCCTGTTCCCGGATGCAGCCGCTTTCGTCGATCGCACGGGCATCGGTCCTGCGCGCTACCGCGAACTCCGTGTCCTGCTCGACACTGTGACGTCAGGGGGCTTTGCCACCGAGGATGGCGAAGTCACGACGGGGATGGCATCCGTCGCCGTCGCCGTCACCGACCACGTCGGTTGGCCTGCGGCCGCAGTGGCCGTGACGTTCCCGACGGGCACGGCCCCGGCCGGCCTGGTGGACGAGGTCTCGTCCACGGCCGGCGAGCTGTCGCGGCGCATCCGTGGGCGTGCCTGAGAACGCCGCCGGGACACGGCCTGCGTCGCGCGATCGATGGCGAGACCCAGGGCGACCGCGATGACGATGCCGATGGCCGCACCGAGGAGCGGCTGGTCCTTGACCCAGTGCCCGGCGAGCATCCCGATCGAGACGGAATAGACCGCCCACGACGCTCCGGCGAGAACGGTGAGCGGCAAGAACCTGCGGTGTGGGAAGCTCGTGGCCCCTGCGGTCATGTTGACGGCGATCCGACCGACCGGGATGTACCTGGCGGTCAGGATGAGCGCAGCCGGGCGACGGCGGATGCCGCTTGCGGCGGCGCCGAATGCCCTCGCGGTTCGCGGATGCCTCATCCAGCGGAAACGCTCGATGCCGATGCTCCGCCCGATGAGGTAGGCGATGTTATCGCCCAGTGCGGCGCCGAGAGCGGCGACCAGGATGATCAGCAGCAGATTCGGCGACCCCGCCGACACGGCGATGGCCGCGGCGGCGACCACGACGGTCTCGCTCGGGACCGGCGGGAAGAAGCCGTCGATGACGACCGCCAGGAACACGACCGCGTAGACCCATGGCGAGGTAACCGTGGCGAGCAGGGCGTCGGAGAGGAAGTCCATGGCGTCCGTTCGATCGCGGCACGCAGAATTGCGGCACGATCTCGACGCTAGGGAACGGGCGGCATCCTGGCGTCCACCGCAGGTATCGTCGGGGTCAGACCAGAGGACGACATCGGGCGGTCAGTGCGAGAGCATCTTGGCCATGCAGTAGCTGTGCTTCTCGCCGATGTACTGACCGAACTGCGGGATCGGCGAGTAGCCGCACCGCGTGTAGAGTGCCTGGGCCGCCGCGTGGAGCGTGCCGGTTTCGAGCACGATCTGCCGGAGGCCGGCCGCCCTGGCATCCGACTCCATCGTGTCGAGCAGGCGGGAACCGACTCCGCGACCGCGAGCGTCCGGATGGACGAACATCCGCTTGAGTTCGGTGACCGCCATGCCCCACGGGACGAGGGCGGCCATGCCGATGGCGTGACCGCCCTGGTCCCTGGCGACGTAGACCGAGACGCCAGGGCGTTCGAGTTCGTCGACATCCAGGAGGAAGTTGCTCTCCGGGGGATACAGCGATTGGGCGAAAGCCGTGCCGAGGCTGAGAAGCGCGAGAACCTCGTCCTGGCGTGGGCTCTCCACGGAGACCGTCACGAGGCCGGGTTCACTGGTGTCGGTCTGGCGTGCGCTTGTCATGACGCCAGTCAACCGTGGATCTGTTTCGCCGCGGTTACGAGAGGTTTAACTCTCTATGCGGGGGTCTGCTCGCCGATCGCGAATCGGACAGCGCCCGCCTCGTCCACTTCGGCGTCGAGGATCTTGTCTGCGAGAACGGCTGCGGCGTTCTCCTCGAGGAACACCCGTGCGCCTGCGACCTCGACGACGGCGTCCTGCGGTTCCGGAGCGCCGGCGACGGCGACCGAGAGGTCTGCGCTTTCGGCTGCGGGGCTGGTGATGCGGAGCCCGCCTTGTTCCGTGCCGGTCGTCTGCACGGTGATGGTCTTGACGATGGTGCTTGCGTTTTCGGTGAGGGTGAGCATGCTCTTCCTTCCGTAGGCGAATAGAAGTGTCCCACCCTTCCCCACCTCGTCGGCGATCTCAACATCTCGCCGGGGTTCGGAGGCCATTCACATGTAGGGGAGGCCGCCTCAACGACGGATGCCTCCCCGCCGGGTGGCGAGGAGGCATCCGAAGATCCGCGAGCCGAGGTTATGCGGCCTTGCGCGAGTTACGAGTGAACAATCCGTAGAGGAGCAGGACGACGATGGACCCCACGATGGCGACGAGCCAGGTCTGGATGCTCCAGAACTCCTGCAGGTCGACACCGAAGAGCAGCCCGCCAAGCCAGCCGCCCAGGAGTGCGCCAACAACGCCGAGAAGCAGCGTGATGAACCAGCCACCGCCCTGTTTTCCAGGAAGGATGGCCTTTGCGATCGCACCAGCGATCAGACCGAGTAGAAGAAACGCGAGGAAGCTCAAGGCTCCACCTCCATTTGTTCGGTTCGTCCCGAGCCCGGGACTCGGGTTCGCCGCCGGGTTAGGCGGGTGTAACCGAATAGTACTCCGAGGAACGCGCTATCTGGGGATTTGCCGCGAATATGTGATCACACGCCTCTTTATTGAATTCGTGCGTGACACGGCGCCATGATTCCGGTAATGTTGCGGGGTCGGCTCTGGACACCGCGGGATGTACCGCGGAAGGGTTTTGTAAGTCTGGTGGGCCGGTTGTACGACGCGATCACGCGTTCGTACTCACACGATGTGAAACGGTCCCGGCCATCGACTGCTCGGGTATGAGAATGCCGCAGTTTCTGCTGCGCGCGCTTGCGATTCATGCATGAACACAAACCCGGAAAGTACTATGCCCAAGAACAACAAACCGGCCGGCGGGCGACCCGCCAAGAACTTCGACCCCGGCTACGCCCGTAAGAGCGGCGGCCCGGCAGGCTCGACCACAGGGAGCCGCAGCCCCGGCCACCGCGGCTACCGCGCAGCCGATGGCGACGCACCCAAGAAGGCCCGCTGGAATGCCGACGAGCGTGCCGCCCGCCGTCACTCTGACGAGCCGCGCGAACAGCGCGCCCCTCGAGACGAGCGCTACGACCGTGACGCCCAGGCGCCGCGCAGCAGCGAGCGCCCGACGTATACCCGAGGCGAGCGGGCTCCCCGCACCAACGAGCGTCCTGCGTACAACCGTGGTGAGAACCGTGGTGAGCGGACTGAGCGTCCCGCGTACAACCGTGGTGAGAACCGGACCGAGCGTCCCGCGTACAACCGTGGTGAGAACCGGACTGAGCGTCCCGCGTACAACCGTGGTGAGAACCGGACCGAGCGTCCTGCCTATAACCGCGGTGAGAATCGTGGCGAGCGGACTGAGCGTCCTGCGTACAACCGTGGTGAGAACCGGACCGAGCGTCCTGCGTATAACCGCGGTGAGAATCGTGGCGAGCGGACTGAGCGTCCCGCGTACAACCGTGGTGAGAACCGGACTGAGCGTCCCGCATACAACCGTGGCGAGCGGACCGAGCGTCCTGCGTACAACCGCGACGACCGCCAGCAGCGTTCGTACGGCGACCGCCCCGAGCGCGGCTCGTACAACCGTGACGACCGCGGTCCCCGCAAGGACTTCGGCAACGACCGTCCTCGTCGTGACGCCGGAGCAGAGAAGAACTTCTACCCGAACCGCGACGCCAAGGGCAACTTCACGCCCGAGGACGACGTCGTGCTCGAGCGCCTCGAGGCCCAGGCCACGCTGGCAACCGACGTCGAAGGCGTGACCTTCTCCGACCTCGGCCTCGGCGGCAACATCGTCGCCGCTCTCGCGGAGCTCGGAGCTGCGAGCCCCTTCCCGATCCAGGCAGCGACCATCCCCGACGTCATCGCCGGTCGCGACGTTCTCGGCCGTGGCCGCACCGGCTCAGGCAAGACCATCGCCTTCGGTGCCCCGCTCGTCGAGAAGCTGATGGAGAACGGCGGAGGCAAGAAGCGCGCCATGGGCCGCAAGCCCCGTGCCCTCATCCTCGCGCCGACCCGTGAGCTCGCCCTGCAAATCGACCGCACCGTGCAGCCGATCGCACGCAGCGTCGGCCTGTTCACCACCCAGATCTACGGCGGCGTGCCGCAGGGTCGCCAGGTCGGTGCGCTTCAGCGCGGCGTCGACATCATCGTCGGAACCCCCGGCCGCATCGAGGACCTCATCGAGCAGGGTCGTCTCGACCTCTCCGAGGTCACCGTCACGGTCCTCGACGAGGCCGACCACATGTGCGACCTCGGCTTCCTCGAGCCGGTCCAGCGGATCCTGCGCCTGACCGCCCCCGGCGGACAGAAGCTGCTCTTCTCGGCCACGCTCGACAAGGGTGTTGCCTCGCTCGTCAAGGAGTTCCTGCCCAAGCCGTCCGTCCACGAGGTCGCCGGTGAAGACCAGGCCTCCGCGACGATCGACCACCGCGTCCTCGTGGTCGAGCACCGCGACAAGGACCGCCTCATCGAGGAACTCGCCAACCGCAACGAGAAGACCCTGATCTTCTCGCGCACCCGTGCATACGCCGAGCGTCTCGCTGACCAGCTGGAGGATGCAGGCATCCGCGCTGTGTCGCTTCATGGTGACCTCAACCAGGCCCGCCGTACCCGCAACCTCGCGCAGCTCACCTCCGGGAGAGTCAACGTGCTGGTCGCGACGGACGTCGCCGCCCGTGGCATCCACGTCGACGACATCACCCTGGTCATCCAGGCAGACGCGCCGGACGAGTACAAGACCTACCTCCACCGTTCGGGCCGCACCGGCCGGGCCGGCAAGGTCGGAACCGTCGTGACGATCATCCCGAAGGCACGCCAGCGCCGGATGACCGACCTCCTCGGCCGCGCCGAGATCGAAGCCGACTACGTCAACGCCCGTCCCGGTGACGAGATCATCGAAGAGCTCGCCGGTCGGATGACCAACGCGAAGCTCACGCGATAACAGCTGCGAAACGCCAGGCGGCGGATCGGACCTCCAGGTCCGGTCCGCCGCTTCGTCGTTAACGCCAGAATGAACGGATGCGCATTCGCCCGTTCACCAGGAACGACCAGACCGACGACACCGAAGCCGTCGTCGCGCTCTGGCATCAGTGTGGCCTCACCCGGCCGTGGAATGATCCGTACGCGGACATCGACAGGAAACTGACCACCCAGCCGGAGCTGTTCCTCGTCGGGGAGACGGATGCCGGGGTGACGGCAACCGCCATGGTCGGCTTCGACGGCCACCGCGGCTGGGTCTACTACCTGGCCGTGCAGCCCGGGCTCAGGGGAGCAGGTGCCGGGCGGGCACTCATGGTCGAGGCCGAGCGCCTGCTGGTGGAGCGCGGATGCCCCAAGATCATGCTCATGGTGCGGTCGACGAACGACGACGTGGTGGCGTTCTATCACTCGCTCGGCTACACCGCTGATGACGTGGTCGTCCTCGGCAAACGCCTCATCGAGGACTGAGTTCGGGAACAGCCAGTCGTTGCGGGCCGGCATACAGCCAGCCCCTGATCAGACGGGTGACGAACGGGAGCACCCAGAACGTCATGATCGGAGCGAGCGTGAGTGTCGAGATGAGCACGTGCCAGAACACACCGAGCTGCTCCCAGCCGGGAACGAAGGTCGTGACGAGCAGGGTGAACGCCAGGTTGACGGGGAAGAAGCCGAGCCAGATGCTCGCGGCCTGCTTCCAGCGAGGCGGCGTTGCAGGAAGGCCGGCATTATCCGCCTGTTGCCCCGATGGGGCGTCGAACCAGCCCTCGATCCCTGTCCGTTTCTCGACCCGAGACTGTTCCATGAACTCGCGACCCTCGTCGAGCCAGCCGACACGCTGCGATGAGCCCTCCCATGCGTCGAGCGTCGACTCGTCGGTGAACCGGTAGAGCATGTGCCAGGTGTCGGATGCCGCACCGGCGCGCACCCAGCCGGAGCCGAGGAATCCGGGGAATGTCCCTGCCATCCGGATTCCGGACTGGACCCATGTGGTGGCCTCGTCGATCCGTTCGGGGTTCACCCGGCGTTCGATCGAGACGGTGATTGGTTGGTGTTCCATGACCCCAGCCAAGCGCAGCTCTGTTTCCGCGACGTAACAGGCGGCACCGGATCCGCTGTCGATCTCAGAACAACATCGGTTGTTCCGTCGCCGCCAGGATCGTGGCACCTGTCGACCCGTCGTCGCTCGCGAACGCGACGCGCTCACCTGCGTCGTTACGGAGCATCCCCAGCGCCGCCGATCGGACGCCGCCTGTCGACGGGTCCTCACGCCCGCGCTCGAGCCCGTGGGCGCGGATGAGCGGCGAAATGCGTGCGGCGAGCCACTTCCGATACTCCTTCGGTGCGTACGACCCCTTCGCGTAGAGGTCACGGTACTTCGGGACCAGCTCCGGATGCTGTCGCTCCAGCCAGTGCAGGAACCACGGCTTCACGCCGGGCTTCAGATAGAGCGAGCTGAATAGGACGCTCGTGCCGCCGGCGTTCGCGACCCGCCTGAGCGCCTCATCGAGGTGCGCTTTCGTGTCAGTCAGGTACGGCAGGATCGGCATGAGGAAGACGCTGCAGTCGAGCCCGGCCTCGCGCACGCCCGTGACGGTCGCGAGGCGGGCCTTCGCCGATGGTGTGCCAGGCTCGATCGACTTCTGCAGTTCATCGTCATAGATGGCGATCGACATGGCCAGATCGACCGGGACCGTTTTCGCGACCTCGGCGAGAAGCGGAAGGTCGCGCCGGAGCAGCGTGCCTTTCGTGAGGATCGACAGCGCCGTGCCGGATCTCGCCAGCGTCTCGATGATGCCTGGCATGAGGGCATAGCGGCCCTCCGCGCGCTGATAAGGGTCGGTGTTGGTGCCGAGCGCGACCGGGTATTTGCCCCAGCTCGGCTTCGACACCTCTGTGTCGAGAACATCGGCCACGTTGATCTTCACGACTACCTGGTTGTCGAAATCGGCACCGGCGTTGAAGTCGAGGTACGTGTGGGTCGGTCGGGCGAAGCAGTAGACACACGCATGACTGCATCCACGGTACGGATTGATCGTCCAGCCGAACGGCATCTGCGACTGACGTGGAACGCGGTTGAGCGCGGACTTGGCGAGCACCTCGTGAAACGTCACGCCGGCGAACTCGGGCGTCTGCACGCTCCGCACCAGGTTGTTGAGTTTTGCGAGCCCCGGCAAAGCCGACGGCTCCTCTGCGCCGAGTTGTTGCCCGTCCCATCTCATCTCTTCATTAGAACATAGATTCGAAGAATCGACGGTAGGAAACGACCGGTGTGGACAACAGCGTGACCCCTTGAATTTCGGCGGAGTCGGCGTACCCTTTTTCTCAAGAAGCGCATCGAGGAACAAGGGCCCCGCAGGATGTCACACGAGATCCTGCGGGGCCTTTCGCATCCGTCGGTGAAACGCGTCAGCTGAGCCCGGCGGCGACGACCAGGAGAAGGATCCCGATTCCCCAGAACGCGGCCACGAACACGGCGTCGCGAGCCCTGAGCGGCACGAGATGGCGTTCCGTCCTGGTGGCGTGTGCGCCGAAAGCCCGCGAGTCCATCGCGAACGACACCCGCTCGGCGTGCCGGATCGCGCCGGCCAGCAGCGGGATCACATAGCCGAATGAACGGCGGATGCCGGCGACAGGACCGCGTCCGCCGACGACCCCGCGCACGCGGTGTGCCTGGCGGATCAGGTCGAGGTCATGCCGGAACCGCGGAACGAACCGGTACGCGGCAAGAGCGGTGTACCCGACCCGGTACGGCAGGCGGAGGTGCTGCACCATCGACCGCACGAGATCCGGACCGTTCGTCGTCAGACCGGGGATCAGCGCGAGAGCGAGGACGGCCGCGAGCCGCAGGGCCGTTGCCAGCCCGATCAGCCACGCGCCCTGGAAGAAGCGGTACTCACCGACCTGGAAGACCAGCGGCGTCGTGTCGACGCGCGAGGCATCAGTCCACAGGCCGAAGCTCAGCGACAGGACGAGGACGACGGCGGGAAGGCCGACTAGAAGCGCCACCCTCCATCGGGCACTGAGCCGCGCGCCGATGAGGATCGTCGCGAGGGCGAAGCCGAGGAAGAGCAGGGGGGTCCAGATGTCGCGCACGACGAGGAGATACGCCATGAACGGCAGCGGAGCGGCCAGCTTGGACAGCGGATTCAACCGGTGAAGGAAGAAGCGGGGCGGCGCGTCGATCGCGGCGTATGGGTCGGGTGTCACGGAGCGCCACCGGGAAGGTCTGCGATACGCGTGACCGAACGCCAGTCGGGGTGCGCCGTGACGCGTCGCATCGCCCTGGCCAGCGGTGGCAGGCGCAGTCCTGCTCGCTCGATGAGATCGGTGTCGGCGAGGATGGTCGCCGTCGGGCCGAACGCGAGAAGCTCGCCGTCCGACAGCACAGCGACATGGCTGGAGTGTTCGGCGACGAGCTGCAGGTCGTGAGTGGCCGCAACGATCGTCGTGCCGGTCCGGTTCAGCCCGGAGAGCAGGGCGAGGAGTTCGTCCGCCCGCTCCCGGTCCTGGCCGAAGGTCGGTTCGTCGAGCACGAGGACGGGGGCGCCGGCGATCAACGCCGTGCCTACAGAGAGCCGGCGCTTCTGCCCGCCGGAGAGCAGGAACGGGTGCACGTGCCCCAGGTCCTCCAGCCCGAACCGGTCGAGCATCGCTGTCACCAGGGCGTCGATCTCCGTCGCTGTCGGGCGATCGCGTTCGCGACCGATGCGGAGGCCGTGGGCCAGCTCGTCGAAGACTGTGTTCTCGATGAACTGGTGCTCCGGGTTCTGGAACACGAATCCGACGTGCGTGGCCAGGGCGCGGATGTCTCCGGTCGCCGCGTCCAGGTCGCCGATCCGAACGTGTCCCTTCGGCGGTGCGGTCACCCCGGCGATCGCCTGGACGAGAGTGGTCTTCCCTGCGCCGTTCGTCCCGATCACGGCGAGGAAGTCGCCGCCATCGATGTCGAGTGAGACGTCGCGCAGCAGTGTGCGACCGCCGCGGGACACCGTGAGGCCGCTGACCCGGATCCCGGATCCCGTCCGCGCTCGGTCCCGCTTCGGTGAGACGCCGGGGGAGGGAAGCGACAGGATGCCGTCGAGCGATGCGGCCAGTTCGGCCCCGGTCAATGGGAGAGGGGCAAGTTCAACGCCCGCACGACGGAGCCGCAGCGCCGCCAGCGTGGCCACGGGCAGCCAGACACCGAGCCGCGCCACGTCTTCGGCGTGGTCGGCGAGGACCTCGCGGGTCGGTCCATCGAAGGCGACCCGGCCGCTGCGGTCGAGGACGACGACCCGGTCGACGAGGTCGATGGACGCGTCGAGGTTGTGCTCGATCAGGAGGATGGCGTTCTCGCCAGTGGCGACGAGGTCGCGCAGCACGGTGTAGACCTCATCGATGCCCGCCGGGTCCAGGTTGGCGGTCGGCTCATCGAGGACGAGCAGGGGGGTCTCCATGGCGATGGCGCAGGCAATGCCCAGGCGCTGGCGGCCGCCGCCAGACAGGACGTCGGGGTTCTCGGTGCGGCGCTCCCAGAGCCCGACGGCACGGAGCGCCGCTTCAGACCGGCTGAGGATCGTCTCGACGTCGAGACCGAGGTTCTCCGGCCCGAAGCACACCTCGTCGAGAACGGTGCCGGTGACGATCTGGGCGTCTGGGTCCTGAAAGACCATCGCGACCTCCTGCGACAGTCGTGCCACCGTGGCATCCGCCGTGTCGACACCCCCGGTGAGCACCGATCCGCTGAGGTGGGCGGGCACAGCGTGAGGGACCAGCCCGTTCACGGAGAGGGCGAGGGTCGACTTGCCGCAGCCCGACGGACCGAGGAGCAGAACGACCTCACCAGGGGAGATCGTGAACGACACGTCGTCGGGTGTGTTGGTCGTGCGGTCGTCGTGCCTGATGCTCACGGCGCGCACGCTGAGCGGCAGGCCGGACTGTCCTCCCATGGCGCTCAGCGGTTCACGCCGCGACCATCAGCACATTCGTGAAATCTGTGCGTCCGGTGCGTCTGTCGATCTCGTGCTGCAGGCCCCTGGCCACTCCGGTCTTGTCGAGGCGGTCAGCGATGACGCGGCCGAGCCAGGTCACGGCGATCGGGCTCAGGACGAAGAGGCTGAAGTAGATGAGGTTTGCCCAACCGGTGAAGTGGCTGAGGCCCACAGCGACGAAGACGCCGAGCCCGAAGACGAGGCCGGCGATCGCGGCGGCGAGGTAGAAGATCCACGCCTTCCAGTACCGATAGCGGGTGACGACGAACGGCAGTTCCTGGAGCAGCCCGATGGCGATGCCGGCACCGAGGTAGCGGAAGAACCATTGCGGGCTGAAAGCCGCAGCCACGAGGCCGGCGAAGAGCCCGGTGAGCAGGGCGACGCCTCCGCGGCGCAGCAGCGATTGCGCGATCACCCCAGGAAGGAAGTACACCCCGATCAGCGATCCGTAGAGGATCGGGATCGTCGCAGCCATGAGCCCCTGGATGTATCCGCTCACGACGAAGACGAGCCCGCCACCGACGCCGATGGCCGCGCACGTGAGCAGGAGCCGGGTGCTGCTGTTTCGCATGGGCACTCTCACTAGGGTTCTGTCGGGTCTCAGGCTGACCCGGGTACCAATTTAGCTGAGGCTAGCCTAAATTCACAACGGAGCCCGACGGCTCACACCCACCGTTTCCTGGGTGTGAGGCGCACCGAAGGAAGAGGCGGAGCGGGGATGCGTTCGCCGTCGTGCCCGTCGACGTGACCGAACCGGATCGCGGACTGTTCCCAGTCCTCTCTGGCCGCCACGATCTCCTCATGGCTGCGCCCGACGAAGTTCCACCACATGATGATCTCGTCTCCGAACGGCACCCCTCCCAGCAGGACGAACCGGGCACCGTCTTCGCTCGAGATCCGGAGTTCCTCGCGTTCGGTGCCCAGATACAGGAGCGGGCCGGAGATGAGCGACATCCCGGCGACGTTCAGTGTGCCGCTGAGAACCATCACGGCGTATTCGAAGTGCGACTCGAGCGGGAGGGACGCAGTGGCTCCCGCGTCGAGGACGGCGTCGGCACCGACGAGGGGGGTGAAGACGGTGGCATCCGACGCGATCCCGCCGAGCTGCCCGACGAGCACGGTGGCCGTGAGGCCGCCGGTCTCGAACACAGGCAGTTCGGTGTACCGCTCGAAGAACGGATCGATTGCGGCCATCTCGCGTGGCAGGGCCACCCAGAGCTGCAGCCCGCGCATGGGGCCGTTCTCCTCACCGACCGAGAACTCGGAGTGTGAGATGCCGTAGCCGCTCGTCATGATGTTGAGTTCCCCTGGCTTCACCTCGACGTCGGAGGCGACACTGTCGCGGTGACGGATCACGCCCTCGATCGGCCACGTGACGGTCTGCAGTCCGATGTGAGGGTGAGGGAGCACCCGCATCCGGGTCTCCTCGTCGTCGAACCGGTCGAGGAAGCACCACGCGCCCACCATGGGCAGTTCACGTTGGGGCAGGGAGCGGTGGACGAGGATGCCGCGGATACCGCCGAGCGGCACTTCCCGCGGCTCCAGCAGGCGGACGGTGGGACCGGACTGGTCGACCCGAGAACTGGTCGACTCGGTGACGGTCGCATCCCACCTGGTCACGGGGACACCGGAGCCGGCAGGTCGACGTACTCGTCGAACTCGTGGTGAGAACGCAGGTACTCCTTGATGAACGGGCAGCGCGGGACGATGCGCTTGCCGCGGTCGACGGTGTCGCGGAGCACGAACGCGGCAAGCCTGCTGCCGAGCCCCCTTCCGCCGAACGCCTCATCGACGATGGTGTGGATGAAGGTCACCCTGGTGTCGGTCTCCCGGTAGGTCGCGACGCCCGCGCGGGTCTCACCGACCCACAGCTCGTAGCGCGACGCTGCGTCGTTGCGCACGATGCGCACGTCCTCACCGGATTGGCTGTCCGTCATTCCCGCTCCCGTCGCATCGATCATCACCCTCATCTGAAGCCAACCTACGCCCGGCCTGTTTTATTCGCGAGCATGGATCTGGCCCGATCACGGCACGGCCAGCAGCCCGGCTGCGACGAGGGCGAGAGCGAGCCCGACCCACTGCACGGGCGCGATCCGCTCCTTCAGAACGACGGCGGCGAGCAGGATCGTGCCAGCAGGGTACATCGCGGTCAGCACACTCATCACGCTGAGGTCACCCAATCGGATGCCGATGAGCAGCAGCATGTTCGCGAAAGCGTCGACGAGTCCGCAGGCGATCGCGAGGGTCAGCCCCGGCCGCCACCCTGTGGTGCTCGGTGCCGCTTCGTGCGGAGTCGCCTGGTGCAGCACCTGCGCAGCATCCTGTTCGACCGTTTCCTTCACGCGGGTACTGGCGGCGTGCCGGCCGACGAGCCAGAGCACGAAGACCGTTGTGAACATGAGGGTGGCGCTGACGGCCCGGTTCAGAACGAGGGGGACGACGCCCGAGTCGTCCGGCGTCTGGGCGATGAGGATCATGAACGCGCCGATCATCGCTCCCGATCCAACGGCCATCAGGATTCCCGTGAGGCTCGGCCGCACCGCGCCCTTCTCCGGAACGAACCCGACGAGAACCACGGCGACGAGAGCCAGTCCGAGAGCAAGGTAGCCGACGAGGCCGAGGCGTTCCCCTCCGAGAAGTCCCCATGTCATCGGAACGATCGCCGAGACAACCGCTGTGAGAGGCGAGAGGATGCTCATCGGCCCGATGGCGAGGCAGGCATAGAGGAGGGAGATGGCGAGGGCGCCGGTCACTCCGGAGAGTGCTCCCCACAGCGCGGCTTCCATCGACCAGGTCCCGAAGCCGAAGGCGAGCACGAGCAGGAGACCGGCGAGCCCGGATGCCGCGGCGACGGCCGTCACGCGGATCGGGCTGATGCGCTTGGAGGCCAGTCCGCCGAGGAAGTCTGCCGCCCCGAAAATGAGCGCGCCGGTGAGTCCGATGATGGCCGTGAGCATGCTGTCGAGCGTAGTGCTGGGTCACGGAGGAAACCGGACAGCCGTCGGCTCCGAAGTAGAGTTGAATCGACAGGGAGACGACCATGCAGGCCAGGCACGCACGAGTGACACGCGGGGTACTCGCCGCCGCCGTGTCCACGTTCGCCGCTGCTTTCTCCCACGGTGTCGCCGCATCGCAGGCCCCCAGCGTGATGGCGCTCGCCGCGGCATCCGTTCTCGCGGTCTTCGTCTGCATCGCCTTCTCCGGCCGGGTGACGCAGCTCAGGCTCGCCGCCTCCGTCATCATCAGCCAGGCCGGATTCCACGCCCTCTTCACCGTCGTGCCCGCCACCGCCGGATCGGCCGCCTCATCGCATGGCCACCATGGCATGGTCACCCTCACGACGGATGCCGCCGCTCACGTCCACGGCTCCGTCGGCTCCGGCATGTGGCTGGGGCACGCGGCGGCCGCGCTCGTCACCATCCTCGCGCTGCGTCACGGAGAGCGGGCATTCCTCGCCATCGCGGACACGCTTCTCCTGACGATCCGCGCCCTCATCGGCGCACTCACGGTCATGCCCGTTATGGCCCCGGCATCCGCCGCGCCTGCCTGGCTCCCGATTCCCTCGCTGACGACCGCCTCGCTGGCGTCGTCGGTGCGCAGGCGTGGTCCGCCGGCCGGGGGCCGCACGGTCGCCTGCTTCGCCTGAGCGGCCCCGTTCCCAGCGGCATCCAGCGTTCCCCGGTCAGGGCTGCCTTTCGCGCGCCCGGCCGTCCGACTCTTTCTTACCTGCTAAAGGACTTTCCATGTCTCAGACCACCCGCCGTTCCGCCTTCCGCCCGACCCGTTCCGTCCCGATCGCCGTCGGCGTCCTCGCCGGCGCCGCCCTGGCCGTCGGCGCTCCGCTCGCTGCGATCGCCCACGTCAACGTCACCCCCACGACCACGGCAGCGGGGTCGACAAGCCAGCTGACGTTCGGCGTCGGGCACGGCTGCGACGGGTCGCCGACAACCGCACTCACCTTCACCATCCCCGAGGACTTCGTCTCGGTCACTCCGAACGTCAACCCCAACTGGACTGTCGAGAAGATCATGGTCGACCTGGCCGAGCCGATCACGGATGCCCACGGCAATTCCCTCGTCCAGCGTGTCGGGCAGGTCGTCTACACCGCGAAGACGCCGCTTGCAGACGGGTACCGCGACACCCTCACCCTCCAGGTCACCCTGCCTGAGGACGCGGACGGCACGGAGATCGCCTTCCCCGTGCTGCAGAGCTGCGAGGTCGGAGAGACGGACTGGAGCGAACTCGCTGAGGACGGACAGGACCCGCACGAGCTCGAGCACCCTGCGCCGACCGTCGCTGTGACCGCCGCCGAAGCCGCAGTCGACACCGTCACAGGCGCCGACCTGGTCGCGAGCAGCACCGAAGCGGCCGCCCCGGTACAGTCGGAGCCTGACCTCGTCGCCCGTGGCCTCGGCCTTGCCGGACTGGTCGTCGGAGCGGCCGGGATCATCTTCGCCGTCGTCACGCGGCGTCGTACCGCTTCCGTCACCCCGTCGAAAGGCCAGAACTCATGAGACTCCGTCGACTGATCGGTCTCGGCGGCATCGCCGGCATCGCCATGGTTGCGATGCTCGGCCTCGCGCCCGCCCAGGCGCACAACGCCCTCGTCTCCTCCAACCCCGTTGCGGGGTCCGTCGTCACCGAGCAGGTCGGCACCTTCGTGATCACCACGAGTGATGTTCTTCTCGACTCGGGAGCGGACAGCCCGACCACGTTCATCCAGGTGCGTGGCCCTGGCGAGGCGGGGCTGTACTACGGTGACGGGTGCGCGACCGTCGAAGGCGCAAGCGTGACCATGCCGGCCGAACTCGGCGAAGCCGGGGAATACACCGTGTACTGGGGCGTCGTCTCCACCGACGGGCACCCGATCACCGGGGACTTCACGTTCACCTGGCAGCCGGCAGACGGCCAGGGGCTCAGCGAGGGTTTCGCAGACGCCCCGAGCTGCGGCGTGACACCTCCGGCTTCCGAGACCCCGGCGCCGGAAACCGCGGCACCTGTGGTCCCCACCGACACCGCCACCACGACGCCGTCGGCAGACCAGGAGGACACCGCAGCAGCAGCATCCGACATCCTCTGGATCGGGGCCGCGCTCGGCGTGCTCCTTCTCGCCGCGGTCATCGTGCTCGTCGTCGTCCGTACCCGGGGCCGGTCAACGGAGCAGGCCGGCACGGGGCAGGCAGGCACCGAACAGACCGGCACCGAGCAGACCGGCACCGACCCGACCGACCCGCCCGCCGGATCCTGATCACCCCGGCGGGACGGCCGAGTCGTCCCGCCGGGAACTCACGGCGATCCCGGGTGCCACCGTCGACGCCGCGGATTCGGCCCGCGACCGGATTAGCCCGTTGTCGGGGGCTCAGGCTATCGTTCGTCAGGTGACAACCGCCCCGACCGACAGCCCCACCGCGATCGCCTCGACGTCCGTCCGTCCGACGGCGGGCGAGGTCCTGCACCGCGTCTTCGGATTCGACTCGTTCCGCGGCGACCAGCAGGCCATCGTCGACCAGGTCGTCTCAGGGGGCGACGCGGTCGTCCTGATGCCGACTGGCGGGGGCAAGAGTCTCTGTTACCAGGTGCCATCCATCGTCCGCGAGGGCACGGGCGTCGTCGTCTCGCCGTTGATCGCCCTCATGCAGGATCAGGTCGACGCGTTGCTGGCCGTCGGCGTGAACGCGGCCTTCCTCAATTCGACGCAGTCACCAGCCGAGCGCGACCGCGTCGAGCGTGCCTACCTCGCCGGCGAACTCGACCTCCTCTATGTCGCCCCCGAGCGGCTGAACTCCGAATCGACCAAGCGGTTCCTCGCCAACGGCACTATCGCTCTCTTCGCCATCGATGAGGCACACTGTGTGTCCCAGTGGGGTCATGATTTCCGCCCCGACTACCTGAGCCTCGGAGACCTCGCCGAACGCTGGCCGGACGTCCCGCGTATCGCCCTGACCGCGACAGCGACGGATGTCACGCACGACGAGATCACGAGACGGCTGCACCTGCAGAACGCCAGGCACTTCGTCGCCAGCTTCGATCGCCCCAACATCCAGTACCGGATCGTGCCGAAGAACGAGCCCCGCAAGCAGCTCGTCGATTTCATCACCAAAGAGGGCAAGGGCCAGGCCGGCATCGTCTACGCGCTCAGCCGCAACACGGTGGAGAAGACGGCGGCGCACCTGCAGGCGAACGGTATCAACGCCCTGCCGTACCACGCCGGGCTCGACGGGGCAGTGCGCCAGGCGACCCAGTCCCGTTTCCTCCGCGAAGACGGCATCGTCATCGTCGCGACCATCGCGTTCGGCATGGGCATAGACAAACCGGACGTCAGGTTCGTGGCGCACATCGATCTGCCCAAGAGCGTGGAGGGCTACTACCAGGAGACCGGTCGTGCCGGGCGCGACGGAGAACCCTCCGTGGCCTGGCTGGCCTACGGGCTGCAGGACGTCGTGCAGTTGCGACGGATGATCGATGACTCCCCAGGCGACCTCGCGCACCGCAGGCGGATGTCTGCGCACCTCGACGCCATGCTCGCGTTGTGCGAGACCGTCGAGTGCCGCAGGCGAAACCTGCTCAGCTACTTCGGCCAGCCGTCAGACCCCTGCGGGAACTGCGACACCTGCCTCGACCCCCCTGAGGTCTGGGACGGCACCGTCCCGGCGCAGAAGCTTCTCTCGACCGTCGTGCGGCTCAAGCGGGAACGCAACCAGGAGTTCGGCGCCGGGCACCTCATCGACATCCTCAGGGGCAAGACGACCGCTCGTACCACGCAGTGGACCCACGACACGATCGCGACCTGGGGGATCGGCGCCGACCTCAGCGAGCAGCAGTGGCGCGGTGTCGTGCGGCAGTTGCTCGCCAAACGCCTCCTGGCCACGAGAGGCGAATACGGCACGCTCGGCCTCACCGACGGCAGCGCCGCTGTGCTCTCCGGTGAGCTCACGGTGCCGATGCGGAACGAGCCAGAGCGCCGAGCCTCCGTCGGTGCGGCGAGGCGGGCGGCGGTCGCCGATCTTGCTCCGGCAGACGCCGGGCTGTTCGAAGCGCTCCGCGCCTGGCGTGCGGCCGAGGCGAAGGAGCAGGGCGTTCCCGCGTACATCGTCTTCGGCGATGCGACGCTCCGTGCCATCGCGACGGCACGACCGCGATCGGTGGACGACCTCGCCGGGATCAGCGGCATCGGCGAGAAGAAGCGCGCCAGCTATGGCGACGCCCTCATCGGCGTCGTCGCGGCCGGCTGAGATGCCACAGGTGACACAGGCTGAGACAGAAACGCTGCGCCGACCCTGAGGTCGGCGCAGCGTCGAAAATCTGCTGAGGGTTAGCCCTTGCGGGCTTTGTCCTCGCCCTTGGCCTTCTTGTCGGCCCGCTTCTCCTTCAGCGACTTCGCTGGTTCCTTCTTCGCAGAGTTCTTCTGAGGTGACTTACTGGGCATCCGTGACTCCTTATGACCTGCCAGCCATGCCGGCTGCGTTCCCTCGACCATACGCTGTTATCCCGGTGAACGGCACCGCGCGAGCGCCGCAATTCCTTCCGTCGTCGAGGGCGACGAACGGTTTGTGGAGACTGTCTGTAAATAGTGCCCCCTGACTGTAGCTTTCCTCAGCCGGGTCGCGCGGCTGCGCCCTCCGGTTTGTAGCCCAATGACGGGGTATTTCACGCCGTACCCGAACGCTCGTACCGTGGAGGAAGACGTACTTCAGCGATGAAAGACAAAGGAACTCCCATGGTTGACACATCAATCCGGCCGGCAACGAATGACAGCGAGGCTGTCACCGACGAGGCGACCCGGGCCGCAGAGGCGGGCAGGATCGACGTGGCCGAGCTCAGCGCGAAGCTCCTCGGCTCCTGGCCGGACGCACGCAGTGCAGCCCGACGGCTCACCGCCCGCCCCGAATTCCACCGGATCGAGGGGCAGACCCTCACCGAACACCGCGATACCGTCTTCGGCCAGCTCAAGCTCCTCGTCGAAAACGGCCAGGTCCACCGCGCGTTCCCGAAGCACCTCGGCGGCATGGAAGACCACGGCGGCAACATCGCCGGTTTCGAGGAGCTCGTCACGGCCGACCCGTCGCTCCAGATCAAGTCGGGCGTGCAGTGGGGCCTGTTCGGCTCCGCCGTCCTCCACCTCGGCACGCGGGAGCACCACGAGAAGTTCCTGCCAGGCATCATGAGCCTCGACGTGCCCGGCGCGTTTGCCATGACCGAGATCGGCCACGGTTCGGATGTCGCCTCGATCGCGACGACGGCCACATACGACCCCGACACCGAAGAGTTCGTCATCGACACCCCGTTCCGTGCTGCGTGGAAGGACTACCTCGGCAACGCCGCTGTCCACGGCAAGGCGGCCACCCTGTTCGCCCAGCTCATCACCAACGGCGTGAACCACGGTGTGCACTGCTTCTATGTTCCGATCCGCGACGACGAGGGCAACTTCCTCCCGGGCATCGGAGGCGAGGACGACGGCATCAAGGGCGGTCTCAACGGCATCGACAACGGCAAGCTCCACTTCACCGACGTGCGGATCCCGCGCACGAACCTGCTCAACCGCTACGGCGACGTCGCCGCGGACGGCACATACACGTCACCGATCTCCAGCCCGGGGCGCCGCTTCTTCACCATGCTCGGCACTCTCGTCCAGGGGCGCGTGTCCCTCGACGGAGCGGCCGCCGCTGCATCCGCCGTCGCCCTGCAGATCGCGATCACCTACGGCAGCCAGCGTCGCCAGTTCAACGCGGCCAGCGACGTGCAGGAAGAAGTGATCCTCGACTACCAGCGTCACCAGCGTCGCCTGCTGCCGAAGCTCGCAACGACATACGCCACCTATTTCGCCCACGACCAGCTGCTGGTGAAGTTCGACGGCGTCTTCAGCGGGAAGCGTGACACCGAAGACGACCGCCAGGACCTCGAGACCCTGGCCGCTGCGCTCAAGTCTCTCTCCACGTGGCACGTGCTCGAGACGCTGCAGGAGGCTCGTGAGGCCTGTGGAGGGGCCGGGTTCATGGTCGGCAACAGGCTGACCAGCCTCCGCGCCGACCTCGACGTCTACGTCACCTTCGAGGGTGACAACAACGTGCTCCTCCAGCTCGTGGGCAAACGCCTCCTCGGCGATTACGGCAAGCGGTTCAAAGGCGCGGATGCGACGACGCTCGCCCGGTTCGCGGCTGAGCAGGCCAGGGGCAAGGTCGTCCACGGCACCGGACTGCGTTCCCTCGCCCAGACAGTGGCCGACTTCGGATCGACGGCGCGTTCGGTCGGGCACCTGCAGACGGAGGAGAACCAGCGTGAGCTGCTCACCGACCGCGTGGAGAGCATGATCGCCGCGATCGCCGGGCGTCTCCGTTCGGCGAGCAAGCTGTCAAAGGTCGAGGCAGCTGCCCTGTTCAACGACAACCAGAACGAGCTCATCGAAGCAGCCATCGCGCACGCCGAACTGCTGCAGTGGGAGGCGTTCACCGAGGCCCTCGCAACGGTGTCCGACCCGACGACGAAGACCGTCCTCACCTGGCTGCGCGACCTCTTCGGCCTCGGGCTGATCGAGAAGCACGTGGCCTGGTACCTCATCAACGGCAGGCTGTCCGCTCAGCGCGCACAAGCCGTCACCGCGTACATCGACCGGCTGCTCGCACGCCTGCGCCCGCACGCCGTGGATCTCGCTGACGCGTTCGGTTACACGCAGGACCACCTCAGGGCGCCGATCGCCTCGGGGATCGAGGCCGAGCGCCAGGAGGAGGCAGCCGCATACTTTGCCGACCTCCGCGCCTCTGGCAAGGCCCCCGTCGATGAGAAATCAGCGAAGTCGTCGTTCGACGCGCTGAACCACCCGAAGAAGAAGTCGAAGTAGCAGACAACCTGTCGGCGGCGGTTCCTGGAAGGGAGCCGCCGCCGTCGTCTGTGGCGGCCCGATCGATGCCTACCGGCGCAGCCTGCGGTAGGCGCGAGCGGACAGCGGCAGGAACACGAGCGTGATCACGAGCGGCCACGCAACGGCAAGCAGCAGCGCACTGTCGGCCATCCAGCCCGACGTCACGCCGGTCGGGTTGCCGAACAACTGCCGCGTCGCCGTCGCCGTCGCCGAGATCGGATTCCACGCCGCGACGGCACCCAGCCACCCGGGCATGGTCTCGGGCGAGACGAAGATGTTCGACAGGAATCCGATCGGCCAGATGAGCACCTGAACGGCCATCGTCGCCGCTGGGCTCTTGAAGATGAGGCCGAGGAAGATGCCGATCCAGAGCAGCGAGAAGCGCAGCCACAGGAGGAGGAGGACGGCGACGGATGCCGACGCCAGGTCGGTGGTGATCCGCCAGCCGATGAGCGCGCCACCGATGAGCAGGACGGCCAGGTTGAGGATGGACGACGCCATGTCCGCGCCGCACCTGCCGAGCGCGACGGCCGAGCTGCCGATCGGCATCGAGCGGAACCGGTCGGTGATGCCCTTCGCAGCATCCGTCGACATCGCCTGCAGCGTGCCCTCGAGACCGAACAGCATCGTGAGAGTGAACATGCCGGGGAGCAGGAAGTTGATGTAATCGCCGCCGCCGGGCACCTCGATGGCGCCCCCGAAGAGGAAGGCGAACATCAGCAGGAGCATGACCGAGAACAGCAGGCCGAAGATCGGCAGGGCGGGCTGCCTCACCCAGTGCATCAGCTCGCGCTGGGTCAGGATCCAGGCGTTGCGCAGGGTGGACGAGCGGAGGGGGGCGGTGGTGGTCATCGGGAGTTCTCCTTCGCGGTGATCGTCAGGAAGACTTCATCGAGGGTCGGACGCCGGAGCGCGACGTCATCGATGTCGACGCCGGCGGCATCCAGCGCACGTATGGCGGCGAGGAGTCCGGCGGTTCCTGTCGGCGACTCGACCGTCAGTGTGCGGGACTCGGCATCGAGGACCGGATCGGAACCGAATCCGATCGAGGAGGCGGCGTGCGTCAGGTCTCCGGTCTCGGCGACGGTCACGACGATCCGGTCGGCGCCCAGGCGGGACTTCAGCTCGTCCGGCGTCCCGGTCTCCACGACGCGCCCTGCGTTCATCACCGAGATCGTGTCCGCGAGCTGGTCCGCCTCGTCGAGGTACTGCGTCGTCAGCAGCACCGTGGTTCCTCCGGCAGCGATCCGCCGCACGGCCTGCCAGACCTCGTTGCGTCCGCGGGGATCGAGCCCGGTCGTCGGTTCGTCGAGGAACAGGATGGCCGGGGTGAGGATGAGGCTGGCCGCGATGTCGAGTCGGCGCCGCATCCCGCCCGAATAGCCGGACACCGGTCGCTCTGCGGCATCAGCGAGATCGAACTGGTCCAGGAGCTGGTCTGCACGCTCGCGCGCTGCCGGTGCGCGCAGGCCGAACAACCGGCCGAACATCACGAGGTTCTGGCGTCCGCCGAGGATCTCGTCGACGGCCGGGGACTGGCCGACGAGCCCGATGCTTCTTCTGACCAGCGCACCTTCGCTCCGCAGGTCGTGCCCTGCGACGCGCGCCTCGCCCGCGTCGACGTCGATGAGCGTGGTGAAGGCGCGTACCGCTGTGCTCTTGCCTGCTCCGTTCGGACCGAGCAGGCCGTGGATAGATCCGGCGCTGATCGCGAGGTCGAAGCCTGCGAGGGCGTCCACGTCGCCGTAGCGTTTGCGGAGCCCCTCCGCTGTGAGTGAGTGGGAATCGGACACGGTTTTCCTTAATTTCGTACTCTGTACGGAGTTGTGTGAAAAATCAGCGTACACCATACGAAGTACATAGACTAGGGCTCATGGCCACCAACGAACCGACGGGCGCAGGCGACCCGGATCGCACGCTCGCCCTGCTCTGGCGCCACAAACTCGGCGAGCAGGCCGGCTCGAGAGGTCCCAAGCAGAAGACGACGGTCGATGCGGTCATCGCGTGCGGAATCGGGCTGGCTGACGAAGAAGGACTCGACGCATTCTCGATGCGGAAAGTGGCCGAGCGGCTCGGCATCGGGGTGATGTCCCTCTACACCTACGTGCCCGGCAGGGAAGAGCTGATCGGCCTCATGGTCGACGAGGTGATCGGTGAGGTGCCACATCCGCCGCTCGATGGCGACCTGCGGAGTCGACTGGATGCCGTCGCACGCCACCTCTGGGACGAGTACAGGCGGCATCCGTGGCTGCTGCAGGTCGACACGTCGAGGCCGTGGCTCGGTCCCCACGTGTCCGACCGCTACGAGTGGGAACTCTCAGCCGTCGAGGGAATCGGAATCGGCGACATCGACATGGATCAGGTCGTCACCCTCATCGCCGGCTTCGTGTCGAGCGCCGCTCGTGCGGCGAGGGATGCCGAGCTCACCGAACGCCGATCGGGGATGAGCGACGCCGAATGGTGGGAGATCAATGCTCCCGTGCTGGAGAAGGTGATGGACGGTGCCCAGTACCCCATCGCCGGCCGTGTCGGCCAGGCCTTCGGCGACGAGTACCAGGCGGCGAGCAACCCAGCGCTCGCGTTCGAATTCGGGCTCGCCCGTGTTCTCGACGGCATCCTCGCGTTCGTCGCGCGGGCGTAGCGGAACCACCGCGCTGGTCGGTCCCGAACGGTCGCTCAGACGTGTGCTGAGCGCCCATTCGGGACCGATCGCAGGACGGAACGACCGTTCCGGACCGATCAGTCGGCGGAGACGGCCGCCGCGACCGCTGCCGGGATGGGGGACTCGCCGGAAACGACGTCCCAGGAGTGTCCGGCCGTGTCGGGGAAGCTGAGTACAGCCGCGATGACGGCCGCGACGTCCGCACGAGGGATGGAGCCGCGAGGGGTGTCGGCCGCAAGGGTGACGAGACCGGTCGGCTCGTGATCGGTCAGGGCACCGGGGCGGAGGATCGTCCAGGCCAGGCTCGATCGCCTGAGGGCGGCGTCCGCGTCCCGCTTGGCTTCGACGTAGGCGTTCCACACCTCGTCTGTGCCCGGCTCGACATCCTCGTCGACGCCGATCGCCGAGATCTGGACGAACCGGGGGACTCCGGCGTTCTCGGCCGCTTCCGCCGCCTTCACCGAGCCGTCGTAGTCGACCGTGCGCTTGCGGGCGGCACCGGAACCGGGACCAGCCCCTGCGGCGAACACGACGGCATCCGCTCCGGTCAGAGCAGGCACGAGGTCAGATGCGGATGCCGCCTCGATGTCGCAGACGACGGCCTCCGCCCCCAGCGCCTCGATCTCGGCGCTGTGGGCGGGGTTGCGGAAGACACTGACGACCTCGTCGTCGCGCTCCACCAGCAGTTCGGTCAGCAGGCGGGCGATCGAGCCATGCCCGCCGATGATCACAATTCGGCTCATCAGGATGCCTTTCGGATGGATCAGGACGGACGCTGTTCAGGCGACACCGTCTTGCGGGGGTCTGTTTCGGGGAGCGAACCGAGCACGGCGTCGATTCGGGCGAGCGTGTCAGACGAGAGCGAAACGCCTGCAGCCTTCACGTTGTCGCGGACCTGGTCGGGGCGGGATGCGCCGATGATGGCCGAGGCCACGTTCTCGTTCGACAGCACCCACGCGATCGCGAGCTGCGCGAGCGTGAGGTCCTGTTCGTCGGCGATCGGCTTGAGCTCCTGCACGGCGGTGAGCACATCGTCTGTGAGGAACCGTTTGACGGCGTCGGCGCCGCCCTTGTCGTCCGTGGCCCTGCTGCCTGCCGGGAGTGGCTGGCCCGGGAGGTACTTTCCGGTGAGGACACCCTGCGCAACGGGAGACCAGACGATCTGCGAGATGCCGAGCTCTTTCGACGCCGGGACGACTTCCTCTTCGATGACCCGCCAGAGCATCGAGTACTGCGGCTGGTTGGAGATGAGCGAGATACCCAGGTCCTTCGCGAGGGCGGAGCCGCGACGCAACTGGTCGGCGTCCCACTCGGACACGCCGATGTAGAGCGCCTTGCCCTGCCTGACCACGTCGGCGAACGCCTGCATGGTCTCCTCGAGCGGGGTCTCGGCGTCGTAGCGGTGTGCCTGGTAGAGGTCGACGTAGTCGGTGCCGAGGCGAGAGAGCGACCCGTTGATCGATTCCATGATGTGCTTTCGGCTGAGGCCGGAATCGTTGGCGCCCATCGGGCCGGTCGGCCAGTAGACCTTCGTGAAGATCTCGAGCGATTCACGACGCTCTGAGGCGAGCGCCTCACCGAGCACCGTCTCCGCGGCGGTGTTGGCGTAGGCATCCGCCGTGTCGAACGTGGTGATGCCGCTGTCGAGGGCGGCAGCCACGCACTCGCGGGCGGCATCGTTCTCGACCTGCGAGCCGTGGGTGAGCCAGTTCCCGTAGGTGATCTCCGTGATTTTGAGGCCTGAGTTTCCGAGGTAGCGATAGTCCATCCGGCAACGCTACGCCCGATCGGGCATCATCCCCTAAACCAGCCCGAGCGATTGCACCTGATCGCGTTCTGTGGCAAGTTCCTCGACGGATGCGTCGATGCGCTCCCGGGAGAACGGGTCGATCTCCAGGTCCTGGACGATACGCCATGCCCCGTCGACGCTCTCGACAGGGAACGAGGAGATCAGGCCTGCTGGCACGCCGTAGCTGCCGTCAGAGGACAGGGCGACGCTCGTCCAGGAGCTGCGCTGTCCTGTGACCCAGTCGTGGACGTGGTCGATCGTCGCGCTGGCCGCCGAGCCCACCGAACTCGACCCGCGGACGTCGATGATCTCAGCGCCCCGGTTGGCTACGCGCGGGATGAAGTCGTCACGGACCCACCCGTCGTCCACGAGCTCGCCGACCGGCCGGCCGGCCGCGGTAGCGTGCGACAGATCCGGGTACTGCGTCGCCGAGTGATTCCCCCAGATCGTCAACCGGTCGAGGTCGCCCGCCTCGGCGCCGATCTTCTCCGCGAGAAGCCCGACGGCACGGTTGTGGTCCAGCCTGGTGAGAGCGGTGAACCGTTCTCGAGGTACATCCGGCGCGTGGGCCGCTGCGATGAATGCGTTGGTGTTCGCCGGGTTGCCGACGACCACGACCCGGATGTCGGATGCCGCCCCTCGGTTGATCGCGGCGCCCTGCGGCCCGAAGATCGCGCCGTTCGCCGCCAGAAGGTCTGCGCGTTCCATGCCCGGACCCCGCGGCCGCGATCCGACCAGGAGGGCGACGTTGGCGCCGTCGAAAGCGGTCGCCGCACTGTCGGTGACCGTGACGGCGTCGAGAAGGGGGAACGCGGAATCCTGCAATTCGAGGGCGGCTCCTTCGGCGGCCGCGAGCCCGGCGGGGATCTCGAGGAGATTCAGCCGGATGCGTGTGTCCGGTCCGAGCAGCTGGCCGGACGCGATCCGGAACAGCAGTGCGTAGCCGATTTGTCCTCCCGCCCCTGTCAGTGTCACCGTCGCGGTCGTCGGTGCGGTCATGGCAAGCCTCCTCGGTTCCGATGCGCACAGCATACGCGCGGCAGGTGCCGTGCGGAACGGTCCGCGATACGGTCTATTCATGCGCAGCATGTATCCCGAAATCGATCCGTTCGACTCCGGCCATCTCGACGTCGGAGACGGGCAGTCCGTCTACTGGGAGACGAGCGGCAATCCCGATGGCAAGCCTGTCGTGTTCCTCCACGGCGGCCCGGGTGGAGGAACCACGCCGGCCCACCGCCGCCTGTTCGACCCGGCGAAGTACCGCATCGTCCTGTTCGACCAGCGCGGCTGCGGCCTCAGCACGCCGCACGCCAGTGCGCCGGACGCCGACCTCAGAGCGAACACGACCTGGCACCTCGTCGCCGACATCGAAAGACTCCGGGAGCACCTCGGCATCGATCGGTGGCAGGTGTTCGGAGGGTCGTGGGGGAGCGCACTGGCCCTGGCCTACGCCGAGACCCACACCGATCGCGTGACCGAGCTCGTTCTCCGCGGGATCTTCACCCTCCGTAAGGTCGAACTCGACTGGTTCTACGAGGGCGGAGCATCGGCCCTGTTCCCGGACCTCTGGGAAGGTTTCCTCGCTCCGGTGCCCGAGGACGAGCGCGGCCACCTCATCCGCGCGTACTCGACCCTGCTGAACGACCCGGACCCCGCCGTGCACGGACCCGCCGCCGTCGCCTGGTCGCGCTGGGAGTCATCGACGATCACCCTCCTGCCCAGCGCCGAGACCATCGCCCGGTTCACCGAGCCGGCGTATGCGGTGGCGTTCGCCAGGATCGAGAACCACTACTTCATGAACGGCGGCTGGTGGGAGGACGGTCAGCTGATCCGGGATGCCGGCAGGCTCAGCGGCATCCCCACCGTTCTCGTCCAGGGGCGATACGACATCTGCACGCCGCCGATGACAGCGTGGGCGCTCGCGCAGGCCCTCCCGGAAGCCGAACTGAAGATGATCCCCGATGCCGGCCACGCCTTCGACGAGCCGGGAATCCTCGACGCCCTGATTGAGGCGACCGACCGTTTCGCCTCCTAGCCACAGGGCGGCCGGCTGCGCAAGGCGCTGGCTGAGCGCTGCCGGGTGGGGATAGGTTGTGGCTCGTGACCTTCAATCCTGATTCAGACATCTCCGGTGGCAACGTCAAACGCAGGGGCCGCGGTGTCGCCGTCGGCGGCGGAGTCGGCATCGTCGGAGTGATCGTCGTGTTCGTCATCTCGCAGCTGACCGGAGTCGACCTCGGGGGATTCATCGGCGGAGGGGCGCAGCCTGGCCCTGCGGCCAGCGATGAGGCCATCGCCGAATGCAAGACCGGTGAGGATGCCAACGAGAGCGTCGACTGCCTGATGAAGGGTGCGGCGGCATCGATCGAGGACTACTGGGTCGACGCCTATCCGACGGTCGCGAACAACGAATACGCCACCCCGGAGTTCATCCTGTTCGACGCATCGACGACCACCGGTTGTGGCGCCGCGTCGAGCGCCACAGGGCCGTTCTACTGCCCGCCCGACCAGACCATCTACATCGACACGAGCTTCTTCCAGCAGCTCCGCCAGCCGCCGTTCGACACCACGGGCGGAACGCTCGCGCAGATGTACATCGCCGCCCACGAGTGGGGTCATCACATCCAGAACATCTCAGGGGTCATGGATTCCGCCGACCGCAGCGGGACCGGCCCTGACTCTGACTCGGTCCGCATCGAACTGCAGGCGGACTGCTTCGCCGGCGCGTGGGTGGCTGCGGCGTCGGAGACGGAGGATGCCGAGGGGGCGAACTTCCTCGAGGTGCCGACAAGGGAGCAGGTCGCCGACGCGCTCGACGCCGCTGCCGCCGTCGGAGACGACCGGATCCAGCAGGGTTCAGGGCAGGGCGTGAACTCGGAGGCGTGGACCCACGGGTCGAGCGAACAGCGCCAGCGCTGGTTCACGGCCGGCTACGAGAACGGCGCTGCCTCCTGCGACACCTTCGCGGTCGAGGGCTCACGGTTGTAGGAGGTCAGCGCAGAAGCGGTACCAGGGTACGACCCTGGAGCCAGGAAACCGGCCTCGCGGCCGATGCCGGGCGGTACGCGCCGTCCGTAACCTCGGAGCATGATCGAAGCACACTCCCTGACCAAGACATACGGCCCCAAGACGGCCGTCAACGACATCACCTTCACCGTCCGGCCTGGGGCCGTCACCGGCTTCCTCGGCCCGAACGGCGCTGGCAAGTCCACGACCATGCGAATGATCGTCGGACTCGACCGTCCGACGGCCGGCCACGTCACCGTGAACGGGCGGAACTACCGCGACCACCGGTCGCCGCTGCACGAAGTCGGGATCCTCCTCGACGCGAAAGCCGTGCACACCGGCCGCAGCGCCTACTCGCACCTGCTCGCCATGGCCGCGACCTCCGGGATCGGCAAGCGTCGCGTCGACGAGGTCATCGACCTCACCGGACTCGGATCGGTTGCCAGGAAGCGCGTCGGTGGCTTTTCACTCGGCATGGGCCAGCGGCTGGGCATCGCCGCAGCGCTGCTCGGCGACCCGCAGACCCTCATCCTCGACGAACCCGTGAACGGGCTCGACCCCGAGGGGGTCCGCTGGGTCCGTTCGCTCGTCCGTGGCCTCGCCGCAGAAGGCCGGACGGTCCTGCTCTCCAGCCACCTGATGAGCGAGATGGCGCTGACCGCCGACCACATCATCGTCCTGGGGAAGGGCAGGGTGATCGCAGACGCGCCCGTCGGCGCCATCGTCGACGGTGCTGCCATCAGCACCGTCAGGGTGCGGAGCCCACGGGCATCCGAGCTCGTGGCCGCTCTCGCCCACCAGGACGTCACCATCAGCCAGGTCGAGCAGAACCTGCTCGACGTCGTCGGAGTGGACGCAGCCGCCATCGGCGAGCTGGCCGCTCGCAGCGGCATCCCGCTGCACGAACTCACCCCGATCACAGCCTCCCTCGAAGAGGCCTACATGCAACTGACACAGGACGACGTCGAATACCGCACCGGCGCCGCCGCATTTCCCACGGAGGTTTCACGATGACTGCCCAGCTTCTCGACCGGTCGACGGATTCCGCGGCCTCCGATCCCCGCATCCGGCTCAGCGCCGCCGGAATCCTTCGGTCCGAATGGATCAAACTGATCAGCCTGCGGTCGACCGTCTGGTCGTACGCCGTACTCGTCCTTCTGTCGCTCGGGCTCGCCGCCCTCATGGCGGCCACCCTTGCCCCTGAGGCGGGCGTCGCGATTCCCGACGAGGCGCAGGTCGGCTTCATCTCACAGGTGAGTTCGTTCCCGGTGGTTCTCGGGCAACTCATCGTTGCCGTGCTCGGTGTGCTGCTCATCTCCGGCGAGTACGGAACCGGAATGATCCGGTCGACGTTCAGCGCCGTCCCCCGGAGGCTCCCCGTTCTCTGGGCGAAGAGCGCCGTTCTCTTCGTGAGCACATTCGTCGTCGGGCTCGTCGCCACTGTCGGCAGTTACCTGGTGGCCAGCCCCATCCTCGCGGCGAGCGGCGTGTCGGCTCCGATCACGGATCCGGACGTCCTCCGCGCCATCGTCGGTGGCGCGCTGTACCTGAGCCTCGTCGCCCTGTTCGCCCTCGGTGTCGGGACGATCGTGAGGAGCTCGGCCGGCGGCATCGCCGTCGTGCTCGGTATCATCCTCATCCTGCCGACCGTGCTCCAGCTGATCCCCGCCGACTGGGCGCACGACCTCATCCCCTACCTCCTCTCCGATGCGGGCCTCGGCCTGCTCGGCCTAGAATCGGATGTCCCCGGCGGCCTCGAGCCCTGGCAGCAGCTGACCGTCGTCCTCGGCTGGGTCGTCGCCTCCCTGGCAGCAGGGGCCATCCTGATGAAGCGGAGAGACGCCTGACCGATACGCCAGCGAGCTCCCCGCCGCACCCGGATCAGGGTGCGGACGGGGAGCTTCGCCTGCCGCGGGCGCCCGGTGTGATCCGTCTGTTCTGGGCGAGGCACACGCGCGTGGCCGACACGATCGTCGCCCTGATCTACGCAGTGCCCGAGGGCATTGCTCGCATCCTCGCCTACATCGACGGCGCCGTTCCGCCTGCGCTGAACACCTTCGAGCTCCTGCTCGGTGCCGTGACGGCAGCAGCGCTCTTCGACCGCAGGCGCCGGCCGATCACCGCCCTCGTGCTCGCACTCGCCACGACGGCGCTGTTCCTGTGGAACCCGACCGCGATGGGTGGCATCGCCCTCGTCATCGCGCTCTACTCGGTGGCCGTCCATCACAGCGTCCGGGCATCCTGGATCGGACTCGGAGCCACAGCGGCGGTCCTCACCCTTGCCGGCTTCATGACGGCGGCCCTGTTCGAGGACCCCTGGTTCAACGACGTGCTGACCACCGTCGTCCTCTGCCTCTTCGCCGTCCTCGTCGGCATCAACATCGGCAACCGGGTCCGCTACATCGGCGCCCTCGTCGACCGCGCAGCGCAACTGGCGCGCGAGCGCGATCAGCAGGCGAAGCTCGCCGCGGCATCCGAACGCGCACGGATCGCCCGTGACATGCACGACATCGTCGCCCACAGCCTGTCCGTCATGATCCGCCTTGCCGACGGCGCCGAAGCGATGGTCGACAAGGATCCTGAAGCCTCCCGCGAGGCGATTCAGGCCATCGCCACGACAGGGCGGGCATCCCTCGCCGAGATGCGCCGACTGCTCGGTGTGCTGAGGGATGAGTCTGACAGCGGCGCCGACTGGTCGCCGCAGCCGACGCTCGACAACCTGCCCGAGCTCGTCGAGAGCTATCGCCGGGCCGGTCTGCCGGTGACGCTGCAGACGATCGGCGCCCTCCCGACCGGTTCGGGGGTCCAGCTCGCCATCTATCGCTCCGTGCAGGAGGCCTTGACGAACGCCCTCAGGTACGCCGGCCATCCGACAGAGGTGCTCGTGCGGCTGGATTGCTCAGGCCCAGGCGTCGACCTCACGGTGCGTGATGACGGTACAGGAGGCGCTGCCCAGGCATCGATCGGCGCTGGGCGCGGGCTGATCGGGATGGGTGAGCGCGCCGCGTTGTACGGTGGCATCGTCGAAAGCGGTCCGCTGGGATCCGGCGGCTGGAGAGTACACGTGACGATGCCGCAAGCGGGGGAGGACTCATGACGATCAGGGTCATGCTCGTCGACGACCAGGACCTCCTGCGGATGGGTCTGGCGATGGTGATCGCCGGCGAATCGGACATGGAGGTGGTCGGCGAAGCGGCCGACGGATTCTCCGCAGTAGAGCGGGCGCGCGAATTCCAGCCGGACGTGATCCTCATGGACGTCAGGATGCCGTCGCTCGACGGGATCGAGGCGACCCGGCGCATCGTCCAGGAGCGGCCGGACGCCCGGGTGATCATCCTGACCACCTTCGACCTCGATGAATACGCGTTCGGCGGCCTCAACGCCGGGGCCAGCGGCTTCCTGCTCAAGGACGCCCCGCCGGCGGAGCTGTTCGCCGCGGTGCGCGCCGTCGCCAGCGGGGAGGCCAGCGTGTCTCCGAGAATCACGCGCCGGATGCTCGATCTCTACGGCGGCAAACTTCCCCTTGACGGATCGGCGGCAGGTTCAGGGCGCCTCGACGTACTCACCGAGCGGGAGCGGGAAGTCTTCATCGCCATCGGCAGAGGGCTGTCCAATCCGGAGATCGCGCAATCCCTTTTCTTGTCGGAGTCGACAGTGAAGACGCACGTCGGGCGGATCCTGCAGAAGCTCGACCTCCGCGACCGCGTGCAGGCCGTCATCCTCGCGCACCACGAGGGCCTCGGCTGACCTTCCGTTCGATCCGGCCGACGTCTGGCCGCTGACGCGGCCGCTGTTCCTGGTGTCCTCGCCGACCCCTCTGACGCGAGCTCTGTGCCCCTAAGGGGGGCGCGCAGTCCTCAAACGTGAGGAATACTCTGATACCACCAAACTGAGGAATCATCACATTGCGTGGTGCGGATCAGCCCGCTCGATACGCGGCAGCGATCCGACACCGACCCGGGTATCGAGGGATTTGACGTTATGAAGTTGTTGCAGGGCATGTCATGACGAGAGTCGAACCCCACCCTACGCCGCTGGACGTCCTCCGTGACGTCTCCATTCGCTTCGGCGAACGAGGCAGGCGGGCGCTCTCCGCCCCCGGTGTCGCGTGGACGAGACGGTATCGAGCGAAGCTCCTCGTCACCGACTGCCTGATCGTCTTCGCTGCGATCGCCATCAGCGCGTTTCTCCGGTTCGGCACCGACGAGCACGTCATCTACGTAAGCGGCTTCCCGGTCAACGAGTGGTTCATCGCGCTGGTGATGTCACTGTGCTGGATCGGCGCGCTCGGACTGTACCGCACCAGGGAGAGCCGCGAGCTCGGAGTCGGGGCCGCCGAGTACAAGCGGGTGGTCTCCGCAAGTGCCATCACCTTCGGTCTGCTGGCCATCACCTTCCTCCTCCTCCAGGTCGACATCGCGCGTGGCTTCTTCCTCGTGTCCCTCCCCCTCGGTGTGTCCGCCCTCCTCCTCGGCCGCTGGTCGTGGCGGCGCTGGCTTACCCACCAGCGGCTGTTCGGCAATTACCTCAGCCGCGCGCTCGTCGTCGGGGACCGGGCAGACGTCGGTTACGTGGTGCGTCGCATCCACCACAGCAGCGGGGCTGCATACACGGTCGTCGGCGCCGCCCTGTACGGAGACGCCACCGCCCCGATCGTCGAGGGCCGCACCGTCATCCCTGTCGTCACAACCCCTGACCGCGTCGCCCAGGTCGCCGACGAGATCGGGGCGGACACCGTCATCGTGGCAGGCGGCTACGCGAGCGAATCCACGTACATCCGCGACCTCGGCTGGGAACTCGAGTCGACGGGGGCGGAACTCGTCGTCGCCTCGCGACTCACGAACGTCGCCGGACCGCGGATCCACTTCCGTCCGGTCGAGGGCCTCCCGCTCATGCACGTCGAACTGCCGAACTACGACGGGCCGAAGCACACCTTCAAACGCGTGCTCGACGTGCTCATCTCGGCGTGCGCGCTGATCGTGCTCGCGCCTGTGATGCTCGCGATCGCCGTCGCTGTGAAGCGGGACGGCCCAGGGCCGGTGATCTTCAGCCAGGAACGGGTCGGCCGCAGGGGCGACACCTTCCGGATGCTCAAGTTCCGATCCATGGTGGAGACGGCTGAAAGCGACCTCGCCGCGCTCCTCGACAAGAACGAGGGTTCAGGTCTGCTCTTCAAGATGAAGGACGACCCCAGAGTCACCCGCGTCGGCCGCTTCCTCCGTGCATACTCCCTCGACGAATTGCCGCAGTTGTGGAACGTGCTCGTCGGTGAAATGAGCATCGTCGGACCGCGGCCGCCTCTCCCACGTGAAGTCGCCGACTACGAGGGTCACGTCCGCCGCCGCCTCTACATCAAGCCGGGCCTCACCGGAATGTGGCAGGTGAACGGGCGCTCGGACCTGGACTGGGAGGAGAGCGTGAGGCTCGACCTGTACTACGTCGAGAACTGGTCACTCACTGGCGACCTCATGATCATCTGGCGCACGTTCCGCGTGCTGATCCGACCGGTGGGAGCCTACTGATGTCCGCACACGCACATGGCGCCCTCCGCGTCGGCTACGCGGCCGGGGCGTTCGACCTGTTCCACGTCGGCCACCTCAACATCCTCAAGCACGCGAGAAGCCAGTGCGACTTCCTCATCGCCGGGGTCGTCTCCGATGAGATGCTCGAACTCACCAAGGGCCGCCCGCCGATCGTCCCGCTCTTCGAGCGGCTCGAGATCGTCCGCAACATCCGTTTCGTCGACGACGCCGTCGCGGAGGTCGTCCCTGACAAGCTCGACACCTGGCGATCGCTCCGGTTCGACGTGTTCTTCAAGGGCGACGACTGGCGGGGCACCGAGAAGGGCGAACGGCTCGAAAGGGAGTTCGCCGCTGTCGGTGTCGATGTCGTGTACTTCCCGTACACAGTCAGCACCTCGAGCACCGAGCTGAGACGCGCACTCGATGTTCTCGAATCGGGGCGCCAGTCAGATTCCGCCCACAGCTCACGCGAATCCTCGGTGAACTCATGACGGCGTCAGAGCAGCCCCCGGGCGGGACGCGCATGCGCGGACGGATCCCGCGGCTCGCCGTCGCCGTCGCCGTCTTCGTCGTCGTGGTCGGACTCGTCCTCACCCTCGGTCTCGTCAACGGCTGGTTCACCTTCGGCGGAGCCGACGCCGGAAAGCCGGCGGCCACATCGACACCGACCCCTGCGCCTCCGAAGCCACTCACCCTTCCGACGCCAACCCCTGCACCGATCGGGGACAAGACCGACTCGGTCGAAGCCGTCGACTCGACACTTGACTCCTTCATCCTCGCAACGAACCAGGTGCTCCAACGCGGAGACGGAAGCATCGACGGTGCAGAAACAGTTGCCGCCGGATTCGTCCTCGGCGAACTCCAGGCACTCGCGGCGGAGCGCAAAGCCCTCGGTTACAAGCAGGTGGGCGACGCGAAACTGACGGACGTCACCGTCGGGGCCGTCGACCTGACCGCGAAACCGCCAGCCATGACTCTCAGCGTCTGCGTCGACACGTCCGATGTCGACGTCGTCGATGAGAACGGCAAGTCCCTGAAAGACCGCATGTACACCCCAGACCACCCTGTCCAGCACACTTACGGCGCCCAGTTCCTCAACGGGCTCTGGAAGATCGTCACCCATGAAATACCCGATAAAGGAACGTGCTCATGAACCCCTATGGAGCTCCAGCGATCAGTCGTCCACCGCGTCAACCAGGCGCACGAAATCGCGTCGGGCGGGCGAAAGCGGCCGCCATCCTCGCCACGGTCCTCGCCCTGGGGGCGTCGCTCCTCACCGCGGCGCCGGCAACGGCGGCCGATCCGTTACCGACAGGGCAATCGCTCGCAACAGCGGCCGGTTCCTGCTGGGAGGTCAAGCAGAACGTTCCGTCAGCGACGGACGGCACCTACTGGCTGCTCACCCCTGCGCTCAAGGCACCTGAGCAGTTCTACTGCGACATGACGACGGACGGCGGTGGATGGGTACTCATCGCTCGCGGCCGTGAAGGGTGGAAGGAGCTCTACGGCGGGCTGCGTCCTAACGAGGTCCGCACGACGGTCTCCGGAACAGGGGCGTTCAAAACCGCACAGCTCCAGGCTGTCAAGGTGGATGGACTCCTCAACAACGGCCGCGTCGATGCGCTCACCGACGGCGTCCGCGTCCGTAGGGCGTCGAACGCGACAGGCACCGCATACCAGGAGGTGCGCTTCAAGTACCAGGTTCGTGACCGCTGGGTGTGGACCTTCGCCGCTGAGCACCGGGTCTCGACCTATAGCTTCAACGGCGTCACCGGATCAGGCGGGCAAACCAGGAACTTCGGCAACAACAGCGGCCTGAACCGCTTCGATACGACCTATACGGCCGCGCAGGGGTGGACCGCAGGAATGGCGTACGGTTCGCAGATCACTGGCACCAACAGTGCAACGACCTACCTGTACACCAGCACGAACGGCAACGGCGGAGCCCGCCCGTTCGCTCAGATGTACCTGCGGCCGAAGCTGAAGATCGCCGAGATGAACTTCGGAACGATCCCGGATGCCGGCGCGCCGGCGACCGCGCAGATCCCGCTCGCTGAGAGCGACGCACAGCGCACGGTCTGGGGAGTCTCCGGCCTCGCCAACGGGCGTACCGGTGAACTCAACACCGAGGTCAGCGCCTTCGGCCAGTCAGGCACGAGCTTGTACGTGGGAGGCAACTTCCGTTACGTGCAGCGAGCCGAAGCATCCACAGGCGCGGACAAGGTCGAACGTCCGTATGTGGCCGCATTCAACGTGGCCGACAGCCAGTTCCGCCCCGCATTCGCCCCCGTGCTCAACGACCAGGTGAAGGCCATCGCGGCACTGCCCGACGGTCGGGTCGCGCTCGGCGGAATGTTCAGCGTCGCGAACGGCGACAGTCACACCGGCATCGTCATCGTCGATCCGACTACCGGCGCCACGACCGGTTGGCAGGTCGATGCGGAGAACCGCACAACGGGTGGTGTCGCCCAGATCCGGGGCTTCTCTGTCCAGGGAAACTGGCTCTACATCTCCGGTTCGTACACGCACCTCGTGCGGCAGGGCGGGATCACCGCCTCGAGCTGGAACGGCGGAAGGATCAACCTCACCACGGGCGTGCCAGACGTCAACTGGAACCCGATCATGAACGGGACGAGCGTCGGTGTCGACGCCTCTCCGAGCGGCGACCGGACCTACTTCTCCGGATACTTCCGCCAGACGGAAGAGACGCAGACGCTCAGTGCGAACGCACTGTCGACTGCGGCAGGCGCCGACCCGGTCACCCCGCTGTGGGCGCCGATCTTCTCGAAGCCGGGCGTGAACAACACCGGAAACATCTGGCAGCTCGGTGTCCGCGAAGCGGGCGGCAAAGTCTGGATCGGCGGATCTGAACACAGCCTGTTCAGCTACGACCGGAACAACTTCGTCAGGCAGAGTGGCTCGATCACCAAGGCGGGCGGTGACTTCCAGGTCGTCAGCTCGACCGGGAACGTCGTCTACGCCGGGTGCCACTGCGGCGACTGGGTCTACGAGAACGCGTTCTTCTGGGACGGCGTCGGCACCAACTGGACGCAGGCGGACAAGATCAGCCTCGTCGGGGCATGGGATGTCGCCACCGGTCAGGTCCACGAAGATTGGAGCCCGTTCATCCAGGCCCGCGCAGGGTACGGCGCGTGGGGGCTCTTCACTGACTCGACCGGCGTCCTGTGGACGGGTGGTGACTTCTCACGCACTCTGAGGGCAGGGGAAGTCAGCCAGTGGTCCGGCGGATTCGCCAGGTTCGCTCCGAGGGACGCGGCAGCGCCGAGCAAACCGGGGGCGCTCACCTCCACGCGCCTGGACTCGACGACCGCCCGCCTCAACTGGGGAGCGTCGACCGACAACAAGGCCGTGACCGGCTACGAGGTTCTCCGCGAGAACAAGGTCGTCGCCGTCACCACGTCGGGCGTCAGAACGGTGAACGTCCCGATAGAAGCGGCGGATGTCCGCTACTTCGTCAGGGCCGTCGATGCGGCCGGCAACCGGTCGGCAACCACTGCGGTCGCGCTGGTGTCGCCTCCGGCGGCAGCGCCTGCGGGCGTGACGGTGACGGGTGAAGCCACGGACAGCACCACTGTCCAGCTCACCTGGACGCATCCGTCGGGGTCATCGGCCGTCGAGTATCGCGTGTCCCGAAACGGCACACAGATCGGCACCGTCCCGGCATCCGCTCCCGGATACACCGACTCCGGTCTCTCCGCGTCGACGAGTTATAACTACAGCGTCGTCGGGGCGGATTCGTCCGGCCAGACAGGACCCGCAGGTACCGTGACCGTCACGACACCTGCCGGTCCTCCTGACCCCCAGGTGACCCTGGTGCAGGACTCAAGCAGCTGGAAATGGCGGTTCCACACCGACGCTCTGGCTGCCGGCTGGCAGAACCCGGGATTCGATGACTCGGCCTGGGCGTCAGGCCCAGGTGTGCTCGGGTTCAACACCGCAGGGATCGGAACCGACATCAGTGTCGGGGCGCCGACGCCACGGCCGCTGAGCGCTCAGTTCCGCGGCACGTTCGAGACGCCTGATCCGGGTGAGTTCGAAAGCGTGGCCCTCTCGGTGATCGCGAATGACGGCGTCATCGTCTACGTGAACGGCACCGAAGTGGGCAGGGCGAACCTGCCGGCCGGCGCTATCACGCAGAACAGCTACGCGACAGCTGCACCGCGATCGGCCACGGCCGCTGCGAACCGTGTCACCTTCAATGTCCCTGTGGCTCTGCTGAACGCGGGGACGAACACGATAGCGGCGGAGACGCACGCGAATTATCGGTCGACCCCCGACCTGACGTTTGCGCTCACCGGTGTAGGTACGCGCGGCTGATGAACAGATACAGGGTGGCGACGGCCGAGCTGGCCTCAGCGCAGAAGTCGGGTGCAGGAGTACCCGCCTACCTGCGCTGGGTCAACCGGGGCCTCGGACGACGGGCGGCAGCAGCCGCGTACGTCGTCGGGCTCTCCCCGAACGCCGTCACCCTGATCAGCGGGGTCGTGTCCGCGGGGGGAATGGCCGTCCTGGTCTTCCTCCCGCTCACGCCCGCCGCCGCGTTGGCAGCGATGCTTCTGTTCCTGGCCGGGTACGCACTCGACTCAGCGGACGGGCAGCTCGCCCGGCTGACGAACCGGGGGAGCAAGGCGGGGGAGTGGCTCGACCATGTCGTCGACTCCGTCCGCCTGCCCCTCGTCCACCTCGCCATCGCCGTCTGCCTCTGGCGGGCGGGGCTCCCGCTGTGGTCGGTTGCGGTGGCGCTCCTCTTCCTCGTCCTGTCGTCCGCCTGGTTCTTCGCCCAGACGCTGGCCGGGAAACTCTCGGCCGCCGCTTCCGACGACGGCTCCGCGGCGGAGGGCACGCCCGACTGGGTGTCGTTCGCGAAGATCCCCTACGACGTCGGGACCCTCTACGTGACAATCGCGGCGCTCGCCTACCCTCCACTCTTTCTGGTCCTCTACACGGGGCTCTTCGTCGTGACGGCAGGGGTCGCCGCGCTCTCGCTCCGTCGCAAGTACCAGGCCCTCATCGGGGAACAGCCGCGAGACCGCGTGCGGGAGGGCTGAGGCATGTCCCTCCTCACCAGGCTGACGGGTCCTCGACCGACCGCGTCGGACACCCGCCTGGCCGGCCCGCTCCCTGATCTCCCCGCCTGGCCGGTCCTCATCCTGCTCTGGGGGATGGGCGTCTGGTGGGCTTTCGGCCTGCTGCCGTTCTACACGGCGATCATGGCCGTCGTGATGGTCGCCTTCCTCTTCCAGCGCGGCCGGGTCGAGATCGTTCCAGGCTCGCTGTCGTTCTCGGTCTTCGTGGCGTGGATGCTTCCGTGTGCGCTGATGCTGGACTCCGCTGGCCGGCTGCTGGGCTTCGGCGTCCGGTTCGCTCAATTCGCCGCCGTCGCGGTCATCATCGTCTACGTCGTCAACGCTCGGAAAACGCTGACGGTATCCCGGCTCCTCGCCGGACTCACCGCGATGTGGGTGTTCGTCATCTTCGGAGGCTACCTCGGACTGTTGTGGCCCGAAGGCGAGCTGCGGAACACGATCGGCCTCCTCCTCCCGTCGTCCATCCTGCAGAACGAGTACGTCAGCGACCTGGTGTTCCCCCAGTTCGCCGAGATCCAGACACCGTGGGGAGCTGTCGAACCGTTCCTGCGGCCGTCGGCTCCGTTCGCGTACACGAACGGCTGGGGAGCGGCGATCACCATTCTCACGCCCATCGCCGTCGCGTACGCCATCGCGGTTCGAACAGCGAAGGCAACCATTCTGCTCGTCATCGGCATCGCCCTCTCCATCCCGCCGGCGATCGCGACGAGCAACCGGGGCCTGTTCATCGGAATCGCTGCGGTCGTGGCTTACGTGCTGGTGCGCCTCCTGTTCCGGGGCAAGTGGGTGCCGTTCCTCTGGCTCACCTTCCTCGGAGCGGCCCTCACCGTCATCCTTCTGTTGTCAGGGATGCTCGACCGCATCACCGAGCGCCAGGACACGGTCGACACCACGGAGGGCAGGGGAGATCTCTACGCGGAGACCTTCGAAAGGACGCTCGTCTCGCCACTCTTCGGCTACGGCGCTCCGCGGCCGTCGTTCACGAGCGAGATCACCGTGGGGACCCAGGGCACCCTGTGGAACCTGATGTTCTGTTTCGGCTTCGTCGGGCTCGCGCTCTTCGCCTGGTTCCTCCTCGGCGGAGTAGCTCGAACATGGGCCGCCCCGAATGTTTCAGCGCTGTGGCTGCACGGATCCCTCGTCGGAGCCGTGGTCATGAGCATCTTCTACGGTCTCGACCGGCACCTGCTCGCTATCGGCATCGTGCTCGCTCTGATGCTCAGGGAGCGGTACGCGCCGTCCTCGGACTACTGGACGAGGCATCCGAGGCCGTTCGGGTCGGCCCATGCCGACTGAACGGCTGGCCAGGAGCGGATCGATCAGCCTTTTCGGCTCGGTCTTCGCCGCCGCGGCCGCTTTCGTCCTCACCGCATTCGTCGGCAACGGTGCTGGGGCATATGGCACGGGTATCTTCTTCCAGGCGATCGCCATCTTCACCATCGTCAGCCAGATCCTCCGGCTGGGGACGAGCACGGGGATCGTCCGGTTCCTCGCAGGCCAGAACGCGTTCGAGCGGCGGGGTGAGGCGTGGAGGACGGTCCTCATCGCCGTCGTACCCGTCGCCGTCGTCTCCGCGGTCGCCGGGGTGGCCCTCACCGTCTATTCGCTCCCGATAGCGACCTGGTTGTCCGCACCGGGGGAGGAGGAGGCGCTGGCTTCCCTGCTGCGGACCATGGCACCCTTCATCGTCGTTGCCGCCGTGCTCGGAGTGCTCCAGATGGCGGTGCGGATGGTCCGGGGTGTGAAGACGTTCACCCTGCTGCAGAGCATCCTTCTGCCTGCGTCGAGACTGGTCGCTGTGGCGACCGTGATCTGGCTGGTCGGCACCGTGTCGCAGTACGTCATGGCCTGGATGATCCCCCTCCCTGTCTGGCTCGTCGTGACGTGCGCCGTCCTTGCCGGGCCGCTCCTGCGGGACTGGCGCTCCCGCCGTGAGGCGAGCAGCCGATTCCGGGATGACGCCAGATCGTTCTGGGCGTTCAGCGGTGCGCGCGCCGTCGGCGCCGGGCTGGAGACGGCGCTCGAGTGGTCCGACGTCCTGATCGTCGCCGCGCTGGCCTCTCCCACCGAGGCCGGGATCTACGCGGTTGCGACTCGGACCATCCAGGCCGGCCAGGTCGTCGACCGCTCGATGCGGGTTGCAGTCAGCCCGACGATCTCCGGACTGCTGGCCCAAGGGCGGCTGGAGGAGGCCAGCACCCTCCACACGCGTGTCACGCGGGCCATGATCCTCACCACCTGGCCGTTCTACCTCCTGCTGGCCACTCTCGGTTCCGCCGTGCTCGGGATCTTCGGGCCCGAGTTCCGCGAGGGGGCGATCGTGCTCTCGATCCTCGCGGTTGCGATGATGGTCCAGTCGGCAGCCGGCATGCTGCAGAGCATCATGCTCCAGGGCGGCAGGAGCTCATGGCAGATGTACAACAAGTCCCTCGCGCTCGGCGTGAACATCGGGCTCAACCTGCTGCTGGTCCCGGTCATCGGTATGGTCGGGGCTGCGATCACCTGGGCGGTCGGGATCATCGTCGAGACCCTCGTTGCGTCCTGGCAGGTACACCGACGGATGGGTGTGCGGCTGGCCCCGCGTCGGCTCGCCTTCGCGATGGCGCTGGCTGCCGTCGTCTACGGTGTCGGAGGCCTCGCTGCACGCCTGGCGTTCGGCGATTCGCTGCTCGTGCTGATCGTCGCGGCCACGGGGCTGAGCGTGATCTACGGCGTCATCCTCTGGGCGCTGAGGGCGAGGCTGGACATCAGGGCGTTGTGGGCCGAGTTGCCCGGGCTCAAACGCTTCGCGTAGCCCAGGCGACCTGGCTCAGTGGCGGTGCAGGATCAGCCCGGCGGCCGCGATCTGGCGACGGAACCGTGTGCGGGCACCCAGTTTGTGCGGGGGGCGGGTGAGCAGGTCGCTCACGCCGTCGACCCCAGGCGTCGCCTCAGCGTGATCGACACGGGTCACCAGCGATCCGGCGACGGCTTCGTCCAGACGCGCCCAGAGGTCGTCCCGACTCGTCACACGGTGGATGAGCCCCAGTTCTGCCATCTCCTCGGTGAAGAGGAGCTGGTGGTCGTCGACGACCTCGTCGTCCTTCGGCACCCGGGGAACGACGATGGGCACCCGGCCGAGCGCACGCATGTCCATGATGCCTCCTGCGCCGCCCTGGAGCACGATGGCGTCAGCGGTGGAATAGAGGGCGAGGAGTTGGTCATAGGCGAGGATCTCGTGGTTCTCCGCGCCCCTGACAGGCGTGCCAGGGCCGTGTTGCATGACGATCCTGACTCCCGGATGGGCATCCGCCCACGGCTGGACCCATTCGCTCAGTCGGTGGAAGGGGAGATGGTAGGTGCCGGCGCTCACGACGACGGTGCTCTGCCGAGTCACAGGACCACCCCCGTTCTCGTCGCATCCGGATAGATTTTCGTGAGCTGGGGCCATTGAACGAGGATCTCGTCTGCGAACGGGTAGACAAGCAGGCCGCTCAGCGACGGAGAAGCGATCCTGTCCACCGGTTCGAGAAAAGCTGTTCTGGCACCGAAGTGTCCGGCCTGAAGAAAGAACGGAAGCGCGATGGCCGCACCGGTGCTGAAGACGAGGTCTGGTCGCTCTGCGGCGAGGACGTGCCTGGCCAGACCGAAGTTGCGGATCAGGTTCGGCACGTTGCGAACGGTCGGATAGTGGGCTTCGACCATCCGTTCGTCTGCGAGCCTCGACCGTGCGTCCTCGGTCGGGAGTGTGACCCATGAACGCTCGTGGTTGCCCCACCAGGAGCGAAGCGCCAAGGCCTGGGTCAGGTGCCCGCCCGACGAACACACGATGAGGATGCGCACGAGTCAGATCCCCTTCCCGAAGCGCCGGACAACGCGTATCACCTGAGGAGCCGTGACAAGCCCGGTTGAGATGGCCAGCGCGAGCGCCGCCTTGACCTGCCCGGGGTCGTTCTTGAGAGCCCGTCGTGCCCACGACCTGGCCTCCGTCTTCTGCCCGCTGGCCGCGAGCGAAAAGGCGACCTGCGACTGAATGCGTCCGATGGCCTTCTTGTTCGATGCAAACTCCGGATGTTTCGACAAAAGGTACTGGAGCGCCTCGGCGTACAGCGCCCATTGGCCGAAGAAGTACGACTGTCCCTGCCACGTCACATTGACGAGAGGCCGGTTGACGACGGCGACGGGATGAAGAGCGGACGCGCGGAGGAGGAGGTCGTAGTCCTCTCCGTAGCTCCGCGGCAGCAGTTCGTCGACAAGGCCGAGGTCGCCGAGGAGTCGCTCGCGACGGAAGAGAAGACTGGACGAGTGCAAGCCTGCGAGCCCCTTTTGAACAAGGTCGCTGTGACTGATGACGTCGCCAGACATCAGCCGCTCATGGGTGCGCTGGCCATCGTCCACGACCATCGCTGTCCCGACCAGGATGGCGTCGGGCTGGCGTTGGAGGACCTCCATCTGTGCCGCCAACTTGCCCTGGAGCCAAAAGTCGTCGTCGTCGAGGAACGCGACGTAGTCGGTGCCTGCTTCCATGATCCCCGTGTTGCGCGCCCCCGCGAGCCCTCTGGCCCGCGAATTCTTCACGCCGCGCAGGGTCTGGCCATCGCGGAGGGAGATGTCGGGCAGTTCGACGTCGCATGCATCGAAAACAACCAGGATCTCGAGCGGACCCTCGTAGTTCTGCTCCGCGATACTCGTCACGGCACGTTTCATGAGCTCCGGGCGGTTGTGCGTCGGCACCACCGCGGTCACCGGAGGCGCCGTCATCGTCGACTCCGATGCCAGGCTGCGTGAGCCCGCCGGGGGGACCCTTCCGCCGGCGTTGCGCTGGTCCATCACGCGACCTCCAAGGGTGCGCCCCGAATGGGGCATGCTGTCCGTGTCTCTTGGTGGCTAGCATAATGTGAGGAATCCACACTTTCCAGAACTTGACCCGTCTTGGGGGTAGGCAATGCTCAGAATCGCAATCGTCGGTGTCGGCAAGATGGGGCTGTCCCATCTGGCCATGGTGAACGCGCATCCCGACGTCCAGGTCGTCGGGGTCTGCGACTCCATGGTCTACATCCTGGACGTGCTGTCGAAGTACACGGGTGTGGCGACATTCACCGACTATCGCAAGATGCTCGACCGAGTCGACGCGGATGCCGTCATCATCGCCACCCCGACGTCGTCCCATTACGCACTCGTCTCTGAGGCGCTCGACCGGGGCATCCACGTCTTCTGCGAGAAGCCGCTGACGCTCTCGTCCCAACAGTCGGAGGAGCTCGCCGCCAGAGCGCAGTCAGAGGGACTCGTCACACAGGTCGGGTACCACAACCGGTTCGTCGGGGCTTTCCGCGAGGTGAAGCGACTCCTCGACCTCGGGGCGATCGGTGACGTCACGCACGTCAGTGCGGAGGCATACGGACCCGTCGTCCTCAAAGAGAAGGGGAGCACCTGGCGCAGCAAGCGGGACAGCGGCGGCGGATGCGTCTACGATTACGCGGCCCACCCGCTCGACCTGCTCAACTGGTACTTCGGCTCTCCGACCGGCGTCGGCGGGACCGTCCTCGGCAGTGTCTTCTCCGCCGAAACCGACGACGAGGTGTTCACCACCCTGTTCTTCCCCCAGGGGATGACCGGCCAGCTGTCCGTGAACTGGTCGGACGAGTCCTTCCGCAAGATGACGACACAGCTCACCATCTACGGCAAGAAGGGCAAGATCTCCGCCGACCGGCAGGAGTGTCGTGTCTATCTCAACGAGTCGGCCGCAGTGCCGGACGGCTACCGCCACGGCTGGAACGTGCGGTACACCACCGAACTCACCGATCCGGTGTGGTTCTACCTGCGCGGCGAAGAGTACAGCGCGGAACTGGACTACTTCGTCCGGTCCGGGCTGGACGTCCCGCTGGTCGAACGCGCCCACCGGGAGAACAACTTCGCCATCGCCGCAGGCACGGACCGCGTCATCGAGATGCTCATCGCTGACGCCGCCGTCGGACCGTCGACGTTGCGCGAGCAGGCGGCGCCAGTGCCGGCCGCTCCCGCACGGGCGCCATTCTGGCATCGACGAACCCGCGCATCCGTCGCCTGACGTCGCGCCCATTTCACCCAGGAGGACCAGTGGACCGCTTACTGCTCGGAGACAATCAGTTCTTCGGCGTCAATCACATGTCGGAGGAGAAGGCGCGTGCCCAGGCCGTGCGCTTCCAGGACACGGCAGCCATCATCGAGGTCATCGATGCGGCGTACGCCGAAGGCATCCGAACCTTCATGTGTACGACGCACGAACGGATCGCCGAGGTCTGTGATCACGTACGCGCGCACCCGGACCGGTACCCGGACTACCAGTTCTATCCGTGCATGCCGTATGCCCACAAATATGCGAACGCCGTCTCGGAGTACGGGATGCTCGGCGCGCTGAAAGCGTTCCTGCCGGATGAGGGCCTGCTCAACGCTGCTGTGCGCGGAGGCAAGTCGTTCGCCACCAAAGACATCGAAGGCATCATCACGCTGCTCGTCGACGCAGAGATGAAGATGTTCCGCGGCCTGTCGACCCCGGTGATCTTCCTGCAGAACGTGGTCGTCGACCTCCTGCTCGGCCTCGGCTTCGTCGACGCGTTCCGGATGTTCGCCGACCACGTCAGGGCCAGGTACGGCGCCGAACCCGGGTTCATCACGATGAACCTGCCCCGACTGCTTGTGATGCTCGAACGCGCGGGTGTCGAGAACCCGATCGTCTGCTCGAACATCAACAAGATCGGTTTCCGTGTGTCCGGCGGTGCCGAGGCATACGGCTCTGCACTGTCCAGCGGGCAGTTCCGGCCGATCGCCATGTCGGTGTTCGCCTCGGGAGCGATCCCGCCCCGCGAAGCACTGGAGTGGATCCACAGCCAGCCCGGCATCGAGTCGATCGTCTTCGGCGCCTCGTCCGCGTCGCACATCCGCAGCACGGTGAGCATCGCCCGCGAGCTGTGGGCAGAAGATTCGGTCGCTCAGGTCCCCAGGCTCGCCAGGGCCTGAACCGGCCCCGAGGGCAACACACAGCGGCGCCGCCTCCGGAAATCGGAGGCGGCGCCGCTGTCTGTGCTGGACGTCAGGACGGGACAGGGGAAGCGACATCGCAGACGACGGTTCTCGCCTTGCCGCGGTCGTGCGCGATGAACTCCACCGGCTCGAGCACGACGGGCACGGCGTGCTCGACGATCACCGCAAGCCGTTCGGCGGCGTCTGCGACGGCCGCCTCGGCGCCGGGGCTGTCACTCGGCACGTAGCGGAGGGCGATGCTGTAGTCGGCGTGCTGGTGGATCTGGAACTGGCGGACGGCGTCCGGTCGTGCGTTGAAGAGGGCGTTGAGGCCTCCGGCGACGCTCATTCCGTTGGGGAGGCGCAGTACGTCCGAAATGCGCCCGGAGATGGGTGCGATGCGGGTCAGCGACCTCCCGCACGGGCATGGCTCGTCGATGATGTGGGTGAGGTCGCCGATCTCATAGCGGATGAGCGGGAACACCCGGTTGCAGAGGTCGGTGACGACGACGTTGCCGTGCACACCGGCGGGGACCGGCTTCCAGTCGTCATCGGTGATCTCGAGCATGCGCAGGTCGGAGAGGACGTGCAGGGCCGACTTGTCTGCGCACTGCGCTGCGACCCAGGGCACCTCCGCCGTGCGGTACTGGTCGTACACCGGAGCGCCGAGCACGGACTCGATGAACGCGCGCTGCGACGGCGTGACCGGTGCAGATGTGACTCCGATCGCGTGTGGTGCGTGGATCGACAGGCCGTTCTCGAAGACGTACGAGGCGAACTCGTGGACTCCGCCGATGTAGCCGTTCAGGAGGCGCGGAGCCACCTCGGTCCACGTCTCGTGGAATTGCTCCATCGATGAGGGTGACATCCCGCGGGAGTCCAGGACGACGTGCCTGCTCGGCCACCACTCGAGCGCCTCGCGACGCTGGGTCGCCGGCGTCCGCCGTTCCCGATGGATGAACGCCATGTCTTCCCAGGGCTCGATCCCCCACCAGCGGTAGACCCGCCACCACATGGCGGCGACGGGGGAGAGCTTGTCGTGGAAGAGCGAGACGGGGACCCCTGTGCTTCCCCCGGTGGCGCTGGTCAGCCGGCGTGACACAGGGACGCCCTCGGAGAGGAAATCGTCCCTGCGCTCCCTCAGGTCGGACTTCTGCACGACGGGCAGGTCCGCGAAGACCTCAGGGTCATACAGGTCGCGCCGGTTGATGCCCGCCTCACGGTAGCGGTCCCGGTAGAACGGTGTGGTGTCGAACGCATAGCGGGCGAGCTCCATCGTCGTCGCACGCTGCCGCTCTGCGGCGACCTCGGGGTCGACGAGTTCGTTCGCGCGCAGCGTGCGGTCGACCGCCCGGATGCCCCGTTGCGCGATCCGTGTCTTGATTCCAAAGGCGGTCGATGCGAATCGCGCGGTCACGGGGGCCTCCAGGAGCGGTCAGGAGCGGGGGATGCGGAGAATCAGCGCTTGTTCGCCGGGCCAGGAAGGAGCAGTTCGGCACGGTCCTTGTCCGAGGGGAAACCCTCGTCAGGCAGGATGAGCGTGCGCGGGGGCACCCATTCCTGGTCTTTCTTCGTCTTCTGCCTGGGAGTGGAGGGCCTGGCCGGACGTTTGGCGGGGAGCGGTTCAGCCTCCTCGGCGACAGGCTCGATGACCGGACGCTGGTGCAGGCGTCTGCGCCCATAGAGCAGGGCGCTGAACGAGCCGAGGAACAGTCCGATGAACAGGCCGCCGGCGACGAATACGGCCACCGAAGGCCTCGTCGACGACGACGGTTCGACGGCTGGACTGATGAGCGCTCCCGAGTAGAACGTCGTCGAGGTGAGTGCCGCCTGGCTGTTCTGGAGGGAGACGATCTGCGCCTGCAGGGTCTGGGTGTTCTCGCTCTGCGGGTCAGCGGCCGCCAGTTGCGTCTCCAGCTCAGCGATCCTGCCGGAAAGGAAGGTGATGGCGTCAGCGACAACTGCTTCGGCGTTGGCGACACGGCGCTCGCTGTACGCGTTCGCGATCGCGTTGGCCTGCTGCGCGGCCGTCATGGGGTCTTCGGCCGTCACCGTGAATGCGAGAACCTGCGATCCCTTGGGAACGGACACGACGACCCCGTCGCGGAGCTCGCTGATCGATTGAGTGCCCAGGGCTTTCGCCGCAAGAGTCAGCACCTCACTCGAGGTCGCGACGACCCGTTCCGTCTCCATGTTGACATCGCTGCCCGATCCCTGGCTGGCGGAACTGACCGTGAGCGGCTCAACGGTCATGACGGCTGTCGCCTCGAACTTCTGCGGCCACAACTGGTATGCGCCGAGCGCGAGGACGGCGAAAGCTATCGCGAAGGCGACCAGCAGGAGCCAGCCGCGCGCGATACTTCGATACAAGTCCTCAAGTGTCCATGCGGTTTTCACAGCGGCATCCCCTCGATCGGTAAACATGACTATACGTCACGTTTCGAGGTGGCCATGCCCCCAGATTGCGGTGCAAAATGCCGATGGATGTCGGGATCTGTCAGGTTCCGGACATGAAGAAACCCCCATCATGTAGAAGCTAGACAGGGGTTTCAGTGGCTCCGACGGGCGTCGATCCCGTGACCTCACGATTTTCAGTCGTGCGCTCTACCAACTGAGCTACAGAGCCGAACGGCTATAGCCGCTGGAAGGGAAAAAACCCTTCCTTTCGGAAGGGCTCTTCACTTCAGCGACCCTGACCGGACTTGAACCGGCGACCTCCGCCGTGACAGGGCGGCGCGCTAACCAACTGCGCTACAGGGCCTTACTTTTTTACTTGTTCTCACTCTAGTAGTTATCGTGACCCCAACGGGATTCGAACCCGTGCTACCGCCGTGAAAGGGCGGCGTCCTAGGCCACTAAACGATGGGGCCGCGAGCCTGTGAGGGCTCCGTAACTACCGAGAAGTAAGCATACGGGTCGATTCGCGATTTGCCAAAACGAGGTCGGCCGACCGGGAAAACCTGCCTCCGAGGACACGAAACCCCGCAGCCGGACGTGGCTGCGGGGCGTCGGATGTCTCGGGGGACGGACGCCTAGTGGCCGCCTTCTTCGCGGAGTTTGACGATCCCGGCCTCGACGATGGCTTCGGCTTCGGCGGCATCGCCCCAGCCCTCGATCGTGACCCACTTGTTGGGCTCGAGGTCCTTGTAGCGGGCGAAGAAGTGCTCGAGCTCCTTGCGCGTCTGCTCGGGGACGTCGGAGATGTCCTGGATGTGTGACCAGCGGGGGTCCTTGTACTGGACGCAGACGACCTTCGCGTCAGAGCCGGCCTCATCGGTCATGTTGAGCACGCCGACGGGGCGGACCTTGATGCCGACGCCGGGGAAGACGGGGTACTCGAGAAGGACGAGGGCGTCGACGGGGTCTCCGTCGAGTCCGAGCGTGTTCTCGAAGTAGCCGTAGTCCACCGGGTAGCTGAAGGCGGTGAACAGAACGCGGTCCAGGTAGACGCGACCGGTTTCGTGGTCGACCTCGTACTTGTTGCGGCTGCCCTTGGGGATCTCTACGACGACGTCGTAATCGGCCATGAGTGTGTTCTCCCTTATCTGAAAGTCTGCAATAACGTTACTTGATGCCTACCGAGAGTTCGCCCCGCCGCCCGCCGCTCGACCCCGCGGTCGCCGAGGTGCGCCTGGCCGTCCGTCGGTCGCTCGGTTCAGCGCTCGACGAGGGGGACCTCGTCCTTGTCGCGCTCAGCGGTGGGCCGGATTCGCTCGCGCTCGCTGCGGCGACCGCGTTCGAGGCGCAGAGGCTCGGCCTTCGCGCCGGCGCCGTCGTGATCGACCACGGTCTCCAGGGCGGGTCTGCGCAGGTCGCTGCGTCCGCGGCGGCGTCAGCGCGATCACTCGGGCTCGACCCGGTCGTGGTCACGCGGGTGGAGGTGCGCGGGAGCGGCGGGCCGGAAGCGTCAGCGAGGTCGGCGCGGTACGCGGCGTTCGAAGCCGCGCTCGCCGACACCGGTGCATCCGCCGTCGCGATCGGCCACACGCTCGACGACCAGGCGGAGACCGTGCTGCTCGGACTCGCGCGTGGCGCAGGCGCAGGCAGTCTCCAGGGGATGGCGCCGGTCACCGGCCGCTACCTCCGGCCCCTGCTCACCGTCAGGAGGTCCACGACACACGCCGCATGCGCCGCCGAAGGGCTCGACGTGTGGACAGACCCGCACAACACGGACCCTTCCTTCTCTCGCGTGCGTGTGCGGGCGAACGTGCTCCCGGTGCTCGAACGGGAACTGGGGCCCGGGATCGCCGACGCCCTCGCCCGCACTGCCGAACAGCTGAGGGAGGACGCCGAGGCGTTCGACGCGATGATCGACGAGTTCATCGAAGAGATCTGTGAGCCAGCAGAAGCGGGGATCGCCGTGTCGGTTGCTGCGCTCGCCGCGAACCCTGCGGCGCTCCGCAATCGCATCATCCGCATCGTCGCGGCCGGTGAGTTCGGCCAGTCCCTGTCACGTGTGCACACGCTGGCGATCGCCTCCCTCGTCACCGACTGGCACGGACAGGGGTCTGTCGACGTCCCCGGCATCTCGGTCTCCCGTGAAGGTGGCCGAATCGTGTTCACGGCGCGCGGATAAGATGAGCAAATGGAATCGAGCGACATCTCAAGCGACCTCACGACCATCCTCGTCACCGAGGAGCAGATCCACGACAAGTTGGCCGAGCTCGCCGCGCGCATCGATGCCGACTACGCGGGCAAGGACCTCCTGCTCGTCGGGGTGCTGAAAGGCGCCGTCATGGTGATGGCAGACCTCTCCCGCGCGCTGACCAAGCACGTGTCGATCGACTGGATGGCCGTGTCGTCATACGGCGCAGGCACGAAGTCCTCAGGTGTCGTGCAGATCCGCAAGGACCTCGACTCCGATCTCACCGACCGCCACGTGCTCATCGTCGAGGACATCATCGATTCCGGCCTGACGCTGTCCTGGCTGCTCGACAACTTCGCCTCCCGTGGAGCGGCGTCCATCGAGGTCTGCGCACTGCTTCGCAAGCCGGAGGCCGCGAAGGTCGTGATCGACTGCAAGTATGTCGGCTTCGACATCCCCACCGACTTCGTCGTCGGCTACGGACTCGACTTCGACGAGCGCTACAGGAACCTCCGTGACGTCGCCGTCCTGGCGCCCCACGTTTACGCCTGATTCGCTCTCGTTCGGCTTGCGGCGAACATAGAGGCGTCGCCCAGCCTTCTGGCGATACCCTTGACTTCACGGGGCGTCAGACGCTTCGCCGTACCTTCAGAAAGGTGTTGGGCTTCCGCTCATCCGCACTATGAATTTCAAGCGCATCTTCAAAGGCCCACTGCCTTACATCCTGATCGCCATCATCGTTTTCTGGGTGGGGTCGAGCCTGCTGAACGTGAACGGATTCCGCGAGGTCTCAACCGACCACGGGCTGGAACTGCTGAAGGACGGCAAGGTTTCCGAGGTGACGCTCACCGAAGGCGACAACCGCGCCGACCTCACCCTGGCCAAGGCCGACGGTGACAACGGCACGATGGTGCAGTTCTACTACCTCACTGCCAGGGCAGACGACGTCGTCGCGGCCGTGGACTCGGCCGCGCCGAGCAAAGGCTTCACCGACAAGGTGCCGCAGCCGAGCTGGTGGCTGTCGATGCTCGGCCTGCTGCTCCCGCTCATCCTCATTGGTGCGTTCTTCTGGATCATGCTCTCCGGCATGCAGGGAGGCGGAAGCAAGGTGATGCAGTTCGGCAAGTCCAAGGCCAAGCTCGTCTCCAAGGAATCCCCGAAGGTCACGTTCGCGGATGTCGCCGGAAGCGAAGAGGCGATCGAAGAGCTCGAAGAGATCAAGGACTTCCTCAAGGAGCCGGCACGCTTCCAGGCCGTCGGCGCCCGTATCCCGAAGGGCGTGCTGCTGTACGGCCCCCCAGGAACAGGCAAGACGCTTCTCGCCCGCGCCGTCGCAGGCGAAGCCGGTGTCCCGTTCTATTCGATCTCCGGTTCGGACTTCGTCGAGATGTTCGTCGGTGTCGGCGCCAGCCGGGTGCGCGACCTGTTCCAGCAGGCCAAGGAGAACTCGCCCGCCATCATCTTCGTCGACGAGATCGACGCCGTCGGCCGTCACCGTGGAGCAGGTATGGGCGGTGGCCACGACGAACGCGAGCAGACCCTCAACCAGCTGCTCGTCGAGATGGATGGATTCGACCCCAAGGCGAACGTCATCATGATCGCCGCGACGAACCGTCCAGACATCCTCGACCCCGCTCTGCTCCGTCCGGGCCGCTTCGACCGCCAGATCGGTGTCGACGCCCCCGATCTGAAGGGCCGCACACGCATCCTCGAAGTCCACGCCAAGGGAAAGCCCATGGCTGAGACGGTCGATCTCGATGTCCTCGCACGGAAGACGCCAGGATTCACCGGCGCCGACCTCGCCAACGTTCTCAACGAGGCGGCGCTGCTCACCGCTCGCTCGAACGCGCAGATCATCGACAACCGTGCCCTCGACGAGGCCGTGGACCGTGTCATGGCAGGCCCACAGCGCCGTAGTCGTGTGATGAGGGACCAGGAGAAGCTCATCACGGCGTACCACGAGGGTGGACACGCCCTCGCCGCTGCCGCGATGCGCAACACGGACCCGGTCACGAAGGTGACCATTCTTCCGCGCGGCCGGGCCCTCGGCTACACGATGGTGCTCCCGCTCGAAGACAAGTACTCCGTCACGCGCAACGAGTTGCTCGATCAGCTCACCTACGCGATGGGCGGCCGCGTCGCCGAGGAGATGGTGTTCCACGACCCGACCACCGGTGCGTCGAACGACATCGAGAAGGCCACGGGAATCGCCCGCAAGATGGTGACCGAGTACGGCATGAGCGCCAACGTCGGAGCGATCAAGCTCGGCCAGTCCAGCGGCGAGGTCTTCCTCGGCCGAGACATGGGCCACCAGCGCGATTACTCCGAGCAGATCGCTGAGACCGTTGACGCCGAAGTGCGTGTGCTCATCGAGCAGGCACACGATGAGGCCTGGCAGGTGCTCAACGACAACAGGGAGATCCTCGACAAGCTCGCCGCAGAGCTCCTCGAGAAGGAGACGCTCGACCACAACCAGCTGGCCGACATCTTCGCCGGCATCAAGAAGCTCCCGCCGAGGCCGCAGTGGTTGTCGAGCTCGAGCCGACCGGTCTCGGAGCAGCCTCCGATCGCCGTTCCCATCGCGAAGGCGCCGATTGATCCAGGGGTGACGGACGGTGGAGTCGAGAGCGACTCCAAGCCGACTCGCGCACCCCAGGTGAACCCGCGCCCGGCAACGGCGTAGCCTCGGTGGCCATCGAGGAGGGCCGGATGGACAGGGAGCGGATCGAACGTGCCGTGACCGAACTGCTGCTCGCGATCGGTGAGAATCCGTCCCGTCCGGGGCTCGAGCGGACACCTGAGCGGGTCGCGGAAGCCTACGAGGAGTTCTTCGGCGGGCTCGGCGTCGACCCGGTCAGCCACCTGACCGATGCCGTGGCTGTCGGCGACGGCGGACCTGGCGAAGCCGTCGTGGTTCGTGACATCGCGTTCCGATCGATCTGCGAACACCACCTTCTGCCCTTCCTCGGGCACGCCCACATCGCCTACTTGCCGAACGAACGCATCGTCGGACTCGGTCGCCTGCCCCGCGTTGTCGACACCCTCGCGTCGCGTCCGCAGATCCAGGAGCGGCTCACAGAGGAGATCGCCGACGCCATCGAGCGTGGCCTCGGCGCACGCGGCGTGCTCGTCGTCCTCGACGCCGTGCACGGCTGCGTCTCCGCCCGCGGTCCGCGCCAGACGGCATCCTCGACCCTCACGATGGCCAGCCGCGGCGTCCTCGCCGAACCGGTCAGGCGGGCAGAGATCATCGCCCTCATCGGACGTGGGGGTACCCCGGTCCATGGCTGATGCCGCCACGGGGCGACCGATGCTCGTGATGGGCATCCTGAACGTCACGCCGAACTCGTTCAGTGACGGAGGCCAGTACCTGGACTATGCCGCCGCGATCGAACATGGCAGGCGGCTCGTTGCGGACGGCGCAGACATCGTCGACGTCGGTGGCGAGTCCACCCGGCCGGGTGCGCAGAGGATCGGGAGCGACGAGGAACAGCGCCGCATCCTGCCGGTGATCCGCTCGCTCGCAGCCGACGGCATCCGCATCTCCGTCGACACGATGAACGCAGACACGGCCCTGGCCTCTGTCGAGGCAGGCGTCGAGATCATCAACGATGTCTCGGGCGGCCTCGCTGACCCGCGCATGGCCGAGGTCGCTGCCCGGACAGGGGCGTTGTTCCTGCTCAGCCACTGGCGGGGACACAGCACCGAGATGGACTCGAGAGCGAAGTACGGCGACGTCGTGCAGGACGTCCGTTCCGAACTCGTGGCCCGGCTCGAGGCGGTCGAGGCGGCAGGAGTCCGCCGCGACCGCATCGTGCTCGACCCGGGGCTCGGCTTCGCCAAGCAGTCCGAACACAACTGGCAGATCCTCTCCCGGATCGGCGAGCTCCAGTCGATCGGCCTGCCCGTCCTGGTCGGGGCCTCCAGGAAACGGTTCCTCGGCGCGCTGCTCGACGAATCGGCGACCATGGCGGATCGCGACCTGCCGACTGCCGTGCTGAGCGCGCTTCTCGCCGACTCCGGACTGTGGGGTGTCCGCGTGCACGACGTGAGCGCGACCGCCGTCGCGCTCGAGGCCTGGAGCCGGCTGCGCTGACCCGCGCACGCTCGGTTTTTGGATGAGGTCCACAAAAGCGGTCGTGACACGTTGCGTCATTCCGGTGCGCGGTAAGCACGAGGTGCTGGCACTCTGGACAAGTGACTACTGAGAAGCAAGCCTCCCTCCAGGACCTGACCCGCATCGCCACCTTCACGGCGATCATCGCCGTACTCGGACTCCCCGGCGCGATCTCGCTGTTCGGCAACGCGGTGCCCATCACACTGCAGACCCTCGGCGTGATGCTGGCCGGCGCGATTCTCGGCTGGTGGAGGGGTGCCGCAGCCGTCCTCGCCCTCCTCGCCCTCGTCGCGGCCGGGCTTCCCCTGCTCTCAGGCGGGCGCGGAGGCATCGGGGTGTTCTTCGGCCCGTCGGCCGGCTACCTCATCGGATTCGTGTTCGGCGCAGCGGTCACCGGTCTGATCGTGCACGCAGGAGCCGCGAAACCGACCTGGCTGCGCGTCGCCATCGGCTCGTTCATCGGAGGAGTCCTCACGGTCTACCTCTTCGGCATCCCGATCCAGTCGCTCGTCACCGGCGTCCCGCTTGCTGGCACCGCAATCGCCAGCCTGCTCTTTCTGCCCGGCGACCTTCTCAAGGTCGTGCTGTCGACCGTCCTCGTCATGGCGGTATGGCGCGCGTACCCGCGGGCATTCAGCTTCTCGACCAGACCAGCGCCAGCGGTTCTCGCGAAGACCGCATGACCCCTGGCCTCGCCCTGATCTGCGGATCGACCCGGCTCCCATCGGTCGAGCTGAGACGACGCGTCGCGTCGTGGGCGGATGCCACGGTGTCGGAGCGCAGGATCGTGCCGCTCCGGTCGGCGGACGCGGCGGCGCTCGTGGTCGCCGTGCTCGCCGTGCGTGAACGCGGAGGAGTGCCCGCGATCGGAGACGCGCGCTGGAGTGACCAACACTGGGGTCAGCTCGCCGGGTCCGTCTCAGGCGTGATCGCTCCTGACGGAACGGCGTGGGCGACGTTCAGTTCTGGCAGCACGGGGGCGCCGAGGGTCATCCTGCGGAGTGCCGAGTCGTGGTCCGCGTCATTCGCCGCCGTGACGCAGCTGATGGATCTGACCCCTGACGATGTCGTGCTGCTGCCCTCCCCGCTCGTGTCGTCGCTCTCGATGTTCTCGATCGCCCACGCGCGTGACGTCGGGGCGACAGTGCTCCTCCCCGCCGCCTCGAGGGTGACGCCAGACGACTGCGGAGCGGCCACCATCCTGCACGGAACCCCAGGCGCGCTCGAGAACGTCCTCGACCTCATCGACGACGGCGCTCCGACGCTGCTGCGCCGTGCCCTGATCGGCGGGGCACACCTGGAGCACGGACTGCGCGATCGCGCCGAAGCCGCAGGAATCCGCGTGGTCGGCTACTACGGCGCGGCTGAGCTGTCCTTCGTGGCCGCCGACCGCGACGGAGACGGGCTTCGCGCGTTCGACGGTGTCGAGCTGCGCGTCGCCGACGGTGAACTGTGGAGCCGATCGCCGTACGCCGCACTGGGCTACCTGTCAGGGGGGACCGGTTCGTTCCGCACGGACGCCGACGGCTGGTCGTCGGTCGGTGACCTCGCCGACCTGACCGCCGATGGCATCCTCACCCTTCGGGGCAGGCGCGACGGCGCGATCCTCTCGGCGGCGGCGACGGTTGTGCCTGAGGATGTCGAGGTCGTCTTGCGTACACTCGATGGAGTGAAGAACTCCGTCGTCTTCGGTGCGCCGCACCCGCGGCTCGGCGCACTCGTCTGTGCCGTCATCGAGCCGGACGACCCCCGCCACCCGCCGACGGCCGCCTCCCTCCGCGCCGCCTGTCGTGCCCGGCTCGGGATCGCGCAGGTGCCGAGGCGCTGGTACCTCAGCATCGAACTCCCGCTCACATCGACAGGGAAACCCGCGCGCGCGAGCATTGCGCAGGATGCCGCCGCCGGACGGACGCCGAGACTTGAGTAACGCCGTCGTCACCGTCATCGCGGCCAGGCGGACCCCGATCGCCACGGTGGGCCAGCGCCTCTCCGCCCACTCCGTCGACGATCTCGCCGCAGCGAGCATCCGCGCGACCGTCGACGACGCCCTCCTGCTCCTGGGTGCTGACCTGCCGATCGGGGACGTCGTCATCGGCAATTGCATGGGACCCGGTGGCAACACGGCTCGAGTGGCATCGCTCGCAGCGGGGCTCGACGTGAGGGTGCCGGGCCTGACGGTCGACCGTCAGTGCGGGTCTGGGCTCGCAGCGATAATCGTCGCCGGAGAGCAGATTCTCGCGGGGGACCACCGGATGCGGCTGGCCGGGGGAGCGGAAAGCGCGTCGACCGCGCCGACCCGGGTCGCCGCGACAGGGGCATACGCCAGGGCCGCATTCGCCCCAGGAGGATTCGCCGACCCCGAGATGGGACCTGCAGCCGAAGCTCTCGCCTCCGCTCGGGGAATCTCCCGAGAGCGGCAGGACTCCTTCGCGCTCCGCAGCCACCAGCTCGCGCTCGCGGCCCGCGACGCCGGTCGGTTCGACGACGAACTCGTGGGGATCGGCGAGATCGTCATGGACGACGGACCCCGGGCGCTCAACCGCGCCGTGCTCGGGCGGTTCACTCCGGCCTTCGCGGAGAACCGTCCAGGCGAGGGCACCGTCACCGCCGGCAATGCATGCCGTGTGAGCGACGGAGCCGCAACGGTTGCGCTCGTGCCTGACACCGATCGCGGTTCCGCACCGGGGCTCGCGCTCGTCGGAAGCGCCGTCGTCGGGTGCGACCCAGCCACCCCTGGCCTCGGGCCGGTGTTCGCCATCGAATCGCTGCTTGGACGAACCGGCGTCAGCCTCGACGACGTCGCCGCGTTCGAACTCGTCGAGGCGTTCGCCGCCCAGGCACTCGCCGTGCTCGACACGATCGGACTCGCATCGGCCGACCATGTCGACGACCGGGTGTGCTCCGATGGCGGCGCGCTCGCCCTCGGGCATCCCTGGGCCGCCAGCGGTGCTGTCAGCGTCGTCAGGCTCTTCTCGCGACTCGTCCGCTCCGGTGCTCCTGCGGGAACCCTCGGCCTCGCGACCGCGGCCATCGGCGGGGGCATGGGCGTCGCCGCCCTGTTCAGGGTGGTGCGCTGATGACCAGGGAGATCGCGCTGTCCGGCGTCACCGTCGATTTCGGCGACCGGCTCGCGCTCGACGACGTGACAGTCAGGCTCGACGAGCATCGCATCGCCGTGATCGGGGCGAACGGTTCAGGCAAGTCGACGTTCGCCCGGCTCCTCAACGGCCTCGAGACGCCGACCTCGGGAACGCTGAGCGTGCACGGGCTCGACCCCGTTCGTCAGGGCAAACAACTCCGGCGCAGCGTGGGCTTCGTCTTCACGAACCCGGACGCCCAGATCGTCATGCCGACCGTCGCGGAGGATGTCGCATTCTCGCTCCGCGGCAGGGGATTATCGAAGGACGAGATCGCTGCACGTGTGGCATCCGTCCTCGCCGCCTACGGGCTCGGCGACCACGCCGACGCCGCCGCACACAGCCTGTCAGGCGGACAGAAGCAGCTTCTCGCCCTCTGCTCGGTCCTGGTCACCGAGCCCGAACTGCTCGTCGCCGACGAGCCCACCACCCTGCTCGACGCCGCGAACACCAGGCGGATCGCCGATCTGATCGCCGGGCTGGGTCAACAGGTCGTGCTGGTCACTCACAATCTCCGGCTCGCTGAACGATGTGACATCGTCCTGCGGTTCGACGAGGGAAGGCTCGTCGAACAGGGAGACCCCGTCGACGTCGTCGGCCGCTACGAACGCGAGTTCGCGTGATGCAGGCCCTGGGACTCTACCGGCCGGGGACCAGTGTGATCCACCGGCTGTCGGCAGGGACGAAACTGTCCGCGTTGTTCGTGCTCGCGCTCGCCGTGTCCGTGCCGCCGCCCACCGTCTGGCTTCTCGGCACACTGACGCTTCTCGTCGTCGCCCTGTACCTGATCGCCGGGCTCGGCCTCGTCGAGCTCGGACGCCAGGTCGTGATGATCCGCTGGCTGATCCTCTTCGTCACCATCACCGGCGTCCTGTTCCTGCCGCTCGATGTCGCGATCGCGAACGTCACACGGATGGTGCTCGTCATCGTGCTGGCCGGGCTCATCACGCTCACCACGCGCACGTCGGCCATCCTCGACGCGTTCGAACGCGGGCTTTCGCCCCTGCGCCGGTTCGGCGTCGATCCGGCACGGATCAGTCTCGTTCTCGCGCTGGCCATCCGGACGGTGCCCGTCATCGCCGGATTCGCGCGCCAGCTCGGCGACGCGCAGCGCGCGAGAGGCGGCAGGGTCAGCGTCCGCGCGTTCGTCGTTCCTCTGCTCGTGCTCTCCCTGCGTCATTCGGACGACCTCGCAGACGCCCTCGTCGCGCGCGGCGCCGACTGACCACTCCCGGCGCGGCCGACAGCCGTGCACCGTAGAGTGGAACCGTGACTACCGGCGACACGATCACCCTCAGCGGACTCCGCGTTCGGGCACACCACGGTGTGTACGACTTCGAGCGCGAGAACGGTCAGGACTTCGTGGTCGACCTCGTCGTGGGGATCGACCTCCAGCCGGCTTCGACCAGTGACGACGTCGCCGCGACCATTCACTACGGGGAGCTGGCCGAGAAGGTCGCTGCCGCCGTCGCTGCCGACCCGGTCGACCTCATCGAGACGGTCGCCGAGCGGGTGGCCGACCTCGTGCTCGCCTACCCGGCCGCCATCAGCGTACGCGTCACGGTTCACAAGCCGGATGCCCCGATCTCCGTTCCGTTCGACGACGTGGCCGTGAGCATCCTTCGGTACGCAGCGACGAGCGTGCAGCGGTCGACGCGGTCATGACCCCGATCCCGAAGCCGCACATCCACCCGCCGGTCCGTCCGCTGACGGGCAGTAAGGCCGTGCTCGCCTTTGGCAGCAACCTGGGCGACCGTGAAGCGACGATCAGGGCAGGACTCGACGCCCTCGCCGCTCACGGTATCCGCATCTCTGCGATGTCGACCCTCGTGGAGTCCGTCGCCGTGAAACCGGGCGGAGAAGACGAGGCGGCACCGCGCTACCTCAACGGCGTCGCACTCGTCAGCACCATTCTGGCTCCGCATGACCTGCTCCGCACGATTCACGCCGTCGAAACCGAGCTCGGCAGGGTGAGACTCGAGCGCTGGGGCGACCGGACACTCGACATCGACATCGTCGCGTACGGGGATCTCGTCCTCGACGACCAGGACCTCATCCTCCCTCACCCGCGCGCCGCCCAGCGAACCTTCGTCCTCTCGCCCTGGCTCGAACTCGATCCTGACGCCGTCCTGCCGGGCTCCGGCCGGGTCGACGCCCTGCTCGCGGCCCTGGAAGCGCAGCCGGGAGCAGACGCGTGAAGCGAACGCATGCGACGCCGCTGATCGGGCTGGCCGCTCTCGGGTTCGTCGCGGGATTCCTGCTCGAATACGGCGCGGAGTCACTCGGCCGGCCGCTTCTGATCCCTCCCCTCACGTTCCCGCTCACCCTTCTCGCCGCCGCAGCGATCGTGCTCGGTTTCGCGATCCCGATCCGGCGCACGGTGACGGGCAAACGCGCGAAGCCGATCGATCCGTTCCAAGCGATGCGGATCGTCGTCCTCGCAAAGGCCTCGAGTCATGTCGGGGCTCTCCTCACAGGGGCCGGCCTCGGCGCGGTCATCTACTTCACGACCCGCCCCGTGCTGCCCGCGATAGGCTCGATGTGGCTCGCGATCGCCTCCTGCGTTGGCGCGGCGGTGCTCACGGCCGCAGGACTGCTTGCCGAACACCTCTGCACTCTGCCGAAGGACGATGATGACGACGCACCCGGAGTACCCCACGATTCCTGAGCCGCCTGTTCCGGGCGCCGCTCCGGAGACGGCCGTTCCCGGAACGGCGGCAGAGCCCCCCGTCGAGCGCCAGGAGGCTGCCTCCCGTGCCGGCTCCCCGCGGCGACTCGAGCTGACAGACACCGACTGGCACCGGGTCTCGCCGAAGTACATCGTCGTCGACCTCATCGGGGCAGGGATCTTCGCCCTCGTCGTCGTCGGTGCAGCCATCGTCATGGCCGTCGTGTTCGAGCAGACCTGGCCGTTGTGGGCGATGGCAGGGCTTCTCGTCGCAATCCTCATCGGTGCCGTGTTCACCCCGCGTCGCATCCGTTCGATCGGTTACCAGCTCCGCCAGGACGACCTGCTGTTCCGGCGCGGAATCATGTGGACCAGGATCGTGGCCGTCCCGTACGGCAGGATGCAGCTCATCGACATCAACCGCGGCCCTGTTGCCCGTGCTTTCGGGCTCGCCGAACTCAAATTCGTCACGGCGTCAGCCGCGAGCGCCATCGTGCTGCCCGGTCTCCCCGAGGATGAGGCGGAGCAGCTGCGCGACCACCTCGTCACCGTCGCCGAGAGCAGGCGGACCGGCCTATGACCGGAGAACCGGATGCCGGTCGCTCGCCACTGAACGATATCGCTGCTCCGACGGCGAACCCGTCGTCCGGGCGGCGGAGCCTCACCGACGGCGAATGGCACCGCCTCCACCCGGCGACGCCGCTCCTTCGCGGAGGCATCGCCGTGCTCGCCATCGTCGGTTTCGTCATCGCGAACCTCAGGGAACGCCTCGTCGAGCTGTTCCTGCCCGGCGCGGGAGAGTATGACCCCGAAGATTACGACCCCCTCACCTATGTCTGGGAGCACGGGTACGTCGGACTCGCACTCCTCGCCGTCCTCGTCGTCCTCGTCGTGGTGCTCGCTGCGTTCTTCCTGTCCTGGCGCATGCACACCTTCCGCGTGACGGAGGAAGCGGTCGAGGTGCGCAGCGGCATCCTCTTCCGCACCCACCGCAAGGCGAAACTCGACAGGATCCAGGGCGTCGGGATCTCCCGGCCGTTCCTGCCGCGGATGTTCGGGGCGGCCAAGATGGAAGTCAGCGTCGCCGGCCAGGATGCCAGTGTGAAGCTCGAGTACCTCTTCTCCCGTGACGCTGACGACCTCCGCCGTGACGTCCTCACCCTCGCGTCAGGGGTCCGGCTGGCCGAACAGGGCCTCGCTCCCGCCCCGACGGTGGGCCCAGAGGGCGTCGTCTCCGGAACGGATGCGGCCCTGTCGCGCATCGTGAACGAGCGCGTGAACGAGTTCCTCGCGCCCGAGCTCGACCCGTCCGTCGCCCCGCCCGAGTCGATCGTGCGGATCCCGGTCGGCCGGCTGATCGGCTCGACCATCCTGAGCTGGGTGACTCTCGTCATCCTCGTCCTCGCTGTCGTGATGATCGTCTCGGTCGTCAACGGCCAGTTGTGGGCACTGTTCTGGTTCATCCCGAGCGTCATCGGTATCTTCAGTTATTTCTGGTCGACGATCACCAAGTCGCTCCGGTACTCCATCGCCGGTACCCCCTCGGGCGTGCGGATCGGGTTCGGGCTGTTCTCCACGAGCAATGACACGCTTCCCCCCGGGCGCGTGCACGCCATCGAAGTCTCGCAGTCGGTGCTCTGGCGGCCGTTCGGCTGGTGGCAGGTCAAGATCAACAAGGCAGGGCTGAGCGCGGAGGCCGCCGCCGGCGGCAAGGGAAACACCACCGTGCTGCCGGTCGGCACGCTGGTCGACGTCTCCCGTGTCGTCGACCTTCTGCTCAGCGGCGTCACCCCTGTCGACCTGCACGCCGAACTCGACCGTGCGATCAGGGACCCCGGCCACTCCGGATTCGTCCTCGCCCCGCGTCGCGCTGCCTGGCTCGGTCCGTTCGCCTGGCGCCGCACCGGCTACACCATGCACGACGGGCTCCTGATGTTCCGCCGCGGCGTCGTCTGGCGCAGGGTCGATCTCCTCCCGCTCGCACGGCTGGTGAGTTTCGCCATCTCGCAGGGACCCGTTGAGCGGATGCTCCGCCTCGCGTCGGCACGCGCCCACACCGTCGTCGGACCGATCACGGCGACGCTGCCCATCATCGGAACGGCAGAGGCCACCCGGTTGTTCGACGAGGTCTCCGCCGGGATCGTCAGGGCCTCGCGCTCCGACCACAGCCACCGCTGGGCCGAGTCCCGGCAGGACGACCTCGCGCAGGTTCAGCCGGTGGCGGCTCCGACGGCGCACGAGCACGTCGCGCCCACAGAACCCCAGCCCGGGCCGATCCAGAGTGGGGACCACCGGTGAGTGCGCGGGCCGGACGACTCGGCATCGGCATCATCGGCGCCGGAAAGGTGGGCCCGGTGCTCGGCGCAGCGCTCGCCGGTGCAGGCCACGCCATCACGGGGATCAGCGCGGTCTCCGATGAGAGCCGCGACCGTGCGGAGGCGATGCTCCCCGCCGTTCCTGTGCTCGACATCCCGAGCATCGTCGAGCGCAGCGAACTCGTTCTCATCGCCGTCCCGGACAGCGAACTGGAATCGCTCGTCGCCGGTCTCGCCGCCACCTCGACGTGGCAGGCCGGCCAGCTCGTCGTCCACACGGCAGCAGGTGTCGGCACGTCCGTCCTCGCGCCGGCCCAGGCGCTCGGCGCCATCCCGCTGGCGATCCACCCGGCAATGGACTTCACGGGGACGAGCATCGACATCGCCCGTCTCGCCGAGAGCTGGTTCGCCGTCACGGCGCCTGCTCCCGTCCAGCCGATCGGCCAGGCGCTCGTCGTAGAGATGGGCGGGGAACCCGTCATCATCGCCGAATCCGATCGCGCCGCGTACGCGGAAGCCATCGACATCGCCACCACGTTCTCGCGATCGATCGTTGCGCAGGCCACCGGCATCCTCGGTGGAATCGGCGTGGAGCATCCCGGCGGCTTCCTGTCGTCGCTCGTCCGCTCATCGGTGGACAACGCCCTGCAGGAGGCGGGCAGGGCTCCCTTCGACACCGGCGCATTCGGCCTCGATGACGAAGGCGCTCCGCCGCCCGGTACCATCGGTGGGTGACGAACAGTATCGCTGACATCCGCTCGCGCATCGCCGAAGCCCGCCGGGCGGCGATCGAAGCGGGAATCGCAGACCCCAGGGTCGTCCTCGTCCCGACGATGGGTGCGTTGCACGACGGCCACATCGCCCTCGTCGACAGGGCCGCGGAGCTCGGCGAGATCGTTGTCGTCTCGATCTTCGTCAACCCGCTGCAGTTCGGCCCGAAAGAAGACCTTTCCAGCTATCCGCGAACCCTCGAGAGCGATGTTCAGAAACTCGCGGAACGTGGCGTCACCCTCGTCTTCGCGCCGACCGCTGCCGAGATGTACCCGGACGGCGACGCCGCAGTCCGCGTCAGCGCCGGCGACATCGGCACCCGCTACGAGGGGCGCACCCGCCCCGGCCACTTCGACGGTGTGCTCACCGTCGTCGCCAAGCTCTTCCACATCATCGAGCCGGATGCCGCCGTCTTCGGCGAGAAGGACGGCCAGCAGCTGTTCCTCGTGAAGCGGATGGCCAGGGACCTCAGCTTCCCGGTCGACGTCCAGGGCGTCGAAACGGTGAGGGCGGATGACGGACTCGCGCTCTCGAGCCGCAACGTCTACCTCGATGACGCCGAACGGCGTTCGGCACGCGTGCTTTCGACGGCACTCGAGGCGGCCGCGTCGTCTGGCGACCGAGGCATCGACGCCGTCCTGGCCGCCGCGCAGTCGGTGATCGTCGGCGAGCCCCGGGTCGAGCTCGACTACCTTGCCGTCGTCGACCCCGCCACCTTCCTCCCCGTCGACGGCAACCACCACGGCACGGCCGTCGCGCTCGTCGCGGCTCGCGTCGGCACCACGCGTCTCATCGACAACCGCACCCTCTTCGTCAACTGACGCGGGAACCGCCGCCCCGGCGGCATCGTAAACTGGGATGACCCACAAGGAGACGTTTTTCGCCATGACAGCCCCCACCCCCGACCAGCCCGCAGAGCCGACCGCTGAGGAGATCTTCGAGCAGAAGGCCGTTCGACTGGCCAAACGGGAGCGTCTGATCGCGAACGCCGCCGATGCAGCAGGCGGTGCGTACCCCGTCTCCGTCCCGATCACCACGACCATCCCTGCCGTTCGGGAGAAGTGGGGCCACCTCGCCGCTGACGAAGCATCCGGTGACGTCGTGGGCATCGCCGGGCGAATCGTCTTCCTTCGCAACACAGGCAAGCTGTGCTTCGCCAGCCTCCAGTCCGGCGACGGCAGTCGCATCCAGGCGATGGTGTCGCTCGCAGAGGTCGGCGAGGAGTCGCTTGCCCTGTGGAAGGAACTCGTCGACCTCGGCGATCACCTCTTCGTCTCCGGTGAGGTGATCTCCAGCCGCCGCGGTGAACTCTCGATCATGGTCACCGAGTGGACGATCGCGTCCAAGGCGATCCTGCCGCTGCCCAACCTGCACAACGAACTCAGCGAGGAGAGCCGCGTCCGCAGCCGCTACCTCGACCTCATCGCGCGCGAGCAGGCCAGGCGGAACGTCGTGCAGCGGTCACAGGCAGTCTCCAGCCTGCGACGCACCTTCACCGACCGCGGCTACCTCGAGATCGAGACGCCGATGCTCCAGGTGATGCACGGCGGGGCATCCGCGCGCCCGTTCGTGACCACGTCGAATGCGTTCGACACCGAGCTGTTCCTCCGGATCGCGCCGGAGCTGTATCTCAAGCGCGCCATTGTCGGCGGAATCGACCACGTGTTCGAGATCAACCGCAACTTCAGGAACGAAGGCGCCGACTCGACGCACAGCCCCGAGTTCGCGATGCTCGAGGCCTACGAAGGATATGGGGACTACAACTCCATCGCCGAGCTCACCCAGACCCTGATCCAGAACGCGGCCCTCGCGGTCGCCGGATCCCACACCGTCACCTGGGCGGACGGGACCGAGTTCGACCTCGGCGGCGAGTGGGACAGGATCTCGATGTTCGGCAGCCTGTCCGACGCCGTCGGACGTGAGATCACCCCCGAGACGCCGATCGCCGAGCTCAGGGAACTGGCCGAGAAGGAGGGCATCGTCGTGCCCCACCCGATCCACGGCAAGTACATCGAGGAACTCTGGGAGCACTTCGTGAAAGGCGCGCTCGTCCGCCCCACCTTCGTGCGCGATTTCCCCGTCGACACGTCACCGCTCGTGCGGGCCCACCGGTCGATCCCCGGTGTCGTCGAGAAGTGGGACCTCTACATCCGCGGCTTCGAACTCGCCACCGGATACTCGGAGCTCATCGACCCCGTCGTCCAGCGTGAGCGTTTCGTCGAGCAGGCACGACTGGCCGCAGGCGGAGACGTCGAGGCGATGCGCCTGGACGAAGAGTTCCTCCGCGCGCTCGAGCACGGCATGCCACCGACCGGCGGCATGGGGATGGGCATCGACCGGCTGATGATGGCTCTCACCGGTCTCGGCATCCGCGAAACCATCCTGTTCCCCCTCGTGAAATGACCCAGGTGACCCGATGAACGACTACCTCCCGAAGAATGAGCTCGACCCGCAGGATCCGAAGAAGCCGTCGGCGAACCGGATCATGGTCTGGATCGTCGTCGCCGGCGTCGGGCTGTACCTCGTGATCTCAGGCATCGTCGGCATCATCGCCAAGGGAAGCTGACCGGTCCGGTCGGGGTATCCTTAACCTGTCATGGACAATTACTGGCTGAACGCCCTCTGGTCGATCGTGCCGACGCTGCTCGTCGGGCTGATCTTCTGGGCCGTCATGCGCGCCATCATCCGCGCCGACCGTGACGAGCGGGCTGCGTACGCCGACCTCGAGGCCGCCGAACGGGAACGCCTCGGACTGCCTCCAGCCGCACCGAAGAACACAAGCGAGTCCGTCGAGGCGTAGCCGTGCCGCCGCCGATAGGCTGGCAGCATTCTCACCGAAGACAGGAGCCCGTTCGTGGATCTAGCTGCCTTCTGGGCGACGCTGTCCGGCGACTGGAGGGTCATCCTCTTCTTCGCCATCGACTTCGTGATCCGCGTCATCGCCGTCATCGTCGTGCCCAGGAACCGTCGGCCGACCGCCGGCATGGCGTGGCTGCTCGCCATCTTCCTGATCCCATACGTCGGGGTCATCGCCTTCCTGCTCATCGGCAACCCGAAACTGCCACGTAAGCGACGCGAGCTCCAGAAGGACATCAACGAATTCATGGCGGTCGCGGCGAAGGAACTCCCGGCGCAGGACCTCCAGCCCGGCGCGCCCGACTGGCTCAAGTCGCTCGTCACCCTCAACCGCAACCTCGGAGCCCTTCCCGTACTCGGGGGCAACGAAGCCGGACTCATCGGCGACTACGAACTGTCGCTCGCCGCCATGACGGAAGCCATCGATGCCGCAGAGAAATTCGTCAACGTCGAGTTCTACATTCTCAGTTGCGACCGCACGACAGAGCCCTTCTTCGCCGCGATGGAACGGGCCGTCGCTCGCGGGGTGAAGGTGCGGGTGCTCCTCGACCACGTCGCCAACCTGCGCACCAAGGGTTACAGGGCCACGAAACGCCGGCTCACCGCCATCGGCGCCGACTGGCATCTCATGCTCCCCGTTCAGCCGTTCAAGGGCACGTTCCAGCGGCCAGACCTCCGCAACCACCGCAAGGTGCTCATCATCGACGGCCTCGTCGCCTTCATGGGTTCCCAGAACGTCATCGACCGCAGCTACAACAAGCGTGCGAACATCCGACGCGGTCTGAAATGGCAGGAACTCGTCGTGCGGGTCGAGGGGTCGGTCGTCGGCGGCATCAACGCGATCTTCTTCAGCGACTGGTACTCAGAGACCGGTGAACTGCTCGCCCGCGACGTCGACATGACCGACTTCGATCCCGAGAACGGCGACCTCGACTGCCAGGTCGTGCCGAGCGGCCCGGGCTTCGACGGCGAGAACAACCTCCGCCTCTTCCTCGGCCTGCTCTACGCAGCGCAGAAGCGCATCGTCATCACGAGCCCGTACTTCGTCCCTGACGAGTCCCTTCTCTACGCGATCACCACAGCGGTGCAGCGCGGGGTCCCCGTGGATCTCTTCGTGTCTGAGATCGGTGACCAGGCCCTCGTCTACCACGCCCAGCGTTCCTACTACGAGGCCCTGCTCCGTGCCGGGGTTCGGATCTACCTGTACCCGGCACCGTACATCCTCCACGCCAAGCACTTCACCATCGACGACGAGGTCGCCGTGATCGGCTCGAGCAACATGGACATGCGTTCCTTCGGCCTCAACATGGAGGTCTCGCTCCTGGTGCGCGGCCGGTCCTTCGTCGACGAGATGCGCTCGGTAGAGGACGTCTACCGCCTGAAGAGCCGCGAGCTCACCCTCGACGAGTGGATGAAGCAGCCGCTGCGTTCCACCGTTCTCGACAACCTGGCGAGGCTCAGCTCGGCGCTCCAGTAGGCGTCACGCTCGTACGAGCAGGTCGCCCACGTCGCATCCGACCGCGTCGCAGATTGCGGTGAGGGTAGAGAAGCGGATGGCGCGGGCCCTGTCGTTCTTGAGCACCGACAGGTTCACCACGCTCACCCCCACCCGTTCGCTCAGCTGGGTGAGGGTCATCGAGCGCGCGGCAAGCAGTTCGTCGAGCCGGCAGTGGATGCCGGTGGGTTCGTCGTCCGCGGCCGCCATCAGACGAGGCCGTCCGTGTCGCGCTGCAGCCGCTCGCCGACCGCGAACGCCGTGGCGATGATACCGAGGACGAGTCCGACGACGACCGGCGTCGAATCGAGGTGCATCATCATCGGGAAGGAGGTGCCGATCGGATCGTGGTTGAGTTCGGTGGCGACCTGGAAGTTCCCGAAGCCGTAGACGGCCTGTCCGAGGATTCCGCCCGCGAGCACGACGAGTGCGGATGCCGTGAGCAGCTTCCGGATGGCCGGGGCGAACGGCCGGCCGGCGAGGAGCTGCCTGCACAGGGCGACGACGGCGATGGCGACCGTCACCTGGACGAGTACGAGGAGGAGGGTCCCGCTCCCGAGGAGAAGCCTCGCGGCGATGCTGAGCCCGGCGAGCGACAGCTCGGCCTGCGTCACCTCACCGCTCGCGACGGATGCCGTTCCATCGGTGGCCAGGCCGGTCACGTCGACGCTCACAGGCTGGCTGACCGGGACGGTCTCGCTGGACAACATAAAGACGAACCCGAAGACGCCCCAGATGAGGGCGCAACCGGCGAAGAGGACGCCGAGGACGGAGACGAGGCGGAGTGCACCGCTGTCCAGCCGCTGACTGAGAGTGGTGCCGCCCATGGATACCCCTAACGATTATCGATAATAACGAATATCGATACGATAGCGGTCTGGCGCAGCGGCCGTCAAGCGTGGGACACAGCCTCGCGACGGGCGGCAGCCCTCGATCGGGCACTCGCGAAACGAGGGGGCTGTCGCCCCTGATGCCATACTCTGGCCCCATGGCTGGATGGATGGCACTCGGTGCTGGGGCGCTCGCGGGTGGAGCGCTTCTCGTCGGCGCCCTGATCGCGTGGTTCGTATCGGTTCCCAGACGTGTCGTCGCCACGATCATGGCCTTCGGTTCAGGGGTACTCATCTCGGCGCTCGCCTTCGACCTCGTCGAGGAGGCCGCTGAGGGAGGCGGATTCTGGCCGGCCATGGCCGGCTTCCTCGCAGGAGCCGTGGTCTACGTCGGCGCCAACCTGCTGCTCGACCGCGTGAACGCACGCAACCGTCGCGGCTCGGGGGAGTCGCCAGGCACGGGGACCGGGATCGCCGTCGGGGCGCTCCTCGACGGGATCCCCGAAACCGCCGTCCTCGGGCTGAGCATGGTGGCAGGGGGACAGGTCTCCATTCCGGTGCTGGTCGCCATCGTCATCTCGAACGTTCCAGAGGGTCTCGCGTCGACCGCTGAACTTAAGGCCGACGGCCGCGGCCCGCGCTACGTCTTCACCCTCTGGGTGGGAATCGCCGTCGCCTGCGCGCTCTCATCGCTGGGGGGATTCGTGCTCCTCGAGGACGTCCCTGCGAGCGTGACGGCGTTCGTGACGGCCATCGCCGCGGGTGCCATCCTTGCCATGGTGTGCGACACGATGATCCCCGAGGCCTTCCGCGACGCGAAGGCATTCACCGGTCTCATCGCCACTGTCGGGTTCTTTGTGAGCTTCGGGGTGCACCAGCTCAGCTGAGCGCGAGGCGCAGCTCCAGCTCTTCCATTAGTGCTTTGAGCGAACAGAGGAGTTTTCCGAAGGCGCGGTGGTTACTCTTTTTGTACGGCACCCCATCCCTGCCCGGGTGCCCAAGGAGCGAACATGTTTGAGAGATTCACCGATCGCGCTCGTCGCGTCGTCGTCCTGGCCCAGGAAGAGGCCAAGATGCTCAACCACAACTACATCGGAACCGAGCACATCCTGCTCGGTCTCATCCACGAGGGTGAAGGCGTCGCAGCCAAGGCCCTCGAATCGCTCGGTATCTCGCTGGATGCTGTCCGCGAGCAGGTCCAGGACATCATCGGCCAGGGCCAGCAGCAGCCGACCGGTCACATCCCGTTCACGCCGCGTGCCAAGAAGGTGCTCGAGTTGTCTCTGCGTGAGGCTCTCCAGCTCGGCCACAACTACATCGGTACCGAGCACATCCTGCTCGGTCTCATCCGCGAGGGTGAGGGTGTCGCCGCACAGGTCCTCGTCAAGCTCGGCGCGGACCTCAACCGCGTGCGCCAGCAGGTCATCCAGCTCCTGAGCGGGTACCAGGGCAAGGAGACCGCGGCCGTCGGTGGCAACACGACTGAGACGACCGCGCAGGGCGGATCCCAGATCCTCGACCAGTTCGGACGCAACCTCACGCAGGCCGCGCGCGACAACAAGCTGGACCCGGTCATCGGCCGCGAGAAGGAGATCGAGCGGGTCATGCAGATCCTCTCCCGCCGTTCGAAGAACAACCCTGTCCTGATCGGTGAGCCCGGCGTCGGCAAGACCGCCGTCGTCGAGGGACTCGCCCAGGCGATCGTCAAGGGCGAAGTGCCCGAGACCCTGAAGGACAAGCAGCTCTACTCCCTCGACCTCGGTTCGCTCATCGCCGGAAGCCGCTACCGCGGTGACTTCGAAGAGCGCCTGAAGAAGGTCACCAAGGAGATCCGCACCCGCGGTGACATCATCGTCTTCATCGACGAGATCCACACCCTGGTCGGAGCGGGTGCTGCTGAGGGCGCGATCGACGCCGCCAGCATCCTTAAGCCGCTCCTGGCACGTGGAGAGCTGCAGACCGTCGGCGCGACGACCATCGACGAGTACCGCAAGCACTTCGAGAAGGATGCAGCGCTCGAGCGCCGGTTCCAGCCGATCCAGGTCGCTGAGCCGTCCCTGCCCCACACGATCAACATCCTCAAGGGGCTCCGTGACCGCTACGAGGCCCACCACAAGGTGTCCATCACCGACGGTGCCCTCGTCGCCGCTGCCAACCTCGCCGACCGTTACGTCGCCGACCGGTTCCTGCCTGACAAGGCCATCGACCTGATCGACGAGGCCGGAGCACGCCTCCGCCTGTCGATCCTGTCGAGCCCGCCAGAACTGCGCGAGTTCGACGAGAAGATCTCGGTGGTCCGCGGTGCCAAGGAGACGGCGATCGAGGACCAGGACTTCGAGAAGGCCGCATCGCTGCGTGACGAGGAGAAGAACCTCCTCGGTGAGCGGCTGCGTCTCGAGAAGCAGTGGCGCTCGGGCGACGTCAAGACCACGGCGACCGTAGACGAAGGTCTCATCGCCGAGGTACTCGCGCAGGCCACCGGCATCCCGGTCTTCAAGCTGACCGAGGAAGAGTCGAGCCGTCTCGTCTTCATGGAGAAGGCGCTGCACCAGCGCGTCATCGGCCAGGAAGAAGCGATCTCGGCTCTGTCGAAGACCATCCGTCGCACACGCGCCGGCCTCAAGGACCCGAAGCGCCCGTCAGGCTCGTTCATCTTCGCCGGCCCGACCGGTGTCGGAAAGACGGAGCTGGCCAAGGCGCTCGCCGAGTTCCTGTTCGACGACGAAGACGCGATCATCTCGCTCGACATGAGTGAGTACGGCGAGAAGCACACGGTCTCGCGACTGTTCGGTGCTCCTCCCGGGTTCGTCGGCTTCGAAGAAGGCGGGCAGCTGACCGAGAAGGTCCGCCGCAAGCCGTTCAGTGTCGTGCTGTTCGACGAGATCGAGAAGGCGCACCCCGACATCTTCAACTCCCTGCTCCAGATCCTGGAAGAGGGACGGATGACGGACGGTCAGGGGCGCCTCGTCGACTTCAAGAACACCGTGATCATCATGACCACCAACCTCGGGTCGAAGGGGATCGCCGGCGGCCCCGTCGGTTTCCAGGTCGAGGGTGACACCACGGCCACATACGAGATCATGAAGGCCAAGGTCACCGAGGAGCTCAAGAAGCACTTCAAGCCCGAGTTCCTCAACCGCGTGGACGACACCATCGTGTTCCCGCAGTTGTCGAAGCCTGAGCTCCTGCAGATCGTCGACCTCTTCACCAAGCGACTGAGTGACCGCCTGCTCGACCGCGACATGACGATCGACCTGACCCTCTCCGCCAAGGAACGTCTCATCGAGGTCGGTTTCGACCCGGCTCTCGGTGCACGGCCGCTGCGTCGCGCGATGCAGAACGAGGTCGAGGACCGTCTCAGCGAGAAGATCCTGCACGGCGAACTGAACTCGGGAGACCACATCCACGTGGACTTCGCCGACGGCGAGTTCCTGTTCGACACGAAGCCGCGCGGCGAGACCGTCGGCGCCGGCCTCAACTCGGGCCGTTCGCTCGGCACGGGTGCTGCGACGCCCGACCTCGCGATCACCAGCGACTAACGCAGGAACAGACGAAGGGCCGGGGGAGTGATCCCCCGGCCCTTCGTCGTGCCGGCCGCGTCAGGCGAGGCGGTCGAGGTACCGCAGCAGGATGCCCTCGCGCGTCGCCCACGGTGAGACGTCGAGTTCGCGGACGTTGAACGCGGCCATCGTCTCGCTCAGAACGATGCCGCCCGCAACGATCTGGAACGTCCTGTCCGTGGTGATCCCGGGCAGCGCCGGCCGGGAGTCTGCGGGGATGCGCGCCAGGCGCGGAACCCAGTCATCGAGCCTGCTGCGCCTGAGCGTCAGCCGGTCGTCCTCGCCCACGCCGTCAGAGACCGACCCTGCGAGCCGCGCGAGCGATCGGATCGTCTTGGACGAGCCGACGATCTGGCCGGGTTTACCCCGCCCGACGAACTCCCGCCTGGCCTCATCGAGCACTGCCCTTGCGTGCTCCCGGAGGTCGTTCTGCTGGGCCTCGGTAGGAGGGTCGTCGTGCAGGAAGCCGATCGTCGACCGTCCGGCCCCGAGGGGAAGCGAGAGAGCGACATCGGGCTCCTCGTCGTCTCCGAGCGCGATCTCGAGCGACCCGCCGCCGATATCGAACAGCAGGATGTTCCCTGCCGACCAGCCGTACCAGCGCCGCACGGCGAGGAACGTCAGTTTTGCCTCGTCCTCTCCGCTGAGCACCTGCAGGTCGAGTCCCGTCTCGCGTCCGATGAGGGCGAGGACCTCAGGGCCGTTCGCCGCCTCACGGATCGCCGATGTCGCCATCGGCAGCAGGTCGTCGAGGTTGCTCTCCCTGGCGATCCGCGCAGCGTCGCCGATGGAACGCACGAGCATCGAGACGCCTTCGTCGGTGATCGCGCCACTCTCATCGATGTATCGCATCAGCCGGAGGACCGACTTGTGCGACGCCTCCGCGACCGGGCGCGCGCCGCGGTGGGCGTCGACGATGAGCAGGTGAACAGTGTTTGAGCCCACATCGAGCACTCCGAGTCGCATATCGACAGGCTACCGCTCGCTAAACTGGCGCTCATGACCCAGAGCGCTGCGCCCGCATTCGTCGTCCGTCGCGCACGCACGTCGGATGTGGCTGCGATCCGGGCACTCATCGAGCCTCTCGTCCAGCAGCGCATTCTGCTCGGCAAGGAGCGGGTGGTCTTCTATGAAGCGGTCCAGGAATTCCGCGTCGCCGAGGCATCCGACGGAACGATCGTCGGTTGCGGCGCCCTGCACGTCATGTGGGAGGACCTCGGCGAGGTGCGCACACTCGCGGTCAGCCCGGATTGGCTCGGCACAGGCGTCGGCCGGGCACTGCTCGAGCGACTTGAATCGGATGCCCGTGAACTCGGGCTCTCCCGGCTCTTCTGCCTCACGTTCGAGGTGTCGTTCTTCACCCGTAACGGGTACGGGGTGATCGGTGAGGGCGTGATCGACCCGGAGATCTACTCGGAGATGGTGAGATCCTCCGACGAGGGTGTCGCTGAGTTCCTCGACCTCGCACGGGTCAAGCCGAACACGCTCGGTAATTCGCGGATGCTCAAACGTCTCTGAGCCTGCTCATTTGTTGCCCCTCTTGTGGGGGTGGAAACCGCCGGATAGCTTTTACCCACTGTTTACTCTTCGGGTGAAACGGCGTCACACGGTTTCCCTAGCCTTGCTGGGTCGCCGTCGCTATCCCGGTCAGCGTCGCGACGAAGCGCACTGCCCGTGCGCCGCATTCATTCGACGTCGAACTTCGGGGAGATCAATGTTGCTGTCCAAGCGCCTCTGGCGTACCACCGCCCTCGCATCCCTGCTCGGTCTCGCGGCCGCACCCCTCGCGGTGCTTCCCGCAGCGGCCAGTACAGATGGCACAGGGGTGGTGATCAACGAGGCCTATCTCTCCGGCGGAAGCGCCGGTGCGGCATACACGCACAAGTTCGTCGAGCTGTACAACCCGACGGATGCCGCGATCGACATCGGCGACTGGTCACTGCAGTACCGGCCGGCCGGCGGCACAGCGGCGTCGTCAAGCGTCGTCGACCTGACCGGCAGCATCCCCGCGAAGGGCCACTACCTCGTCGGCGGAGCGGCCAACAACGGGGGAGCCGTCGGAGCAGCGCTACCCGCGACGGACGCAGCGTCAACCGCACTGAACCTCTCCGGCAGCGCGGGCACCATCATCCTGGCCAACGTGCCGACAGCGATCACGGTCCCGACCGGGTCCGTCGTCGGAAACGCCGCTGTGGTCGACCTCCTCGGCTACGGCACCTCCAACACCTTCGAGACGGCTGCCTCTGCGGCACCCGCGGGCAACACCGACGTCAAGAGCCTCAACCGCACCGCCTTCGCCGACACCGACAGCAATGCGGCCGACATCACGCTCTCCGCGACGATCACCCCGCAGAACACCGCGGGAACCGATCCGACCGACCCCACCGACCCGACCGATCCCACTGATCCGACCGACCCGCCCGTCGAGCCGGGCAGCATTGCCATCGCCGAGATCCAGGGCACGGGGGATGCAAGCACGAAGGTCGGAACGACCGTCACAACCACCGGTGTCGTCACGGCCGCGTATGGGACAGGTGGCTTCCAGGGTTACTACCTGCAGACCGCAGGGACCGGCGGTTCGGTCAGCGGACAGACCGCATCCGACGCCCTCTTCGTCTACTCTCCTGCCACCGCGGCGTCCGTCGCCGTCGGCCAGTACGTCGAGGTGACCGGCGTCGTCTCCGAGTACTTCGGACTGACCCAGATCACCGTCGCAGACGCGGCAGGGCTCACACAGCTCGACGCATCCACGGTGACCGCACCGGTCGCAGCAGCGATCGGCTACCCCGCTGACGACGCTGGGCGCGAACGCTTCGAGGGAATGCTGCTGGCGCCGACGGGCGACTTCACCGTCACCGACGTATTCAGTACGAACCAGTACGGCGAGGTCGGGCTGGCCGCGTCGAGCACGCCCCTCGTGAACCCGACCGTCCTCGGGCTCCCCGGCACCGCCGAACACGCCGCAGCGACGGCCAGGTTTGCGGCCGAACTGGTCACCCTCGACGACGGTTCGACACTGAACTTCCTCAGCACGGCGAACGGAGGGGCCAACAAGAACATCCCGTTGCCCTACCTGTCGACGGATGCGCCCGTCCGTGTCGGCGCGCCGGTCGCGTTCACCGCTCCGGTGATCCTCGACTACCGCAACAGCAACTGGAAGTTCCAGCCCACCACTCAGCTGACGGCCGAGAACGCCGACACGGTGCAGCCGGTCACCTTCGCGAACACGCGGACCGCAGCACCGGAGAACGTCGGAGGCGACGTCACCCTCGCCACCTTCAACGTGCTCAACTACTTCGCCACGACGGGTGCCGACCGCACCGGCTGCACGTACTACACGGACCGCGCGGGCAACCCGATCACCGTGAACAATTCGGACGCAGCGGGCTGCGGTGTGCGTGGCGCCGCCGACTCGGCGAACCTGGCCAGGCAGCAGGCGAAGATCGTCACCGCGATCAACGCCCTCGATGCAGACATCGTTTCGCTCGAGGAGATCGAGAACTCCGCCGCCGTCGGCAAGGACCGCGACTATGCGCTCGGTGTCCTCGTCGACGCCCTGAACGCGGACGCGGGGAGCGACGTCTGGTCGTTCGTGGCGTCACCGACTGCCGTCCCCGAGAACGAGGACGTCATCCGGACCGCGTTCATCTACAAGGCCGAGACCGTCGAGACCGTCGGCGAGAGCCGCATCCTGCTCGACTCCCCGGCATTCGGCAATGCCCGCGAGCCGGATGCGCAGGCCTTCCGGCCTGCCGGTGGCGCAGCATCCGACACCTTCCTCGTCATCGCGAACCACTTCAAGTCGAAGAGCGACTCCGGGGCCACGGGAGACAACGTCGACACGGGGCAGGGCGCGTACACGGGCGACAGGACCCGTCAGGCCGAGGCGCTCGTCGCCTTCGCGGACGAGTTGAAGACCGAACTCGACACCGATCGCGTGTTCCTCGTCGGGGACTTCAACTCCTACGCAAAGGAGAGCCCGATCGGGGTCATCGAAGCGGCCGGCTACGTCAGCCAGGGCGCGAAGACGGGTGAGCACACCTACCAGTTCGGCAAGGCGGTCGGTTCACTCGACTACGTGTTCGCGTCAGAGGAAGCCGACGCATCGGTGACGGGCGCGGACATCTGGAACATCAACTCGGTCGAGTCGATCGCGCTGGAGTACTCGCGTTACAACTACAACGCCACCGATTTCTACGCCGAAGACCCGTACCGGTCGAGCGACCACGACCCGATGCTCATCGGGATCGACGCGAGCCCGACCACATCCATCGTCAACCTGCTGAACATCAACGACTTCCACGGCAGGATCGACGCCAACACGGTGAAGTTCGCCGGGACCATCGAGTCGTTGAAGGCGCAGTTCGACGAGGGGCAGTCACTGTTCCTCTCAGCCGGTGACAACATCGGGGCGTCGCTGTTCGCGTCCTCGTCGCTTCGTGACCAGCCCACCATCGACGTGCTGAACGCTCTGGCGCTCGCAGCATCCGCGGTCGGGAACCACGAGTTCGACCAGGGCTACGACGACCTCGTCGACCGGGTGATCGACGGTGGCGAGAACGCCAGGTTCGACTACCTGGGGGCGAACGTCTACCTGGACGGCACGACAACACCCGCCCTCGACGAGTACGCGATCTTCGAGGTCGACGGCGTCGATGTCGGAGTGATCGGTGCGGTAACCCAGGAGACCCCGACGCTCGTCTCGCCCGCCGGGGTCGCCTCCCTGGACTTCGGCGACCCCGTCGAGGCCGTGAACCGGGTCGCGGCGCAACTGTCCGACGGCGATGAGTCGAACGGAGAAGCAGACGTCCTGGTCGCCGAGTACCACGAGGGCGCAGGGGCCGGCATCCCGGACGGGTCGACGCTGGAGGAAGAGATCCTCGCCGGCGGCGCCTTCGCCGACATCGTGTCGAAGACCACCGCAGAGGTCGACGCGATCTTCACCGGTCACACGCACAAGCAGTACGCGTGGGATGCTCCGATTCCCGGCCGTGACGGCGAGACTCGCCCGATCCTGCAGACCGGGAGCTACGGCGAGAACGTCGGACAGATCACGCTGACCGTCGACAACACCGACGGTGACGTCACCGGGTACGACGCGCGCAACGTCGCCAGGGTAACCACCGCTGACGACGTGCTCATCGCCACCTACCCGGCGGTCGCCGAGGTGGACCGCATCGTCGACGCGGCCATCGCCGAGTCGGGCGTGATCGGCAACCAGGTCATCGGGAGCGCGACCGCACCGATCACCACCGCATTCGCGAACGGTCTGCGCGACGACCGGGCGTCTGAATCGACGCTGGGCAACTTCGTGGCCAACGCGCTCGTCGAATCGCTGGAGTCCGCCGACAGGGGAGGCGCCGAGATCGGTGTCGTGAACCCGGGCGGCCTGCGGGCAGACCTTGCCGCCGGGAACATCACGTACGCTCAGGCGAACGCGGTGCTGCCGTTCCTCAACAACCTGGGAACCACGTCGCTGACCGGCGCACAGTTCAAGACCATGCTCGAGCAGCAGTGGCAGACCAACGCAGACGGAACCATTCCGTCGCGCCCCTACCTGCAGCTCGGTCTCTCGGACAACGTGTCGTACACCTTCGACCCGGCGCGCGCCCAGAACGACAGGATCACGAGCGTCACCATCGACGGCGCTCCGCTCGATCCGGCGGGTAGTTACCGGATCGGGACGTTCAGCTTCCTGCTCGCGGGGGGAGACAACTTCCGGATCTTCACAGACGGAACCGACACGCGTGACTCGGGTCTTGTCGACCGTGACGCCTGGATCGCCTACCTGACGGCCAACAGCCCGGTCTCGCCGAGCTTCGACCGTCGCTCCGTCCAGGCCACCGGCATCCCCACCGAACCTGTCGTCGAGGGGAGCTCGGTCACGGTGAACCTGTCGAAGCTTGACCTCACGTCGACGGGCAGCCCGGTGAACACGCAGGTGGACGCAGCCATCGACGGAGTGAGCGTCGCGACCGCTCCGGTCACGGCGGGCGCGGCGACCGTCACGTTCACCGTCCCGGCCGGGCCGGGTGAGAAGACTCTCACCATCACCGCCGCTGAATCGGGGACGACGGTGACGATCCCGCTCACGGTCGAGGAGGACGAACCTGAACCGCCGACACCGCCGACACCGATCGAGAGGATCATCAAGATCATCACGGAATTCATCAACTGGCTGGCGAAGTTGTTCGGCTGGCGATGACGCTGAGTCCCTGAACCCGGGTACGCCGGGGGACCAGGACGCGCGGAGGGAAGCAATTGCGACCCTCCGCGCGTCTTCGTCTGCCGGAATCCGGGCGCTGGTTATCCTGAAGCCATGTCGACGAACGAACGCCACGGCCGCGAACCGCGCAGCGTCTATGTCCGTCGCCGACTCTGGGTGCTTGCCGGCCTCGTCGCGGTGATCGCCATCATCGCGCTGGTGATCTGGAAGCCCGGGTCCACCTCGGGTGCGGAGCCGGACCCGACCCCCGTCACGAAGAGCACGTCTTCGCCGTCGCCGACGCCGTCGGCCACCCCGGGGGAGCCGGGAGAGTGCGCAGACGACGCCGTCGTGGTCGAGGCCCTCACCGACAAGAGCAACTATGCCGCTGGGGAGCTCCCACAGCTGTCGCTGCGCATCACGAACACAAGCGATTCGGCCTGCAGCATCAACGTCGGAACCGCGGCGCAGGTGTTCACCATCACAAGCGGAAGCGACACGTACTGGACGTCGACCGACTGCCAGGTCGAACCGGCGGATGCCATCGTCGAACTCGCCGCCGAGCAGTCGGTTGAATCCACGGCCCCGATCGCATGGGATCGCACCCGGTCGTCGCCGTCGACGTGCGAAGGCGACCGGCCCGCCGTCCCCGCCGCCGGGGCCTCGTACCACCTGAGCACGTCGGTCGACGGAGTCGAGAGTGCGGAGTCGAAGCAGTTCATCCTCGTCGGCTGAGCGGACTGCCTTCGCGGCGGCTGCAAGAATAGACAGCATGCCGAAGAAGAAGCAGCCGTCGTTCCGTTCACAACCCCTCGCGGATGCGCTCGAACAGCAGGACATGGCCGCTGTCGCGTTTGCACTGCGCAATGATCGGGTGGTCGTGCCCCTCGTCACAGCAGGTCAGCGAGACAAACCGACGGATGCCGGCGAGGTGTGGACCTACCGCCAGCCGGAGACCGGGCGTCTGGCATTGCTTCTGTTCTCGGACGCAGCCCACAAGCCCGCTGCGCTTCCTCCGGTGGTCGGCCTGCAGGACGGGATCTGGTTGCACACGTTCCTCCGCACCCACGGTGATGAGATCGAAACGGTGTTCTTCGACATCGCCGGGCCCCACCCGATGCAAGCCACGCCTGACGAACTCCTCAGGGTCCTCGCGCTCTGAGCCTGGGTCAGAAGACCGCGTCGAGCTCCTTGTCGAACGACGAGCCCGCCGCTTTCTTCGCGGTATCGAGGGCGTCACGGATGCCGCCGGCCGCGGCGTCCACGATGGTCCGGTAACCGAGACGCGTCGCTTCGGCGCGACGCTGCCTGGCGGCCGTGACCGGGCGGACCTCGCCGGCGAGTGAGATCTCGCCGAACGCCGCGAAGTCGTGCGGCACCGGGTAGTCCATCGCAGCGGATGCGATCGCGATCGCGATGGCAAGATCCGCGCCCGGTTCGGTGAGCCGCACGCCGCCGACCGTCGACACATAGACGTCCTTGTCGTGGAGCTTGATCCCCGCGCGTTGCGCGAGCACAGCGAGGAGCATGGCGACCCGGGAGGCGTCGACGCCGTTGGTGACGCGGCGCGGGTTCGGGACGGACGTGTCGAGGACGAGTGCCTGGACTTCCACCGGGAGCGCGCGCTTGCCTTCCATCGACACGGTGACGCAGGTTCCGGAGACGGCGGCACCACGGCTGAGGAACAGCGAGCTCGGGTCGGAGACTTCGGCGATTCCGTCGCCGGTCATCTCGAAGCATCCCACCTCATCGGTGGGACCGAACCGGTTCTTCAGGGCGCGGACGAAGCGGAGGGATGTGTGGCGATCGCCCTCGAACTGGCAGACCACGTCGACGAGGTGCTCGAGCAGTCGAGGACCGGCGATGCTGCCGTCCTTCGTGACATGGCCGACGATGAGCACGGGCAGCGCCCGCTCTTTCGCGATGCGGATCAGCGTCTGCGCCACCTCTCTCACCTGGCTGGGTTGCCCGGCGATGCCGTCGGACTGGGCGCTGGAGACGGTCTGGACCGAGTCAACGATGAGAAGTTGCGGTTTCACGGCGTCGATCTGGCCGAGCACGACCCCGAGGTCGGTTTCGGCCGCGAGGAAGAGGTTGTCGCTGAGTGCCCCCGTGCGCCTGGCGCGGAGCTTCACCTGGTTCACCGATTCCTCGGCCGTGACATAGAGCACTCGTGACTTGGCCTTTGCCGCCTTCGCTGCGACCTCGAGCAGGAGGGTCGACTTGCCCACGCCGGGTTCGCCGGACAGCAGGATGGCTGCGCCGGGCACGATGCCGCCGCCGAGCACGCGATCGAACTCGTCGATGCCTGTGGGCCAGTGCGCGACATCCGCTTCGGTGATCGCCGTGATGGGCCGAGCTGACCGATCTGCGGAGACGGTCGACGCCGTCACCCGCTGGACGATGCCGATGTCAGCGGAGACATCGACGACGGTGCCCCACTGCTGGCATTCACCGCAGCGCCCCGCCCATTTCAGCGTCTGCCATCCGCATTCGGTGCACTTGAAAGTCGAGGTGGGCTTTGCCATGCCATGAGCCTAACCGCGACCGCAGACAGAGACCGGGACAGTCGTCGGCTGGGGACAACCGGCGATTCGCGCACATCCTGCGAATCAACTACACTCGACGGCGGTGACGTGTCCGAGCGGCCGAAGGTGCAACTCTCGAAAAGTTGTGTGCGTCTAAAGCGCACCGTGGGTTCAAATCCCACCGTCACCGCTCTGAGCAAGACCCCCTCTTCCGGTTCCCCGGGAGAGGGGGTCTTTTCGTTGTGCTCGTCGGTCTGGCCGGTGCGCTCCCGGGTTGTCCGACCGCGGACGGCGATCAGCCCACATGGGCCCTGTCGAGGGCGGAACCGGATCCAGAGGATCGCCAGAGCGGTGTGAGCGGGGTCGCGCGCCCCCGCCTTAGACTGGCGCCGTGAATGATGCTGCCCCCGTACTTGGACTCCTGCTCGACGTCGACGGCCCGATCGCCAGCCCGGTGAGCAGGAGCGTCGCCATCCCCAGCATTCCCCGTGACCTGGTCGAACTTGCAAACGGCGGCGTCCCCATCGCCTTCAACACCGGACGCTCCGACGCCTTCATCCAGGCAGAGGTCGTGCCGCAGCTGATCGCGGCAGGGCTCTCGGTCGACGCCAGAGTCTGGGCGATCTGCGAGAAGGGGGCGGTTGTCGTCCGCATCACGCCGGAGGGGCTCGGAGACATCGACGTCGACTCAGACCTTGCGGTCCCAGGGGCGTATGCCGATGCCATCCGCGAGCTCGTCGCGACCACATACGACGACGTCATCTTCTTCGACGAGACCAAACGGGCCATGGTGTCGGTGGAACAGCGGCTCGACGTCTCCGCCGAACACTTCGCGAGCAGGCGCGACGCCTTCGACGCGGACGCGGCCCGCCTGCTCGACGCGCAAGGGCTCGGTTACGAATGGGGGACGACGCTCGTCCTCGACGCGGCGGGCGATGCTCCGTTCCGGATCGACCCGACGATCATCTCCACCGACATCGAGTCGGTGCGGCTCGGCAAGGACCTGGGTGCGAGCAAGTTCCTTCGCCTGCTCGAGGCGGATGGCGCAGAGCTTCCGCTGGCCTGGCGGACCCTCGGCGATTCGCGAACCGACTACGCGATGGCCGACTGGCTGCACCAGCAGGGTCACGAGGTCGTGCACGTCGATGTGCGTCCGGCCGACGGGGTGCCCGAGACGGCGTACGCGGTGCGGCACCACACGACGCTCATCCACGATGAGGCTGGTGCCCTTTATCTGGCGGCGTGGGTGCGGATGCTGCGGGGCGAGACAGCAGACGACAGCGACGTCTGATTCCGGGCCGGTCGGCCCCGGATCCCCGGGATTCCGGGGGAGTCCGGGGCGACACGCCCGGGCCGCAGCCGCAATTTGCCAGCCATTCGCATCACACGTAAAGTACTTACTTGTCACCCCAAAGGTGCGGCAGAGCGGAACAGCTCGCCGGCCTCATGCGGGACCAATCCCAGGTAAAAGAACAGGCGCTCTTGAGTGTCGGCGTTCACTGCCTTAGGATATATAACCTCCACTCGAACAAGCTGAAGAAATTCAGGCGATGGTTTGGTGCGCCGACTTTCCGTCGGAGCCGAAAAATCCTCGATTTGACAAAAACTTCGAGAGTGGTAAGTTAGAGAAGTTGCCCTGCGGAGCAGCCCGGAAGGGTGAAAAGTGGGAGCATCCGATCCTTGAGAACTCAACAGCGTGCACAATGTCAAATGCCAAATACCCGTCGGCTTGATCTTTTTGGTCAGGT
>NZ_JBWYGY010000003.1:0-532092 GCF_056713205.1 Mycetocola sp. Y719 | reverse complement strand
GGCGGGTCGTGGAGCTCTTCCATGCGTCAATTCTCCCGGCCACCACCGACATTCAGCCGACAGATACCGAGGCAAAAGGGCTGGTTGTGGATAGTTTCCGGAACCCGGTCGGCGGTGGAGGAGTGCGACCTCGATGCGCTCGCTCCTCGCTACTCGATCACCGGGTAACGGGAGCGGATCGGGCGTGTGGACTCGAGTTTCGCGAAAGGGGATTTCGACAGGCTCAATCACCGGGTGGGGCGATCACCTGAAGTAGGCGGGTTATGCCGAGAGGGCTGGTAGCGGGCCACGATCTCCGGGATCATGATCACCAGAGGCAGATCCCGGGAGAGTTCCGCGCCTGAGGGGCTCAGTTCAGCGTCACCGCCGCGCTCTCCGCCACGCTCGATTCCATAGTGGAGGCAGAGCGGGAGATGGACACCCCCAGGAGATGCCCGCCAGACGAACAGGAGGCACCATGTCTTTCTCATTCACTGTCGAACCGAGCCAGTTCAGTAAGTCGCAACTGAACGGCATCCGCTGGGCCCTGGGAATCGCCGGGCTCGCCGCCGTCGCCATCGGCATCGCCATCTTCGTGTGGGCGAACGCAACGCTTCTCATCGTCGCGTGGCTGTTCGGCCTCTACTTCCTCATCGCCGGAATCGCCCGGGTGGTTCGCAGCTTCACGATCCCCGGACTGACGGCCGGGAATCGCATCCTGAGCGTCATCCTCGGACTGCTCGTCGTCATCGCGGGCGTCTACCTCCTCATCAATCCGAGCTTCGGCGTCGAGATCCTCGCCTACATCATCGGTATCGCGTGGATCATCGAAGGAGTCGCGACCCTGGCGGATTCATCGAGCAGGTCATCGCGCGGGCTGGGCATCCTCTACGCGCTGATCAGCATCGCCGGAGGCATCCTGATCTTCTTCGTCCCGACCGCAGCCGTGGTCTTCCTGCTGAAGATCGCAGCCATCGTGCTGATCATCGCCGGGATCGTCCAGATCTTCCAGGCGATCACACTCGGTCGCAAGGCCCGGGCAGCCGCAGCCGCCTGACGCGACGGCGCACCCCGCGAGAGTACGCTCGCGGGGTGACTGGATCGAATGTTGCCGTGGTGACCGGCGGAGGCCGCGGCATCGGTCGTTCGATCAGCCTCCGGCTTGCGCGGGCCGGCCACGACATCGTCCTCAGCTATCAGACGGATGCCGCGTCGGCGGAGTCGACAGCGGACGAGGTGCGCTCGCTCGGCCGGCGGGCGCTCTGCGTCCAGGCTGACACGACCGTCGAAGCATCCGTCAGAGAACTCTTCGCCGCGTCCGAGGCCTTCGGAACGGTGTCGAGCGTCGTCAACAACGCAGGCGCAGCGACCGCCGTCGGCGCGCTGGTGGAGAACGACCTCGACAAAATCCGGCGCGACCTCGACGTCAACCTGTTCGGCGTGGTCGTCTGCTGCAAATTCGCGGCAGAGACCCTCACCCGCTCCGGCGGCGGCGCGATCGTGAACATCTCCTCCGTCGCTGCGATCCTCGGGGGCCCGGGCAGTTATGTGCACTACGCCGCGGCGAAGGCCGGGGTCGACGCCCTCACGGTGGGGCTGTCCAAGGAACTCGCACCGCACATCCGGGTCAACGCCGTCTCGCCCGGCACGGTGTGGACCGGCTTCCACCGCGACCCCGACCGTCCGGCGAAAGTCGCCCCGACCGTCCCACTCGGTCGCGCAGGGGAAGCCGACGAGATCGCCGGCGCCGTCGCGTGGCTGCTCTCGGACGAGGCGAGCTACGTGACCGGCGCCAACCTCAAGGTTTCGGGCGGTCTGTAGCGCCCGCGGCCGACCCCGCGAGCAGCCGGCTCCCATTGACCGGAATCCGGGGTGCGGTCCATCCCCGACTCGGCGACGATCGGAGGAACTCACAACGACGCGAGCCGCGTGGTTGTGCACCGATCTTCGTCCACGAACGCTAGGAGCACCCATGGCCCTCGGCCCCTTCCCTGACGACTTCCTCTGGGGTGTCGCTACCGCCGGCCACCAGAGCGAGGGGTTCAACAGCAACAGCGACACCTGGTTCCTCGAGAACGTGTCGCCCACCGTCTTCCGGGAGCCATCCGGCCCCGCGTGCAACAGCTACGAGTTGTGGAACAGCGACCTGGACCTCGTCGCCGACATGGGCCTGAACGCCTACCGATTCTCTGTCGAGTGGGCACGGATCGAACCGGCCGAGGGTCAGTTCGACGATGACGCCCTCGCCCACTACGAGGCAATCGTCGACGGATGCCTGTCGCGCGGCATCGCGCCCCTCGTCACGTTCAGCCACTTCACGCTTCCGCACTGGTTCGCCAAGCGGGGAGCCTGGCTCGACCCGGAGGCATCCGACCTGTTCGCCCGGTTCTGCGGAGCCGTCATGGATCGATTCGGCGACCGGATCGCGGCCGCCGTCACCTTCAACGAACCGAACCTGCCCCAGATGCTCGCGTGGGCCGGACTCCCCGACTTCGTCGCCGACCTCACCCGGGCGACCCTCGACGCCGCCAGCGAAGCCGCCGGGGTGGACCGCTACCGTTCGGGCAACGTCATGATCGCCGACGACTTCGCGGGGATGCAGGTCGGAATGACGGATGCCCATCGCGCGGCGAAAGCGGCGATCAAGGCCCGTCGCCCTGACCTGAGGGTCGGCCTGTCGATCGCCATCTCCGACGACCTCGCGGCGCCAGGCGGCGAAGAGACCCGCGACCGCAAGCGAGCCGAGGTGTACGACCACTGGCTGCGTCTGGCTCGCGAGGACGACTTCATCGGCGTGCAGAACTACGAACGCCTGTGGTTCGGGCCAGAGGGCCAGCTCCCGCCCAAGGAGGGCGAACCGCTCAACGAGATGGGATCTGTCGTTGAGCCCGGATCGCTCGAAGGAGCGGTTCGATACGCCCACGACGTCAGCGGCGTTCCTGTCATGGTCACCGAACACGGCATCGGGACCGCAGACGACAGCGTGCGCGCCGCCTTCATCGAACCGTCACTCGCCGGCCTCCTCACCGCGATCGACGACGGAGTCCCGGTTCTCGGCTACAGCCACTGGACCCTGATGGACAACTTCGAGTGGGTCTTCGGCTACGGCAGCCAGCTCGGACTCCACTCCGTCGACCGCACGACGTTCGAGCGCACCGCGAAGCCGAGCGCCGGCGTGTACGCCGCTCTCGTGGGGGCGCAGATCCCGGCCAGACAGCTCTAGGCAGCAACGCAGATTCCCCGTGGAGCTCGTCGAGCGGCACCACGGGGAATCTGCGTGTCAGAGGACCGAATCGAGGAAGTCGATCGCTTCGTCGACGAGGGGCTCCAGCTCTGCGCCGATCCACACGTGATCGGCCCCGGGCACGGCGTGGAAAGTGACGGAAGCGCCGGCCTCGACCAGGGCATCCCTCAACTGCTCGCTCTGCCCGAACGGCACGAGGCCGTCGTCCTCCCCGTGAACGAGAAGAAACGGTGGGGCGGATGCCGAAGCGTGCGCGACCGGCGAGAAGTCACGTTCGGCCGCGGCGCGGTCGGCGACGCCGTCGAGGACGACATCGATCGGCTCCTCCGGCTTGCTTCCCGCGTCGAGCACTACCCCAGGTGGGAGAAAGGCCTCACCGATCGACGGCATCGTCGTCACATCGCTCACCCCGTACCAGTCGACGACGGCGGACACCGCACTGTCGTCACCGGGGACGCCGATGTCGCCCTCGAGATCGTGCCGTCCGTTCACCAGTCCGACCAACGCCGCCAGGTGCCCGCCGGCCGATTCACCCCACGCCGCGATCCGTGACGAATCGATTCCGAACTCGGCCGAGTACCGCCGCAGATAGCGAACGGCCGCCTTCGCATCGTGCAACTGCGCCGGGAAGGATGCTTCACGGGAGTGCCGGTAGTCGATCGTCGCGACCGCGTATCCCCGGCGGATAAGTGCGTCGAGGAGCGTGCCATCGGGCCAGAGGTCCGGGAAGTACCGACGGTCGCCGGTCAGCCAGGCGCCGCCGTGAATCCAGACGACGCACGGTACCGGACCGTTGCGATCGGTCGGCACATATACGTCCATCCCGAGTTCGCGATAGCCCTCGGGCATGGCGTACGTCAGTCCCCGGTGGGCCCGCGCGCCTCGAGGCGCAGCCGAGCGTCCGGTGGATTCCGGGGAGCGGAATCGGGGCAGCACGAAGCCTGACTCCGGCATGGTGATGATGGACATGTTGTCTCCTTCGACGAGGGTTTTAGTTCGCTCAGCGACCGGTGTTCGAGCATGTGATTGTGTGACGCGGCTCCGTGGATTCAGCGACGCTTCAACGCGTGCAGGCGGAGACGTGCGGACAAGTCGCCGAAGATCATCCGCGCGTCGATGCCGGTGCAGGTTCTCCTCACCGGTTGCTCGCTGAGATTCTCGAAACGGCTGGTGACCTCGTCGAGGGCGGTGCCGACGAGCGGCGCACTGTCACCCATGCACCACGACGGACCGAGCTTCACGAAGTCCGGCAACGGCAACGTCTCGAATCGGTTCCAGAGCCAGGCGCCTGGCTCGCCCCCTGCGAGCAGCACGCACTCGAGCTCGGCCACCGAGAGCACCAGCTGGCGGTAGGTCTCGAGCGGGAACTGCGTGATTGCGAGTTGGGGATTCCTGAACACAAAGTCCGCAGCTCCCCGGTCGGTGTACTCGTTGTACTCGTCGGCACCGTTTGTCGATCCACCGACCCAGGCGAGGGTGAATCTCGTCGCGATCTCGGGTGCCAGCGCCAGAGCATCCGCGACGTTGGTAAGCGGCCCACCGCACACGACGACCAGCGGCAGCTCCGACGTCGCATTGGCGGCATCGATGATGAGTCGGCTGGCCGCCGAGGTGCGCCCCGTCTCGTCGAACACATCGTCGAACCCCGCGCCGACTTCGATCTGACCGGCATCGAGCCGCTCCGCCAGGTCCCGGGCGAGAGCGATTCCCGCCACCGCCTGGCCTGCCGGTGGACCGAACATGGGATTGGTCAGCGATCCGGTGATCGCCACAATCTCGTTTGCCGCGGAGAGCAGATGGTGCGCGAGCGCAACCAGCCCATCGGGGTCGCCTGCCCAGTCGTTGTCGATAACGACGCGGCAGCGTGGGGAGATGTACACGGGAACCTCAGTTCGCAAAAAAGGGGCGGCGGCGATGACCGTGATGTTCGTTTTTCAGCGCCTCGGACGATAGTGGAATTGCGTGATCGAACCGCCGCTCAGGCCGGGGGAAGCCCCGACGACCCGTCCGGTGAATCCGCCGGCGACTTCGGTGGAGGTGTAGCGGCCGTCGATACCCGCCAGTTCAGTGAAGGTCCCGCCGTCGACGACGCCGAGTCTCAGGACGTCCGGACCGCTCCGCGCACCGAGCCCCGAAGGCGCCGGCGCCGCGCGGATGCTCAGGGTCACCTCGCTGGACGGCCGGTCGGTTTCGGCGAGTGGGATGCGGATGCCGCCGATGCGGGCACCGGCCAGGACCCGGTCGCCTGCGGTCTCGACGAACACGGTATGCCCGTCGTCGAGACGCACCACGAGGCCAACGTCCCCGGAGCCCACGACGAGGTCTGTCGCCCACTCGTCATCCTGGGTTCGGATGCCGACGAATCCGGTCCGCATGTCTGACCGAGATCGGAGCGCGAGTCCCCCGCCGAGAATGTGCTCGACGAATTCGGTGGCAGGTCCTTCGGCGGAGATCCACCGGTCGCCGAGGACTTCGTCGTCGAATCGGTCGAAGCAGGATGTCTCCGCCATCGGCACGTCGAAACGCGACTCATCGACGACGGGCCAGTCGTCGACCCAGTCGATGCCGGCGAGGAAGGTCTCGCGCCCGTTCACGTGGAAGCCAGGCGACATCCCACGTGGTCGCACGCCGAGGTACACCATCGCCCAGGTGCCGTCCTGACGTTCGACGAGATCAGCGTGACCGGTGTTCTGCACGGGATGTGCCGTGCTCCGGTGCGAGAGGATCGGGTTGCCCGGATTGCCCTCGAACGGTCCGTCGATCGACCGGGACCTGGCGATCGAGACCGCGTGCCCGCGCTCCGTGCCGCCCTCGGCGAGAAGGAGATACCACCAGTCGCCGCGACGAAACAGGTGCGGTCCTTCCGGATGGGCGAGTCCGGTGCCGCTCCACAGCGCCTTCGGCTCGGACAGGAGTTCACCGGTGACCGGATCGACCCGTGCCTGCGTGATCTCGCTGCCTGTCGGCGACAGGCGTGTCCAGGTGAGGTGGCAGACGCCGTCGTCGTCCCAGGCGAGATCCGGGTCGATACCGACAGTCCCGTCCGTGAATGCTGGCTCCGACCAGGGACCTTCTGGCGAGGTCGCCGAGACGATCAGGTGACCTTCCCGAATGCGATCGATCTGAGTGGTGATCATCCAGAATCGTCCATCGTGGTGCCGGAGCGTCGGCGCGAAGATCCCGCCTGCCCCCCGCCCGAGCGACAACTGGGATACCCGGTCGAGCACGTTCCCGAGCTGCGTCCACGTCAGAAGGTCTGGGCTGGAGAAGATCGGGACGCCGGGGAAGTACTCGAACGTCGAGGTGACGAGGTAGTAGGTCGACCCCACTCGACAGATCGATGGGTCCGGATGGAATCCGGGCAGAATCGGGCGACGTGCGCCTCCGAACGGTCCGTTCACGACCGGCCGGAGGTACGTTCGCCGTTGAGCCGCTCGAGGACTCGGTCGACGGCGTCACGGGCAGGGCCACGGAGGAAGAAGAACGTGCCTCCGAGGTTGGCGCGTTTCGTCCATTTGGTCTGCCGGTGGAACGATCGCGCGGTGTCCGCGTCGACCGCGGAGATGGCATCCAGAACCGCGTCGAATGCCCCCTTGTCGTCGATGAGCGCAGCGAGCGACGTTTCGTTTCCGAGGGGCGCATCGGCCTCGCGCACGTTCGACGTCGGTGCGTCGACGGTCCACTCGTGGCTGCCGGCTCCGACGGAGACCGGTTCGCTCCACCCGGGCAGCAGGACGTCAGCCGTCGTGTTCGGCGGAACGATGGCCTCGACCGCAAGCGATGATCCGACCCGGCGCCAGCCGACCCGGGCACGACCGTATGGCGTCTCGTGTTCAGCGCTGGCGGAATCCAGCTGATCGAGCGGTTGAGGGGCGATCGTGAGGCGTCGGTATCCGGGCTCCGCTGGAGCCAGGCCCGCAACGGCGCGGTGCAGCCAGTCAGCGACAGACCCCAGCGAGTAGTGGTTGAACGACGTCATCTCACCGGGGTTCAGCGATCCGTCCTCGCGCATGCTGTCCCAGCGCTCCCAGATGGTCGTGGCGCCCATGGTCACGGGGAACAGCCAGGAGGGGCACTTCGTCTGGAACATGAGCCTCCCGGCGACCGCGTGGTGCCCGGTCAGCGTGAGCGCATCAGTCAGGACGGGTGTCCCGAGGAAGCCCGTGCTGATCAGATAGCCGGACGACCGCACGAGGTCGGCGAGGCGGTTTCCGAGTTGCTGGAGCTGCTGCGGGTCGTCGACGATCCCGAAGACGATGGCGAGGGCGTATGGCGTCGGAGAGTCGGACACCATCCGGCCGGCGGCGGTGACGTATTCGCGGAGGAACGCACCTCGCACGCGGTCTGCGAGGGCGGCATACCGCCCGGCGTCGTCCGCGTTGCCCAGGATCGCCGCCGTGCGCGCCACCGTGTCGATGCTCTTCCAGAGGTATGCGCTCGCGACGATGTCCGGGTCAGCCTTCGCTTTCTCGGGGCGCTCAGGCGGAGCATCCGGATCGAGCCAGTCTCCGAACTGGAAGTCGCCCTCCCAGAGGTACCGCTCGCCGGCGAGCGCCGAGATCGTGTCGACCCAGGAGCGCATGCTCGCATACTGCTGCTCGAGCATGCGGATGTCGCCGAACCGCTGGTAGAGGACCCACGGCACGAGCGTGGCCGCATCGCCCCAACCGGCGGCCGGGCCGATGGCCGGCTCGATCGATGGCACGAAGAACGGCACCACTCCGTCTCGCTCCTCCTGCTCGAGTGCCAGGTCTTCCAGCCAGGAGCCGAGCATCGACCGGCAGTCGAAGAGGTAGCTCGCGGTGCTGGAGAAGACGTTGATGTCACCGGTCCAGCCGAGACGCTCGTTGCGCTGCGGGCAGTCGGTCGGGATGGAGAGGAAGTTGCCGCGCATCCCCCAGACCACGTTCTCGTGGAACCGGTTGAGCAGGGGTTCGGAGCTCTCGAACCAGCCGGTTCGGCGCATGTCGGTGTGCAAAACGACGGCGACGACGGATGCCGGGTCGAATTCGCCCGGCCAGCCGGTCACCTCCGCGTAGCGGAAACCGTGGAAGGTGAACTCGGGCTGCCAGGTCTGCACACCCGAGTCATCGAGCACGTAGGTATCGGTTGCACTGGCCAGCCGGAGGGGCCGGGTGCCGAGTTCGTCCTCATCGAGGATCTCGGCATGGCGAAGGGTGACCTGTGTGCCGGCAGGGCCGTCGACCGTGATCCGCAGCACGCCGACGAGGTTCTGGCCGAAGTCGAGGATCGTGGCGCCGCTCGGCGTGATGAGAACCTCCTGCACGGCCACCTCTTCGATCGCGCGAACCGGTGGCTGGGTCGTCATCGAGGGAACGACGGCGGCCGTGTCGACGCGGACGGGGCTCCAGAGCGCGCCATCGATCGTGTGCGCCCGCGCGGCGTCGAACTCGTCGCCGGCGTAGATCCCGCTCGACCGCAGGGGGCCGTCGAGGGTCGCGCCCCAGGAGGCGTCTGTCGTGATCAGGCTGCTCGTGCCGTCGGTGTATTCGATGAGAAGCTGCGCGGCCACGGCCGGCTGCTCTCCGTAGAACGGTTCAGGCGGGCCGAACATCCGCAACCGTTCGGAGTACCAGCCGGCCGCGACGCGTGCCGTGATCGAGTTGTGGCCGGCCACAACGGAACCCGTGACGTCAGTGGTCTCGTGAGTGAGCCGGTTCTCGTAGCTGGTCCAGCCCGGCTTCAGGACGTGTTCGTCGACATCCGTCCCGTTCACCGCCACCTGGTAGACGCCGTGTGCAACCGCATACAGGGTCGCCCGCTCGATGTCACGATCGACCTCGAACGACGACCGCGCGACGAACGGCGTCGCGGGGGCGGATGCTCCAGCCACCCCGATCATCGCTGCCTGCCACTCGCCGTCGGCCAGGAACCCTCCGATCAGGTCCAGCCCGTCGCTCCACGGCGTGGTCTCCCCGTCCGAACCGGTCACGCGCACACGCACACTGACGGCCTCGCGCGGCCGGATGTCGTCGGCAGGCCAATCGACGAAGACGGACTGGTCGGTGTCGAAGTGGACGCTGACTTTGTCCCCAGCCCGCGACACCTCGATGTCTACGCCGGCCTGGTGCCACTCGGGAACGGCGGTCTCAACCTTCCAGGACAACCGCGGGCGCGGGCCGGCCACGAACGGGCCGGTGGGGGTGAGATCGGCCGAAAGCTCGGAAATCACGGACGGTCCGGAGTGGGACACGTCGCCTCCTTCTACACTGATCGGTGCTGTGGCACTGTGCAGCGAGGCGCGGAAGAGCGCCGTCGCTCGCTCCCACTCTGCTTCGGGTTGTCGCTCCCGGACGACGGCGATTCCATTCATTGGACATATCCGATCGAATGGGCGATGATCACGGAATGAGTGAGAGCGCATCGACACCACCGCAGCGCGGCAAGCGGCCGCCTCGCGGTGAGCCTGTCATCGACCGCGCTCTGTCGTTGCTCGCCTGCTTCACCGACAATCGCCGGGCGCTCACTCTCGGCGAGCTCTCCGGGCAGTCCGGCATCCCGCTCTCCTCGACACTCCGCCTCGCCCAGGGGCTGATGAAGTGGGGTGCGCTCGAACGGCTGCCGAACGGCGAGTTCGTCATCGGCGTGCGCCTCTGGGAGGTGGCGTCGCTTTCACCGCGAGGTCACGGCATCCGGGAGATCGCGCTGCCCTACCTCGAGGACCTCTACGAGGTGAGCCACCACCATGTGCTGCTCGCCGTCCTGGATGCGGATGAAGCCATCCTGATCGAGCGCCTGTCGTCGCGCCGCGCACCGGCTGTCGCCTATCGGCTCGGCGGCCGCCTCCCGCTCCGCAGCACGGCCGTCGGACGGGTGCTGCTCGCGACGCAGCCCGTGGAGTACCGCGAGCGCATCCTCGCCCAGCCGGCGGACTCGGACTTCAAGGTCGAGAAGCTCGGGTCGACAGAGGAGCTCCGCAGGGAACTCGTCGAAGTGGCGCGGCTCGGTTATTCGGTCATCCGCCGCGAGCGTCCGTCGCAGACGGTGTCCGTGGCCGCCGCAGTCTTCGGAGCCGACCGGAAGGCGGCCGCCGCTGTGTCGATCCTCGCGCCGGACGGGTCCATCTCACCCGAGGTGATCCTTCCGGCCCTCCGCGCGACCGCCCGTTCCATCTCGCGCGCGCTGGGGTACCGTGCCCCCGGGATCGACGGGGTGCACTCACAGCCGGACCGCGAAGGCGCCAGGCGCCCCTGATCCGCCACGCCCCTTTCCGTTCAATGGAAGAGGGTTAGGGAGGGTTGACGGTCGTGACCCATGATGGTCGGGGTCCCTGCTCCGCTTGCGCCGGGTCCGACGACTCAATGAGGAGATCCTGATGGCCGCACCCATGCTCGAACCCGGCGTTCACACCCCCATCGCCAATGCCCTGCCCGGCGAGGCGGTGCCATATGTCATGGCCGCAGGGGAAGGTGAGCGGTTCGTGCTCAACGGCCAGCTCGTCACCGTGATCGCACGGCCCCAGGACACCGGTGACCTCTTCGGAGCCGCATACATCGCCGGCGGTCGGGGCTGCGAGCTTCCATTCACCTCCGACGCGAACGAACACCGCACGGTCATCGTCTTCGACGGCCTCGTACAGGTCTGGCTCGGCTCCTCGTCGAGTGTGCTCTCCCCCGGCGACGAAGTCGTCATCCCGGCGGGCACTCCCTTCGCGTACCGGATGCTCGCGACCGAGAACCGGTTCCTGCTCTGGTCGTCGCCCGGCAACTCCCTGGCTCTCCTCAGCCGGCTCGGTACCTCGACCGGTTCCCACGTGCGGCCGGCGCGCGACGAACGGACCGTGTCAGACGCTGAGTTCCGTGCCGTCGCGGAAGAATTCGGCGTGCAGGTTCCCGATTTCAGCCGCCCCGAGGCATCCGCTTCCCACCACGCAGTGCGCCCGCACGGCAACGTGCCCTTCATCCTCAGTGCTGGGGAAGGCGATCACTACCTCGGCGCAGACGAAACCCACACCTTCATCTCCCGAGGTGAGAACACCGACGGGCGATACTTCGCCGTCCAGTCGAGCGGTGCGCGTTCCGGGTTCATCCCGCTGCACTTCCACCAGCAGCACACCGAGAACTTCATCTGCCTCGACGGCCGCGTGCGCCTGCACGTCAACGGGCGCGAAGTGCTGCTCACCAAGGGCGACTTCGTGCACGCGCCGGCAGGGACGATCCACTCGTACGCCTACGATTCCGCGTACGCACGCATGGTCGGCGTTCTCGCACCCTCGATCTTCGAGCCATTCTTCGAGTACGTCTTCAGCCCGACCGAAGACGCGATCTACACCGAAGGCGCCGTTCCGGGCTTCAACGGGCCGGGCTTCGGCCGCGCGCAGGCCGAACTCGACCTGGTCGTCGTGGGGCCGCCGCCCGAGCGGGCTGCCAGCCTCGAACTCTGAGCGCGCTGCGAGGCCGGTATTCCGCGAGATCGAGAGGGCCGGCGCGGGAGCTCAGCTCGACGGAGCCAGTGCGTCCAGGAAGAAGCGCTCGATCAGATCGAACGACGCGTGGGCCGGCCACTCCCGGCCGCTCGTGCTCCGCACGTCTGCGCCGGCGGTCGGCTCGGCCTCGAGCCGACCTGAGTCGAGCTTCGGGCCAGGCGCCACCTCGTCGAGCCCTGCGGGGTTGAGGAAGCCGTGGCCGAAACCCTCGATCAGATAGAGCGTCGCATCCGCCCCACCCGCGGCGAGCGCGTCATAGAGGGCGATGCTCTGAGTGGCTGGCACGAGGTCGTCGGCGGCCCCGTGCAGAATCAGGAACGGCGGCGTATCGGATGCCACGGCCTGGCGCGCCGGGCTGGCTGCGGTCGCGAGTTCGGTCCGGTCAGCGGGAGACCCGCCGAGGAGCCCGTGCGTCGGCGGGTTGTCCGCGTCTGGGGCGAGTAGGTCGCCGGCACCGTAGCCGTCCACGACGGCCTGAACCGAGACATCCGTGTCGCTGACGGTCTCGCCCTCGAGCGTCTGCATCGGGCCCAGCAACGCGGCGAGGGCGGCCAGGTGGCCGCCGGCTGACGACCCCCAGACGCCGATCGCATCAGCTCGGATTCCGTATTCGTCAGCGTGCTCGCGGACCCAGCGGATGCCCGCTCTCACGTCCAGAAGCGGCTGCGGGAACGCGGCGACGCCCGAGAGCGTGTAGTCGATACTCACCATGACGAATCCGGATGCCGCGAAGAATCGCGCGAAGTCCGGCCGCCACGTGCGGTCCCCCATCCGCCACGCGCCACCGTGCAACCAGAGGACGGCTGGGAGACGGTCGTCGCCTACCGGCCGCACGATGTCGAGCCTCAGACCGGGGGCGAACTCGACATCGAGGACCTCGGTGATGGCCGACCGGCCGGCGGACGGGGCTTTCGGCGATGACATCGCGTCCTCTTTCTGTTCAACGGTGAACGGCTCCACGGTCTATCCTCTCGCGTCGAACGGCGCAGCATCCTGTGCCACCGAGGTGCCGACGATCGACCGGTAGCGTTCCCGACGGCGCTGCAGCCGCTCAGGCAGGGTCAGCTTCCGGGTCTCACGGAGCAGCTGCTCGACAGCCGCCCCGACGCGACGGCTGAAGTCGGCTGGTTCGTCCGCGGCATCGGGATGCTCCGGCACGATCCAGTCGACGATGCCCGCTTCCTGCAGGCGCACCGCTCCGATCCGCTGTGCCTCGGCCATCTCGGTGGCGCGCGAGGTGTCGCCGTGCATGATCGCGCTCGCGCCCTCGGGCGGGAGCGGTGCGAGCCAGGCGTACTGGGCTGCGATGGTGACGTCGCTGGGCAGCAGGGCGAGTGCACCCCCTCCTGTGCCCTCGCCGAGGAGGACAGCGATTGTCGGGGCCTCGTGGGAGACCAGGCTTTCCAGGCTGCGCGCGATCTCGCCGGCGAGCCCACCCTCTTCGGCTTCCTTCGACAGGGCGGCACCGGGAGTGTCGATGAAGGTGACGAGCGGCAGGCCCAGCTCGGCCGAGAGCCGCTGGCCGCGTTGCGCCTGGCGCAGTGCCGCAGGTCCCCACGGCGTTCCCGAGCGCTGGGCGTAACGGTCCTGCCCGACGACCACACATGGGCTGGCGCCGAATCGCGCAAGGGCGAGGAGCAGGCCATCACTCGACTCCCCCTGACCGGTCCCGCTGAGATGCACGACATCGTGTGCCGAGTGGCGCAGGATGCTCCGCACCCCCGGGCGGGCCCGTTCCCTGCTGCGTCGGATCGACTCCGCCGCAGAGCTCGCCGGGCCCTGGTACTGCCCGACCCCCGCCGGCGAGGCCGATTCGACCGCAACACCGGCAGCGAGTGGCGCGAGCGTCGCGAGAAGACGTGCGACCAGGCGCGGGAGGTGTTCGGGCGGCACGACTCCATCGATCACGCCGTGCCGGTGCAGGTTCTCGGCGGTCTGGACGCCATCGGGGAACGGCTCCCCGTAGAGCGCCTCATACACACGGGGGCCGAGGAATCCGAGAAGCGCTCCTGGCTCGGCTACCGTCACGTGGCCAAGCGATCCCCAGCTGGCCATCACCCCGCCGGTCGTCGGATGGCGCAGGTAGACGAGATACGCCAGCCCGTCCTTCTTGTGTGCGGCGATCGCGGCTGAGATCGCGACCATCGACACGAATGCCGGGGTGCCCTCCTGCATCCGGGTGCCTCCCGATGCAGGGCCGGCCAGAAGCGGCATCCGTTCGCGCGTCGCGCGTTCGATCGCGGCGATCAGCCGGTTCGCGGCGTCGACTCCGATCGATCCGCCGAGGAAGGCGAACTCGCTCACGAGGACGGCGACCCGCGTGCCCCCGACGAGGCATTCACCGGTGAGGACGCTCTCGTCCGTTCCGCTTCGGGCTCGGGCACGGTCGAGGTCGGCCGCATACCCGGCGTCCCGGGCCGCGAGCGCGATCGGTTCGTCCCACGACCGGAAGCTCCCCTCATCGGCGACCAGGCGGATGAGCTCGGCGGCTGAGAGGGACGGCGTCGTTCGGGCGCTCACGACGCGACGGCTCGTGCTCGCTGCGCAACGGCATCCCGGATCGCCTGGCCGTGCTCGTCGAGGGTCGGCGGTGCCCGGTGCCCGCGGAAGGTGACCTCGGCTTCGGCATCCCCGGTCTCGCCGAAGAAGCGCAGTGGCGGCCCCGGCAGTGTGAGCGGGCCGAGGACCGAATGGTGCACGTCGACGAGAAGACCCTGGGAGGCGACCTGGTCCCAGGCGTAGACCTCATCGAGGGAACGCACCTTCCCCGCGGGGATGCCCGCCTCATCGAGCACGCGAAGCAGGTCGTCGGCACCGAAGGCGGAGAAGACCTCCTCCACGATCGCGATCACGGCAGCCCTGTTCGCCACCCGCTCGGCGTTCGTCGCGATGCCGTCGCCCTGCGGATCGACGCCGAACCGCTCACAGAACCGCTGCCAGAGCTGTGGGCTGCCGACGCTGATCTGCACGGCGCCGTCTGCGCAGGAGAACAGTCCGTATGGCGCGATCGACGGGTGATGGTTGCCCTGGGCCCTTGGGGTCTCGTCGGCGACGGTCTGGCGGGTGCCCTGGAAGGCGTGCACGCCGACGAGTGCCGAGAGCAGCGAGGTGCGCACCACTCCGCCGCGACCGGTGGAGGTGCGTTCGTGCAGCGCAGCGACGACTCCGTACGCACCGTAGATGCCGGAAAGCAGGTCGCCGATCGGGACCCCGACGCGCTGGGGATCGTTCGGACCCGAACCGGTGATCGACATGAGCCCCGCCTCGCCCTGGGCGATCTGGTCGTAGCCGGGCCTCCCGCCCTCAGGGCCGTCGTGGCCGAAGCCGGTGATCGACAGGATCACCAGCCGCGGGTTGAGGTCGAGCAGGCGGTCGGTGGAGTAGCCGAGGCGGTCCATTACTCCGGTACGGAAGTTCTCGATCAGCACGTCGGCATCGGCGATCAGCGCGTCGAGCACGCCACGGTCGTCCGGGGCTTTGAGGTCGAGCGCGATGGACTCCTTGTTGCGGTTGCACGAGAGGAAGTAGGTGGACTCGAGGGCGTCCGGCTCGCCGACGAACGGCGGGCCCCAGCCCCGCGTGTCGTCCCCGGTCCTCGGTGCCTCCACCTTGATCACCCGTGCGCCGAGGTCGCCGAGCATCATGCCGGCGTGCGGTCCGGCGAGCGCCCGGCTGAGGTCGAGGACGACCACTCCGGCGAGCGGTCCTGCTGAACGGCTCATCGGGTCGCTCCGGTCAGCAGACGGCCGTAGTCTCCGCCGTTCGGCGTCCGGATGCCGGTGTGCACGTGGAATCGCGCCGGCGTCCGGTTCGAGAGGAAGACGCCGCAGTGGTGGTCGAGCTCGAGAAGGATCACCGGGCTCTGGATGCGGAAATAGAACGGCTCGTCAGCATCCCATCCGCCGATCCAGGAGAACCAAGTCTCGTCGAACCGCGACTCCACCTCGCGGAGCCTGGCACGCGCGACCCCGTCGGGGAGGTGGTCGATGAACAGGGAGACGATACCGCTGACCTGTGCCAGGGCTCCGTCGCCGAGATCCGAGACACGGATGCCTTCGAACGAGATGACCCGGTTGTCCTGGAAGCATCCGCCGAGGTGACGTTCGTCGCCCGGGTGAAGCCTTCCGGCGGGCATGGCCGGGTCGACCATTTCCTCATAGACCTGCGCCTCCCGCTGCTGCTCGGCGGGAAGCCCGGTCATCAGGGCACGGGCGGCGTCGATCCTGTCACGGAAGACATCCACAGCGCCGATGGGGCTATCGGCGATCGTCGACGGCTCCGCCCCGAGGAACACCGGAGAGACGACCATCCGGTCGCCGTCGACGACGCAGTTGAGGGCAACGTGGTGGCCGAACAGCTGCCAGCCCCACGGCTCGGTGAGCGACGGTGTGCCGTACAGCGCCAGGTTGTAGCTGGCCTCGTTCATGATGTTGGCGAGCCCGATCACCTCACCGAGGTATCCGTTGATCCACATCAGCGTGCGGACCCTCTCGTAGCCTGCTTCGCTGAGGCTGGCACGGATCAGCGCGCGGCCACGGGCACAGGAGACGGCGTCGAGGTCCTCGAACCGAAGGCCGGTGTCGTGCTGCAGGAACTCGGGATTCGCCCACGTACGCCACTCGTGCGCGGTGAGCGGATAGCTGATCGCGTCCCGCTGCTTCGGCGACAATCCGGCGAGCAGGTGCTCGGCGGCCGCCACCATCCCGGGAGTCGGCGCCGCTTCTCCCGGCCGGATGTCGGCGACGGGCTGGGGTGCGACGATTCCGTCGGTGGTGATTCCCCGGTACGGCTCCGGGTATTTCGCGGCCCAGTCGACGATCATCGGCCCGGCGAACGGGTCACTCTTCACGGCTTCGGCGTACTCACGGTAGGTCAGCCCGCGGAATCCGCTGATCCGGGGATCGTTCTCAGGGAACAGGTGGTCACGGAAGTCATCGCCGGCCAAAGTGAGCCTCCTCGAGATCGGCGCTGTCCGGCGCGAGGTCATTCCGCCCGGACGCCACGGCGAGCGCGCCGGCGATCGTCTCTGGGCGGTTCCCTCGCCAGGCGACGTGCTGGTCGGGCCGGATCAGCATGGCGGGAGCGCCCCAGGGCACATCGGGGTGCTCGGTGAAGTCGAGGAGCAGGACCGCGAGCGGGATACCCGTGGCTTCCTGGGCCGCGACGGCCGCCCGCGCGAGCAATCCGGCGTCGGGGTCCGAGGAGTCCACAACGAGGGTGAACCACTCGCCGAGCGCGTCGTAGAGCGATGCATCCCCGAGCCAGGTGTGGGCGAGGAGGCTCCCCGGTCGTGTGGACGGGGAGTAGTGGATCGGGTCCTCCGCTGGGATCGGGGTACCGTCATCCACGACGACAGGGGACCCCGGGTACTGGTAACCGAGCACGAGTCCGAGCGAACTGAACTCGCTCCGCTTCACCTCGAGGTCGCGCGCCATCGCATCCCGCGCCGCGAGTCCTGCGTCCGAATCCTCGTCGAGGATCGTCTGGGCGAAATCGGATGCCAGCACGCGGCCATTCGCGGCAGCATCCGCGATCGTGCGGGCAGCGATCGGTCGTCGCTCGTCCTCGTAGCTGGCGATCAGACGGTCACCGGCCCAGCCGGCGCGGACGGCGGCGATCTTCCAGGCCAGGTTCGCGGCGTCACCGATGCAGGTGTTGAACCCGTGGCCGCCCCAAGGCGGATTGAGGTGCGCGGCGTCGCCGATGAGGTGCACATCGTCACGTCCGTAGCTCTCGGCCAGCAGCATCCGTGCCGTCCACCTATCGGTGGCGATGACCTCCACGTCGACGTCTGCTCCGGCGAGTTCCCGCACGACGGCGACCGGGTCTGGGCTCGTGTCGAGCTCGACATTCTGGACGATGACCCACCAGGTGGTGTCAAGGTCCATCCGGCCGATCATGCCCGCGGCGGACGGGCGCAGCACCCAGTACTGCACAGCGGGATCGAGGGTGACGGTGTCGCCGAGGCGGTCGGAGCGGAAGAGGAAGTTGAAGTTCGACTTCGCAGCCGATCCACCCTCGAGCGCGATGCCGAGTCCGCGGCGCACGACGGAGGAACCCCCATCGGCACCGACGAGGTGGTCGCACTCGATCCAGCGAGAGTCACCGCTCTCGTCACTCACCAGAGCTCGAGGTCGGCCGCCAGCGTTGGTCTCGATCTGCCCGACCCGGAGACCGGTGGCGAGGCGTGCACGTGGTGAGTCCTCGACGCCGCGGCGCAGGACCTCTTCGACGACGGGCTGCGACACCTGCTGTCCGGCTTCGGGCTGGAGGTCGTACCGACCGCTGACGACCTGGAACGCGTTGCGGAAGCGACGGAGCTCATATCCGGTGAGGCTGGAGCAGAAGATCACATCTTCGGCGTAGTCCGCCGAGAGCGGCGCCGCTTCGCGAAGCGCATCGGCGAGGCCGACCCGACGAAGGTGCGTCATCGTCCTGGCGTTGGTGGTCTTCGCCTTCGGCCGGGTCGGATCGACCGTGACTCGCGGTTCGATGACGAGACTGTCGACACCGCGCCGGTCGAGATCGATGGCGAGGAAGAGGCCGCTTGGGCCTCCCCCGGCGATCAGAACGGGGACGGAGTCCGGCAGCGACCGGAGTTCCGTGAGGGGCGGGGCGGTCATCTCATGCACCGGCCCGCGCGGAGGCGTCGACGATCGGAGTCGAGAGGATTCCGAGCCGGTCGACCTCCACTTCGACGGTGTCGCCCGGCTGCAGCAGCCATGGCGGCGTCCGTACGTAGCCGACTCCCTCCGGCGTGCCCGACACGAGCACATCGCCAGGGTGGAGGGTGAATGTCTCGCTGACCAGGGCCAGGACGGCGCCGACCGAGAAGATCATGTCGCGGGTGTTGCCGTTCTGCACCTCGATGCCGTTGACACGAGTACGTACCGAAAGCCCGTCGCGCAGGTCGCCGACTTCAGTGCGGGAGACCAGGGGGCCCATGGGACCGGAGAAGTCACCGTTCTTGCCGAGAGTCCACTGCGCCGTCAGCTTCTGTGCCCTGCGGGCGGTGAGGTCGTTGAACGTCGAGTAGCCGAACACACCGGCCTCAGCGGTCTCGGCATCCACCGATTCGAGGCGGCGTCCGACGACGGCGGCGATCTCACCTTCCCAGTCGAGACCCGCCTCCCCTGTGGGAACGGGGGCGGGTACTCCGCCGACGCTGAGCGAGGCGGTCCAGCGACCGAAGATCGTCGGGTGCTCGGGCACTGCGAACGAGCCCTCTGCCGCATGAGCCCGGTAGTTGAGGCCGACGCAGAGCACGCGGGCCGCCGGCGGGATCAGCGGCACCTCGGTGACGTCGCTCAGGGGGAAGCTCTCACCCGCTCCGCTCGCGGCGCGCTGTTCCCAGCCGAACGCGTCCTCCCAGAACTCAGAGAGCGTAGCGAGCGGCCTGACGTGGTCACCGTCTATCACTCCGACCCGAACGTCGTGCGTCTCACTGGCGCCGATGCCGATGAATTTCATGTCTTGTCCTTCGTGTTTTTCGCCGCTGCGGCCGGGGCCCGGCGGAGCCGGGGAGGACGTCGAGTGGGAGGTCGAACACCTTCAGCGTGCGCGAGCGGGGATGCCGCGACGTATCTGCATTCCATTGGTTGGGAGGATGGATCGGGTCGTAGCCCGCTGGAGCGAAGCCTGGCTCGTGGTCGAGCTAGGGGACACGCACAGGAGCCGACGCCTTGAGCAATTGCCAGGCCTCCCGGCGTCGTGCCTGCTCGTCGGGATCCGGAACGGGCGAGGCGGCCATGAGGACCTGCGTGTAATGGTTCTGTGGGTTCCGAAGGACCTCGAGCGCCGGCCCGTGCTCCACCACCTGGCCCCGATTGAGCACGACCACGCTCTGGGCGAGGAACTCCACCACGGCGATGTCGTGGGCGATGAAGAGGTACCCGAGATCGTTGCCGCGCCGGAGGTCGGCCAACAGGTTGAGGACTTGCGCCTGCGTGGAGAGATCGAGGGCGCTCACGGCTTCGTCGCAGACCACCAGGCGGGGATTCGTCACCAGCGCCCGCGCGATGGCGATCCGTTGCCGCTGACCGCCGGAGAACTGGCGCGGATAACGTTCATCCGCTGTGATGGGCAGACCGACGGAGTCCAGAGCCTGCCTGACCCGCTGGATCCGCTCGTTTTTCGGTACCCCCGCCACGCGCAGGGGCTCCGCGATCGCGCTGCCGATGGGTCGGCGAGGATTGAGCGACGAGTACGGGTCCTGGAAGACGGCTCTCAGGTCTCCCTGCAGCGACCTCCGCTCGGCGGCGGTCGCCCGGGTGATGTCCCGGCCCTGGAAGAGGATCTGACCGCTGGTGACCGGCTGCAGTCCGAGGATCGCCTTGCCGATCGTGGTCTTTCCCGATCCGGACTCACCGACCAGTCCGACGGTCTCACCCCTCGCGATCGTGAACGACACGTCGTTCACCGCAGGCGCTGCTTTGCTGTGATAGCGGACGACGAGGTTCTTCACTTCGAGCAGCGGGACCTCTGACGCACCCTCCGCCATCGTTCCGACGCGTGTCGTTGTGGTCATGACAGTCCTCCTACAGTGACGGGCTTCCGCCACTCTTCCTGGCGGCCGCGGACCTCGTCGCGGCGCACGCAACGCACGACGCCCGTTCCTTCCGCACGCGGAGTGAGTTCGACAGGAACGAGGCACTCCTTCCGTGCGAAGCGGCAACGATCGGCGAAACGGCACGCGTCTGGCCACGAACCGGGCGCGGGGACCTGGCCGGGGATCGATGCGAGGTGGGTGGCACCGACGAGTTCGACGGCCGCATGGGGATCGGCGGCGAGCAAAGCCATGGTGTATGGATGCTCCGGTCGAACGAGGACGTCCCGCACGGTTCCGGTCTCCACGATGTGCCCTGCGTACATCACCGAGACGTCGTCGCAGATATCGGCGACGACCCCGAGGTCGTGGGTCACGAGGATTATCGACATTCCGCGTTCAGCTATGAGTCGCCGCAGAAGAGCGAGGATCTCGGCCTGGACAGTGACGTCGAGGGCCGTCGTCGGTTCGTCGGCGATCAACAGCCGGGGTGTACCGGCCAGCGCCAGGCCGATGGCGACGCGCTGGGCCATGCCGCCGGAGATCTCGTGGGGGTAGCTCGACAAGACACGGGCGGTATCGACGATTCCGACGTCGAGGAGGAGCTCTTCGGCGATGCGTTTGGCCTCACGTGAACTGACGCCGCGGAGTCGCTTGATCGCCGCAGCCAGCTGCCACCCCACCGTGAACATCGGGTCGAGGGCGCGGGTGGGTTCCTGGGAGATGTAGGCGATCTCATGACCGCGAACACGCTGCAGTGCCTTCTCGTCCGCGAGGGCGAGATCGACTCCGTCCCACAGGATGCTGCCTGACCGAACCGAGAGACCGGGGGCCAGCAGGCCGAGGAGCGCGTACGACGTCACGCTCTTGCCACAGCCGGATTCGCCCACGAGTCCCATCACTGTGCCCGGACGGACCCGCATCGAGACTCCGGTGACGAGGTCGGCGCCGCCGTCCACAGCGATGACGAGGTTGTCGACGACGAGCTCCCCCGGAGTGGCAGCGGGGGCGGCTGCTGCGACCGCTGCCGGGCGAGCGGTCTTCGTCTTACGGCGAATCGACACGAGCGGCGGAGGCATGGCCGATCCGCCACCGAGCACATCGGACAGGGCGTTGGCGGCGATGATGGTGAGGGCGAGGATGCCGCCGGTCGGAACCATCATCCACGGCTGCTGGAAGATGAAGCGCGACGCAGCCTGGATCATCCCGCCCCAGGTCGGTTCTGGGGGCTGCGGCCCGAGGCCGATGAATGCCAGGCCGGCCTGAAGCCCGATGGCGGCCCCGAACAGCAGCACGAACTGGACGACGAGAGTCGTCGACATGTTCGGCAGCACGTGACGGATGCTGGCGGTCATCGGCCGCACCCCGTCCACTGCTGCGGCATCGATGAACAGTTGCTGGTGGAGCGACCTGGCCTGCCCGAAGAGCACCTTGTAGATGGCGCCGAACAGCAGCACACCGAAGATTGCCATGATCAGCGGCATGTTCGTTCCCACCGCCGCGACCGAGGCGAGGATGATGACCATGCCTGGGAGGGAGAGCACGATCTCGCTGATGCGATTGACGACGCTCTCGACACGTCGACTGCGCGCCGCCCAGAGGGTGACCGGCACGGTGACCAGGACAGCGACGATCGGGGTGATGAGCGCGATGAGGAGGGTGGGGGCGGCGGCCGTGACCAGGCGCGAGAGGATGTCGCGGCCGAGCTCGTCCGTCCCGAGCAGGTGGGCGGCCGTCGGCCCCTGCAGCACGGCGGCGAGATCCTGCTCGAGCGGGCCGTAGCGAAGCCACGACGGTGCTGTGACCGATGCCACCAGCAACCCGACCAACCACAGAAGGGAGAGGATGACGGTGGGCGAACGGAATCCGCTCTTCGCCTTGATCTTCCGCTCACGGTTGACGAGGAGGATCGACGTTGTTGACTCGGTCATGACGTACGCAGTTTCGGGTCGAGGAAGCGGGTGAGGAGTTCGAGCCCGAGATTCACGGCGACCACGACGATCGTGGCAACCAGGACAAGTGCCTGGACCATGGGCAGGTCGGCCGAGCCGACCGCGGATTGCATCGCCTGGCCGACACCGGGGAGGGCGAACAGCACCTCGATGATCACGGACCCGCCGAACAGGATGATGAAGTTGATCGCGACGCTCGCGATGATCGGGAGGCTCGCTCCCCGCAGCGCGTGGATGTAGATGATCCGGTACGTCGGCGTTCCGACGGCCCGCAACGTGCGCATGTGCTCCTGGGTGAGCGACTCAGCCATCGACGCCCTCGTCTGCCTGGCGAGCCCGGCGGCCGACGTCAGTGCGATCGTGATCACGGGCAGGACGAGCGACTTGGCCCACGCCTCCGGGTCGTTGGCGAACGGGACGAATCCTGTCGCCGGAAGCACGCGCATCTGTACGGCAAAGACGTACACGAGCAGCACACCGAGCCAGAAAGCCGGGAGCGACAGCATGATTCCGAGGATGACGGTGATGACCCGGTCGACGGCGCCACCGCGTACCGCCGCGACCACTCCGAGAACGATTCCGAGCACCGCGCTGAGCACGGTCCCGAATACGGCGAGTGCCGCGGTGACCGGGATCCGCTTGGCGATGTCGCTGGCGATGTCCCGACCGTCGACCAGCGATGTACCCAGGTTGCCCTGGAGAACCTGGCCGACCCAGCTCAGGTACTGCGTGACCCAGGGGTCGTACCATCCGATCTCGACGTTGTATGCGTAGACCTGCTCCGGCGTTCCCGACTGCCCGAGCGCCACAGCACCCGGCGTGGAGCCGGACAGATGCACGAGAACGAACGCAAGGACCGTGGCGACGAAAAGGGTCAGGATCGCGAACGCGACCCGCTTCAGCACGAAGGTGACCATGAGTACTCCCTAGGACCTGGTGCCGCCGGATCTCGCCGGCGGCACCAGGTCATCAGATATCAGGATGCGGGCTGGAGCGACGCGAGGAGCGGGAAGACTTCGGTCCCGGGGAACGTCGGCTCTGCGACCTTCGCCTCGTTGAAGCCCCACGGGGCGAGCTGCTCGAAGAGCGGGATGAGCCATCCGGACTCGACGATGGACTGGTTGAGGTCGGTCAGGGCTGCTGCCTGTGCGTCCTCGTCCTCGCCGGCAGCTCCGACGGCTCCGGCCGCGGCCTGGATCTCGGGGTTCTCGGCCTTGTGGAAGTTGGCGAAACCGAAGAGCACTCCGAACACGTTTCCGAGAGGGTTCGTCCAGGTCAGAGGAATCGGGCCGCCCAGCGGTTCCGTCTGCACGACGGCGAAGGTCTCCTCGGTGGAGGCGGCGTTCTTGAGCGTGACGTTCACACCGATCGCTTCCCAGTACGGCTGGATGGCCTCGAGATCACGCTGACTATTCGGTGAGATCGTGAAGGTGAAGTCGAATCCATCGGCGTAGCCGGCCTCGGCCAGGAGGTCCTTCGCCGCTTCGGGGTCGTACGCGTATTCCTCCTCCAGCTCATCGATGTAACCGGGGCTGTCGGCGGGGAGGGCGTTCGCTGTCGGGACATCTCCGGCGTGTACGGCCTTCACGAATGCTTCGCGGTCGATGGCGATCGACAGTGCCTTCCAGACCCGAGGGTCGCTCCACTGGGGAGCGAGCGATCCGTTCTTGTCGAATGGAAGCAGATTCTGAATCGTGCCGCCGTTAGCCACAAGGCCGACATTGGCCGACTCGACCTGCGCCTTCGTGTCAGAGGTCACGTTGGCGACATCCACCTCACCGGAGATGACCGCGTTGGCGCGGGCCTGTGAGTCGAGGATCGGACGGAATTCGTACGACTCGAATGGGTAGGCGTCTGCGTCCGGGTGGTCGTCCTTCTTCACAAGGAGGTAAGAGTTTCCCTTCACAGAGGCGTCCGCGTCGACGGTCAGCGGACCGGAGCCGTCTGCCGTCGAGTCGAGGCTGTCGCGGTCTGCGGCACCGGTCGGTCCGACGATGGCGCCGGTGGGGAGCGTGAGGTTGGCTTCGAAGCCCTGCTTGGGAGCCGCGAACGCCAGGGTGACGGTGTCCTCGTCGACGACGGCGACGTCGACGATCTCGTTCTCGCCGCCCGGGGCGAATTGCGAGTAGGCCGAGAGGTCCGTGTCGCCGCGGGCGTCGAGGTTCTGCTTCACGAGATCGGCAGTGAGGGTCGAGCCGTCATCGAACGTTGCTGAGGTGTCAAGATCGAGGGTGAGCGCGGTGAAGTCCGCGTTGTACTCGAAGTCGGTCACCAGGTCTGGAACGACCTTGCCGTCCTTGTCCAGCACGAAGAGAGAGTCGTAGATGCCCTCGAAGAACATTCTCTGGCCGTTGCCGTACCGAACCGGGTCGTAACCGAGCGCCGCCTGGTCGGAGTCGATACCGATGACGAGCTTCGAGGTGTCTGCCGGTCCGTCCTGGTTGCCGGCGGCGGCGCCCGAGCAGGCGCTGAGGACGAGGGCTGACGCAGCCATGGCCGCGATGGCGGCTGCTGCACGTGCTGTGGGTGTGATGCGGGACATCCTGATCTCCTGTGATCGGTGCGGACTTCGTTGTCGGTACATCGCGTTAGGGGACGCGATCCCTCGGTAAAGCGTGCGCGAACGGGGCCGCCCGGTCGTATCGATATTTCATTGGATGGGAGGATCGGGGCTCACGTCCGCTGCCGCACCCGGTCCCTTTCCTTCCGCTTCGAGCCGTTTCATGATGGGTATGGGACGCGCGAGGGAGGTGCCATGTCGAGTCAGCGGTGCCTCAGGATGGCCGGGATCGTTGCTCTCCTGTCCGTCATGATCTCCGGGTGCGCACTGGGCGGAACGTCGTCCGCGACGCCGGAGTCGCTGGTGGGCACCTGGTCGCTGGAGGAGACGTTCGATTCGCCGGAGCAGCCGTTCATCTCCTTCGTCAGGGACCGGTCCTGGAGCGGGTCAGACGGCTGCAACCGAGTGGCAGGCGAGTGGGCTCTGGAGGACGACGGGACGATAACCGTGACGTCGGGGCCGCAGACGCGACTGGCTTGCGATGGTGCCGATTTGCCCGTCGCCGTGACGGAGGCGGAACGGGTGGAGGTCCGCGGAGACATTCTCGTCATCCACGGTTCGCGCGACGCCGCGGTCACGGAACTCGTGCGCTCGAGAGACCCGTTCGTCGGCCCCCAGACTCGGCCGATCGGCTACTGGGTGGAGGACGACTCGGCGGGCGCGCCCTTCCTCTTCCTCAGCTCTCGGGGCAGCTTCTCCGGGAACGACGGTTGCAACACCCTGACAGGACCGTGGGAGGCCACCGACGACGGCGGCATCCGTTTTCCCGCGACCGTCTCGACCGAAATGTTCTGCGAGGGCGTTGCCGCCTGGCTGGGAAATGCTGTGCTCGGCCGGGTCATCGGCGGTGTGATGTCCCTGTACTCCGAGGACGGCGAGGTGATCGGGCAGTTGCGGGCCCGACGCTGAACGCGCGCTGCCGCTACGGTCGCGCCTGGTCGACATGCGCGAACACGTCGCGCATGATCGCGAGCGCCGCATTCGCGGCCGGGAGCCCGGCGTAGAGTGCCGTGTGCAGGATTACTTCGGCGATCTCGTCCCGAGCGAGGCCGTTGCGCAGCGCCGCACGCACATGCATCCGGATCTCGGCCTCGTGCCCACCGGTGACGAGTGAGGCCAGGGTCGCGATGCTCCGTTCCCGGCGGGAGAGTTCTGGGCGCGCCCAGACCTCCCCCCAGGCGTAGCGCGTGATGAAATCCTGGAACGCGGCGGTCTCCGGGGTGACCGCCGCTGTCGCCGCATCCACGTGGGCATCGCCGAGAACGGCACGCCGAACCGCCATGCCTGCGTCGTGACGCGTCGGTGAATCAGAAGAGCCGCGAATCGCCTCAACGAGAAGCGCAGCAGCTTCCGCGGGCTTCTCGAGCGGGGCGAGGTGCGCTGCACCGCGGATCTCCGCGAACCGCGCCACGGGCAGGGCGTCGGCCATGGCCTTCATCGACGCGGTCGTCGTGACCGCGTCGTGTTCGCCGCTGACGACAAGCGCGGGAACCTGGATTCCCGCGAGGGACGACGTCCGGTCGAACTGCCCGAGCGCATCCGTGCACAGGGCATACGATTCGTCATCGACGTCGAGCAGGGTGCTGAGTCCCTTCGCCGCCGGACCGGTCGGGTCGGCTTCGAGGTGCCCGGGCGCGTACCACCGTGCGGCGCTGCCACCGACGAGTGATGCCGTTCCCGAGCTGCGCACCTGGCTTCCGCGTTCGGCCCAGCCCCGCTCGTCGCCGATGCGCGCCCCGCTGCAGAATGCCGCGAAACTCAGCAGTCGTTCCGGATGCTCCGCGGCGAGGTCGATCGCCACCGTTCCGCCGAGCGAGATGCCGGCAACGTGAAACCGCCCGCCGCCGACCTCGTCGACGAGTCTCAGCGTCGCCTGAGCGAGGTCTCCGATGCTGAATGGTTCGCGGGCTGCTGGGCTGGCGCCGTGGCCGGGCAGGTCGACGCGCAGGATGCGCACCTCTAGAAGCTGACGGGAGAGCTCGGTCACGACACCGTCCCAGACGGCCGTCGTCGTGCCCAGGGACGGCAGGAGCACGAGCAGCTCGCTCGACCTCGAGTCCGCCGCGGCGGGAGTGATCGAGCCGAGCAGGCGGGGAACGGTCATCGCGACTCCTTCTGGGCTGCCGCCAGGAACCGGCGGTGTGCGGACCCGACGATGCGTTCGGAGGCGGCGAATGTCGCCGCAGGATCCCTCTCGAGGTCCGGGCTGAGCAGGCGGTTGAGTTCGACCGCCGATCGATCGACCCCGAGGGCTGAGAGCATCGATGCTGCGGCATCCGCGCTCTCCACGGCGAGGCGGAGGAGACCACGGAACGCGGACCACTCGGCGTGCCACTCCCCGGCCGGTCGGGCGTCCTGGGAAACCCCGGCGGTGTGGACCGTGGCGAGCAGGCCGGCCGCACGAAGCCCGTTCGCGCTGAGGAGCACGGCGTCGACCGGGTTGTGCTTGTGCGGCATCGCCGACGAGCCCCCCGTCGTGCCGAGAGACACCTCCGCGATCTCGGTCCGCGCGAGGAAGGCGACGTCCTTGCCGACGCGGCCAAGAGCGGTGACGACGAGGGCGGACGACGATGCGATGCGCAGGATCGGACTGCGTTCGCTGGGCCACGAACGCCCGGGGTCGTCGAGGTCGAGGGCGTCGGCAAGCGCCGCCCGCAGCGTACCGGTGGTATTCGCCGAACCGGCTGCGCGATCGAAGTCTTCCCCCGTGCCGACGGCTCCGCCGAGCTGGACGGGATACGCGGTGGTGTCGATCGCGTCGATCGCCGCCGTCACCCCATCGAGCCAGCCGGCCACAGCGACACCCACGGTGCTCTGCGCTGCATGCTGGCCGAGCGTTCGCGCGATCGACAGCGTCTCCTTCTCGGCGATTGCGAGCTCGGCAAGGCTGTGCCCTGCTGCGACGAGGCGTTCGCGGGCGTCGCCCAGGGCGCGACGTGCGACGAGCACGAGCGCGGTGTCGAGGATGTCCTGGCTGGTCGCTCCCGCGTGGACCCGTCCTCCTGATCCCGGGACGACGGCCTCTGCCTGCACACGGAGTTGAGCGACGAGCGGGATGACGGGCACACCGCCCGCCCGTGCTCCCGCGATCAGGTGGCCGCGGTCGAGGTCCTCTGGCCGCAGGGCATCGGCCACGTCATCGAGATCCTCGCCCAGCACCTGGCCCCACGCACGCACGAGGCCGCGCTCGACGTCGACGAGCGCCCCGAGCACAGCGTCATCCGAGGTGACCGCAGCAGACCCCGCGAGCGGTTCGAGCAGCCCCCAGTCGGTCGCGTCGGCACTCGAGCGCTCAGCCATGGATCTCCGCATCGAAATCGAGGAAGACGGTTTCGCTGTCTCCCTGCAGTCGTATATCGAAACGGTAGCTCTTCTCGGCGTCCGGCGCAGCGAGAAGAGTGACGCGGCGGGCCGGATCTACCGCGGCGAAAAACGGGTCACGGCCGTTGCGCTCGGCTTCGTCTCCGAAGTAGGCGCGGGTGAACAGGTGATGCGTCAGACCGCGCGCAAAGATCGTGACGAGAACATACGGCGCGGCTTCCGGCCGTGTCGGGCCTGGCTTGATCGTGGAGAAGTCGTAGTGGCCGGCCCGATCGACAGCGGCACGACCGAAGCCCGTGACCGTGTGGCCGTCGCGGTCGAGACTGCCCCGCTCCGTGATCACGCGACCGGAGGCATCCGCGTGCCAGATCTCGACGATGGCGTCGGGGATCGGATCGCCTGCGCCGTCGTAGACCGTGCCGTGGAGACGGATCGCGTCCGGATGCCACCCGGGGGCGACGTCCGGGCCACCGACGTATGGCAGCGCGTAGCCGAAGAACGGGCCGACGGTCTGCGACGGCGTCTGGCCGAGGGGGGTGTCAGGCATGGTCGGCATCCTCCGGTTCCATCCACGTGGACTTCGGACCGGTGAGCACGACGTCCCACCGGTAGCCGAGAGCCCACTCGGGCTCGCTGACGTCGTGGTCGTACGCTGCGACGAGGCGGTCCCTGGCAGCGGGGTCGACGATCGACTGGTAGATCGGATCGAGGCCGAACAGCGGGTCACCAGGGAAGTACATCTGGGTGATGAGCCGCTGCGTGAAGGCCGAGCCGAAGAAGGAGAAGTGGATGTGCGCTGGGCGCCACGCGTTTCGATGGTTCTTCCACGGGTAGGCGCCCGGCTTGATCGTCGTGAGCCGATATTCCCCGTCGTTCCCGGTGATCAGGCGCCCGACCCCGGTGAAGTTCGGATCGAGGGGGGCGGGATGCTGGTCGCGCTTGTGCACGTACCGGCCGGAGGCGTTCGCCTGCCAGATCTCGACCAGCTGGTTGCGGACGGGGCGACCGTCGCCGTCGAGCACCCTGCCGGTCACGATGATGCGCTCTCCGAGTGGTTCGCCGGTGTGCTGGATCGTGAGGTCACTTTCCTCGGCGGCGACGTCGGTGTGGCCGAACGCCGGGGAGACCAGTTCGATCTCCTCCGGGTCGGCACGCACAAGTTCGTGGGTGGGATGCCGCAGGGTCGTGCTGCGGTAGGGCGCGAAGTCCCGCGGCGGGTGTGTTGCGAGAGGCCGGCCGGAAGCTTCCGCTGTGGCGCGGTGCTCGGCGTGGAGGGCAGCTATCTCGTCTGAGATCACCTGCTGGGTCACGGGAGTCGAGTTCATCGGGCATCCTCTCAGATCGGGAGGCCGGCGTATTGCTCGGCCAGGCTCTGCATCGCGTGGGTGGAGCCGGTGACGTACTCGAGCTGGCCGACCTGGCTCCGGTAGCGGAAGGCGCGGGCAGAGGCATCCGGGTCCTCGTGATGGACATGGAGCATCTCGGTCATCCACTGCGAGAAGTGCTGCACCTGCCACTGCCGTGCGAGCGCATGATCGCTGTAGCCGGCGAGACCGGTGTCGTCTCCTGCGTGATGCGCGATCAGCGCGCGTCCGAGCATGGCGACGTCGGCGATGGCCGAGTTGAGACCCTTTGCCCCGGTCGGCGGCACGATGTGGCCCGCATCCCCTGCGAGGAAGAGCCGACCGCTCGAGAGCGTCGAGGTCACGAAACTGCGCATCGGGGTGATGGACTTCTCGGTGATCCGGCCCTCATCGAGCGTCCAGCCTTCGACGCCGAGACGGGTGTGCAGTCCCTCCCAGATCCGCTCGTCGCTCCAGTCGTCGACGGACTCGTCAGGTCCGACCTGCAGGTAGAGGCGGGAGACCTGCCTGCTCCGCATCGAGTGCATCGCGAAGCCGTCGGGGTGAAGCGCGTAGATGAGGTCATCGGTCGATGGCGGCACGTCGGCGAGGATGCCAAGCCAGCCGAACGGGTAACTGCGCTCGAAGACGTGCAGCTCAGAGGCGGGGATGCTGCGGCGACAGACCCCGTGGTACCCGTCTGCGCCGACGACGATGCCGCACGACAGCTCCCTGGTCGATCCTTCGTGCGTGAAGGTCACCGTTGGACTGCTGCCGTCGATGCCGATCGGCGTGACGTCGGCTGCCTCGAACAGGATTGTGGAGCCGATGCGTTCGTGTTCGGCGAGCATGTCGGCGACGAGGGCCTGCTGGCCGTAGACGGTGACGGTGCGGCCGACGAGGTCACGGAAGTCGACGTGCCGCCTTCCGCCGTCGAATTGCAGGTAGATGCCGCCGTGCTCGAGGCCACGGCTTCGCAGGTTCGCGTCGAGCCCGAGGTCGGTGAGGATGTCGACCGATCCCTGCTCCAGGACGCCGGCCCGGATACGCGAGAGCACGTGCTCGCGGGTCTGGCGTTCGAGAATCACGAAAGGGATCCCGGCCTGGGAGAGGATGTGCCCGAGCAGGAGTCCGGCCGGGCCGGCTCCGATGATGGCCACGCTGGTCTGCACGGATCCGCCTCTACATCGATGGGAAGGTGATCCAAGCATCCGTCATCCGGCCGAGCGGAACATCCCCTGTTCCGTTGAGTGGAAGAGCGGTCCTGCAATACTTCTCGGATGAAGACTTCTTTGATTCCTCAGACAGATCTCGAAACCTCCAACGTCATCCTCGGCCTGATGCGCATCTCCGAACTCTCCGATGCCGAAATCCGGGATCTCATCTCGGCTGCCAGGGATGCCGGGATCAACTACTTCGACCACGCCGACATCTACGGCGGCGCACGGCACGAGTGCGAGCGTCGGTTCGGCGACGCCGTGACCTTCTCCCCTGCAGAGCGGGAGTCGGTGGTCGTGCAGTCCAAGGTCGGCATCCGGGACGGCTACTTCGACTTCTCGCGTGAGCACATCCTCACGACCGTCGACGAGTCCCTCGCCGCACTCAAGCTCGACTACCTCGACGCCCTCCTGCTTCACCGCCCTGACACGCTCGTCGAACCGGAAGAAGTCGCCGCCGCCTTCGACGAACTCCACGCCGCTGGCAAGGTGCGTCACTTCGGGGTTTCAAACCACACTCCTGGCCAGACCGAGCTCCTCAAGAAGTTCGTCAACCAGCCCCTCGCGATCAACCAGGTTCAGCTGAGCATCACGCACGCACCGATCGTCGCCCAGGGCACAGCCGCGAACATGGTCGGCCTCGACCAGTCGATCAGCCGCGACCTCGGGATCCTCGATTACAGCCGACTCAACGACATCACCCTCCAGGCCTGGTCCCCCTTCCAGAAGGGCTTCTTCGACGGGGTGTTCCTCGGTGACCGCGAGAAGTTCGCCGAACTGAACGACGTGATCGACGAGCTCGCCTCCGCATACGACGTGCCGACCTCCGCGATCGCGGTCGCCTGGATCACCCGTCATCCCGCGAACATCCAGGTCGTCCTCGGCACCACGACGATCGCCCGGGTGCAGGACTCCGCCCTGGGCTCAGACCTCCCGCTCACCCGCGAGGAGTGGTACCGCCTGTACACCGCGGCCGGCCACATCCTGCCGTAGGCCAGAGCGGAACGCCGACGACATGACGAGCACCCCCTCGCCCACAGACGCGCAACTCGCCTGGCAGAGGATGGGCATGGGGATGTTCGTCCATTTCGGGCTCAACACCTTCGCCGATCGCGAGTGGAGTGACGGCACCCTGCCCGCCGGCTCCTTCGATCCCAGCGACCTCGACGCGAGGCAGTGGGCGCGCACAGCGGTGGATCTCGGGGCCGAGTACGTCGTTCTCACCGCCAAACACCACGACGGTTTTTGTCTCTGGCCCACCGCGACCACGTCGTATTCGGTCGCGTCCTCACCCTGGAGATCAGGGAAGGGAGACGTCGTGGCCGAACTGGCCGACGCCTGCAGGGACGAAGGCCTCAGGCTCGGGCTCTATCTCTCGCCCTGGGATCGCAACGCCCCAAGTTACAGCGACCCGGCAGCGTACGACGACGTCTATGTCGCCCAGCTGACGGAGTTGTGCACACGGTACGGCCCGCTCGTCGAGCTCTGGTTCGACGGGGCAGGCTCCGAAGGGCACCGCTACGACTGGGCCAGGTACATGGAGGTCGTCCGCTCGCACCAGCCAGACGCGATGATCTTCAACATGGGCGAGCCGACCATCCGGTGGGTCGGCAACGAGGACGGCCTGGCCGGCGACCCGGTGCGGTACGTCATCGACTCCACTCCTGACAGCCAGTACGTGGGGACCGCGACGTCCCTCGTGACGGAGGCCTACCTTCCACCGGAGTGCGATGTCTCGCTCCGGCGCAAGTGGTTCTGGAGCCCTGACGACGAACCCAAGTCGGTCGAGCACCTGCTCGCGATCTACTACCGGTCGATCGGGCTGGGGGCGAACCTGCTCCTCAACGTGCCACCGGATCAGTCGGGGCGGATCTCCGCGACGGATGCCGCTCGGCTCGCCGAGTTCCGCTCGGAGCTGGATCGCCGGCTGGGACGACCGGTACCGACGCGGCTGTCACAGGACGGCGACAGGGTCACGGTGCACTGGGACGGGCCACTCACGATCGAGCATGTCGAGCTCGAGGAGGACCTCAGCGACGGCCAGCGCGTGTCGGGCCATTCCGTCAGTATCAACGGCTCCGTGGTCGCCGGCGGCGGGAGCATCGGCATCCGGCGGATCCACCCGATCCCCTCCGTCGTCGCGCACAGGCTGGCAATCGATCTGACGGGCGAGGGCGGACGACTGCGCTCGGTCACTGTACGCACCGGCGGAGACAGTTCCATGGAACCCCAGATCCCGGCGGGTTACGAAGCGCCCACCGACACACCTGACGACGCCTGACCAGCCGCCCGACCGCGCCGCATCCCGGTCACCGCCGCGTTCACCGCAACGATGATCGCGATGCCGAGCCATTCGTGGGCAACGGGCACCTGGTGCAGCACGACGAGCCCGGCGAGCGCCGCGATCACCGGGTTGATGCTCATGAACACGCCGAAGACCGGTGTCGGCACCCGACGCAGCGCGAGGAGGTCGAGTGCGTACGGGACGGCGGAGCAGAACACTCCGGCGGCGACGGCGGCAAGGACCGAGCTCACGTCGAACCGCCCCTGAACGGCGAACACGACAATCGCCGGTGCCGACATCACTGCGGCGACGAGTGTCGCCGCAGCTGCTCCGTGCAGTCCGGTGGTGCGTCGCCCGATCACCCGGTTGAGCAGGATGTACGACGCCCAGCAGCAAGCGGCGATGAGTCCGAAGCCGACGCCGATCAGGTCACTCGACGGCCCGGGTAGCACGAGGATCCAGACGCCCGCGAAGGCGGCGACCGCACAGACGAGGTCGAGCAGCCTCCTGGACGATGCGAGCGCGACCCCGAGCGGCCCCAGGAATTCGAGGGTCACGGCGAGGCCGAGCCCGATGCGATCCACCGCCGAGTAGAGCGTCAGGTTCATGATCACGAAGACGAGGCCGAGAAGCAGGATCGGCCACCACTGCGCTCGCGTGAATCGGTGCAGGGGCGGGCGCACCACCGGCATGAGCACGGCTGCTCCGACGATCTGGCGGACGGCGACCACTCCGACCGGCCCGATCGCGTCGAAAGCGGTGGCGCCGACGGCGGCACCGAACTGGTTGCTCGTCGCGCCGGACAGCATCATGAGGATGCCGGAGGGACTGACGCGAGTCGGAGCCGCTGCCGTGTGAGGCGTCGGAAGACCGGCCGTCGTCGGCGCGGTGTTCGTGCGAGTTGTCGTCAGGTGGTCGTTCACGATGCCAGTCTCACGAAATGTGACGACACCGCAGAATGCGTGACGGGGTACGGCCATACGCTGGACGCATGGCTCTGGATCTGTCGCACCTGCGGTTACTCGTGGCCTGCGTCTCGCAGGGCACGATCACGGATGCCGCCATCGAGGTGGGTTTGTCGCAGGCGGCGGCGTCCCGCGCGATCGTTGCACTCGAATCAGAGCTCGGGACCCGTCTGCTCCGCAGGGGACCCAGAGGCGTCATTCCGACTCCGGCAGGCAACAGGGTCGTGGCGCACGCCAGGCGGGTGCTTGCAGAGGTCGATGCCTTGCGCACCATGGCCAGTTCGGAGAGCGGGACATTGCGGGTCGGCTACGCGTGGGCCGCCTTCGGGGCCTACACCGACGGCATCCGCAAACGATGGTCGACGGAGCATCCTGACACCCGCCTCGAACTCGTCCACGTCAACTCGCGCACCGCAGGTCTCGCCGAAGGGGTCGTCGACGTCGCGGTGCTCCGCGTGCCCGTCGACGCCCGGTTCGAAACCGTGGAAGTCGGCCGGGAACGCCGGTTTGCCGCGATTCCTGCAGACGACCCGCTCGCACGTCGCCGGTCGCTGTCACTGGCCGACCTGGAGGGCCGTGTCGTCGCGACGGACCCGGAGTCGAGCACGACGACGGCGGCGCTCTGGCCCGAGGCGAGTGTCACGATGACACGCATCTCAGACATGGAGGAATGGCTCGACGAGATCGCAACGGGCGGAGCTGTCGGCACCACCGCAGAGGCAACGGTCGCGCGGCATCCTCGTCGTGGCGTCGCCTACCGGGTGCTTCGCGGAGCACCTCCGATTCCGGTGACGCTTGCCTGGTGGCGCGACGACACGGCGCGCGACGGACGCGCGCTGGTGGAGATCGCGCGAGAACACTACGCCGACGGGCGTCCATGACCTGATGAGTCTGCATCCGCCCGGATCGCGGGGGCGTTGACCAACCCGGTTCGAGATGGAACGATCGTGCAGGTGACCAGCACCACCGACACGACACAGCGCCTGAGCGATCTCGCCCGGCTGCGTCGGGTGCGCGACCGGATGGACCGGGAGTACGCGCAGCCCCTCGACGTCCAGGCGCTCGCGCGGGGCGTCAACATGTCTGCCGGTCACCTCAGCCGTCAGTTCCGTGAGGCATACGGCGAATCCCCGTACGCCTACCTGATGACGCGACGGATCGAGCGCGCGATGGCGTTGCTGCGTCGCGGCGATCTCAGCGTCACCGACGTCTGCTTCGCGGTGGGCTGCGCGTCCCTGGGCACCTTCAGCACGCGCTTCACCGAGCTGGTCGGTGTGCCCCCAAGCGTCTATCGGCGCGAGAGCGTGCACACGACCGCCGGGATGCCGGCCTGCATAGCAAAACAGGTGACGAGACCGGTCAGGAATCGAGAAGCGCGCGTGCCCGTGCCCCAACTAGGTTGACTGCCATGAACATCACCATTTTCGCGAGTTTCCTTCCGCACACGGATCCGGATGCCTCTCTGTCGTTCTACCGCGACGTCCTCGGTTTCGAGGTTCGCAACGATGTCGGCTACGAGGGGATGCGCTGGATCACCGTCGGCCCTGTCGGCCAGCCGGACACGGCCATCGTCCTCGAGCCACCGGCCGCCGACCCTGGCGTCACCGACGACGAACGCCGCACGATCGTCGAGATGATGGCCAAGGGCACCTACGGCGGCATCGCCCTGGCCACCCCTGACCTCGACGGCACCTTCGAACGGCTGCAGGCCAGTGGTGCCGAGATCGTCCAGGAACCGATCGACCAGCCGTACGGCATCCGGGACTGCGCCGTCCGTGACCCGGCTGGCAACCAGATCCGCATCCAGGAGCTGCGCTGAAGCTGGTTAGATCGAACCAGGCGACACCGATGGAGTCCGCGAGCACGGCTCCGCCCCGACAGATGGAGACACGATGAGCATGGCCACGAGGACGGACACGCAGTCGTCAGAACCACAGGTTGCAGACAGCCACGATTTGATCCGCGTCCAGGGCGCTCGCGTGAACAACCTGAAAGACATCAGCCTGACGATCCCGAAACGTCGGCTGACGGTGTTCACCGGAGTCTCCGGATCCGGCAAGAGCTCACTGGTGTTCGGCACCATCGCCGCGGAATCGCAGCGGATGATCAACGAGACCTACAGCGCGTTCCTGCAGGGCTTCATGCCGTCACTGGCGCGCCCGGACGTCGACGTGCTCGAAGGGCTGACGACAGCGATCATCGTCGACCAGGAACGGATGGGCGCGAACTCACGGTCGACCGTCGGAACCGCCACAGACGTCAACGCGATGCTCCGCATCGTCTTCAGCCGCCTCGGCCAGCCGCACGTCGGATCGCCGCAGGCATTCTCTTTCAACGTCGCATCGATCAGCGGCGCCGGTGCGGTGACCCTCGAGCGCGGCGGAAGAACCACGAAGGAGCGCCGGAGCTTCGAGATCACCGGTGGCATGTGCCCGCGCTGCGAGGGTATGGGCACGGTGAACGACATCGACCTCAGCCAGCTCTACGACGATTCCAAGTCGTTGAACGAAGGCGCGATGACGATCCCCGGCTACACCGCAGACGGCTGGGGCGTGAAGATTTACGCAGGGTCGGGCTTCGTCGACCCGGACAAGGCGATCCGTGACTACACCAAGAAGGAGCTCGACGACTTCCTGTACCACGAGCCCACGAAGGTGAAGATCGGCGACATCAACATGACCTATGAGGGACTGGTTCCCCGGGTCCAGAAGTCGATGCTCTCCAAGGACCGCGAGGCCATGCAGCCGCACATCCGGGCGTTTGTCGACCGAGCGGTGACGTTCACGACCTGTCCTGACTGCGGCGGCACACGACTCAACGAAGGTGCACGATCGTCGAAGGTCGCCGGCATCAACATCGCAGAGGCCTGCGCGATGCAGATCAGCGACCTCGCCTCCTGGGTCCGCGACCTCGACGAACCATCGGTCGCGCCGCTGCTCGTCGCACTGCGTGACACCCTCGACTCCTTCGTCGAGATCGGGCTGGGCTATCTCTCACTCGACCGGCCTGCCGGGACACTGTCAGGAGGTGAAGCCCAGCGCACGAAGATGATCCGTCACCTCGGGTCATCGCTCACCGACGTCACCTATGTCTTCGACGAGCCGACCATCGGTCTGCACCCGCACGACATCGAACGGATGAACAAGCTGCTTCTGCAGCTGCGCGACAAGGGCAACACCGTGCTCGTCGTCGAGCACAAACCGGAGATGATCGCGATCGCCGACCATGTCGTCGACCTCGGCCCCGGCGCCGGAACCGGTGGCGGCAACATCACATTCGAGGGATCCCTCGACGCCCTCCAGTCCAGCGACACCCTCACCGGGCGTCACCTCCATGACCGGGTCGCTCTCAAGGACACGGTGCGGAAGCCGACCGGCGCCCTCGAGATCCGCGGAGCCACCGAGCACAACCTGCAGAACGTCGACGTCGACATCCCCCTCGGTGTGCTCGTCGTCGTCACCGGAGTGGCCGGCTCCGGCAAGAGCTCCCTCGTGCACGGATCCATCCCCCGTGGTGCCGATGTGGTGTCGATCGACCAGGGGGCGATCCGCGGTTCACGGCGAAGCAACCCCGCGACATACACCGGAATGCTCGAACCGATCCGCAAGGCGTTCGCGAAAGCCAATGGCGTGAAGCCTGCGCTGTTCAGCTCCAACTCCGAAGGCGCCTGTCCGGTGTGCAACGGCGCAGGAGTCATCTACACCGAACTCGGTGTGATGGCCACCGTCGAGTCGCCGTGCGAAGTGTGCGAGGGCAAGCGGTTCCAGGCCGAGGTGCTCGAGTACAAGCTCGGTGGCCGTGACATCAGCGAAGTGCTCGCGATGTCCGTGACCGAGGCGGAAGAGTTCTTCGGATCGGGCGAGGCCCGCACTCCGGCCGCTCACGCCGTGCTCGACCGGCTCGTCGACGTCGGACTCGGCTATCTCAGCCTCGGCCAGCCGCTCACCACCCTGTCCGGCGGCGAGCGCCAGCGGCTCAAGCTCGCCACGCAGATGGGCGAGAAGGGCGGGATCTACGTGCTCGATGAGCCGACCACCGGCCTGCACCTGGCCGACGTCGAGAACCTGCTCGGCCTGCTCGACCGGCTCGTCGACTCAGGCAAGTCGGTCATCGTGGTCGAGCACCACCAGGCGGTCATGGCGCATGCGGACTGGATCATCGACCTCGGTCCAGGAGCCGGTCACGACGGCGGCCTTGTCGTGTTCGAGGGTTCGCCTGCGGATCTTGTCTCCGGCCGGTCCACCCTCACCGGCAAGCACCTGGCGGCATACGTCGGCGCCTGATCGGCGGCGCCGATCGATCAGTTCTGAAGAAGCACCGACGGCATCCGACGAATAGAGTCTGTCCCATCAGGTCCCCCGAAAGGAACAAGAAATGGCCGAGGCGAAGAAGACAGCGAAGTCGTACGACGGATTCACCGACGAAGAACGCGCCGCGATGAAGGAACGCGCGCAGGAACTCAAGGCGGAGGCGCGCCGCGGCGACCGCGACGCGAAGGCGCGGGAGAAGGGAGAAAAGGACCTTCTCGACAAGATCGCCGAGATGTCCGGGAACGACCAGGACATCGCCGAGAAGCTTCACGCCCTCGTCTCGGCTGTCGCACCCGAGCTGATGCCGAAGACCTGGTACGGGCAGCCCGCCTACGCGCGGGATGGTCAGATCGTCGTCTTCTTCCAGGCGGCCCAGAAGTTCGACTCACGGTATCCGACCCTGGGGTTCAACGACCCGGCAAAACTCGACGACGGCACCATGTGGCCGACCTCTTTCGCGCTGACCGCGTGGACCGCCGAGAACGAGAAGGCGATCGCCGCCCTCGTGAAGAAGGCAGCCGGCTAGAGGAGCGGAAGCCGCTTGACCAGACGGTCGACGGCGTTCCGCGGACCGACGATGCTGATGCCGACGAGGGAGGCATCCGCAGTCTCCCTCAGTTCTGACACGTACTCGTCATAGACCCGGTTGGTCTGCGCGGACTGCGGCATATCGGCCACGAAGACGGCGTCATGACCGGCGGCCTTCGCGCGGATCGCAGAGATCTGCTCGGCTGTCGCCGACAAGACACTGCAGCCCGCCCAGGGAAGCCCCTCATGGGCTGCCCCTGTCGCGTCCACCGCGCTCGGCCCGATCAAACCGACGATCGCTTGGCCGGTGGATGCCGAGACGCAGGCGACCGCGTTGACCATCTGTCCGAGCGGGGCATCGTCGCGAACGAGAACGACCCATTTGAGACGCGCAGACCGTGTCGGTTCCCCGGTGCGGATTTCGTCAGGGGCAAAGGCGGGTATGGTCACTCTTATCCTTACGTCCGGTAAAGCAAGGCATCAGGCTAGCAAGACAGCCATCAGAGCGCCGCTAGACCGGATTATCTACGGAGGAAGAGGAGAAATGGCGATACTGGACGACATTGATACGGCGATCATCCGGGAATTGCAGTCAGATGCCCGGCGCACGAACAGGGACATCGCCGCGGCGGTCGGCATCTCTGCCACGACCGCACTCGACCGCACGAGGTCCCTGCGACAGCGGGGGATCATCCTCGGCGCGACGCTGGAACTCGACCTCGGTTCGATCGGGCGGCCGGTCCAGGCGATGATCGCCGTGCGCATCCGACCGCCGTCCCGGCGCAATATCGAGGGTTTTCGCAACTGGGTTTCGGCCCTCCCTGACGTCGTCTCCGTGTTCGTGACGAGCGGCAATGAGGACTTCCTGATTCACGTCGCGGTTCCGAGCAACGACCACCTCTACGCCTTCGTCATCGACAAACTCACCGAACGCAACGAGATCGTCGACGTCCGCACCTCCGTCGTCTACGAACACATCAGAAGCCCGGACGTCCTCCCGGCGTAGACCCGCGCGCGGCGACGCGTCCTGTGTGGCATCCGGCCGGAGAACAGGAACCTTTGGGCATTGCGTCGAGGGCTGCACGGCGGGACGCTTGGGGGACAACGCGCAGGGATCCATCCGTTTCGGCTTCCGCGACCAGGTAGTGGAGGAACACCATGGGTGCTGAACCCAACGGTACGGGCACGACATCGACGATGATGGCGCTCCGCGCGCACCGGCGTGGTGGGCCGGAGGAACTCGTCTACGAGGAGGCGCCCAGGCCGGTCCCAGGCACTGGTGAGATCTCGGTCGCTGTGCGGGCGGCCGCGATCACGTTCGCCGAGCTGACCTGGCCGGAGACGTGGGAGACCGGCGGTGTCGACCGGACGCCCATCATTCCGTCGCACGAGTTCTCCGGAGTGGTCGCCGAGATCGGCCCGGATGTCGTCGCCCTGGCCGTGGGCGACGCGGTTTTCGGGATCGCCCCGTTCGACGGCGACGGAGCGGCTGCCGAATACGTCGTCGTCCCCGTCGCATCCGTCGCCCGAAAGGATGCTTCGGTCTCCGATGTCGACGCGGCCGCTGCCGTTCTGCCGGCTCTGACGGCGTGGGAGGCGCTCAACGAGCACACCCATCTGACGGCCGATCAGCACATTCTGATCAGGGGCGGAACCGGTGGGGTCGGGGCGTTCCTCACCCAGTTCGCGCACCGGATCGGCGCCGAGGTCACCGTGACGGTGAGCTCAGCGTTGGCGGACGCCCACGCGAGAAGCCTCGGCGCCGATCATGTCGTCGTGGTCGCTCGCCACTCCGAGCCGCTCGACCTGCACGGGTTCGACGTCGCGATCGACGCGGTCGGGGGTGACGTGCCTGAGTGGATGTATGCCGCGGTTCACCAGGGCGGACAACTCATCGTCCTCCAGGAACCCCCGAGCGACGACTTGGCCGAGAAGCACGGCATCGGTGCTCTCTTCTTCGTCGTCGGCACGCGTCAGGACAGGCTGGAGGAACTGGCCGCGTTGCTCGCCGCTGGGGACGTCGACGTGGCGATCGCCCAGACGTTCCCGCTTTCAGCCGGTCGGGAGGCCTACGAAAGCGGGGAACTGCCGAAACCGAGGCCGGGGAAGACCGTCATCCTCGTTCCGTGATTCCGTCGCGCCCGACCTGAAATCTGCGGGGTCCGGGCACGAAAAAAGCCCCCGATTCCTCGGAGGCTTTCTCTGTGTTTCAACCCTGTGCGCGAGGGGGGACTTGAACCCCCACGCCCTTTCGAGCACTGGCACCTGAAGCCAGCGCGTCTGCCAATTCCGCCACTCGCGCAGTGTTGCGACACGTGCGTGTCAACTCAGCGAGATTAGCATGACGCCGGTCGAATCGCCATTCGGCCGGAGGGGTGCGGATGCTGTCCTATATATAGGGGAGCGCGGGTTTAGGCAGGTCCGCAGGCGGCTTGAGTCGCACTCACAGCCCCGCCTACTAACATGTGCATAGCCATTTGACACGATCGGGAGACCTGTGGGCATTCTGGACAACTTCGAGAAGGGTCTCGAACGTGCCGTTAACGGTGCGTTCGCCAAGACCTTCCGTTCGGGGCTGCAGCCGGTCGAGATCACCTCGGCACTCAAACGGGAACTCGACACCAAAGCAGCCGTGATGAGCCGCGACCGCATCCTCGCGCCCAACCAGTTCGTCGTGCGCATGTCGCCTGCGGACAACGAGCGCATGGCAAGCATCGGTCCCGCACTCATCGACGAACTCACGAGTCTCGTGCAGAAGCACGCGACGCACCAGGGCTACCAGTTCGCCGGCGGAATCAGCATCCGCCTGAAAGCAGACGGCAGCCTCTCCGACGGGATGCTCCAGATCGATTCGGTCAACGTGAAGGGCCAGGTCTCGTGGACGCCGGTCCTCGACATCGGCGGCCAGCGCCACCCGATCACGAAGAGCCGCACGGTCATCGGCCGCGGCAGCGATGCAGACATCACGATCGACGATTCAGGCACCAGCCGCAAACACGTCGAAATCCTCTGGGACGGCGAGCGCGCCCAGGCCCGTGACCTCGGGTCGACGAACGGATCGACCCTCAACGGAAACCCGTTCACCCAGACCGCGCTGACCCCCGATTCCGTCGTTCAGATCGGTCGCACCCGTATTGTGTTCCGAGTGCTGGCACAATCTTCCGCTCCGAGTCCCCGTGACGATTACGACGACTCCACCCGCGCTTATGGCGCGGAGGGCGGATTCTGGGGGCCCAAATCGTGAGTGAACTCACCCTGCTGGTGCTCCGCATCGGCTTCCTTCTTCTCCTCTGGCTGTTCGTGTTCGCCATCGTCTACGCCCTCCGCGCCGACATCTTCGGCCAGGGCTCGCGCAAGGCACAGGCGGCTCAAGCGGCCGCGGCTCCCCGGGCAGCGCCGGCCCCACCACTGCCTCCGAAAGCGGCTCCGGCACCCCCGGTCCTGCCAACGGGAGGTCGCAGGAACGAGAAGGCGAGCATCCACAACGTCAACCGCCTCGTCATCACCGCAGGGCCCAAGGAGGGCCTCGAGGTGATGCTCGGTCGCGACCCGCTGACCATCGGCCGCGCACCCGACTCGGGTCTCGTCATCCGCGACGACTACACCTCGACCCATCACGCGAAACTCCTGCTCTGGAACGAGGACTGGATGATCCAGGACCTCGACTCCACCAACGGCACGTTCCTCGGCGGCAAACGCATCAGCTCACCGACGCAGATCACGCTCGGCACTCCGATCAAGGTCGGCGCGACCAGTTTTGAACTGCGGCGGTAGACGATGACGAAAGCAGGCGACTCTGCGGCCATCTCCCATGTCGGGAAAGTCCGCTCGAACAACCAGGACTCCGGATACGCCGGAACCCACTTGTTCGTGGTCGCCGATGGCATGGGCGGTCACGCCGGAGGCGACGTGGCCAGTGCGATCGCCATCAAGCGGATCATGCAGGCGGATGCCGATTTCACCAGCGCACAGGACGCCGAAGCCGCACTGCAGACCGCGATCAGTGCGGCGAACTCCGAACTCGCTGAAGCCGTGTTCGAGCACCCTGAGCTCGGCGGCATGGGCACGACGGTCGACGCCATCGCTGCGGTCGGCGACGAGGTCGCCATCGCGCACATCGGTGACTCCCGCATCTACCTCCTCCGCGACGGCGAACTGAGCCAGATCACCACCGACCACACCTTCGTGCAGCGGCTCGTCGACTCCGGCAGGATCACCGAGGAAGAGGCGATGGTCCACCCGCGCCGCTCCGTGCTCATGCGCGTGCTCGGTGACGTCGACTCGAACCCCGAGATCGACACCATGGTGATGCGAACCCACCCGGGTGACCGCTGGCTGCTCTGCTCGGACGGCCTCTCCGGCGTCGTCGAGAACGAAGCCATCCAGGTCACCCTCGCCCAGAACCTCCCCGCCCGCCAGGTCGGCGAGCAGCTCATCCGCAAGGCGCTCGACGGTGGAGCACCGGACAACGTCACCGTCGTCATCTTCGACGTCGGTGCCGAACGCTCGGCGAGCGCCGAGACCCCCGTCATCGTCGGGTCGGCGTCCCGACCGCTCGCGTACCAGAACGAAGTGCCACGACGCACCGGGCTACTACCGTCGCTGCGGCTGCACTCCGGCCGGGCAACCTCGTCCGGCCCCAGCCACTTCGAGCCGGCGTCGGACGACTACCTGGACGAACTCATCGAAGAGGATGCCCGCCGCGCGAAACGACGACGCCTCACCTGGCTCGTCGGCTCGATCGCGATCGCCCTCGCCATCGCTCTTGCATTGCTCCTCGGCTACGCCTGGACGCAGACTCGCTACTTCGTCGGCGCGGACGAAGACACCGTGGTCATCTTCCAGGGCATCCAGCAGGACATCGGTCCGTTCAGCATGTCAACCGAACACAACGACACCGGCATTCCCATCTCGATGCTGTCGACCTACGACCGGCAGCAGGTGGAGCAGACCATCAGTGCCTCGTCGCTCGAGGAAGCGCAGGAGATCGTCTCGCGCCTCCGCACCACCACGTCGAAGGACGACGAGTGATGTCAGATAGAACCCAGTCCACAGGAGCCGTCGGCGGCCGCATCGTCGACCTGCCCGCCTCCACGCCTGAATTCAAGGCAGACACCGCGGTCATCCGTACGATGCGCAAGCTGCACCTGCCGCAGAAGTTGCGTAACCGCGAACTCGCCCTCCTGCTCTTCGCCTGCGTCATCAACTCCGTTGCGATCCTGCTCGTGCAGCTCGGCGCGACCGGGGCGATCGACCTCGACCTCATCTACCTCGGCGCCGGCCTCTCTGCCCTCGTGCTCGGGCTGCATGTCTGCCTCCGCTACGTCGCACCACAGGCAGACCCGCTCCTCCTGCCGATCGCCACCGTGCTCAACGGTCTCGGCGTCGCCATGATCTACCGCATCGACCTCGCGGTCGGTGTGACCGGCTGGGCAGCGGCATCCACCCGCCAGATCCTGTGGAGCGCCATCGCGATCATCGCGTCGATCGTCGTGATCCTCGTGGTCAGGAACCACCGCGTGCTGTTCAGGTACACGTACCTGTTCGGCTTTTTCGCGTTCATCCTGCTCCTGCTTCCGCTCGTCCCCGGCATCGGCCGTGAAGTCAGCGGCGCACGCGTCTGGGTCGGCATCGGCGACCTCGTCAGCTTCCAGCCCGGTGAGATCGCGAAGATCGCTCTGGCGATCTTCTTCGCCGGGTACCTCGTCCGCACGAGGGACAGCCTGTCCATGGTTGGCAAGAAGGTCCTCTGGATGCAGTTCCCCCGCCTCCGCGACCTCGGCCCGATACTCGTCGTCTGGGCGCTGTCGATGGCAATCATCGTGTTCCAGCACGACATGGGAACAGCGCTCCTCTTCTTCGGCCTGTTCACGGTGATGCTCTACGTCTCGACCGGCCGGCTGAGCTGGATCGTCATCGGCGTCGGCCTCTTCGCCGTCGGTGCCTTCTTCGCCAGCCAGACCCTCACCTACGTGCACGGCCGGTTCCAGAACTGGCTCGACGCGTTCAGCACCCAGGTGTACGACGCCCAGGGCGGCAGCTACCAGCTCGTCCAGGGCATCTTCGGCCTGGCGCAGGGTGGCCTCATCGGCACCGGCCTCGGGCAGGGCAGGCCGCACCTCACCCCGCTGTCGCAGAGTGACTACATCATGGCGAGCCTCGGTGAAGAGCTTGGACTCGCCGGCCTGTTCGCCATCCTCGGCCTCTACCTGTTGTTCGTCTCGCGCGGGCTCCGCATCGGCTTCAGGGGCCAGGACGACTTTGGCAAGCTCCTCGCCGTCGGACTGGCATTCACCATCGCCCTGCAGGTGTTCATCATGGTCGGCGGCGTCACCCGGGTCATCCCGCTCACCGGCCTCACGACGCCGTTCCTCGCTGCGGGTGGTTCGTCCCTCGTCGCCAACTGGATCATCGTCGCCCTCCTGCTGCGCGTGAGCGACAGCATCCGCACCGGCCCCGGAACGGAGGTCACCTCATGAACCGTGAATTGAAACGCGTCAGCGTCGTCGTCCTCGTCATGTTCTTCGCCCTGTTCGGCTCGACGACCGTCATCCAGGCTTTCCAGGCGGACGCCCTCCGGCTGGATGCGCGGAACACGCGCGCCCTTTACGATAGCTACGACACCGAGCGCGGTCCGATCCTCGCCGGCAGCACGGTGATCGCGCAGTCCGTGCCGACGGGCGACCAGTACGTCTTCCAGCGGGAGTACCCGCATGGCGAGTTGTACGCACCGGTCACCGGGTTCTTCAACCCGACCCAGGGCTCGGCAGGCATCGAGCAATACATGAACGACTACCTGTCGGGCACCTCGAACTCGCAGTTCCTCGACGGCATCAACCGGATCGTCGCCGGCCAGGCCCCGAAGGGTGCAGCGGTCGAGGTCACGATCGACCCGATCGTGCAGCAAGCCGCGTTCGACGCGCTCGGAGACATGCAGGGCGCCGTCGTGGCGATCGAGCCGTCGACCGGCCGCATCCTCGCCATGGTCACGTCACCCACCTACGACCCCAACGTCCTTGCGTCGCACGACTCGCAGAGCGTCATCTCCGCATACGAGGCGCTTGAAGACGACCCCCTCGATCCGCTGGTCAACCGGGCGACAGGCGGCGACATGAACCCGCCAGGCTCGACGTTCAAGATCGTTGTGGCCGCAGCGGCCATCGCGAGCGGCAACTATACGCCCGAGTCGACCTTCCCGAACCCGGCCAGCCTTCAGCTTCCCGACAGCGACGCGGTCGTCTACAACTGGACCCGCACCACCTGCGGCCCGGGTGAGACGGTCACTCTCAAGGAGGCGATCCGCCAGAGCTGCAACATCCCCCTGGCGGAGCTCGGCATGGAGCTCGGCGACGAAGCGCTGCGCGAGCAGGCCGAGAAGTTCGGCTTCAACACCGAGATGGCCCTGCCGACCCCGACGGGCGTGAGCGTCTACCCGGAGGACCTCGACGACGCCCAGACGGCCTTGTCGGCGTTCGGCCAATACGACGTCAGGGCCACACCGCTGCAGATGGCACTCGTCTCGGCTGGAATCGCGAACAAAGGAACGGTGATGGCACCGACTCTCGTCGACAGCGTGATCGGCCGAAACCTCGAGGTCCTCAAGAGTTTCGAGCCCCAGGTGATGAGTGAAGCGCTCACCGAGGAACAGTGCGTTCCGATCACCGACATGATGGTCAACGGCGTCTCAGCCGGACAATCGAACGGTGCAAGAATAGAGGGGGTCGACGTGGCGGGAAAGACCGGCACTGCACAGAACGGTGACGACGAACCATATTCACTCTGGTTCACCGGCTTCGCCCCAGCAAGCAATCCCGAGGTCGCGGTCGCGGTTGTCGTCGAGAACGACGGAAATCTGGGTCACCACAGCTCAGGAAACATCGTTGCCGCGCCAATTGCCAAGAAAGTCATAGAGGCGGTGCTGAACAAATGAGACCCACAGCAGGGGTCACCTTCGGGGGACGCTACGAACTGGAGTCCAGGATCGCCATCGGCGGCATGGGCGAAGTCTGGAACGCGACCGACCTGGTCATCGGTCGAACCGTCGCCATCAAGATCCTCAAGGATGAGTACCTCGGCGACCCGAACTTCCTCGAGCGGTTCCGCTCCGAGGCGCGCCACGCCGCCCTGGTGAACCACGAGGGCATCGCCAACGTCTTCGACTACGGCGAAGAAGACGGCAGCGCGTTCCTCGTGATGGAGCTCGTACCTGGGGAAGCACTGTCGACCATGCTCGAGCGCGAGCACGTGCTGTCCACCGACAAGGTGCTCGACATCACCGCCCAGACCGCTCTCGCGCTCCAGGCCGCACACGCCGCCGGCCTCGTCCACCGTGACATCAAGCCAGGCAACCTGCTGATCACCCCGGATGGCCGCGTCAAGATCACCGACTTCGGTATCGCCCGCATCGCCGACCAGGTGCCGCTCACGGCAACCGGCCAGGTCATGGGAACCGTCCAGTACCTCTCACCGGAGCAGGCGTCCGGCCACGCGGCCTCGCCGACCACCGACATCTACTCGCTCGGCATCGTCGCTTACGAGTGCCTGGCAGGCAAGCGGCCGTTCACCGGCGAGTCGCAGGTCGCGATCGCCATGGCTCAGATCAACGAGACTCCGCCGCCCCTGCCTGTCACGGTCTCCGAACCGGTACGCAACCTCGTGCTCTCGATGATCGCGAAGAACCCGTCCGACCGGCCGGCATCCGCGGCACACGTCAGTCGTGCCGCCCAAGCCCTGCGTCGGGGAGACACCGCCGCCGCTGCAGCGGCCGTTCCGGCCATCGCCGAGGGAAGCGGACTCACCGACGCGACCATGGTCATGGGAGCGGGAGCGGACGACGCGACCCAGCTGATCGGCGCAACCGAGGTCACCACGACCACGACGGCCGAGGTCCCGGTCACCGAGCCGAAGAAGCGCAGCCCGTGGACCTGGCCTCTGATCGCCCTGATCACGATCCTCGCGATCGTCCTCGCCGGCACCGTCATCGCCCTGATCAACCAGGGCGACGGCGGCAACCCGCCTGCGACAACCGCCTCGAAGACACCGAGTGCCACACCGACGCCCACTCCGACCCCGACACCGACTCCGACGAGCGAGCTCATCGCTGTCAGCGCCTCCGACTTCGTCGGCGACACCTACGACGAGGCTGCCGCGAAGCTCAGAGACCTCGGGCTCGCGTCCGAACGCGCGGAGGGCAATGCCGCCACCAGTGAAGACCAGGTCGGCATCGTCTACGCGATCAACCCGGAGGGCAACCTTCAAAAGGGCCAGGTCGTCACGGTCACCGTGTACGGTCCGATGGCCTCCATCCCCACCCCGACGGCCGCTCCGACCATCTCGGGCGACGGATGCGACGGCGCCGGCGGATGCGTGAACGTCGCGGCTGGCTCAACGGTCACCGTGAACTGGCCGGCATTCACTCAGTGCCCGGCCGGTCAGCAGATGCTCGGTTACCGCATCACCGCCACCGGCGGAACCCCGACCGCAGCGGGTGGAGCAGTGTCCACCAACAGCGGCCAGGTCGTCGTCGGCGACACCCCCGGCCCGCTCAGCATCACCTACAGCGTGTTCTGCGGATCGGGTGAATCAGCCCAGTCTCCTGCGGGAACAGCGACCATCCAGCCCGCCGGAGAGTGAGCATACGTCAGCGACTAAGCTATCCCTGACCTGACTATGGGTGTGATCTGAAGGAGTTCATGCGTGGCTGACGAACAACGCCTGCTCGCGGGGCGCTACCTCGTCGGCGACCTGATCGGTCGCGGTGGCATGGCCAACGTTTTCCGCGGCACTGATACCAAGCTCGGTCGCACAGTGGCCATCAAGATCCTCAAGGCCGACCTCGCCAACGACCCGGCTTTCCGCACCCGTTTCCGCCAGGAAGCCCAGGCGGCGTCGCGGATGGCTCATCCCACGATCGTGCGTGTCTTCGATGCAGGCGAGGAGACGATCAAGGAGGACGGGCGCGTTTCACGTGAACCCTTCATCGTCATGGAGTACGTCTACGGCCGCACGCTGAAGTCGGTCATCGCCGAGGGGCCGATGGAATCCGGCCGCGCCGTGGCGATCACCGAAGGCATCCTCACCGCCCTCGAATACTCACACCGCGCCGGAGTCGTCCACCGCGACATCAAGCCGGGCAACGTGATGATCACGCCGGACGAGCAGGTCAAGGTGATGGACTTCGGGATCGCGAGGGCCGTCTCCGACTCATCGTCGACCGTCGCTCAGACCACGGCCATCCTCGGCACCGCCTCCTATTTCTCGCCGGAGCAGGCGAAGGGCGAAACCGTCGACGCCCGCACCGACCTCTACTCGACCGGGGTCGTCCTGTTCGAGATGCTGACCGGTCGGGCACCGTTCCGCGGCGACACCGCCGTCGCCGTCGCGTACCAGCATGTGAGCGAGACCGCCGTGCGGCCGTCGTCAGTGAACCCGAAGGTGTCACCGGCCCTCGATCACGTCGTCATGCGCGCGCTGGCCAAGGACCGTTTCGGGCGCTACCAGACAGCCGCGGACTTCCGCGACGACGTCGCCGTAGCCGCATCGGGCAAGATCCCCGTCCACCACGACACCGACGACGCGAGCACAGCGCTGTTCGGTCCCTCGCCACGCGCGTCGGCGAGCACCGAGCAGGCGCTCCGTCAGCTGACCAGCGACGACTCGGTCACGAGGACCCAGCGCCGGCCACCCGTCGTCTGGATCTGGGCAGGAATCGCGTCGATCGCTGTCGTATTGATCGCGGTGATGATCTGGGTGATGTCCCTCAGTCAGGCACCCGTGCTGCAGACCGAGTCGCGGCTGATCCCCGACCTCGTCGGGGTGAGTGAGGAGAGCGCGGTGAACACTCTCACCGACCTCGACCTCGTCGCCAGTGTGGTCACCGAAGAGAACACGACCGTGGACGAGGGACTCGTCATCCGCACGGATCCGAACGAAGGCAGCAAGGTCAGGCCCAAGGATGTCATCCGGGTCTACGTCTCGCTCGGAGCGGCCAAGGTCACGGTGCCGGATGTCGCGAACAAGACCTCGGAGCAGGCGCAAGCGGACCTGACCGCCGCTGGGCTGGCGATCGGGTCGATCTCGAAACAGAACTCACCCAGTCTCGCGGCTGGCTCCGTGATCAGTACCGACCCGGCAGCGGCAAGTGAAGTGCCTGAAGGCACCACCGTGAACCTCATCGTCTCGAGCGGAATGGTCACGATCAAGGACGTCCGTGGACAGTCGATCGATGTCGCGACCGAACTGATGGAGGACGCGGCGGTCGGGCTGACCGTGCAGCCGATCCCCGACACGAGCTGTCCGGCTCAGCCGGGCAACCCCGTGACGAACCAGTCGCTCGCACCAGGCGACGTGCCCCAGCGGTCCACCATCGACCTCACCTACTGCACGGGCTGATCCGCCAGAGAGGAAACGGCGGCCGCGACTGATGTCGCGGCCGCCGTTTTCTCTCTGCCCGCTACCGGAGTGGTTCTTCCGTCCGGGTGGCGTCGAACACCGGCTCATCAGAACCGAGCGGAGATGCGCCACTGTCAGGGGCGACGTAGCCCCCGGTGGAGTACGACTGGCCGGAGGACCCGGATGCCTCATCCGAGTCGCCCTTGATGTCCTGGACCTGGCTGGTCGCATCGTCCTTCACGTTGGAGGCGGCGGTGGTCGCGGCATCCTTCACGGACTCCGCGGCATCCTTGACCGGCTCCTTGAGGTCCTCAGCCACGCCCTTCGCCGTCTCCTTGAGGTCGTCGACGAGCGGAGCGGCCTTTTCCTTGGCGGTCTGAGCGAGCTCCCTCTCCTTCGAGGATGCCGGAATCAACGATGCGGCAAGCAGGCCAGCGCCGAAAGCGATGAGGCCGACGGCGATGGGGTTGCCTTTCGCCTTGTCGATCGCGGTGTGCGGGACGTCACCGATGCGGGACGCTGCATCGCCCACGTGGGAGGACGCATCGTCAGCCGCGCCCATCACGCTGTCCTTCACCTTGCGCGCGACACCCTTGACCTTCTCGGTCTGGCGCTGGGCGATGCTCGACGGGCTCACCTTGTCGGCGAGCGCGTCGACGTCGTAGCTGAGGTTGCTCCTCGTCTCTTCGATGTCCTGTCGGATTGCTTCCGGGTCGTTCGTCATCTCTGGTCCTCACTTGTCTTGAATGCGTCTGGTACCTTCTTCAGGGTCTCGGCCGTCTTCGGCGCACCCTGGATCTCTTCGATTTCCTTCTTGCCGCGCATCGCGAGCACCGCTGCGACGATGCCCCAGATGGCCGCAACGATGATCGCGGACCACACCAGACCGGTGAGGAATCCCAGTCCCCACCAGAGCGCCACGGAGAGGAAAACGAGGGCCATCAGGCCGGCTACTCCTGCACCACCGAACATTCCAGCGCCCTTGCCGGCCTTCTTCGCGGATTCGGACAGTTCGGCCTTCGCGAGCTCCACTTCCTGCCGGAACAGTGTGGAGATGTCCTTCGAGACCTCACCGAGCAGTTGGCCGAGCGATTCGGTCCTTCCGTTCGGATCCGGAACGTATGGCTCACTCATCGAACGTCACCGCTCGTGTACTCCGGGGTACCCGATGGGTATTCAGACGTCTCGGTGTGCCCGGCGGGCGCGGTGTACCCGGAGGCGTACCCTGCTGTCGTACCTGCTGCGGTGTAGTCCGCGGCAGGGATGTTCGTCGCAGTCGGTCGCCCGGCCGACGTGTCGTGTGACTCGTCGTTCCCGCTCGCGAGCGACTTCGCCAGTCGGCCGACGACGATGCCGGCGCCTGCAGCGATCGCGATGAAGACGCCGGGGCGGCGGCGGGCGAATCGCTTGACGTCGTCGAGCAGAGCTGAGGGATCCCTGCCTTCCAGCCAGCCCGCGACATCGCCAGCCCGTGAGGCGGCCTGCGAGACGAGATTCGAGGCCATGCCCTGCGAGCTGGATGAATCGGCCATCGAGCGCAGCTCATCGCTGACAGAACGGATGCCGCCTGCGGCACGCTCCTGCTGAGTCGCAACCTGACTGCTCACCTGCGAACGGACTTCGCCGGCGAGGTTGCGCACCTGGTGCTTCACTTCCTGCTTCACGTTGCCGGCCTCATCGGCGGCTGCACTGGCTACGTGGGATCCGGCATCCCGCACACGATCCGTGGTGGATGCTTCGGTTGTATCTGATGACGTCTGTGTCATGATTTTTCCTCCTCGGAGGAGACCTGTCCGCGTCGTCAGGGGTGGCGACGGCTTCGAGGTCTCGAGTCGTGAGAGAAATCCTCACCCCGGGCTTCGCGAACTCCAAGAATCGGCAAAAGGCTTGACTCCCCTCAAACGGGGGAGTATCACGCGCCCGGATGGAGGTCTCAGGTGGAGGGTTCGCGGGCGCGACGAGCGCAGCCCGGCTCGGTGGGACGAGTAGGGCTGGGCCAGACGCTCTTAGGAGACGACGAGCGGGGTGAGTCCCTTGGCGGTCTCAGCGGCCTGCGGGAGGCCTGCGGCAGCGAGCCAGTTGCCGAGCATGAGGTAGCCGCCCTCTGTGAGCACGCTCTCGGGGTGGAACTGCACACCGTAGATCGGCGCCTCGCTGTGGCGGAGGCCCATGATGACGCCGCCCTGGGTCCTGCTGGTGACCACGAGGTCGCTCGGGACCGTCCCGTCCACGACGGCGAGCGAGTGGTACCTGGTGGCTGTGAAGGGGTGCGGGACCCCGGCGTAGAACGCGCTGTCGTCATGCTCGATGAGCGAGGTCTTGCCGTGCATCAGCTCGTCGGCGTTCGTCACGGTCGCACCGAATGCCTCGGCGATTGCCTGGTGCCCGAGGCACACGCCCAGGAGCGGTGTGCCCGATGCCAGCGCTGCATTCACCATCGGGATGGAGACGCCGGCGTCGGACGGCTTTCCGGGGCCGGGGGAGACCAGGATCGCGTCGTATTCCGCGAGCTTTGCCGCGGCATCCGCTTCGCTGATCGTGTCGTTGCGAAGAACCTCGGTTTCAGCACCGAGCTGCAGCAGATACCCGTTCAGGGTGTAGACGAAGCTGTCGTAGTTGTCGATTACCAATACGCGAGTCACAGGAGCCTCTTACTCTTCAACGGTCACTTCCTGGGGGTCGATGAACGACTGCACCCAGGGGAACACCCAGGTCGCCAGCAGATACAAAACTACCGCGAGCAGCGCGATCAGTATCAGGATGCGCACCCAGACCGGTCCAGGCAGGACGCGCCACAACGCACCGTACATGTCTAGCCTTCCACTGGTGCGGCCAGCGAAGCCGGCCCATCGGGTTCGGCGGTTCGCGGCGTCCACGATTCGAAGACGCCATAGGCGATGATACGTTCCGCGGTTGAGAATGCCGGATTACAGCTGGTGAGGGTGATGAACGAATCCGTCGCTTCGACACCGTCGAGCTGTGGGACAGGGTTGAGGACCCCGACCCCCGACGGCTTCACGTACTCGAGGGTCCTGAACCGGTAGGTGTACCAGCCCTCGGGAACCTCAACCACGATCGCGTCGCCGACCTGCAGGGTTCCGACCAGGTTGAGTGGTTTGCCGTGAGTGTTCCGGTGTCCGGCAACGGCGAAGTTACCCGGCTGGCCGGGCATCGCCGTGTCCGGGTAGTGTCCGATCCCGAGCGGGTTCAGCGTGCGCGACGTCGAGACGCCGCCGGCCATTTTGGCTGCGTAGTCAGCGCCGAACCGCGGCACCCGGAGGACGCCGAAGACCTCGGCGTCGCCTGGTTCTGCGAGGACCAACGGGTCGACGGCGTCGACGGGGTCTGCAGGCGCTTCGGATGCCGTGGGCAACGGAATACTCGTGGCCCACGACTTACTCAGCGCATCTGCTTCGGTGTCTTGAGCCGCACGGAGGACCGCGTCGTTGAGCCAGAGCTGCCAGACGAGGAACAGGAGCACGAGGACCCCGCCGGTGACGAGCAGTTCACCGATCACTCCGACAACGCTCACTCGGGGTCGCGGCTTCTGCGAGCGGTTCCGCCCACGACGCGACGCCCTGGTGGGCGGCACGGACTCGGGGCTGTCTGGCATTCGGCAAGTCTATCTGCGGCACCTTGGAGGCTTTCCCAGAGTTGTGCACAGAGTTATCCACAAGCTGGGGATAATTACACCGGTGTAATTGTCCACAGTGTTAATAACCCTGTTAACAACTCTGGCCGGGGGTTTTCCCGTGGAGCCGCGGCGGCTGCGCCCGGTATCCCGGGCGCGGCGCGGCGTTGGTTGGGGAAACTAACGCCAGCGGGTCGTCATCAGGAAGCCGATGAAGGCGATTCCGAATCCGACGACGATGTTCCAGGACTCGAGCGCGGCGATCGGCAGAGCTCCCTGACTGACGTAGAACACGATGATCCAGGCCAGCCCGAGGAGCATGAAGCCGAACATCACCGGCTTGAACCAGACCGGGTTGGGTGCCTGCTCACCGGAGCGTTGTGTGCTCGAGGTGGCCTGTGTGCTCTTCGTTTTGTCGCGTGCCATAGCGCCGATTCTAGTCGCTCAGCCCTAAAGCGCGCGCATCACCGCGAAGTAGGGGATCAGGCTGGCGATCACGAGCACGACGCACAGCCCGGAGATGAGGAGAGTCTGACGTCGCTTGTGCTTGAGGTGCCTGGTCTCGTAGTAGATCAGACCGACAAGGGCGCCGCCGACGAGCCCGCCGAGGTGCGCCTGCCAAGCGACGTTGATGCCGGGGATGAAGCCGATCACGAGGTTGATCCCGACGAGCACGAGCAGGCCGTTCATGTTGCCGCCGCGCTTGCGCTGGATCACGAGGAATGCACCCATCAGGCCGAAGATCGCACCGGACGCACCGACGACCGGAGTGGTTCCGTCCGTGAGGAACAGCACACCGAGCGAGCCCGCAAAACCGGAGATCAGATACAGGGCAAGGAAACGTGCGCGCCCGAGCATGGGTTCGAGCGCTTGCCCGAAGATCCAGAGCGTGTACATGTTCAGCAGGACATGGAAAATGAAACTCTGGGAGTGGACGAAGACAGTCGTCAGCATCCGCCACGGCTCGAACGCCAGCGGCGTCGAGTAGACACCCGCGTACAACAGGTATTCCGTGACGTTGAGTCCCGGGATGAGTTGCAGCAGGAAAACGAATGCCGTGACGGCGATGAGGACGTACGTGACGATCGGCCGCTCGCCGCTGCGGCTGAAGAAGCCCGTCCGTCGTGGCGCTGTCTGACGCTGCTGCTTCATGCATTCCGGGCAGATCACGCCGACCGCGCCAGGAGTCTGGCATTCGCCGCAGATCGTGCGCCCACACCGCTGGCAGAGCACGAAGCTCTGCCGGTCGGGGTGGCGGTAACAGAAGTTGTCCCGGCGCACGGGAGGAACGGACGACTGGCTCATTCGCCGAAACCGAAGACCGGGCCGAAGCCAGTGCGGGGTTTAGACGTCGGCAACCGTGACGCTCTCGATGACGATGTCGTCGAGGGGGCGGTCGCGTGCGTCACGGGGAACCTCTGCCAGTTTGTCGACGACCTTGCGGCTGGCTTCGTCTTCGACGGCACCGAAGATGGTGTGCTTACCCTGCAGCCAGCTGGTGTCGCCGACCGTGATGAAGAACTGGGAGCCGTTCGTTCCACGGCCCGCGATCTTGCCTGCGTTTGCCATCGCGAGCATGTACGGCTCGTTGAAGTTGAGTTCCGGGTGGATCTCGTCGTCGAACTTGTAGCCCGGGCCGCCGGTTCCGTTTCCGAGGGGGTCGCCGCCCTGGATCATGAAGCCGGGGATGATGCGGTGGAAGATGACACCGTTGTAAAGGGGTGTGTCCTTCTTGGTCTCACCGGTGCGCTCGTCGGTCCATTCGGTGCTGCCAGTGGCCAGGCCGACGAAGTTGCCGACCGTCTTGGGGGCGTGGTCACCGAAGAGGTTGACCTTGATGTCGCCGTAGTTGGTGTGAAGGGTTGCGACAGCGGTGTGCTTTGACATGTTTTCAATTCTTACACACGCATTGAGTCAAGCCGGGTGGTGTTCGGGGCATTCGGTGGCAAGATGGATGTCTGTCGCGTTAAAACGAGATCAATGGAGGTCAGCGGTGAGTCTGTCACGCAAGCGCAAAAAAGAGCTCAAGCGACTCAAGGGTGAAGCCAACGAGTTGTGGCAAGCCCAGCAGGAGATTCTGGACCACGCCAACCATGTCGCTCGTGAGGCGAGCAGGCAGTTGAGTGCATACGGCCGGGAGCAGATCGTTCCCTCGGTCGTGAACACGTACGAACACAAGGTGCAGCCGGTCGTCGACCGCGGCTATGCCGCATCACGGGACTTCGCCGATGTCGCCAAGCGCGGCATCGACAAGACGGTCCTGCCGGTGCTCGGAGGGGTGGTCGGCAGCGTGCTGTCGATCGGCGACATCGCCAAGGACCACCGCGTCCGCGCTGCGCTGGAACGCTTCCAGCCGGCCAAGCCGGCACCGAAGAAGTCGAACGTCGGCAGTGTCATCGCCGTCGGCGTCGGAGTACTCGCTGCTGCGGGTGTCGCCTACGCGGTCTGGCAGACGTTCCGTGCCGACGACGAGCTGTGGGTTGCTGACGAAGAGCCGGCCCTGCCGAACCTCTGATCCTCGTTACTTCGAAGGATGGCCGGTCCCTGAGGGGCCGGCCATCCTTCGTTTTGTGTCTGCCGTCCACCCTGTTGCTCTGGGCATCCGTGCACGAGAATGAGCCTGGGACGCTTGTCCACCCAGATGAGGAGCAGCCATGCCGGTGACGGAATTGTCCGAAGCAGAATCCCTCGAGTTACTTGCTGCCGCACCCGTCGGCCGCATCGTGGTCGCGGTCAACGACATCATCGACATCTATCCGGTGTCCCACACCGTTCTCGATGGCGCGATCTACTTCCGCACTGCACCCGGCGACAAACTCGCCGGTCTGGCAGCCAATGCGGCTGTGCTCTTCGAAGCGGACGAGCTCACTCCGACCGATGCCTGGAGCGTCGTAGTCCATGGTCTTGCGCGTCGGCTTGAGCACGACGACGAGATCGAGCCGGTGGTTGGCAGGTTGCGGGATCCGTTCGTGCGCGGTCGGAGGGACGTCATCGTCCGGATCGTTCCCAGCTCGGTGAGCGGCCGCTCGATCCATCCCATCGACGGTGACGACGACGACGACGACAGCACGCTCTGAGCCGAGCGATCGGTTGCAACCGTCCTGACCGGTTACAGCATCGCGAGCGCGATGTCGACGAGCGCCACGCGCTTCAGCGACGGTACCGCGGTGAGCGGATGCCACGCGGCCAGGTCGGTCGACCCGCCGACCTCATAGGTCAGCTCACCACCCGTGACGTGCGCACGGTAGACGATGCGGAGACCGTGCAGAGGTCTGGTTGCATTCGGTGAAATGCGATTCTCGGGCTGCGCGACGAACGAGTCGATCCCGAGCAGACCGTCGAGTTCAGCGGTGTAGCCGGTCTCCTCGAAGATCTCGCGTACCGCGGCATCCGCCGGGTGTTCGCCCGGATCGATGCCACCGCCAGGCAGGGTCCAGCCGCTGTGTCCTGCCTCCCGCCAGTGGGCGAGAAGGATCTGGTCGCCATCGATGATGACGCCGTACGCAGCAACGCGAATGTCCATCCGCCCACAGTACCCATCGAGAGGTTCCCGGCGAAGGCCGGCGACTCTATTCGCTGAGCCAGGGCGTCGACACGAGCCCGATCAGGAGACCCTCAGGGCTGAGGAGCCTCGCGGTCACCTGCCCCCATGGTTCCGTGCGGGTTCCGTGGATGAGGGTGAGCCCTTTCGCGCGCAGTTCCTGCTCGGCGACCGCCACGTCCCTGACCTCGAACTCGATGGTCGCCTGGGGCACGGGGATGTCGTCCGGCCAGTCGGGGGTGCCGAAGCAGGTCTCAGCCGCCTCTGCGAGCGGCCAAAGGCCCAGATGCTTCGTCCCATTGAGCTGGTGAGTGTAGTTGTAGTCGCCCATCTTCTCTTCGAAGCGGATGCCGAGGCTGCCGCCGTAGAACGAGAGGGCTGCGTCGGGGTCGGCGACGATCGGTGAGAACCCGGCGACGAAGAGAATGTCCATCGTTCCAGTGTGGCGCAGGCGACACACGATTCCGTGAAAGTCACACGCTCGGGGAGGGAGAAAACTGTGGAGCCTAGGGGAATCGAACCCCTGACCTCCTGCTTGCAAAGCAGGCGCTCTACCAATTGAGCTAAGGCCCCGATTAGGGAGAAATTGTATCTAAACGTCTCCCGAGTGGGGATACCAGGACTTGAACCTGGGACCTCTTCGTTATCAGCGAAGCGCTCTAACCGCCTGAGCTATATCCCCGTTTGGGCAGATTAGAGACTACCTGAGATCTGCCGTTTTCTATAATCGAGAGGGCTCGTCGAGCCCTCTCGATCACGCTTAGTTGTTTGTGAAGCCGACCAGGAGTCCGCCGGTGATCTTCACGCTCAGGTTGTACAGCGCGGCGCACAGGGCACCGAGCGCGGTTACGACGATGAGGTTGAGAATCGCGACGACGACGGCGAAGCCCATCACCCGTCCGAGGTTGAAGATCGCCAGGAGGTCGTTGCCGACTCCGGCGACATCCTTGTACAGGCCGTTGACCTGATCGAAGATGTTCGTCTGGTCGAGCACGGTGTACACGAGGAAGAACACGACGATGGTGACGACCGCGAGGGCAACAGCGACGAGGAACGACAGCTTCACTGCCGACCAGAAGTCGATGTAGACCAGTTTGAGACGGACCTGCTTTGTCGAGGTGCGTTTCGTCGACTTCTTGGCGAGCTTCTCGGCAACGCTACTCATACTTATTCTTCCTTCTCAGCCTCGGCGGCGGGCGCTGCAGCTTCTTCTACGACTATGACATCTGCTGATTCTGCGTCCGCGGCCACAAGATTGCGGTCACTGTTCCTGGCCAGGGCAATAATCCGGTCATCGTCTGCGAATCGTGCGAAAACGACGCCCATGGTGTCCCTGCCCTTGGCGGGAACTTCGGCCACCGCAGACCTTACCACCTTGCCGCTGGCAAGAACCACAAGCACCTCGTCGTCCTCGCTCACGATGAGTGCGCCGGCCAGGTCGCCTCGGTCCTCGTTGTACTTGGCGACCTTGATACCGAGTCCGCCGCGGTTCTGGAGCCGGTATTGCTCGACCGCAGTGCGCTTCGCGTAGCCGCCCTCGGTGGCGATGAACACGAAGGCTTCCGCATCGGGATCCGCCGGCAGGACCGAGGCGGACAGTAGTTCGTCGCCGTCACGGAAGTTCATCCCGATCACACCAGATGTCGAGCGTCCCATCGGCCGCAGCGTCTCGTCGTTCGCGGTGAAACGGATGGACATGCCGAGTCGTGAGACGAGGAAGATGTCGCTGTCGTCTTCGACGAGAAGTGCACCGACGAGCTCGTCACCCTCACGCAGGTTGATGGCGATGATGCCACCGGTGCGGTTGGTGTCGTATTCGCTCAGTGCGGTCTTCTTGGCGAGACCGTTGCGGGTCGCCAGTACGAGGTAGGTGGCCGCCTCGTAGTCGCGGATATCGAGGATCTCAGCGATCTCCTCATCCGGCTGCATGGCGAGCAGGTTGGCGACGTGCTGGCCCTTGGCGTCGCGGCCGGCCTCCTGCACCTCGTACGCCTTGGCCCGGTAGACCCGGCCCTTGTTCGTGAAGAACAGCAGCCAGTGATGCGTGGTCGTCACGAAGAAGTGATCGACGACGTCGTCAGCGCGGAGCTGTGCTCCCTTGACGCCCTTGCCACCGCGGTGCTGCTGGCGGTAGTTGTCGCTCCGGGTGCGCTTGATGTAGCCGCCGCGCGTGACCGAGATGACCATCTCTTCTTCGGGAATGAGGTCTTCGACGCTCATGTCTCCGTCGTACCCGAACATGATCTCGGTGCGACGGTCGTCTCCGAACCGGTCGACGATCTCGGTGAGTTCCTCGCTCACGATCGTGCGCTGGCGCTCGGGGCTCGCGAGGATCGCCTTGTACTCGGTGATCTCGCGCTCGATCTCGTCGTGCTCGTCGATGATCTTCTGGCGTTCGAGAGCGGCGAGACGGCGCAGCTGCATCTCGAGGATGGCCCGCGCCTGCAGCTCGTCGATGTCGAGGAGGTCGATCAGGCCGTCGCGGGCATCCTCGACGGTCTTGGACCGGCGTATCAGGGCGATGACCTCGTCAAGGGCGTCGAGGGCCTTGAGGTACCCGCGCAGGATGTGAGCACGTTCCTCCGCCTTCATCAAGCGATGCTTCGTGCGACGGATGATGACATCGATCTGGTGGGCGACCCACGCGGTGATGAATCCGTCGAGCGCGAGCGTGCGCGGGATGCCGTCGACGATCGCAAGCATGTTCGCGCCGAAGTTCTCCTGCAGCTGCGTGTGCTTGTAGAGGTTGTTGAGCACGACCTTCGCGACGGCATCACGCTTGAGCACGATGACGAGGCGCTGGCCGGTGCGGCCGGAGGTCTCGTCGCGGATATCCGCGATACCCGAGATCTTGCCGTCCTTGACCATATCGGCGATCTTCACCGCGAGGTTGTCCGGGTTGACCTGGTACGGCAGCTCGGTGACGACGAGGCAGGTGCGGCCCTGGATCTCCTCGACACTGACGACGGCGCGCATCGTGATCGAGCCGCGACCGGTGCGGTAGGCGTCGTGGATGCCCTTCACTCCGAGGATCTGGGCTCCGGTCGGGAAGTCGGGACCCTTGACCCGCTGCATCAGGGCTTCGAGAAGCTCCTCACGCGAGGCATCCGGGTTGGCCAGGTGCCAGAGGGCAGCGCTCGAGACCTCGCGCAGGTTGTGCGGTGGGATGTTCGTGGCCATACCCACGGCGATGCCGACCGAGCCGTTGACCAGGAGGTTCGGGAACCGGGCGGGAAGAACGGCGGGCTCCTGGGTGCGTCCGTCGTAGTTGTCCTGGAAGTTGACGGTGTCCTCGTCGATGTCGCGGACCATTTCCATGGCGAGCGGCGACATCTTCGTTTCCGTGTACCGCGGTGCTGCCGCCCCGTCGTTGCCGGGGGAACCGAAGTTGCCCTGGCCGAGCGCCAGCGGGTAGCGGAGGCTCCACGGCTGGACGAGTCGGACCAGTGCGTCGTAGATCGCGGAGTCACCGTGCGGGTGGAACTGACCCATCACGTCACCGACGACACGGGCGCACTTGGAGAAGGCCTTGTCCGGCCGGTAGCCACCGTCATACATGGCGTAGATCACGCGGCGGTGAACGGGCTTCATGCCGTCGCGCACCTCGGGGAGGGCGCGACCGACGATGACGCTCATCGCGTAGTCGAGGTACGACCTCTGCATCTCCAACTGGAGATCGACCTGGCTGATCCTGCCGTGGACGCCATGGTCCTCGGGTGGATCTACAACGATGTCTTCGGCGCCTTCGGGAGTGGTGTCGTTAGATGTCAAGGAACCGTACGTCCTTCGCGTTCTTTTGGATGAAGTTTCGGCGTGACTCGACGTCCTCGCCCATCAGGGTGGAAAAGATCTCGTCGGCGGCTGCAGCGTCGTCGAGGTTGACCTGCATCAGCGTGCGGGTCTCGGGGGCCATCGTGGTCTCCCACAGCTCCTTGTAGTCCATCTCGCCGAGACCCTTGTAACGCTGGATGCCGTTGTCCTTGGGGATGCGACGGCCGGCCGCGATTCCCGCGGCGAGCTGGGCGTCACGTTCGGCATCGCTGTAGACGTATTCGTGCTCGGCGTTGGTCCACTTGAGCTTGAACAGCGGCGGCTGCGCCAGATAGACGTAGCCGAAGTCGATCAGCGGACGCATGTAGCGGAACAGGAGGGTGAGCAGCAGCGTGGTGATGTGCTGGCCGTCGACGTCGGCATCGGCCATCAGGACGATCTTGTGGTACCTGGCCTTCTCCGGGTTGAAGTCCTCGCCGATGCCTGCACCGAAAGCGGTGATCATCGCCTGGACCTCGGCGTTGCCGAGGGCGCGGTCGAGTCGCGCCTTCTCCACATTGAGGATCTTGCCTCTGAGGGGCAGGATCGCCTGGGTCTCCGGGTTTCGGCCCTGCACGGCCGAGCCGCCGGCCGAGTCGCCCTCGACGATGAAGATCTCGGAGAGCGATGGGTCCTTGGACTGGCAGTCCTTGAGCTTGCCCGGCATACCGCCACCCTCGAGGAGTCCCTTGCGGCGAGCGGTCTCGCGGGCCTTGCGGGCGGCGAGACGCGCGGTCGCAGCCTGGAACGCCTTGCGGATGATCTCCTTGGCCTGGGCCGGGTTGCGACCGAACCAGTCACCGAGCTGATCGCCGACGACCTTCTGGACGAACGCCTTCGCTTCGGTGTTGCCGAGCTTGGTCTTCGTCTGGCCCTCGAACTGCGGCTCGGTGAGCTTCACCGAGATGACGGCGGTGAGGCCCTCACGCACGTCGTCACCTGAGAGGTTGTCGTCCTTCTCCTTGAGCAGGCCCTTTTCACGCGCGTACTTGTTGACGAGCGTGGTGAGTGCGGCGCGGAAACCTTCTTCGTGGGTTCCGCCCTCGTGGGTGTTGATCGTGTTCGCGTAGGTGTGGACGCTCTCGGTGTACGCGGTCGTCCACTGCATGGCGACTTCGAGGGCGATCTTGCGGTTGTCGTCCTCGGTCTCGAACGAGATGATCTCGTCGTTGACGAGGTCGGCCTTGCGGGCGTGGTTGAGGTACTCGACGTAGTCCACGAGACCGCGCTCGTAGAGGAACACGTTCGACTGCTGCACGAGTTCCGGCTCGGTACCGTCGACCGTGACCTTCCCCTCGACGAGGTGGTCGGCGCGTTCGTCGTGCAGTGCGATGCGGAGTCCCTTGTTGAGGAACGCCATCTGCTGGAACCGGGTACGAAGCGTGTCGTAGTCGAACTCGGTGGTCTCGAAGATTTCCGCACTCGGCCAGAAGGTGATCGTGGTTCCGGTCTCCTCGGAATCCTCATCCTGCGAGAGGGGAGCGTCGGCGACACCGTCGTGGAAGGTGGCACGCCAGACCGAACCCTGGCGACGGACCTCGACGTCGAGGCGGTTCGACAGGGCGTTGACGACCGAACTGCCGACACCGTGGAGGCCACCGGAAACGGCGTATCCGCCTCCGCCGAACTTTCCTCCGGCGTGGAGGATGGTCAGAACGACCTCGACGGTCGATTTCCCTTCGACGGGGTGGATGTCGACGGGGATCCCTCGACCGTTGTCCACGACACGGACGGCACCGTCCGGAAGAATCGTGACCTCGATGTTGTCGCAGTAGCCGGCCAGGGCCTCATCGACCGCGTTGTCGACGATCTCGTAGACCAGGTGATGCAAACCGCGCGGACCGGTGGAACCGATGTACATTCCGGGGCGTTTACGTACGGCTTCGAGACCTTCGAGAACCTGAATCTGGCTTGCGCCGTAGTCGCTGTTATCCGCGGACCTGTTCGGTTCTGATGACATATGAAATTAGGCTCCAAACCGTGTTCGTGCTCGACATGTAATTCTATCAAGAACGGGAGGGCTTCGGGGCTGATATGCCCCTCTGAGGCACTTTTACCGCAGGGTCGACCACAAATGTCTGGTTAACCGTAGGTATCGCGTACGCCACGCCCTTGAACCGATCTGGGGCCGCGTTTGAAGGATGGGACGTTGGGTCCCAGAAAACGGATGCTCTCGATCCCCGCTTCGGGATACCTCACGGCGATGTGCGTCATGATGTCGACGCGCATCAGCCGGAGCTGCGTCGCCCAGGCCGTCGATTCGCACTGGACGGTGAGAACACCGTTCTCGATTCCGACCGGAGAGGAGTGGTTAGCGGTCTCCTCGCCGGCCAACTCCGTCCAGTTCGCCACGAGCTCCGACTGTGCCAACGGCGAGTCCCAGCCGAGCTGGCTGGTCAGTGCGCCGAGGACGTCGCTGATGCCTTTCGGGTCGCGGCCGAGTCCGAACGGGACGCTCTCGCCCGGCTCCGTCTTGCGATTCCGTTTGGAACGCGCGTAGTGCTTCTGCCCGCCGAAGAGCTCCTTGAAACGCACGTAGACACGCGCCGATTCTGAGGATGAGTCCTGGCCGCGGTTCGCCTCAGCCATGAATGGTCTCACCGGCTGCTTCGAGAATCTGCCCGGCGGAGATGTGCACGGTATGGGCGGTGAGAGCCTCCGGGACGTCTTCGAGGACGGCGGCGGTGATGAGTACCTGCTCGAAACCAGCGACGGCAGCCGCGAGCCTGGCCCGGCGGTTGAGGTCGAGCTCCGCGAAGACATCGTCGAGGATCAGCACGGGGTCGCCCGTGTTCGAGTCCCGCCGGAGCAGCTCGGCCGACGCGAGTTTGAGCGCAAGGGCGAACGACCAGGTCTCGCCGTGGCTGGCGTAGCCCTTCACCGGGAGCGCGTTCAGTTCGAAGAGGATGTCGTCCCGATGAGGGCCGACCAGTGTGAGTCCGCGCTCGAGTTCACTGCGGCGCTGCAGGGCGAGCGCGGCCCGGAACCGTTCGGCAGTCGCACCGGACGGCGCTGCGGACGGTTCGTCGGCCGAATCCGGCGATTCGAGCTCGGCGTCGACCCCGTCGATCGAGAGCAGCGGGGTGAGCGAAGGACCGTGGTCGTCGCCGACGACCGAGGCATAGGCATCCCTGATCGGCTGCCTGAGGGATTCGATCAGCGCGACGCGCTCGTCGATGATCTCGGAACCCAGCGCGACGAGTTTGTCGTCCCAGATCTCCAGCGTTGTCAGCTGGTTCGGTTTGAGGCCTGATGCGCGTGCCGATTTCAGGAGCGAGTTGCGCTGTTTCAGGGTACGTTCGTAGTCGCTCATCACGCCCGCGAGCCGGGGGGTGTGGAGAATGAGCAGCTGGTCGAGGAACCGCCGGCGTGCTGACGGGTCGCCACGGACGATGCCGAGATCTTCAGGGGCGAAGAGCACGCTGGAGAAGTAACGGGGCAGCTCGCGCGGTTTGATCTGGCCGCGGTTGACCTGGGCCCGGTTGGCTCCGGTTCGGTTGATCTGCACCTCGGTGAGAAGGTCGCGGCCGTTGTGCTGCAGCCTGGCCCGGATGATCGCGGCATCCTGTCCGGCGCGGATCAGCGCCGAGTCCGTGGACACGCGGTGGGAGCCGAGGGTGGAGAGGTAGCCGAGGGCTTCGACCAGGTTGGTCTTGCCCTGGCCATTGCGCCCGACGAAGAGATTCGCCCCCGGCGCCATCGCCACGTCAGCGACCGCGTAATTGCGGTAATTGCTGAGGTTGAGGTGGGTGACGATCACTCCAGAAGCCTACCGAGCGCGCCTGACAGGCAGGTCAGTCGTCGGACTTCTTCACCGAGTGGCCACCGAACTGGTTCCGGAGCGCCGCGACCGCCTTCATGGCAGGCGAGTCATCCTGGCGAGAGACGAAACGGGCGAAAATGGATGCCGAGATGGTCGGGACGGGGACGGCGTTCGCCACTGCTTCCTCGATCGTCCAGCGGCCTTCACCCGAATCCTCGACGTAACCTTCGATCTCGGACAGGTCATCGTCCTCATCCAGTGCACGGACGAGGAGTTCGAGCAGCCAGGACCGCACGACGGTGCCGCGCTGCCAGGCCTTGAACGTTCCGGGGACGTCACGGATGATGTCTTCGCGCTTCTCGAGGAGCTCGAAGCCCTCGGCGTACGCCTGCATGAGCGCGTATTCGATGCCGTTGTGCACCATCTTCGCGTAGTGACCAGCACCGACTTCACCGACGTGGACGAAGCCTTCTTCGCGCGGGCCTTCCGGTCGGAGGGCGTCGAAGACCGGCATGACACGCTCGACCTGGGCGGCCGATCCGCCGACCATGAGGCCGTATCCGTTCTCGAGACCCCAGACACCGCCGGAGACACCGGCGTCGATGTAGTCGATGCCCTTCGCCGAGAGCAACTCAGCGTGCTTGAAGTCCTCGGTGAATCGGCTGTTGCCGCCATCGATGACGAGGTCGCCTGCGTCGAGTCGTTCGTTGAGGTCGGCAACGACACCGTCGGTGATCTCGCCGGCAGGCACCATCACCCAGATGGTGCGTGGCGAAGGGAGAGCCGCGACCAGGTCGTCGAGGGTGGCGACATCCGAGACATCCGGATTACGGTCGAAACCGGTGACTTCGATGCCTGCGTTACGGAGGCGGGTTCGCATGTTGCCGCCCATTTTGCCGAGTCCGATGAGGCCGATGTGCATGCGAGGTGTCCTTCGAGGTGTGAATTGCGGGCGGAAGCCCAGGTTTAGCGCAGGAGAAGGTTCGGCTGAAGCAGGTATTTGAAGCTGTCGGCGCCTGGCTGGTCCTTGGACGACTGGCTGGTGATCAGCATCGGCCCTGGCTTGTTGGTGTTCTCCGACTTGGTGAACGAGAACCGCACGTACTCGCTGCGCACGGCGGTAAGGCCATCGATGAGGAATTGCGGCTTGAGGCTGAGCACGATGTCGTCGCCGGTCAGCAGCGCGTCGATCGCTTCGGATGCCTGTGCCTGCTCGGATCCGACGGCCTCCATGGTCAGTCCGTCGATCGTGAACGTGAATCGGAGCGCAGCCTCTCGTTCGAGAACGAGGGAGACACGGCGGACGGCTTCGATGAGTTCGGCCGTGTTGATGACCGCGTAGTTCTCGCTGGAGTCGGGGAACAGGCGGCGCACAGGCGGGAAAGAACCCTTGATCAGCAGCGAGGTGACGGTCTTCTTGTCAGCGGTGAACGCGATGAGCTCGCGGTCGTCCTTGCTGGTGAAGGCGACCGAAATCGTCGACGAGTGACCGAAGGTCTTGCCGACCTCCTGGAGCGTGCGCGCCGGAACAAGAGCGACGAGACTGTCCGGTGTGGTGTTGTCGCCGTTGTCCCAGTCGATCTCTCGGACAGCGACACGGTATCGGTCGGTGGCGACGAGGCTGATGCGGTTGTCGGTGACTTCCAGCTGAACGCCGGTGATGACCGGGGTGACGTCATCTCGTGACGCGGCGACGGCCACCTGGGCGACGGCGGCTGCGAAGTCCTCGCCGGGCACGAGCCCGGTCTGGCCGGAGATCTGGGGGATCGTCGGATATTCCTCGACGGGCATCGAGAGCAACGTGAAGTTGGCGGAGCCGCAGGAGACGACGATCCGGTTGTCGTTCGTCGTGAACTGCACCGGAGCGTTCGGAAGTCGGCTGGCGATGTCGGCGAGGAGTCGGCCGGAGACGAGGATCGTGCCGGCTTCGTCGACCTGGGCGCTGATCTGGGTCTGAGCCGAGACTTCGTAGTCGAAGCTCGAGAGCGTCAGACCGTCGTCTGTGGCCTGGATGAGCACACCGCTGAGGATCGGAAGGGTCGTTCTCTGCGGCAACAGCTTCACTGCGAATGAGACTGCTTCGCTGAAGACATCGCGATTGACGCTAAACCGCACAGTGGATCCCCTGTCGTTTCAAGGTACGAGTGGTTCCCCATGTTAGTCGGGTCGAGGAAGCACTGTCATTCACCTGTTCGAGGAGATCGAGCCGCGGCGAGAAGGTTGTCGACTGGAGAGAGAGTTAAAGAATCGTTAATGGTCTTAACCGCTGTGGAAACTGTGGATAACTCTGTCGATCCAAGCAAACACATGGGAACTACAACTGTGTGAGTTGTTGGCGGGCTGTGCAGTCGGTGCCGACGGCATCCCATGCGTTTACTGGCATCCGAGTGGTTTGTTCACAATCGGAACGTCCAATTTCACAGACGCGCCCGAGTTGTCCGAACAGTTTCCACAGGGTTATCCACATTGTGTACGACGCCTCAGTTTTCTACTGGTTAACCCCGTGTGTTCACCGCTTTAACGAGTGAAACGGTGCCCCTGCTTGATGCGGCTGGTCAGTTCGGTGACCTGGTTGTAGATGGAGCGACGCTCCTGCATGAGGTCGGAAATCTTCTTGTTGGCATACATCACGGTCGTGTGATCCCGGTTTCCGAAGAGCTGACCGATCTTGGGAAGGGACAGGTTCGTCAGCTCGCGGCACAGATACATCGCGATCTGCCTGGCTGTGGCGATGGCCTGGGAACGGCTCGAACCATAGAGGTCGTCGACGCTGAGTTTGAAGTATGCCGCGGTGATGTTGATGATGTCGACCGGAGAGATGACGTTGTCGTCGTCGAGGGTGATGAGGTCCTTGAGCACGGTCTGGACGAGGTTCATGTCGACGGGGGTGCGGTTGAGGCTGGCGAACGCCGTGACCCGGATGAGAGTCCCCTCGAGTTCGCGGATGTTGCTGGACACTTTCGACGCGATGAATTCGAGAACCTCGTCGGGGATCTGCAGCTTCTCGCTCTGCGCCTTCTTACGGAGGATCGCGATCCTGGTTTCGAGGTCGGGAACCTGGACGTCGGTGATCAGACCCCACTCGAAGCGCGAGCGCATCCGGTCTTCGAAGCCGGTCAGGGCCTTCGGCGGCAGGTCGCTGGTGATCGCCACCTGCTTGTTGTGGTCGTGCAGGGTGTTGAAGGTGTGGAAGAACGCTTCCTGCGTCTCCGCTTTACCCTGCAGGAACTGGATGTCGTCGATCAGGAGGATGTCGATGTCGCGGTAACGGGACTGGAAGACCGACCCGCGGTTGTTGGCGATCGAGTTGATGAAGTCGTTGGTGAATTCCTCGCTGCTGACGTAGCGGACGCGGATGCCCGGGTACAGACTCATGGCGTAGTGGCCGATGGCGTGGAGAAGGTGGGTCTTGCCGAGTCCGGAGTCGCCGTAGATGAAGAGCGGGTTGTATGCCTTCGCTGGCGCCTCGGCCACGGCGACAGCCGCTGCGTGGGAAAAGCGGTTCGACTGGCCGATGACGAAATTGTCGAAGGAGTACTTCGAGTTGAGCCGGGTGTCGTTCTGTCGTGCCGGGAGGACGGTGTCGGTCATCGACATGTGGGAGGGCGCGTTGTTGACGTAACTCGGCTGTTCCTGATTCGCGGGAGCCTGGGGAAGGGGCTCGTACTCCTCATCGATGATCTCCGGATTCACGACCACGGCGAAGGTAGAGGCGCCGTGCGATTCCTGCAGGGTGCCGATCGCCTTGAGCAAGGGGGCACGCATTCGCATGTTCAGCTGGCCGGCCGTGAACTCGTTGGGAACCTCGAGGTAAAAGGTGCCGGCCATGATCCCCTTGGGGACGACCAGGTTGAGGAACCCATGGAGCGGAGGTGTGATGCGCTCGTCGGTCGCGAGCTCATCGAGCACGGTCTGCCACGTCTGCGTGATTGACTCTTGCTCGTTTGCCATATTTCCCCACATTGAAAGTTATTCACAGAGTTATCCACGGATGCTCTCACACCGGCGGATCCATTGGGAACCGGGAAGGCGAGGCTGGGGATAACTGATCCCTCACGCTAGCCAATCGGACGCATGACCCCAAATTTACCGCAGAAATCCGCCCGCGTGTCAGTGCTGGCTTCCCTGAGAAACCTGTGGATAATCATTCGTTTGGCCTGATTCAGTTTGACCATCGGGCGTCGAGGCCGTAGGTTTAATCAGTTGACTTCTGCCTACGGGCACCAATCTTTCCCCTGCTATGCACACCGCCGCAGTGGAGATTCCAAACGTGGAGTAAGTGATTATGAGCAAGAGAACCTTCCAGCCGAACAACCGTCGTCGCGCCAAGGTGCACGGTTTCCGTCTGCGCATGCGCACCCGCGCCGGCCGTGCCATCCTCGGCGCCCGCCGTCGCAAGGGCCGCACCGAACTCTCCGCGTAGCATCCCGACTCCGGCAACCCGTCGTCATCGTGCTCGCTAAAGCGCAACGCATCACGAGCGCAGATGACTACAAGCGGGTCGTGCGCCGTGGACGACGGATGGTTGGCGTGAACAGCGTGACCTATCAACTGATGAACCCGAATGGCGGATCTCCGCGGTTCGGGTTCATTGTTGCAAAAACGGTCGGGAACGCCGTCGTACGCAACCGGGTTCGTCGCCGTCTCAAAGCAATCGCATATGCGATCGCACCATCGCTGCCCGATGGCGCCGAGACGGTATTTCGCGCACTTCCTGCAGCGGCGGGTGCCACCTTTCCCGCCCTGTCGGGCGAGATCGAACGCTCAACCACCAGCTTGGCGGCGCGCTCGTGACCGGCGTCACCGCAGACCAGGGAATCGGGACCGACGCGATGCGGAGCATCCTGCTACTTCCGCGCAACGCGGCGGTTGCCGCTCTGATCGCGTACCGCACAGCGATCTCACCGCTTTATGGTGAAGTCTGCCGGTACTATCCCTCTTGTTCGGCCTATGCGATGCATGCCATCGCACAGCACGGTGCAGTGATCGGATCGGGACTCGCCCTCAGGCGGATCGCGCGCTGCCACCCGTGGGCTGCCGGCGGCGTCGATGATGCGCCACTCAAAAAGAACTTCCGATACACCGTGACCCCGCGAGGGTTCGTTGTAACAGCCAGCCACCGAAAGGGCTAAATCCCACATGGATCTCTTGTCGATCATCCTTTGGCCGTTGAAGTGGGTCGTTGAGCTCATCCTCGTCGGCTGGCACTCGCTGTTCAGCGCGCTGGGACTCCCTCCGGAGGAGGGACTCACCTGGGTTCTGTCGATCGTCGGCCTGGTGCTCGTCGTTCGCGCACTGCTGATTCCGCTCTTCGTCAAGCAGATCAAGAATCAGCGCCGGATGATGGAAGTCGCTCCGCAGCTGAAGAAGATCCAGGACAAGTACAAGGGCAAGAAGGACCAGTTCAGTCGCGAGGCCATGAGCCGCGAGACGATGGAGCTGTACAAGAAGACCGGGACGAACCCGCTGGGCTCCTGTCTTCCCCTCCTCGTTCAGATGCCGATCTTCTTCGCCCTGTTCTCGGTGCTCAACGACTCGCAGACCGGTAAGTCCGGTGTCGGACCGCTCAACGAGGAGCTCTCCGAGCAGTTCGGTTCTTCGTCACTGTTCGGTTTCGCTCCCCTGCACATGAGCTTCCAGTCGGCGATGAACGCTGCAGGTGGACCCGAGGTCGGCGTCATGATCGTTGCCGCCATCATGGTCGTGCTCATGACCGCGTCACAGTTCATCACTCAGCTGCAGATCGTCTCCAAGAACATCTCGGACGAGACCAAGGCCAGCCCGATGTTCAAGCAGCAGCGAATCCTGCTCTACATCCTGCCGTTCGTCTTCCTCTTCTCCGGCTTCGCGTTCCCGCTCGGTGTCATGTTCTACTGGCTGGTCTCGAACATCTGGACCATGGTCCAGCAGTTCATCATCATCAGGAACATGCCGATGCCCGGCACGGAAGCAGCGAAGGAACGCGAAGAGCGACTGGCTCGCAAGGGCAAGCTGAAGCCGGCCGAAGGCGCGGGCGACACCCTGGTCATCGAAGAGAAGAAGCCGGCCCAGCGCCAGCAGCCGGTCGGAAAGAACCGCGCCAAGAAGGCTGCGCCTAAGGGCCCCGCCGCCACCGGGCCGAAGACACCGCCTGCCCAGACGAAGAACCCTGCAGCTGCTCCCAAGGCGCCTGCTGCGAAGCCCAACCCCGAGGCCGGACAGGCTCCGAAAAACAATGGAAAGTAGCGCGATGAGCGACCTGATCGATAACCAGGCAGACGTTGAGATCGTGCGGAACGACTCCCCCACAGTCACCCAGCTCGAAGAAGAAGGCGACGTCGCCGCGGACTACATCGAAGAATTCCTCGACATCTGCGACCTCGACGGCGACATCGACATCGACGTGCGTAACGGCCGCGCCTATGTCGCCGTCACGGCGAGCGAGGGAAGCAACATCCGCGTTCTCTCCAAGCCCGACGTCGTCAGCGCGCTCCAGGAGCTGACCCGCCTCGCCGTGCAGAGCAAGACCGGTGCGTTCTCCCGCCTGATCCTGGACATCGGTGGATCTCGGGATGCTCGCCAGGCCGAGCTGACCGTTCTCGTGGACAGTGCGATCGCTCAGCTCGACGCCGGCGCTTCGTCCGCCGCTCTGCCCGCGATGTCGAGCTACGAGCGCAAGCTCGTTCACGATGTCGTATCTGACCGGGGCTTTGTCTCCACATCACACGGCGAGGGCCGCGATCGTCACACGGTGATCACGCGCGCCTAGTGTGCCCGTTGTTTCACGTGAAACGGGGTGGGCGGTGTCGCCTGCCCCGTGGCCGTCGCTGATCGAGCCCACTGGCTGATCGAGCTTCATCGCTGATCGAGCTTGTCGAGATCCTTCTCGCCCGATGATCGAGCCTGTCGAGATCGCACCCGCGCACCGGTGGTCATTCCGACAACCTCGATGACCGGGCCTCAGCCCGCTGATCGAGCGTGTCGCGATCCCCATCCTTGTGGTCACAACCGGCACTTCCTCCTCACCCCGGCGTACCGCCCGACCGAATAGAGTTGACCCGACATGACTGACGCCACACTCGAGCCCGAGCCCGCCGCTGCATCCCTCCTCCTGGGTGATCGCCTCCCCCTGACGCGGCGCTTCACCGAGAACCTTGCCCGTCGCGGTGAGGAACTGGGGCTCATCGGACCCCTTGAACTACCGCGCCTCTGGACCCGGCACATTCTCAACAGCGCTCTGGTGGCACCGTTGCTCCGCCCGGGCACCGTGGGCGACGTGGGGTCCGGCGCCGGTCTCCCTGGACTCGTCCTGGGTATCGCCCGCCCAGATGTGCAGTTTGTGTTGATCGAGCCGATGGAGCGTCGTGTCGCTTGGCTGAATGATCAAGTCAACGAGCTTGAGTTGAGCAATGTGACCGTTATGCGGGAACGTGCGGAGGACGTGAAGCTCGGAGAGCGGCTGGATCAGGTGACCGCGCGCGCCGTTAGCGCCTTCAGGAAGCTCTTGCCCCTGACGGCTCCCCTACTCCGGGATGGCGGCGAGCTGGTCCTCATGAAGGGCGCGAACGCCCAGGCTGAGATCGACTCGGCTGCCAAAGAGATGCGCAAGTACAAGGTGACCGATGCCCGCGTTCAGGTCCTGGGTGAAGGAATTACCGAGGACGTCACGCGGGTGATTCTCGGTACCGTCCGAGCCCACTAAACGATTCAACAGGCAGACGCGTGGCCACCGCCGGCCACTGGCTCGTTTGTTTCACGTGAAACAGTAGCTGCGTCGGTGCTCAGGCGTCCTTCACAGTCCGATACCTGGCGTGGTCTATCCCCGGATGCCCTCGATTCGTCATCGAGGTGTGCGGGTGCATCGAGACTGAGTGCATGGCATACATGGACATCATCGTGTGTTCCGACGGAACCTACTCCGTGGGCAGTACCTGGTGCGTGCCTGAGCGGGTGGCAAGACACAATGCTGGGCCAGGTTCGGTCGTTACGCGACGCCGGCTACCCGTGAGGCTGGTGCACTCGGAGAAGTGCCCCAACACGCCGAGGCCCTCGGGCGCGAGAAGCAGTCCCAGCGCAGGGTCGCCGCAAACACCGAGCGCTCATCGACGGCAGGCCGAACAGCCGGGCATTGTGCGGGGTGAGAAGGCGAGACGAGCTCAGGTCGACCGTGATGATCCATAGTGGAAGGCCCTCCCCTGCAGCTGGGCTCAGGCCCGCCGCGCCCGGTGCTGGTAGGCGGCACCGGGCGCGGCGACTCGCGTCCCTTCGGTTATCGAGCCTGTCGAGACGACCCGGGTCCGAGGCATGCGATCTCGACAGGCTCGATCGCCGTGACGGGAGCACCTCTCGACGGTGTTTCACGTGAAACCCGTGGGGCGTGGCCGTTCATCGACCTCGTCAACATGCCCCGCGCACGGTCATTGAGCCTGTCGAAATCCTTCTCGATCACCGAACTGTTCGCTCGCCGTGTCGGAGGCCCTCGACTGTGTTTCACGTGAAACGGAGGCTGCGCTGGCGGCCATTGGGCCAGTCAGGATGCCTTATCGGTCAATAGCTCTCCCCGGAGTTCGACAGGGTCGATCCACGGGAGGGCAACCAGCCGCTCGAGGTCAGTTTCACGTGAAACAATGCACCCTCCACGTCGTGTCGGCGAGCACATCGGTCATTGAGCCTGTCGAGACGCTTTCGAGAGAACATCTGGCCCCTGGATCTCGGCGAGCTGGAGCAAGTGAGGAGCCGCGGCGGTGTTTCACGTGAAACGCTGTGCCTGGGTTCGATCTCCCGGCCGGCCGAGGAGGGATCACGACAAGCTCGATCCACGGGGTCGACCGGCTCTCAACGAGTGGTTTCACGTGAAACGCCGAGCTGCCCAGGATCTCGAGGGGCTCGATCACTGAGGTGACTCGAGCACCGGGCTGTACGAAAAAGGGGCGGGTGGCTGCCCGGCCGTTGGATGTTTCACGTGAAACGAGGCCGCTAGCTGTATTGAGTCGGGATCTCGACAGGCTCGATCAGTGGGTCGGGGTCGCTCGGACAGCGGGTCGCTCGAACAGCGTGTCGCTCGAACAGCGGGGCGGCTCCGCCAGCGGCGCCTGCGGTGTTTCACGTGAAACACGGAGAAGGTGCGCGGTGAGCGACAGATCGGCAAGCTCGATCAGCGGGCGGATCAACGGGGTGCAGAGTGTGCGGACGGCCCGCGGAAGGCGCACACACGGCCTCGATTGGCGGGCCGGGCGCGTGGGGTCAGGTACGGTTGGAAGGAACGAGAGAACGGAGACCGTTTCACGTGAAACATCCCCAATCTGAAGGAGAGTCGGTGAGCACAACGTCCACGATCAACGAAACATCCCCCCTCATGCGGGAGATCCTCGATCTGACTCACCGCCGCAAGAATCTCGCTGAAGCGAAAGTCCCTCTCCCCGAAAACACGCGGATTTTCACGGTTTCCAATCAAAAGGGCGGCGTGGGCAAGACCACGACGACGGTGAACATCGCCGCTGCGCTGGCCAAATCCGGGGCTCGCGTGCTCGTGATCGACCTCGACCCCCAGGGGAACGCATCCACGGCCCTCGGCGTCGACCATCACGCCGAAGTTCCGAGCATCTACGACGTGATCATCGATGACTTCCCGCTCGCGGATGTCGTCCAGAAGAGCCCGGAATTCGACACTCTGTTCTGTGCCCCGTCAACAATTCATCTCGCGGGGGCCGAGATCGAGCTCGTCTCGCAGGTGGCCAGGGAGCACCGTCTCCGCACCGCCCTCGAAACGTTCGTCGCCGAGGCGGAGATCCCGTTCCATTACGTGCTGATCGACTGCCCGCCGTCGCTCGGGCTTCTCACAATCAACGCATTTGTGGCCGCACGCGAGGTTTTGATCCCGATTCAGGCCGAATATTACGCCCTGGAGGGCCTCAGTCAGCTGCTCAACAGTATCCAGCTCATCCAGAAGCACCTGAATCCGCCTCTGAAGCTCTCGACGATCCTCCTCACCATGTATGACAGCCGTACGAATCTCGCGCATCAGGTCGCTGACGACGTTCGGGAGCACTTCCCCAACGAAGTGCTCGTCACTGTGATCCCGCGATCGGTGAGGATCTCCGAGGCCCCGAGCTTCGGCCAGACGGTCATCAGCCACGACCCCAGCGGGGTCGGCGCCATCTCGTACCTCGAGGCGGCAGCTGAGATCGCGACCAGGCACGCCGCAGCGGCGGCAACACAGAACGACACTGCACTATCCACTGAAGGAGCAACACACTAATGGCTGCGAAACGCACCGGTCTCGGCCGCGGAATTGGGTCACTCATCCCCACGACGACCCAGGAGATGACCGACAACGGCCGGCCCGTCGACGTCTTCTTCCCTGAGAGCAGCCCCAGTAGGACGGCCGAGGCGCAGCTCGTCGACGTCCCAGGCGCTCGTCTCGTGAACCTCGACCCACACGACATCCTCCCCAACGCCGTGCAGCCGCGCACCCACTTCGACGTGGACCACCTCGCGGAGCTGGTCCACAGCATCCGCGAAGTCGGTGTCCTCCAGCCGATCGTGGTGCGCAAGCACGCGACCGAAACCGGCAAATACGAGCTCATCATGGGTGAGCGTCGGCTGCGCGCGACCAAGGAGGTCGGGCTCGACAGCATCCCGGCCGTCATCAAGGACACCGCGAACGAGGACATGCTCAGGGATGCTCTCCTGGAGAACCTCCATCGCTCCAACCTCAACCCGCTCGAGGAGGCGTCCGCCTACCAGCAGCTCCTCGCCGACTTCGGGATCACCCAGGATCAGCTGGCGCAGAGAATTGGCCGGTCACGGCCACAAATTACCAACACCATCCGGCTCCTGAAGCTGCCTGAATCCGTGCAGAAGCGCGTCGCGGCCGGTGTGCTCAGTGCAGGACACGCGCGCGCCGTTCTGTCGGTAGGCCACCACGAGGGGATGCTCCGCCTCGCTGACAAGATCGTCAACGAAGACCTCTCAGTGAGAGCTGCCGAGGCCGCTGCTGCCCAGGGCCTCGCTCCGAAGAAGCCCAAGCCCGCAGCCGGATCGCGACACGGGCACCTCGACGAGATCGGCGAACGACTCGGCGACCGACTCAACACCAGGGTGAAGGTCTCACTTGGAGCGAAGAAAGGCCAGGTCACGATCGATTTCGCGACCATCGCCGACTTGAACAGGATCCTCGACGAGATCGGTGAACCGGTCTACGGCGGATAGCCACCCACCTCGCCGCAGCGAGCCGGGGGTCACTCCCCGGCTGCTGCGATCGCGAGAGCGCTGTATGCGGATGCCAGGGTGAGCCCGGCCGCCTCGATGGCCTGGGGCACGAGTGACGTCTCCGTGAGCCCGGGAAGCATGTTCGCCTCGAGGAACCAGACGATGCCTTCTTCGTCGACGATGACGTCGATGCGGGAGATCTGCCGCAGCCCGAGCAGGGTGTGCACCTGCACAGCCACCTCGGCTGCGTGGGCGGCGACCTCTTCGGACACCCGCGCCGGGGCGTAGAAGGTGGTCTCCCCCGCGTTGTAACGCGCTTCGAAGCTGTAGACGCCCGACAGCGGCTGGATCTCGACGGCAGGAAGCGCCACGGGGCCGTGTCCGGTGTCGATCACGGTGATCGCCAGCTCTGTGCCCTCGATCTTCTTCTCGATCAGCGCGACATCCGAGTAGGTGTATGCGTCGACCATGGCGCGCGGCAGATCCGCGGCATCCGTCACGATCGTCACTCCCTGGGCCGAACCACCCTGCGCGGGCTTCACGACGGCGGCAGCGCCGATACCGTGCAGGACTTCCGCCAGGACGCCATTGGCACCGAGCTCGCGGAAGGTCTCGGTGGGCAGCGCAAGCCAGGCGGGCGTGGCGATGCCGGCACGGGAAACCAGCACCTTTGCGGTCGGCTTGAACCAGGCCAGTCCGGCTGCTTCAGGGTGAGATCCGACATAACGGATACCCCTGGCGCGCAGAAGCGCCTGGAGCGCCCCGTCTTCACCGCTGGCCCCGTGGAGAGCCGGCCAGACGACATCCGGGTTCTTCTCGGTCAGTGCAGCGAGCAGGGTGGCGTCGGGGTCGCGGAGCGTGACCGTGTGTCCGGCTGTCTGCAGTTCCTCGGCGACGCGTCGTCCCGATCGCAGGGACACATCACGTTCGTGCGAGATCCCGCCGGCGAGCACCACGATGTCGAGCTTATTGAAAGTGGTCATGATCAGGCCTTTTCTGTGGTCTGTTTAGGGCGGGTGTCAGGACATGTTGGGTGGAGGAGCGGTGTACGAGACACGCGACCGCGCACTCGTCAGCGTGCCGGTGCCCGCGAACGTGTCCAGCAGGTCGAGCTCTCCGTTGATGACGGTGGCCAGCCGGCGGATGCCGACCCTGATGCTCTCCGGTGTCGGATAACAGAACGAGAGCCGGATGTTCCTGCGCCCGTCACCGTCGGCATAGAAGGCCGTCCCCGGGGTGTAGGCGACGAGTTCCTTGACCGCGCGCGGGAGCATCGCCTTCGAATCGAGGCGTTCGGGAAGGGTCAGCCAGACGTAGAAACCGCCGGTGGGATCGGTCCACGTGAGGTCGGGAAGGTACTCGCCGAGTGCAGCGAGCATCGTCTCCTTGCGCTCCTTGTAGACCCCGCGGAAGGTGTTGATCTGGCCCTTCCAGTCGGCCTGGTCCAGGTACTGGGAGATGACGAGCTGGCTGAACGACGACGGGCAGAGGATTGCAGCCTCGTTGGCGAGGATCAGCTTCTCACGGATGGCGTGGGGCGCGAGGGCCCAGCCGACACGGAAGCCGGGAGCGAGCGTCTTAGAGAAGGTGCCGAGGTACACGACGCCGTCGTGCTCGAGCGATCGCAGCGCTGCCGGGGGCTTCTGGTCGAAGTACAGCAGGCCGTACGGGTTGTCCTCGAGCACGAGGATGTCGTTCTCACGCGCGATCTCGAGGATCTCGCTGCGACGGGCCTCAGACAGCGTCACACCGGCCGGGTTGTGGAAGGTCGGGATCGTGTACAGGAACTTGATCCGCTTGCCGTCGGCCTTGAGCCGGGCGATGTGCTCGCGCAACGCCTCGGGGATGAGCCCGTCGTTGTCCATCGGAACGTGGTTCACTTCGGCCTGGTAGCTCTTGAAGATCACCATCGCGGTGACGTAACTGGGTCCCTCGGCCAGGACGACGTCACCCGGGTCGATGAACAGTTTGCTGAACAGTTCGAGCGCGTGCTGGCTGCCCGTGGTGATCACGACATCGGACGCACTGCCCTGGATGCCCTCGAGCGCCATCACCTCGAGGGTCTGTTCGCGCAGCTTCTCGACACCCTGCCCAGAGCCGTACTGCAGTGCGACGGGGCCCTGCTCGCGCATGACGCGACTCATGGCATCCGTCACCAGGTCTTCAGGCAGAGCGGACACGTACGGCATCCCACCGGCCAGCGAAACAACCTCAGGGCGGCTGGCGACGGCGAACAGGGCACGGACCTCGCTGGCGGCCAACCCGGCCGTGCGGGCGGCGTAAGAGCCGTACCACGGGTCGAGGTTGTTTCCGGATGCTTGGCGGATGCCTGGTTCTGACACTGTTCTTCCGTTCCTGGTCCTAATCGATGTTATCTGTGTTGGGGTGGGGCGAATTGCGAGGTGCGGCTCCTGCGGGGCGGTTAAATGAGAACGACCCGCCCGGCGTGTGCCGGACGGGTCGAGTGTCGAGGGTCGTCGGGCTACGCCAGGAAGGCGGCCAGGTCGGCCTCGAGGGCTGCTTTCGGCTTTGCGCCGATGATGGTCTGAGCGACCTCGCCACCCTTGAACACCTTGAGTGCGGGGATGGACGTGATCTGGTACTGCATCGCCAGGCCCGGGTTCTCGTCGACGTTCACCTTGACGATGTCGAGCTTGTCGATGTTCTCAGACGCGATCTGGTCGAGGATCGGTGAGACCATGCGGCAGGGGCCACACCACTCTGCCCAGAAGTCGACGAGCACCGGGCGGGCGCTCTGCAGAACCTCTGCGTCGAAAGTGCTCTCAGATACTGCACGTGCTGACATGGGGTTTTCTCCTTTGTGGATGGTTCGAAGTCTAGACGGATGCCGCGAGGGCGGCTTCAGCTTTTGGGCTGGCGGATTCTGCCTGCTCCCGGTCGGCGAGGAAGTGCTCGGCGTCGAGGGCGGCGACGGTTCCGGATGCCGCAGCGGTCACGGCCTGGCGGTACGTGGGGTCGATGACGTCCCCAGCCGCGAAAACACCGGGCAGGTTGGTCTTCGACGAGCGGCCGTCGACGGCGATGGTGCCGTCCGTGGTGAGCTCGAGCTGACCGTGGAACAGGTGGGTGCGCGGGTCGTTGCCGATCGCGACAAACAGGCCACCGAGTTCGAGGTGGCTCTCTGTACCGTCGACCGTGGACTTGAGCGTGACGCCATCGACGGCGTTCTCACCGGAGATGCCGACGACCTCGGAGTTCCAGATGAACTCGATCTTGTCGTTGGAGAAGGCACGCTCCTGCATGATCTTGGAGGCGCGCAGGGTGTCCTTGCGGTGAATGACGTACACCTTGGACGCGAAGCGAGTGAGGAAGGTGGCCTCCTCCATGGCGGAGTCGCCGCCGCCGACCACAGCGATGGTCTTCTGCTTGAAGAAGAAGCCGTCGCAGGTCGCGCACCAGGAGATGCCGCGGCCCGAGAGGCGCTCTTCGTCGGCCAGTCCGAGCTTGCGGTAGGCACTGCCGGTGGCCACGATGACGGATGCCGCCTCGAAGTCACCCGAGTACCCGGTCTTGACGGTCTTCACGTCTCCGGAGAGGGAGACCTCGGTGACGTCGTCGAGAATGACCTCGGTTCCGAAGCGCTCAGCCTGCTCCTGGAACTTGCTCATGAGCTCCGGGCCCTGGATTCCCTCGGGGAAGCCGGGGTAGTTCTCCACCTCGGTGGTGTTCATCAGCTCGCCGCCGGCCTCGACACTCGACGCCAGAAGCAGCGGGTTCAGGTTGGCCCGGGCCGCGTAGATGGCGGCGGTGTAACCGGCAGGGCCGGACCCGATGATGATGACGTTGCGCACGTAGAGCTCCTTGGAAGATGTCAGTCGCTGAGTGGAACACATCTTAGTTCGCCGATATTCCGGGAGCCTGAACGACGCCCGGTGCGTGTGGGTTCGCCAGGTGCAGAGCCTCTATCGGCGGCGCAGACGGCGGGTAACAGGGGCGAGTGCCTCGCGCAGCTCGGCGGAACGCATCAGCGTGAGCGCCCCCACATAGACCGCTGACATGACGACGGCGACGAGGGCCATCGTCACGAGGGCTCCGAGGACCGAAGCGATGGCCCATCCCCCTGAGTACCCGCCGAGCAGCCACACGAGGCCGGCACCGACGAGAACGGCGGGTACGGCGGCCACCGAGTAGACCACGAGGCTGCGGACGATCCTGGCGATGTCGAGCCCCGCGATCCGCTTCCGGAGAAGGATGCCGGCGGTCACCATCTGGACCGTGATCGAGATCGACATCGAGATGGCCAGCCCGACGCCGATCAGTGAAAGTGGTAGCAGGGAGCAGGCCAGAGCGAGCGCGATGTAAACGACGACCTGCACGAGCGTGAAGAAGAACGGCGTGCGCGTGTCTCCGAGGGCGTAGAACGTGCGCTGGAAGACGAACAGCACCGCAAAAGGGACCAGACCGGCGAGGTAGGCGATGAGCACGAAGCCCATCGCCGCTGTGTCACTGAACGCCGCCGTGAAGAGACTCGCGAACGGGAAGGACAGGACGATCAGTCCTGCGGTGGCCAGGACGATGATCAGGGTGATCTGACGGGTTGCGGCGGAGACATCCGTTTTCAGTTCGTCTGTCCGGTTCTCGCGGACGTGTTCGGCGAGCCGGGTGAAATATGCGGTCGCGACAGACAGGGTGATGACCGAGTGAGGCAGCATGAAGATCAGCCACGCGTTCTGCAGGGCGGCCGTGGACGGACCTTCACCTGAGGCGATGAGCACGACGTTGCTCTGGACCAGCCCGGCCAGGGTGGTCAAACCGAGCATCGCGAACGACCAGCCGGCCAGCTTGCCGGTTGCGCGCAGGCCGATGCCGCGCCAGCGGAAGTCCGGACGGAAGCTCAGGCCGACCCGGCGCCAGAAGAAGAACAGGATGAGCGCCTGGATGGCGACGCCGAGGGTGGCGGTGCCCGCCAGCACGGCGATCATGTCAGGCGTCCACTCCGTCACCAGCCTCGTGCCGTTGGGGTCGGCGCCGAAAAGCAGGATGAACACCACGAGACCGGCCATGGCCACGACGTTGTTGACGACGGGTGACCAGGTGTACGGCCCGAACAGCTTGTGGGCGTTGAGGATCTCGCCGAGCACCGTGTAGAGGCCGTAGAAGAAGATCTGCGGCAGGCACCAGTACGCGAATGCAACGGCCAGAGCTCGCGTCTCCGGGTCGAGCCTGACCGAGTACAGCTGGACGAGAAGCGGCGCGAAGAGGACCGCGACGGTCGTCGCTGCGAAGAGCACGACGAGGGTGAGCGTGAGGAGCTTGTTGACGTAGGACTTGCCGCCGTCCGCATGGACGATCGAACGGACGATCGACGGAACGAGGATGGCGCTCAGCACCCCTCCGGCGATGATGACGTAGAGCGTGTTCGGCAGCTGGTTCGCCACCGCGAACGCGTCAGCGCTGCTGCTCGCGACCAGGCCGATCGTCCAGGCGAGCAGCATCGCCTTCACGAAGCCGAGGATGCGGGAGACCATCGTTCCGGATGCCAGGAAGAAGCTGGCGCGTCCGATGCCGGCGTTGTCGGTCGTCTTCGTCATCGATCCCCAGGGGTGGTCGCGGTGGCGGGAGGAGCATCTGTCGTCTGCGGAGCATCCGAGGGTTCCTCGCTGGACAGCGTGCGGCGGTCGGAGCGGCGTTTGCGGACCGTACGGATGAGGCCGAGCACGAAGAGGACGGCGACGAGGGCGGCGAGGATGGCGGCGCCGATGCCTTCCCAGTCGGCGCGAACCGTGACGGGCACGAGCACGCTCTCGCCGATGACGGCACTCTGGGGCGAGTACAGCTGCAGGCGGACGGTGACCTCACCGTTGCCGAGCCTGGCCTCGACGGGGACCCGTACCGATTCACGGGCGTTCGCCGGGATGACTTGGGTGACGCTGGAGTCGACGTTGAGCTTGAGGCTCGAGCTCGATGCCTGGAGGACGACGGTGACCGGGAGGTCGTATTCATTCCGAACGGAGAATGGAAGCGACGACTGGTTGCTCACCATGAGGATCGGACTGGTGGCGGCGATCGCGACCGAGTCGAGCGTCGCAGTCGTCTCGGTGTCATGGGTGGTGGCCGCCTCGGTCCAGCCCTCGGGGTCCGAGCGCCACGACACGGCCAGAAGGGCGAGGATCTCGGCGCGCTCCCTGCCGGTGAGGAGGGCCGGTTCATCGAGCATGGTCGAGAACGCGGCGAGACTGCTCTCGCGGGTGTGCAGCCGTTTGACGAGGGCGACCCTTTCCGCAGACTGCGGCTGGTCGGCCACTGTCGCGGCGATCGCCTTCTGGGCGACGGCGGTGCTGAGCACGGTACCGGCGACGGTCGGCATCGACATGAGCGAGGTGATGGCATCGCTCAGGCGTGCGCCCGTCGGTGGCCACTCCCGGTCGAGGGTGAGCAGGAGAGTGCGTCCGGGCGCGTCCTCCTCGGAGGCGATGACCATGAGCTGAGCGGAGAGGTCGGCCAGCGCATCGAGCTGCTCGTCCGTACTGATCGCCGTAGCCGCGCGTCGCAGGGATTCGGATGCCACAGCATCCGAGAGCAGGACCGAGGTGTCGCTGGCCGTTGCAGAGGCTCCTGGGGTGTAACCGGTCTTGGTGGTTACGTTGCTGGAGGAGAGAATCGTGGTCGTCGCACCGGATGCCGTGAACACCGGAAGATCGGACGCCAGCACGGTGTCGTCGTCAGGCCAGACGATCCCCGTCGTCGTGTACGGCCACTCGGTCAGCTCGGCGAGTGTCGGGAGCGTCGGCTCACCAGGGGTCGGCGTCGGCGTCGGCGCGACGGACGGCTCGCCGGTGGGCGTCGTCGGATCCTCCGGGTCGGCCGGGTCGCCTGGGTCAGGATCCGTCGTGGCATCCGGATCGACGGCGTCGGTGAAGTTCTCCGGGTCGAGGCCGTAGAGCAGCGAGGTCGGGTTCATCAGACCACCGATGCCGGCCTGTGACTGGATAGACGCGTCGGCATCCGCATACTGCAACGGGAATGTTTCGTTCGTTGCGCGGCTCAGTCGATCGAGCCAGCTGACCGCGGACGCCGGTGCCGCGCTGCCGAGCGCGCGGATCGAAGCAATGACCATGGGGTCGATGCCGAGCGCGACCGGGCGGTCGATGAGCCCGTCGAGCTGACGGGTGAGAAGACCGGTCGGGGAGGTGTAGACGCTCAGTGCTTCGGCGCTGAGCAAACCGACACTCGAGGAAGGAGCAGTGATCGGTGCGGCGACGGCGACACCGAGCGACTGCGCGGTGACGTCCGGGGTGTAGACGATGGTCTCGTGGGCGCTGGCCACGGTATCGCCGCTCGTGAAGCTCGCGTCGATCGGATAGACGCCCGCCTCGGCAGGGAGGCCGAGCAGCGCAGCGTTGACGATGATCGGAGTGGCCGTGTGACGGAGGCCGGCGGCCAGGGATGGAACGGCGACGCTCGCAACGGCACGGTCGCTTGCGGTCTTACCTGAGCCGTCAAGCCAGTCGGCGAGAGCGGACCGGGAGGCGACGGCATCCGTCCCGGATTCGATGACGAGCGTGCCGGCAGGCAGGTCTGCGTCTGTCAGGTTCTCGATCGTGACGGTTAGGGTCATCGAGCCGGCCGCATTGATCGAACTGGCGGACTGGCTGATCTCGACAACGACCTCGTCATCGGCCGCCGCGGTCTTGACGGCGGTCTGCCCGGATCTCGGTGTGGAAACCGTTCCTGCAGGCCCATCGAAGGCGATGGCGCTCGAGCCGATCCCAAGGGACACCAAGCCGACCGCGGTGGCAACGATCACGCGCAGCGTCTTGTGCAGTCGATTCTTGGTCATAGGCTCTCGCTGGCTCTGGGCCTCGGCCAGCATGAATCCTGATTCTACGGGTGGACTCTGGGCGGATGCCGCCAGCGCGCGCCATGGGGCGCGGAAACGCTGTGGTGCGGGCTAGCGCCAACCCTCTCACACCTGGTCCGCCGGCCCTTTTCCTCCCGGCCCCTCCGCGATCAGTCGATCCTTCTTCCATCGCACCCAGCCGTGGATCTGGCGTTCGCGGTAGTAGGCCTCATCGATCCGATCGAAGTACTCGAAGTAGACCAGGGCCAGCGGCCGCCTCCGGGAGGTGTATTTGGCGCAGAGCGCTGACTCGTGCTGGTCCATCCGGTGCGAGAGGTCCCAGGTGCTCCCCGTGTACAGAGTGCCGTCGGCGCAGCGAAGGATGTACATGTAGGGCATGGGTCGAGGATGCCGTGGGGCCGCGTCGCGACGGGCGGGCGCCGAAGAGCGGGGAGAACTGTCGGCGGTGCTCGAGGGTGTGAAGGGACGGGCGGCTACAGGCCGATCGACCCGATCATCGTCCAGACCGTCCGTGTGAGGTCCGGGTGCTCGAGCGCGATCTCGCGCAGCAACTCGTACTCGAGCTTCGCGACGTTGTGGCGGTGGGTATCGGCATCCGGCCGGTTGCTGCGCGCTGCGTACCTGGCCATCGTGTATTCGGCGGTGAGTCCGCGGGCATCGAGAGCATCGGTCTTCAGCTCGTAGACGACGAGTTCGTCGACCGTCGGAAGGTCGTGGATGAAGTCGTACGGGTCTTCTCCGGCGCGGCAACGGTTCTCGATGAGGACGTCGAGTTCATCGCGTGCGTAGCGGCGGAGCCGGTCGAGGTCGAAGGGCGTCGTAGTCAAATCTCGGCCCCTCCCTGGTCGTCTGAGCCGTGTGCGCGTTAAAGGTTACGCCTGTTTTTCTGAAGGGCGACCGATGTCAACCGCCCCGCGCGCGCCGCACAATCAGGGCCAATCGGGTCGCGCCGTGCAACCATGGGCTATGGAACACTCACGGTTGAGCAAGACAACGCTGGAGCACTTCCGCGCTGTCCTCGAAGAGCAGCGCGCCGAACTCGAGCAGCATCGGGTGCACACCGAGGAGTCCCTCGTCGAAGTCCGGGTCGCCCGTGATGGTGAAACCGACGACGAGCACGACCCGGAAGGCCCGACCATCGCCTCCGAGTGGTCGAGGCTCACCGGCCTCCAGGAAGAGGCCGCCAGGCAGCTCACCGTGCTCGACAAAGCCCTTGCCCGGGTCGATGACGGCAGCTACGGTCTCTGCACCCGCTGCAACAAGCCGATCGGCCGCGCCCGCCTCGACGCGCGCCCCGCCGCCGAGCTCTGCATCGACTGCGCCCGCCTCGCCGAAGAGCACCGGTAACCCTTCTCGCGGGTTACAGCGCGGTCCGCAACCTCGGAGAATCGACAACCGACGGCCCCATCCGCACCTAAATCAGGCGGATCGACGGAAATCTCCGAAGTTACGCACGGCATGCGCGCGCTACGGGAGGAAATCAGGGTGTCGATCGGCCGATAGCGGATGGACCCGCCGATTTTCCTCCCGAAGTTCGACAACCCGCCAGGCATCGATGGCCGGCACACGGATCCGCGCGTACGCTCGCCGTATGAGCGACAGCGAGCCCGACCTTCCCGAGGTCTGTGTCTGCTACATCCTTCGTGAAACCGGCCAGGGCGGTTACGAGGTCCTCCTCGGCGAGAAGAAGAAGGGCCTCGGTCTCGGAAAGATGGTCGGACCGGGAGGAAAGCTCGAACCGGGCGAGACGCCCGCGCAGGCGGTCGTGCGCGAGGTGCACGAAGAATCAGGGTTGCGACTGCGCGAGGAGGATCTCGTGCCGCTCGGGCGCATCCGATACGAGTTCCCGTACCGCCCGGCATGGAGTCAGGTCTCGTGGGTGTTCGCGACCCGCGCGTGGCAGGGCGAGGTTATCGAATCCGACGAGCTGCTGCTGGGCTGGCACTGTGTCGACGACATCCCGTTCGACCGCATGTGGGACGACGCCAAACACTGGCTCCCCGAGGCGCTCGACGGTGAGTACTGTGAACGCCGATTCGTGTTCGGCGCCGACCTGTCGACGGTGGCGGCGGGCGACGTGCCGGTCAGGCCTGCAGCGCGAGGCTGAACGGCAGCACAGCGGATGCCCCAGCGCCGCGAAGCAGGCGGCCGGCGACGGTGAGCGTCCAGCGACTGTCGACCAGGTCGTCGACGAGCAGGATCGGTCGACCCTGGTAACCCTCGAGAGCGGTTACCAGCTCGGGATCGAGATCGAATCGATCCCAGACGCTGGCCAGCCGGTAGGCACTGTTCCCACCTGGTTCGCCAGATGGCCCGCCGTTCTTCAGGCTGAGCGTCCCGAGGTACGGCAGCCGGCCGACCTCTGAGAGAGCACGGGCGACCGAGTCGACGAGCTGCGGACGACGCCGTGACGGGATGCTGACGACGGCGGCAGGGCGTTGGTCCCAACCCCATTCAGCGAGTACGCGGATGCAGGCCTGCACGAGCGCCGGGCTGGCCGTCGCGTCCGGTGTCGTCGGGGCGAAGAGATCGCGGAGTGTCCCGCCCCAGCCGAGGTCGGTGAGCCGGGCCAGGGCGCGCCCCGCCTCGACCCGCTCCTCCGGCGCGATCTTGCCGCGAACCGGCACGCCGAGATTCTCGGCGCCCGTCGGCCACTGGGCACGCGGTTCGATGGCGACCCCGACACGGCTGAGCGATTTCTGTGCCTGGCCGGATGCCTCCTGCCGCACGTCGGTGGGATACCAGGCCGGCTCACCAGCCGCCGCCGCACAGTTGTCGCAGCGACCGCAGGGTACGGCTGTGTCGTCGTCGAGGGCGCGCTGGAGAAACTCCATGCGACATCCGGTGGTGCTTTCGTACTCGAGCATCGAGTTCTGCTCCTGGACGCGGGCCGCCGCGATGCGTTCGTACCGTTCGGCGTCGTAGACCCAGGGCTGCCCGGTGGCGACCCAGCCGCCGGTGACCCTTTGCACGGCGCCGTCGACGTCGAGCACCTTGAGCAGCAGTTCAAGCGGGCTGCGCTTGAGGTTCACCCGCGCCTCAAGAGCGGGGGTCGACAGCGGGGCTCCGTTGAACGCGAGCTCGTCGATGACGGCGAGGGCCTTCTGCTCGTTCGGCATCGACGACGTGGCGAAGTACTGCCAGATGGCTTCGTCCTCTGTTCCTGGCAGGAGCAGCACATCGGCGCTGGCCGCCCTCCCCTCGATCATGGCCGCACGACCGGCACGTCCGACCTGCTGGTAGTACGCCACTGGCGACGATGGCGCTCCGAGGTGCAGGACGAAACCGAGGTCCGGCTTGTCGAAACCCATGCCGAGCGCGCTCGTGGCGACGAGCGCCTTGACCTGGTTGTTCTTGAGCGCCTGCTCGAGGCCTTCGCGATCGCCGGCATCCGTTCGCCCGGTGTACGCCTGCACCTCGTGCCCGGCCTCACGCAGCAGACGGGCGGTGTCCTCGGCGGCAGACACGGTCAGGGCGTAGATGATCCCGGAGCCGCGGAGTTCTCCGAGATGGCTGAGCAGCCAGCCGAGCCGGGCGCCGGCATCCGGAAGTCGGAGGACACCGAGGCGGAGGGATGCCCTCGCGAGCGGACCGCGGATGGTCACGACGGGTTCGCCGCCGGCGTGCTCGAGCTGCTCGGCGACATCGGTGACGACGCGGGAGTTGGCTGTTGCGGTCGTGGCCAGCACCGGGACGCCGTGCGGCATCTCGGCGATGAGGTCGCGGAGGCGCCGATAGTCCGGGCGGAAGTCGTGACCCCAGTCGGAGATGCAGTGGGCCTCGTCGACGACGAGCAGGCCGGTGCGCTGCACGAGCTTCGGCAACTGCTCCTCACGGAAACGCGGGTTGTTCAACCGTTCAGGCGAGACGAGGAGCACGTCGACCTCGTCGTTGTCGAGCTTCGTGAGCACATCGCCCCACTCGTGCGGGTTGGCCGAGTTGATGGCCACAGCGCGCACACCGGCGCGCGCGGCCGCTTCGACCTGGTCGCGCATGAGGGCGAGCAGCGGCGACACCAGCAGGGTCGGCCCAGCACCCTGCCGACGGAGGAGCAGCGTGGCCACGAAGTAGACCGCCGACTTGCCCCACCCGGTGCGTTGCACGACGAGGGCACGCTTGCGGTCGGCGACAAGGGTCTCGATGGCTTCGAACTGGCCGTCGTGGAAGTCGGCGTCGGGCGAACCGACCAGCGTGCGCAGGATGTCGAGGGCATCGGCCCGGGTGTCGGTCATGGTCCCAGCTTGTCAGGTGCGGCTGACAGGACGGGTCCGTGATCGTGTGCGGCGGCGGGGCAGGGGGTGACCCGAAGCGGCTGAAAGCCTAGACTCCGGCCATGGCTACGACCGACCCGACGGAGGTGGAGGCGCAACTCACTGCGATCCTCGACCGGTACCGCCCAGAACTCGTGGACGGGACGATCTACGGCATCCCGGCGCTGATCTGGCCCGGTGCCACTGGGCACGACTATTTCGCGGCGCTCAAACGCAACAAGAGGAACGTCGGTCTCTACCTGATCATCGCCGACCGCTACCCCGACGACCTCGCGCTGGCCTCCGACGCCCTGCAATCGCGGCGTACCGGCAGGGCGACGTTCTCGTTCTCGTCGCTGGACGGGGAGATGGCGGTGGAACTCGTTCGACTGCTCGACCGGCTGATCGACCGGTACCGCGCCGAACACGCGACGTCCTGAGCACGACACGCACGAAGGAGGACCCGATGACGAACGAAGACGTGGCGCGCGCCTTCTCCGGCCACCGATTCGAAGAGGCGCTGAACCGTCTCGCCGACGACGTGGTCTGGAACCTCGTCGGCGAGGCCAGGCTGGAGGGCCGCTCCGCGGTGACCGACGCCTGTCGCGGAACCGCTGCCGAACTCACGGACGTGACCACCACCTGGCTCCGGTTCGTGTCCACCGGCAACGGTGATGTCGTCGCCGTCGACGTGATCGGGCGGTACGAAGACAGGGACGGCGTCACAGGGGTGTCATCCTGCGATATCTATGAGTTCGACGACGGCCGGATCCGGACCATCACGTCGTACACGGTCGAGATAGACCCCGACGCACGCACCTGACTGAGCTCACCGATCAGCCGGGCCGGCGGCATCCGTTTCTCAGGCGTCGACGATCTGCTTGCCGAGCGGAAGCAGGGCGACCGGCACCATCTTGAAGTTGGCCCAGCCGAACGGGATGCCGATGATCGTGATGCAGAGCGCCACGCCGCTGACGATGTGCCCGAGAGCGATCCACCACCCGGCGAGGATCACCCAGACCACATTGCCGAGAACCGACCCGATGCCTGCGGTCGGACGGTCGACGACCTCCTTGCCGAATGGCCAGAGCGCGTAGACGCCGATCCGGGCTGAGGCGATTCCCCAGGGGATCGTGACGATGAGCACGAACATGATCAGCGCGGCGAGCATGTAGCCGACGAACAGCCAGAATCCGGACAGCAGCACCCAGATGATGTTCAGGAGAGTCTTCATGGTGTGACCAGTCTGCCACCGGGGCGGTGCCACACTGGAACCGTGACTTCTGAGCTCGTGCACCGCCTCCGATCCGATCTCGACTCCGCCCGGTTCACGGTGACCACCCTCACCGGACTGTGGGGCGACGAAGCGGATGCCGCGCTGCACCGCAACGAGAGGGTCCCGGCATTGCGCGCGCTCGCGAGACGTCGTGCGGACTCGGGCGCCGAAGCATCCGCGACCCTCGCAACGGCATTCGTGCTCGGGCTCCCGGTTCCCCTGGACGACCTCGCCCAAGCCCTTCCCTCCCTCGGGGTGGACGGTGCGAGCGAACTCGGACTGGTCTCAGTCGACGGCGCCGAAGTGACCCCGCTGCTGGACCTGCGACCGTACAGTTTCGTCGACGCCCACGGCGCAGGCAGCTGGTGGATCCTCTCCGACCTCGGCGAACTCGCCCTCGGCCGCCCCCTCGGTGAAGAGCACGTCCTCGGCGTCGGCGGTGCGTCGGTGACCCTCAGCGGTCTGATGATGCAGACCCCTGTCGGGAGCGTCCTCGACCTCGGCACCGGATGCGGCATCCAGGCGATGCACGCAGCCAGGCACGCGACGACCGTCGTGGCGACCGACATCTCAGAGCGCGCGCTCGAACTCGCGCGGCTCAACGCCGAGCTCAACTCCGTCCACAACATCGAGTTCCGGCTTGGCAGCCTGTTCGAGCCGGTGCGGGGCGAGCGATTCGACCAGATCGTCTCGAACCCGCCCTTCGTCATCACCCCGCGCGGCGAAGGGGTGCCCGAATACGAGTACAGGGATGCAGGCATGGTCGGCGACGCGCTCGTCGAGGCGGTCCTCCGCGGGGCGGCCGCTCACCTGAACCCGGGCGGCGTCGCCCAGATGCTCGGCAACTGGGAGTACCGGGTCGGCCAGGATGCCCTCACACGCGTCGGCGGCTGGATCGACGGCACCGGGCTCGACGCGTGGATCATCGAACGCGACGTGCAGGATCCCGCCGAATACGCCGAGACCTGGATCCGTGACGGCGGCACGCGCTCGGGCACTCCAGACTTCGACCGGCTCTACGCCGCCTGGCTCGACGATTTCGCCGCCCGCCGCGTGACATCCGTCGGGTTCGGGTACGTCACCCTCCGGATGCCGTCGGCCGGCTCCCCGACGCTCCGTCGCCTCGAACGACTCCACGGCGCCCTCGGCTCGAACGAGTCCGGACTCGGTGTGCACCTCGCCTCGGCGCTCGCCGGACACGACTGGCAGGCGGCCTTGTCGGATGACGAGATCGCCTCACGGCGACTCACCGTCGCGCCCGACGTGACTGAGGAACGGCACTACTGGCCGGGGGCGGAGGATCCGACGGCCATGATGCTGCGCCAGGGCGGCGGGTTCGGTCGCACGGTGCGGATGGACACGGCCCTGTCCGCCCTCGTCGGAGCGAGCGACGGTGACCTGTCGGTCGGTGCGGTCGCCGGGGCGATCGCGCAGTTGCTCGACGCCGACTACGTCGAGTTGCTCGCCGAGCTCGTGCCGCGCGTGAGAGCCCTGGTCGACGACGGGTTCCTGCTGCCCCCTGACCTGTAAATCGCCGAACGCCGCACGCTGAGCAGGAGAAAGAGCACGCGACGCACGCTCAACAGGAGAAATCGGCCGTATCCGGCCTGGTCCTCCTGTTGAGCGGCATCCGTCTCAGCCGTCGCCTGCCGTCTAAGCCGTTTCCCACCCGATAAATAGGGCATCCGCCCGATACTGAGCCCCCTCCTTAGAGAACACGATGGAGACATCACCAAGACCTGAGGAGTTGAGATCATGCAGATTTCCGGAGAATACGGAACCGAGCTGCTCATCCGTTACACCGAAGAGCAGCTGAGCCGCGACCTGGAACGCCGTCGCATCGCGACCGAACGGCGTGCCGAGCGCCAGCCCGGCGCGAGCCGCCAGACATTCGCAGCGCGGCTGGCAGCACTGTTCGGTGCGCACGACGAGCGGATGCCGTCCGCTTCCACCGTGCGGTCGGCGGGCGTCTCGCAGGCCCACGCGGCGCACCGGTGAGCTTTCGTTCGACGACCGCAACCGGATTGGCGGTCGCAGCCGATCCGGTGGCCGAAACCCGCTCGACCGGCGTCGGCGGAGCGTGGGACCATGAAGGAATGAGGTCGCCGGCGGCAAGCCCATCGATGATCGGGCGCGAGTCCGAGCTCGCACAACTGCGCTCTGCGCTGGCCGACACTCTGCTCGGCCTGCCGCAGGGCGTTCTTGTGTCTGGCGAGGCGGGCATCGGCAAGACGCGCCTGCTCGAGGAGTTCCTGGCATCGGCGTCAGAGGAGGCACTTGTCCTCGCCGGGCAGTGCGTCGACCTCGGCGCGGTCGGCGCACCGTACGCGCCGATCAAGGGCGTGCTCCGTTCCCTGGTCAGCCAGATCGGAGCCGACACCGTGCTCGAGGCCGGCGGTCCCGGCCGCGGAGCCCTCACTGCGCTCCTCCCCGAACTCGGCGACGCCGACCTCGACCGCTCGGGCACAGGGCTCAACCGGCTGCACGAGACCGTCGCCGTCGTGCTCGAGACCGTGTCGCTGACCACACCGGTCGTCGTCGTGATCGAAGACCTGCACTGGGCCGATGACGCCACTCTCAACCTCCTCCGCTTCCTGCTGCGCGGACTCAGCAGGGGCCGGATCCTCGTCGTCCTCAGCGTCCGCACCGAAGACGTGCCCAGGGGGCATCCGCTCAGGGGCCTCATCTCCGAACTGGAGCGGTCCCGCAGCATCACGCGCATCGAGGTGCAACGGCTCAGCCGCCCGGAGGTCCAGCGCCAGGTGCACGAGATCCTCGGCACGTTGCCAGACGACGAAGTGTTCGACAGCGTCTTCTCCCGGAGCGAGGGCATCCCGTTCTTCGTCGAAGAACTCGTCGGGTTCGACGAGACCTGTGAGGGCGACCTCCCGTGGACGCTCCGCGAACTGCTCCTGGCCCGTTACGAACGACTCAGCGACGACACTCAGCATGTGCTCCGGCTGCTGTCGGCCGGTGGTGTCCGGGTCGACCATGAACTGCTGATGACGGTCTACCACGGCGACGCTGATGTGCTCGATAGGGCAGCGCGCGAGGCCGTGCTCGCGAACATCCTTCTCGCCGACGAGCGCAGTTATGCCTTCAGGCACGCGCTCGTCCGTGAGGCGATCCACGCCGACCTCCTGCCAGGGGAACGCACTCGCTTCCACACCCGCTTCGCCGAAGCGCTCGAGGCCGTCGCAGACGAACGGCGGGTGGCGACGGAGATCTCGTACCACTGGCTCGCCGCCCACGACGCGGCGAAGGCGTTCCCGGCCTCCCTTCGTGCGATGTCCGAGGCGCGCGCGACCTACGCTTACGGAACGGCCGCGCAGATGGGTGAGCGAGCCCTGGAACTGTGGGACCAGGTTCCGGATGCCGAGACCGTCGCGAATCGCAAGAAGATCGACCTCATCGCCCAGACGGCCTCGGCACTGCGCAACGCCGGTGAAGGCGAACGATCGCTGGCGATGGTCAACCTCGCGTTGCAGGAATGCCCGCGCGACGACGCATTCCGCTACGCCCGACTGCTGCGGGACAAAGCGATGTACCTCGGCAACATGGGCAAACCGGGCTCGATCGAACTGCTCCGCGAGGCCCTCGAACTCGTCCCCCCGGGGTCGACAGGTCTGGCCGGCACATCCGGACTGGCGGGTTCGACGCTGACGGCAACGGAGTTGCGCTCGGCGATGCTCACCGGGCTCGCCGGCCGGCTCATGATCGAAGCTCGCTTCACCGAGGGCGCTTCGGTGGCGCTGGAGGGGCTGGAGGAAGCCCGCGCGGCTGGCTCCGACCGGCACGCGTCAATCGCCTCGAACATCTACGGTGCGGCGATGATCGACTCCGGCAGGATCGAGGAGGGGTACCGGCACCTCGAGAACGCCCGCCGGCTGGCCGAGAGTGACACGAGCGCGATGCTCCGTTACCGGGTGAACGCCTCGGATGCCGAATACCTCCTCGGCCACTACCCCGAGGCGCTGCGGATCGCCGAACTCGGCATCGCCTTCGCACACGAGCTGGGTGTCGAACGCAGCACGGGCATCATCCTGCAATCCAACGCCGTCGATCCGCTCATCGCGCTTGGGGACTGGGAGCGCGCCGAACGGCTGGTCGCCCGCGCCCTCACGCTCCTGCCGTCGCCCGTCTTCAACGCCTACCTCCAGCGCGCCAGGATCTTCCTGATGATGTGGCGAGGCGACGTCGCAGGCGCAGCGAAGCTGTACAAAGGACTGCGCTCCGGCTTCCTCGCCCTCGCACAGGTCGAGATGCAGGTGGAACTCGGCCACGCGAGGATGGCCGCAGAACTCAACCTGGAGCGCGGCGACCCGAAGCAGGCCTGGGCCGACGTCTCAGTGTTGCTCGGCGACGACCATCGGCAATACCCTGGCTACGATCTGCCACTGCTCGCCGCGGCGGCCCGTGTGCTCGCCGTGCTCCGCGCGGGCGGTGACACGCTCCCAGCCGGCGAAGACGCGGCGGCCGAGGCCCGCATGCGCGAACTTGCCGACGAGCTCGATTTCTGGCCGACGAGCCCGGTGTGGATTCCCCTCTTCCACGCCGAACTGTCGGGCACAGACGGCACAGGAACCGACCCGGATGCCTGGCAGCGGGCCGTCGATGCGGTCGCTGGCAACACCGCAGCTCCCGCACACCTCCACGCTTATGTGCTGCTCAGGCTCGGGCGGGCGCACGCGGAGTCCGGCGACAGGGCAGAGGCGGCATCCGCCCTGCAGGCGGCCATTGCCGAAGCCGGCCTGCTCGGTGCCGGCCTGGTCAGCGCACAAGCCCGGGCGGTCGCCGCGCGCGCCGGCATCCCGCTCGACGGCGGCCAGCCGAAGCCGGTGACGGATGCCACCGAGCTCACCGCCCGCGAACGGCAGGTCCTCGAACTCATCGCCCAAGGCCTCAGCAACAAGCAGATCGGCGAGCAGTTGTTCATCAGCGCCAAGACGGCGAGCGTGCACGTGTCTGCGATCCTCCGCAAGCTCGGGGCATCCAGCCGTACCGAGGCGGCCTTCCTGGCCCGGGAACTCGTCTAGTCGGCCGTCGCGCCCTGCCCGATAGTCGGCCGGACCCCTGACGCGACGAGGCCCTGCCGCCTAACATGAAGGATCAGACCCGTTGCCGTCACGGGAGGTTGCCATGGTTCAGGTTCGCATCGTCGGCGTCGCGCTGGACTCCAGCGCCCAACCGGTCATCTTGCTGAAGCCGTTGGACGAGGTGGCGGGCACCGGGCGGATGCTTCCCATCTGGATCGGTGCATCGGAGGCGACATCCATCCTCATCGCGGTGGAAGGCGCCGAAGCGCCGAGGCCACTGTCCCACGATCTGATGAACACCCTGATCGAGGCGGTCGGTGCCTCGGTCGACCGGGTCGAGGTGACGAAGATCGAGGACGGCACGTTCTACGCAGAGATCACGCTCCGCACGAGAGACGGGTCGCTGGTCATCGATTCGCGGCCCTCGGATGCGATCGCCATCGCGGCGCGCGCGGACGCACCCATCTGGGTCGACGACGAGGTGCTCGTGGTCGCTGGCGTCGTCGACACCGACGAAGGGCTGAGCCCGGCAGTCGAGGAGGAACGGCTCGAGGAGTTCCGCAAGTTCCTCAACGACGTCGACCCGGAGGACTTCCAGGGCTGAGAGGTCGCTTCAGTTCGCGGTCGCGCCGCCCTCGGCGAGGTACGCGAGTCGCTGGAGCGTCTCTGTATTGCGGGCGTGAAGCATCGTCTGGCGGATCGGACCCGGGATGTAGCGGCCCGGCCCGCGGACGGCGTCCTCACCGATGCGGACGACGCATCCGTCTTTTCGCGGTTTCACGTCGAGGGTCACGTGTGCCTCGCCGATCGGCCAGCCCCTCGCCTTGATCTTCATGTGACGGGGCGGGTCCCACTCGAGGACCGAGGTCGAGTCGTTGATGAGGAACGGCCAGACGCCGAAGGAGTGGAAGATCCGCGCGCCTTCTGCGGGCCAGGCGTCGTCGACATCGCGCATACGTGAGGCGCCGACCACCCAGCTCGGGTAGAGCCAGCCGTTCGCCAGCACCGCGAACACCTCTTCAGGAGTGGCTTCGATGTAGCGATAGTTGACGGACATGACTTCTCCTACGATTCGTGTGTGGCGTCTGGCGCCAGTGACGGCGGGGTCGACAGACCGAAAACATCACGCAGCGCGAGGAGCGCCGCGTTCCAGCCGGGCAGGCCGTGGACCCCGGGGCCTGGCGGGGTCGAGGACGAGCAGAGGTAGACACCCTCCAGCGGCGTCCGCCAGGGCTGCGCGGACAGCAGCGGGCGCGCCAGCAACTGCGGCAGGTTCACATCACCCGCGGAGATGTCTCCGCGGATGTAGTTCGGGTTGTAGTGCTCGTATTCGATGGCGGTCTTCGACGCCGAGGCGAGGATCGTGTCCCTGAAGCCGGGAGCGAAACGTTCGATCTGGCTGATCACGGCTTCGGTCCGGTTCACCGTCGACCCGGCGGGAACGTGTGTGTACGCCCAGAGCACGTGTTTGCCTTCGGGTGCCCTGGTGGGGTCGAAGCTGCTCGGCTGCGAGACGAGGACGTAGGCGTTTTCCGGATGCTTGCCGCGGGCGACGTCGCGCTCGGAACGGGCGATTTCGGCGCGGGTTCCGCCAAGGTGAAGCGTTCCGGTGAGGGCGAGTTCGGGGTTGGTCCACGGCACGGGACCTGAGAGGGCGAAATCGACCTTGGCGACGGCGTTGCCGTATGAGAACCGGCCGAGCCGCCTGGAGTATCCATCGGGCAGGCGATTCCCGGCGATCTTCTGCAGGGCGCGGGGGCTGGTGTCGAAGAGCACGGCGCGGCTCGGCGGCAGTTCGCGCAGGCTGGTCACCTCATGGTCGGTGATGATCTCGCCGCCGTGGGCGACGACATCCGCTGCCATTGCGTCGACGATGCCCTGACTTCCGCCGACGGGGATCGGCCAGCCGCCCGCGTGTGCGTACGCGGCGAGCACGAGTCCTGCTGCGGTCGGGGCCAGGCCAGGCAACGGCTGGATGGCATGGGCGAGCACTCCGGTCAGAAGGGCGGGAGCGACATCCCCTTTCCACCGGACGTTCCAGAATGGGCTGCCCTGCTCGAGAGCGCGCAGCCCGAACCTGGTGAGTGTGATCGGATGCTTCGGCACACGCAGCAGGGAGGTGGATGTGAACTGGGCGATGCCATCCGCGTGCGCCGAGAGCGGTCCGAACAGCTGCTTCCAGGCCGGTCCGTCTGCGCCGAGGCCGTCGGCCGCGCGGTCGAGGGAGCGCCAGGCGAGCCCGGCCTGTCCATGGTCGAGCGGGTGGCCGTATGCGAGTTCGGGGTTGACGAAGTCGAGGCGGTCGGTGAGCCCGAAGTGCTGGAAGAAGCCGGAAGCGTATGCCATCGGATGCACGGCGGAGCAGACGTCGTGCCGGAAGCCGGGAAGCGTCAGTTCTGAGGTCCGCGAACCGCCCCCGATGGTGCTTTCACGCTCGTAGACGCGGACCGAGACGCCGGCCCTCGCCAGGGTCACGGCGGCTGCGAGTCCGTTCGGGCCGGCGCCGATCACGAGTGCATCTGGCTGAGTCATTGGTCGTCAGTATGACACCGTGATTCGGAACCGAGCGACCCCTTGACTGCGTCCGACGACACCCGAACTCGGGTCGCCGCCACACCCGAAGTCGGGGTTTGTCCAGCGCGTAGACGCGTGGCGTTCACGAATCGTTCGGAATACTCTGGTCGAATAGGGCCTTAACGCACCATGGTGTGAGGAAACGAGCACCACCGCCAAACCCGATTGGACGGATTGTGACTACCCGAACGGCCGAGTATCCGAGGCCGGATCATTTCATCCTTCACATCAGCGACACACATTTGCTTGCCGGGGGCAGCAAGCTTTACGGTCAGGTCGACAGCGAGACGCACCTCAAACAGCTGTTCGCCGAGCTCGAAGCCTCAGGGGGTCGCCCTGAAGCCATCGTCTTCACGGGTGACCTGGCCGACCGAGGTGAGCCCGAGGCGTACGAACGTATCCGGGCCATCGTCGACCCGGCCGCAGCCCGACTCGGCGCCACGGTCATCTGGGTCATGGGCAATCATGACGACCGCGAAGCCTTCCGCGCCGGCCTGTTCAACGAAGTACCGACCCAGCGCCCGGTGGACCGCGTCTATGAGATCAACGGGCTGCGCATCATCACCCTCGACACCACGGTTCCCGGCCACCACTACGGCGAAGTGACCGGAGACCAGCTCGACTGGCTCGCTGAGGAACTCTCCGTTCCCGCACCTGAGGGTACGATCCTCGCCATGCACCACCCGCCGGTCCCGAGCATGCTCGATCTCGCGGCGAGCGTCGAACTCCGTGAGCAGGCCGGCCTTGCCGAAGTGCTCGAAGGAACGGATGTTCGGAGCATCCTGGCCGGGCACCTGCACTATTCATCGACGGCGACATTCGCGGGCATCCCGGTGTCGGTCGCGTCGGCCACCTGCTACACCCAGGACCTCACCGTGCCGATCGGCGGCACGCGCGGTCGCGACGGGGCTCGGGCCTTCAATCTCGTCCACGTCTACCCGAACACGGTGCTGCACTCGGTCGTTCCGCTCGGCAGCTTCCCGACTCTCGACTACATCGACGCCGCCGAGAGTGCGCGTCGGCTGTCGGCGCTCGGCGTGAAGTTCGATGAGGCCGTGCGCCTCGCCCACCCCGTCCTCGAATCACTCGTGGTGCCGAGCGCACCGCCGACGGAATCGATCCCCATCCTGCGCTGAGGGCCCGAACCGCGTCCGCTCACGCGTTCCGGACGCACTCACCCGGCGCACCAGGTGAGCGGGTCCGGAACAGGTGAGTACGTGTCGACGCGACCGAACCGCTGGTCACGTCCGCTCCGGTGATCGAGCCTGTCGAGATCCCCGGCGACCGAACGGTCCGAAAAGGTCGCTCGACGACGAATCGCCTCTTGGGACCGATCGCCGGGCCGGGTCGCCCTTCAGGACCGATCGAGCGCTACGAACGCCTGTCAGCCGGCATCCGTCGCCGAGTGCTCGCTCGAGTGCAGGGCGACCTCGGTCTCCCACGGCGCAGCGAACGGGAAGTAGTGCTCGAGGAACTCGGTGACGGCCTGGGTGCGCTCTTCGACCGAGATCTCGGGCTTGGAGCCGTCGTTGAGACAGAACATGTCCTGGTCGCGGCGTTTCAGGAGTCGCTCCATCGACGGCAGCGCCGAGCGCAGCGTCGTTTCGATGTACTTCACCCGCGCGTTGGTCTGCACGACCGCTTTGCCGATCATCAGCGCGTAGTAGTGGTACAGCGAGTTCGTGACCGAGATGTCCGTCGCCGACCGGAACCGGCTGGCGGCTGTGCGACGGAACTCTTCGGGGAACTCGTTCTCGAGCTCCTGCATCACGCTCTTGCGGAGCGGGGCGGCGGAGTGTTCGAGGTGCCTCGTGGTGACCTTGCCGAACCGCTCGCGGAGGAGCTCACGGTTGACGCGGGCGGCGTTCTCGAATCCGCTACGCGAAGGGTCGCTCTCGCCGAGACCGATGCGAGTGGATGCCTCGACGAACTTCGTGATTCCCCCGGGGGAGAAGAACACCTCAGGCTTGATCGGCCGGCCGATGAACATGTCGTCGTTCGAGTAGAGGAAGTGCTCGGCGAGTCCGTCGATGTGGTGCAGCTGGGCCTCGACGGCGTGTGAGTTGTGGGTCGGCAGCACGCTCAGGTCGGCGAAGTGGTCCTCACTGCGCACCAGGGTGACGGACGGGTGCTCTGCGAGCCACTCCGGACGCGGGGAGTCGGTCACGATGAAGATGCGACGGACCCACGGCGCGAACATGTAGACGCTGCGGAGCGCGTACTTGAGTTCGTTGATCTGGCGGAATCGGGCATCCGAGTCGTCACCGTCGCCGACGACGTAGCTCTGCATCCGTTTGGCGCGGGCACGCTGGAACTCGGCGCTTGACCCGTCGACCCACGAGAAGACCATGTCGATGTCGAAGCTCACGTCGCTGGCGAGTTCGGCGAACATGTTCTGCAGGGTCGGCCAGGTCTGCCCGAACATCTCCACAGTGTCTTCGAGGGCCTCCGACCGCGGAAGCCAGCGCCGCATGAGCGCGTTCTCGACCGGCGCGACGATCTCGTCTTCGCCGAACCGCCACAGTTCCAGCTGCACCGCAGTATCCGGGCCGTAGCGCAGGCGGCCGATCGGCTCGATCCTGGGCCGGTAGAGACGGAAGACGGATGCCTTGCGGTAGGTCGTCAGCGCACCGTCCGCGAGGAGGACCGACGGGGCATCCTGTTTCTTCGACCGCTTGCCGCTGTTGATCGAAGCAGGGTCGAGAACCTTGGCGTAGAAGGGTTCATCGGCGAAGGCTTCGGAGAATGCCGCGCTCAACTGCTTGCGGCACTTGCGGTCGACGGCGATCACGAGATTGTCGTGGCTGCCGCGGACGAGGAGGTAGGGGATCTCGTGGCGTTCGAGGACGCGACGCAGCGAGAGGATGTCGGTGATCGCCGACTCGCGCGGGGTCAGGTGCCCGTTGATCAGGGTGTACTCGCCTTTGCGCAGGACGACGTCGTCGCGGCTGAAGCGGTTCGCGCGCGTGCCGTTGGAGAGGAGCACGAGTTCGGGGGTCTCGCTGATGATCGGCATCGACGCGGTGATCGGATCGTCGCGGCGGAACGCATCGACGGAGTTCTCGGTCTTCGTTGCGTGATGCTTGTTAACTGTCGTCATGATCGCCACCCTTCCCGATGGGTCGCCCACCAGGGGGGCGAAGAATGCGCTGTCACTTCAGCGAGAGAGCGCGAGCGACTCGACGGATATCGGCGCTGCTTGCTCATTGTACGGGCGGAGACTGAACTCGACGACGACTTGACTTCCGGGCTGTCCGATCCCACGTCGTGAGACACCGATGGCCTCGCTCCGCAGGGTGCGGAGCGAGGCCATCTGGCCAGCAGGATCGCCGTATTCCGGCGCTATCGGCTGGAGAGCGGGGTGTTACTTGACGAGCGCGAATCCGGTGTTCCAGGAGGTCTTCTCTCCCACGGCCAGGGTCAGCTGCAGGAAGCCGACGGCTTCGAGTTCGCGGGCACGCTTGAGGGAACCGGCGTCGACGGCGGTGAGGCCGCCGCCCTGGATGATCGCCGCAAGGGTGGCCTTGGCTGCTGCGTCGTCACCGGCGATGAGCACGGTGGTGTCCTGGTCGCCGACCGAACCGGTTGCGACGGTTGCCGCGAAGTTCGTGTTGAACGCCTTGAGCACGTGGGCTCCAGGGACCTGCGCGGCGATCTCGGCGGCAGCGGAGCCGTCGGCCGGAACGACCAGGTCGTCGAAGGTGGCGAAGTCGAGCGGGTTGGTGAGGTCGACGAGGATCTTGCCGTCGAGCTGACCGTCGTATGCAGCGAGCACATCGGCGACGGCGGGGTAGGGGAGGGCGAGGATGACGACGTCACCGGTGATCGCGTCGCCGACGGTACCGGCGGTGACCTGCTCGCTGACCGCGGCCTTTTCGGTGTCTCGGGCGAGGACCTGCACAGTGTTGCCGCCTTCGAGCGCGATTCCCGCGATGGCCGAGCCCATGTTGCCTGCTCCGATGATGGTGACACTTGTCATGCTGTTCTCCTTGAGTCTCGGGCGGCGGCCCGATTAGTTGTTGATACAAGTAACGATAGGACACATTAGTTGTAGCGTCAAGTATTTGCTAGAATAGGGGCATGGATGATGTGCGCTGGCTGACGACAGAGGAACTCCAGGCGTGGACGAAGTTCGTCGCCGTGGTCGAACTGCTGCCCGGCGTGCTCGATTCACAGCTGCAGCGCGACGCCGACCTCAGCCACTTCGAGTACTTCGTGCTCGCCATGCTCTCGGAGGCTCCGCGCAAGACGCTGCGGATGACGGGGCTCGCGTTCGCGACGAACGCAACGCTCCCCCGGCTGTCACACGTGGTCTCACGGCTCGAGAAGCGCGGGTTCATCGAGCGCACCGCGTGCGCGGAAGACCGCAGGGCGACGAACGCAACGCTGACCGACGCCGGGTGGCAGAAGGTCGTTGCGACTGCTCCCGGGCACGTCCACACGGTCCGTGAGAACGTCATCGATCCGCTCACCGCCGAGGATGTCGCAGACCTCAACCGCGTGATGGGGAAGGTCCTGGCAACGCTCGATCCCGAGCACCGCTTCAACTACGCGGCCACGAGCGGCGACTAGGGCGGTTCAGAGAAGCCGGCACCACGGCATCCGCTCGTGGCGATCGCAATTCCTCCGGATGCCTGTCAAGGCCCTCGGCCTTTCTGGAGCTCCCGCGTAACGTGGCGAGCCGGAAAGGAGCACCATGACAGAAACACTCACAGGCAAGAAGGTCGCCTTCCTCCTCACGGACGGTTATGAGGACTCGGAACTCACGAGCCCCTGGCAGGCGGTGACGGATGCCGGCGCAGACGCAGTTCTCGTCTCGCCAGAGATCGGCACCGTCACGGGGAAGAACGGGCACACCCAGCAGGTAGACGTACGGGCGGCCGAAGCGACCTCCAACAACTTCGACGCGCTCGTGCTCCCCGGTGGAGTCGTGAACGCGGATCACCTGCGCATGGACGCCGATGCCGTCGCGCTCGCGCACGCATTCTTCGAGGACCACAAGCCGGTCGGCGTGATCTGCCACGGCGGCTGGCTGCTGATCGAGGCCGACGTCGTCCGCGGCAGGGAGCTCACCAGCTACCCCAGCCTCAAGACCGACCTCACCAACGCCGGCGCCAGCTGGGTCGACGAAGAGGTCGTCGTCGACAGCGGGCTCGTCTCGAGCCGTACCCCGGACGACCTGCCGGCGTTCAACGCCAAGCTCGTCGAGGAGATCGCCGAGGGCGAGCACGAGGGCCAGAAGCCGTAGGTCTGCAGTAACCGCGTTTCGCGCGGGTGGTTCGGCTTCCCGCGGGTGAAAAATCACCCGCGCGGAGCCGATTCGCGCGCGCGAACACGTTTTCGCCTCAGCGGCCGATGACCTTCGTTATCGCCATCACGAGGATGACGCGGTCGGCCTTGTCCGGCGGAGCTACCTGTGCGGCGTTGCCGTAGCGCTTGCCGAGCCGAACGTAGAACGCACCGGTCGGATCCTCCCGTACCTCCGAGAGCGCACCGCGCAGCTCGACGTAGCTCAGCGGATTCTCCGGGTCGAACACCGAGAACGCCATCGACGGGTTCTTCTGCAGGTTGCGGTACTTCGCCCGCTTGGTCGTGTGGGTGAAGAGCAGGTTCTCTCCGTCGAACTCGAACCACATCGGGTTCACCTGGGCGGTGCCGTCCGGGCGGACGGTGGCCAGGCTCCCGAAGTTCGGGGCGGTGACGAGGTGCAGCAGGTGGTCGGGGATCTCAGCCGTCATGCTCTCAATCTACGTGTTCTCCACAGGCATCCGTTTCTCCACAGAAAGCGGATGCGACGGCGCACGGCATCCGCGAAGCTCACCATGGTGGGCATGACCGAAATCAGAGCCGAAACGGCGGAGAACGAACCGCTCGTCACCGACGAGCTCATCGAACAGCGAGTGCGGGCGATCGTCGGCCGCGCCTGTCGACGGCAGGTGTGGATGCTGTTCCTCGACGAGGACAGCGTTCAGGTGCCGCTGATCCTCCCGATGGCGGACTACCCCTCCAGCCCTGGCGACGGCAACGCAGCCATCTTTGCCGCGCGGGTGAGGGAGATCGTCGAGGTCGCCGGTGCCGCTCAGGTGATCTTCGTGTGGGAGCGGTACGCGGGCGACCGACTCACCCAGTCCGACTGCGCCTGGGCCCAGCACCTGCACGAGGCGTGCCGGGCGGAAGGAGTGGTGGTGCGGGCGCAACTCCTCAGCCACAAACGCGGCGTCAGGTGGATGGCCGCCGAAGACTACCTCGACATCTGACCGTGTGCAGCGCTCGCCGCGTCCGCCCCGGACGGTCTAGAGGTCCACCGATTTGTTGTCGCCGACGTCTGGCTGCGTGTGGGTCACGACCGCTTTGGCGATCTTGAACATCGTCACGACTCCGGGCTCATTGGTTGCCCAGTATTCCGCGGATTCCGCATTGACCTTGATCAGGGCGACGGTGGGGTCGTCCTTGCCGTCGGGGAACCATGCCTCGACCGCCGGTGTCCACAGCTCGTCGACCTTGGCCCTGTCGTGCACGACCGTTGCTGTTCCCGCGATCGAGAGGTAACCCTTGCCGGACTCGAACGCGGCATTGACCTGGTTGTGCGCACGGATGTCGTCGACTTTCGAACTGGGGTCCTGCGTGAAGAACCAGAGATCGCCGTCGAAGTCGGTCTCCTGCGTCGCAAGCGGGCGGCTGTGCAGGTGGCCGGTGGACGTGATGGTTGTGAGCAGCGCGATCTTCGCCGACTTCACCAGTCGGGCGATCGTCTTCATGTCATCGTCGTCGGCCGGAATGAAGGTGTCCACCGGGACGGTGCGGTTGGCCGGGGTCGCGATGTCGTCGTCGCTGAATGTCATGACTGGGTCTCCCTCGGATCGTGTGAGACGCGCGGCAGAATCGCGCCGGGCGCTGATCGCACGGTACGCCGCGACATCTGCGGCCCTCTACCCGTTGACAATCACGGGGCTGCAGCCGCACCCGCGCGACCCGTTGAACCGGGTGTGGCCGCAGGTCTAACGTCGGCAGGGAGATGGAGTGGTTCGCCGCCGGGGACTATGAACTCGCCCGCCAGGTCCTGCAACGCGGTATCGCGGCGCTGTACCTGATCGCGTTCGTGTCTGCCGCGTACCAGTTCCCCGCGCTGCTCGGAGAGCGCGGGCTGCTCCCGGCGCCATGGTTCCTGAACCGGATCTCGTACCGGCAGTCGCCGAGCGTGTTCCACTGGCGGTACAGCGACAACTTCTTACTCGGCATCGCCTCGGCCGGCGCAGGGATCGCGGCGACCGTCGTGGTCGGCCTGCCCCAGTCAGGACCACCCTGGCTTCCGATGGTCGTCTTCCTGGCGCTGTGGGCGGCCTACCTGTCGATCGTGAACATCGGGCAGACCTTCTACAGCTTCGGCTGGGAAAGCCTGTTGCTCGAAGCCGGGTTCATCGTCGCGTTCCTGGGCTCGGACCAGGTCGCCCCACCGCTGCTGATCATCCTCTTCCTGCGCTGGCTCGTCTTCCGACTCGAATTCGGCGCCGGCATGATCAAGATGCGCGGCGGGCGCGAGTGGCGCGACTTCACCGCCCTGTACTACCACCACGAGACGCAGCCGATGCCGAACCCCGTCAGCTGGTTCGTGCACCATCTGCCCAAACTGTTCCACCGCGGAGAAGTGCTCGGCAGCCACTTCGCGCAACTCGTCGTGCCGTTCTTCCTCTTCGCACCCCAGCCCGTGGCACCCGTCGCAGCGCTCATCATCATCGCCACCCAGCTCTGGCTGGTGGTCACCGGTAACTTCGCGTGGCTCAACTGGATCACCATCGTGCTTGCGTTCTGCGCGATCGATGACGGGACGATCCGGGCCGTGATCCCCGGCTTCGGCCCCGACACGGCGTTCCTGCCCACTCCCCTCTGGTTCGATGTCCTCGTGATCGTTGCGACGGCGTTCCTCCTCGTGCTCAGCTGGCGCCCGCTCGCCAACCTTTTCGCCCGCCACCAGCTGATGAACGCGAGTTTCAACCGGTACCACCTCGTCAACGCGTACGGGGCGTTCGGCACCGTCACCAAGGTGCGGATCGAGGTGATCATCGAGGGCTGCGCCGATGAGCGCCCCGGACCCGACAGCGAGTGGTTGCCGTACGAATTCAAGGGCAAACCGGGCGATGTGAAGCGGATGCCGCCGCAGGTTGCGCCGTACCACCTCAGGCTCGACTGGCTGATGTGGTTTCTCGCGCTCGGGTCGCCGGACACCCGCTGGTTCCAGATGCTGATCTACCGGCTGCTCGACGGCGACGAGCGCACGCTGAGGTTGCTGCGGTACAACCCATTCCAGGAGGCGGCGCCGACGTGGATCCGGGCGCGCGCGTTCCGCTACCGGTATTCGACCTGGGCCGAGCGCCGGGAAACCCGACAGTGGTGGGTTCGCAGCCTGGTAGGAACGCTCATCGACCCGGTGCGACTGGAACGCTGAGCGACTGCTTCTGTGCTGCCCGGGCGCTGCCGGCGGGTTCGCGCGGGTGAATCGGCTCCGCGCGGGCGAAAAAACACCCGCGCGGAGCCGGAACACCCGCGCAAGCGGTTGCGCGGCTGCGGCGCTGGTGGCCGCCCGCCCGCCGACACGGTAGACAAGGGGTATGACGAACTCCGCCCCCGCCGGCCACTCCCAAAGCGAGATCGAGCGCAAGTACGACGTCGAGGATGGCGCGGAGGTCCCTGACCTCAGCTCCGTGAACGGGATCGCGACGGTCGACATCCGCGAACCGGTCGACCTGGAGGCCGTCTACTACGACACCGAACGACTCGACCTCGCCGTGCGGCGGATCGTCGTCCGACGGCGCACGGGCGGTGGCGACGCGGGCTGGCACATCAAGAAGCCTGCCGCTGAGGGACGCACGGAACAGCACTGGCCCCTCGGCGACGACACCGGGACAGTGCCGGATGAGATCCTCGAACCGGTCCGCGCGTGGGTGCGCGACCGTGACCTCACACCGCTGGCCCGCATCTCGACCAGACGCACGGCGATCCACCTCGTCGCTGCCGACGGCGCCGGGGTCGTCGAGATCGCCGACGATGAGGTGACGGCGACGGATGTCCGCCGCGGAGGAGAACGCAGCTGGCGTGAGTGGGAGGTCGAACTCCTCGACGGCGCCCCGGACACCGAAGAAGGACGCACGGCACTCCTCGACCAGATCGAAGGCGTGATCGCCGAGGCCGGAGCCCACCCGTCGTCGAGCGTGGCCAAGGTGGCGCGTGCCCTCGGTGTGAACTCGCTGACCGAGGTGACTCCCTCAGCCGGCGACGACGCGGGCGATGCAGCCGCCGACGGGACGGCATCCGCTGTCTTCCTCCCCGCCATCGCGGAACTCGTCGAGACGCTCAAACACGCCGACCCCGCTGCTCGCGCCGACGCACCCGATGCGGTGCACCGCATGCGCACGCTCGTGCGGCGGCTGCGCAGTGTGCTCGCCGCGTACCGGCGCCTCTTCGACCGTGAGGTCGCGGACGATCTTCGGGATCGCCTCGGACGGATCGGGTCCGCCCTTGGTGAGGCGCGCGACCTCGAGGTGCAGGGGCTCAGGGCCGAGTCGCTGCTCGACGAACTCGTCAGCTCAGACGCCGAGGCCAGGTCGCGGCTCGTCGACGGCGCCCGTTCGCGCTACGACACCGCACACCAGCGGCTGCGCGACGTGTTGTCCTCGACCGAGTACTACCGCCTTCTCGACGACCTCGACGCCTTCGTCGCATCCCCTCCGCTGACGGATGCCGCGTCGAAGCCCGCGAAAAAAGTCGTCAAAAAGGTGCTGGGGCGTGAGGTGCACCGCCTGCGGAAACGATCGGATGCCGTCGGCGCAGCCGGCGGAGAGCTCGAATCCCAGCTGCACGCGGTGCGAAAGGCCGGCCGACGGCTCCGGTATGCCGCCGAGATCGTCAGTGCGGCGGGCCTCCGGCGGGCCGCCGCCGCCGCGTCGGCCGGTGTGCGGGTGCAGGACACCCTAGGTGAACACCGCGACAGCGTCTTCTTCGGCGAGTACCTCGTCCGCACCGCCAAACGCGCCGAGGAAAACGGTGAGAAGACGGCTGTCTATGCCGCGCTGTCCGAACTGAGCGCCCGTCGCGGCACGGCCGCCCTCGTCGATGCGGCCGGCGCGCTGAGCGACGCATGCGACCTTCGACCCTGACCCGGGCAGGCGGCTGACGGTAGAGTCGAAGCTGGTGAGCCGGGAAGTCTGGTCGGCAATGATTTCGTGACCCGTCAGCAAGGAGTCCTCGTGACCGCCCGTTCTCCCCAGCCCACCCGCCCAGTCTTCGGCCCCGGCAGTTACGCCGAGGCCCTGCGGATCGGGAACATTCTCCGCAAGGAGACGGTCGGGGGCATGCTGCTCCTCGCCGCCGCGGTGATCGCCGTGGTGTGGGCGAACTCCCCCGCCGCCGACAGCTATTTCGCCCTCCGGGATTTCCGGGTCGGGTACGAACCATGGCACCTCGACCTCACTCTCGGGCAGTGGGCATCCGACGGTCTCCTGGCGATCTTCTTCTTTCTCGTCGGCCTCGAGCTCAAACGGGAGTTCATCGCCGGTGATCTCCGCCAGTTCAGCAAGGCCGTCATCCCCGTAGCGGCAGCGATCGGCGGAGTCGTCGTCCCCGCCCTGATCTACGCCGCCATCAACGCCGGCGACCCGGAAGCCATCCGTGGCTGGGCGATCCCGACCGCGACAGACATCGCATTCGCCGTCGCCGTTCTCGCGATCATCGGCTCACACTTGCCGAGCGCCCTGCGCATCTTCCTGCTCACCCTCGCCGTCGTCGACGACCTGCTCGCGATCACCATCATCGCCGTGTTCTACACGGAGGAGATCGTGATTCTGCCGCTCGTCCTGTTCCTGATCCCTGTAGCGGTGTACGCGTTCCTCGCTCACCGCTACCGCCGATTCTTCGGGCTCCACGCCTCGGCGGCCTGGCTGATCCTCCTTCCGCTGGGGCTGATCGCCTGGGGACTCCTGCACGCTTCGGGCGTACACGCGACGATTGCGGGCGTGGTGCTCGGCTTCGCCGTCCCCGTCATCCGCAGTCAGGCGAGCGGAGGGCCAGACGCCGGACCGGGCCTCGCCGAGATCTTCGAGCACAGGTTCCGACCGATCTCCGCCGGATTCGCCGTGCCGGTCTTCGCGTTCTTCGCGGCGGGTGTCGCTCTCGGTGGGGTGGAGGGATTCACCTCAGCACTGCTCGACCCGGTCACCATCGGCATCATCGTGGCGCTCGTGCTCGGCAAACCGCTGGGGATCGTCGCCACGACCTGGCTGGTGAGCCGGTTCACGAAGGCGCGACTCGACGCATCCCTCGCCTGGATCGACCTCATCGGAATCGGCCTTCTGGGCGGAATCGGGTTCACTGTCTCGCTGCTCGTCGCCGAACTCAGCTTCGGACTGGGCGCCATCGAGAACGACCACGCCAAGGTCGGCATCCTGCTGGCATCCGTTCTTGCCGCCGTCCTGGCATCCGTCGTGCTGATCAGCCGCAACCGGCGCTACAAACGGATCGAACAGGACGCACAGCGGGATGCCGACGAAGACGGCATCCCGGACGTCTACCAGCGCGACGCCTGATCACTCAGCTGAGGCCGGCGTTACCCTGCAGGTCGATCTCGCCGGGATCCACGTCGACATCGCCGACGTCGTCGGGTCCGCCGGTGCCAGGCAGGACGTTGACGTCGTCTGCGTCGATGTCCGGGTCGTCAAGTGCGGCGGAATCCGAGGAGGCCTGCAACTGTTCGGTCTCCTGGCCGCTCGACGGGCTGTATGACACGTCCTTGCCCGTCTGTTCGGCGTCGCTCAGGTCGCCGCCGGTGGGTGTCGCGCTGTCGTTCTGGGTCTCGTCGCTCATGCGTCGAGGCTACGGGCGCGGCATCGGGCGGAGAAGCCCCTTGCGCCGGGCCCCGTTCGTAACTGCGGAGATTCGGATGCCGTCACCCCGTTTCGGTGCCGGACGCGGCCAGGAGGGCACAATCTCCGCGGTTGGAAACGCTCCCTGCCGCCGCCGCGACGGTTTCGGGAGGAAAAGGAAGGGGTCCATCGACGTATTGTCGATGGACCCCCGGGATTTCCTCCCGAAACGCAGCTCTTAGTCGTTGGAGTTGTCGTCCGAGCCGTCCTCGTCGACGAACACGACGACGAACTTCTCATCGAGGTCGATGTCGGCTTCGGTTCCGTCTGTGCGTGTGACCTCGACCTCGAAGGCGTGGTCCGCGTCGTCGCTGCGGTCGATGTCGGTCACGGTGCCGGCAACTTCTGCCAAAGCGGCCTTCGTGGCGCTGGCCTTCTCGGCCTCGGTCAGGGGCGTGTTGGTGTCGTCGCTGCTGGTCGAGTTCGACCCGGTGTTGTCGTCGTCGTCCCCACGAGTGTCGTCGTCTCCGCCGCGGTCGTTGTCGACCCGAACGACCCCGAAGTCGCCGTCGAGCGAAACATCGACCTCGGTGCCGTCCTCACGGGTGACCTCGACCTCGTAGCCATCGTCGTCCGAATCCGAGTCGGTGACGCGTCCTTCTCCGACTTCGTCGAGAGCGGCCTTCGAAGCCTTCTCGAGTGTCGTCCCGGTGAGCTGGTCATCCCCGTCGAACGGGTCGGTCACTGCGACGGCCACTCCGGTTCCACCGAGCACGAGTACGGCAGCGACGGCCGCGCTGATCCAAATGGTCTTCTTCTTCACGAGAGCCTCCTTGTGGCGTTTGTTCCACTGTGCCCGGGAGGTGCTGAAGCAGACCTGAAGCCTCCTGAACGGAATTTCAGGAAGGCACCTCGGATGCCGCAGGCAGGCGCAGATCGAATCGCGCACCACCCAGCGTGCTCACCGTCGCGATCACGGAACCGCCGTGCGCCGTGGCGATCTCCCGCACGATGGCGAGCCCGAGTCCGCTGCCGCCCGACTCGCGGGCGCGGGCCTCGTCGAGCCGCACGAACCGTTCGAAGACCCGCTCGCGCTGGTCCTCGGGGATGCCATCGCCGTCGTCGGCCACCGTGAGAAGCACCTGCCCGTCGGACTCCGTGAGTTCGAATTGCACGGTCCCGGTCGCGTGGCGGGCCGCGTTGTCCGCGAGGTTCCGCAGTGCCTGACCGAGCAGGCCGCGGTCACCGAGCACGCGCGCGGGGCCGACCCCGCTGGTGTCGATGCGGAGGCCAGAGGTGTCCTTGAGCCGCCGCGCTTCTGCCAGCGCGAGATCGTCGAGGTCGACGGCGGCCCGAACCGGAGTGAGCGTCCGCTCGTCGGCCTTCGCCAGCACGAGCATGCCCTGCACGAGGCGTTCCAGCCGGGCGCCTTCGTCGAGGACGACATCGGCGAGCTCCCCATCGCCCACCTGGTCGGGGTGTGCGCGGGCGACCTCGGCGTACTGGCGCATCGACGCGAGGGGTGATCGCAACTCGTGCGAGGCATCCGAGATGAAGCGCCGTTGCGAGCGTTGTGAGGCGTCGAGACGGTCGAGCATCCGGTTCATCGTCGTAGCCAGTCGGCCGATCTCATCGGAGGTCCCCGGGTCGGCGATACGGCGGTCGAGACTCGCCGCGGTCACGTCGTCGACCTCGCGGCGCATCTGGTCGACGGGTCGTAGCGCACGGCCGACCACGAACCAGGTGGTGAGGGCGACGAAGAGCAGGAGGACCGGCAACGCGATGGCGAGCAGACGGATCACGGTTGCGGTGGTCTCGCCGACGGTCTCGAGACTGCGGCCGGTGACCACGGTGAGGTCGTCCGCCTCTCCGGCGACGACGACGAACTCGCCGAGCTCGCCCGGCAGGATGACAGTGCGTGATTCTCCTTCGGCCGGAGCACTGACCGTTCCGATCCCGGTGACGTTCTCGCTCGCGGCCACGACGGCGCCGGACTCGTCGACGATCTGGAAGAAGGCCTCGTCATCGTCGTAGTCCGAGAGGAACTCCTCGGTGCTCTCGGAGGCCGGGTCGTCATCGTCGTCATCGTCGGGATCGGGGGTGTCACTGTCGTCGGAAAGCGAGTCGAGACCGGATGCTTCGACACGGTTCGTGAGTTCGCTCAGGCTCTGCTCTGCGGTGTCGCGCACCCCGTCGCGCAGGGCGCCCTGGAGCAGCACGACGAATCCGACGGCACCGAGCAGCAGGGCGACCGCCACGACCGCGGTGGCGGCGAGAACGATCCGGACGCGGATGGAGCCTCGGCGCTTCTGCCCCTTGCTCGCGGTCGTCTCCTCAACCACCGTTCGCTGCCAGACGGTAGCCCGCGCCACGGAGCGTCTCGATCGCCTCACGACCGAAGGGACGGTCGAGTTTGTTGCGCAGGTGGCGCACGTAGACCTCGACGATGTTCGGGTCGCCTTCGAAATCGAAGTCCCACACGTTGTCGAGCACCTCGCGCTTGGACACGACGGTTCCCCGCTGCCTGATGAGGTACTCGAGCACGGCGAACTCCCTGGAGGTCAGGTCGATCGGGGCGTCTCCCCGCCAGACCCGGCGGGAAGCGGGGTCCACCCGGATGTCTCCCGCCTCGAGCACGACAGGGCGCTCGGCCGCGCCGCGGCGCAGCAGTGCGCGGACCCTGGCCAGCAGGATCGCGAACGAAAACGGTTTGGTGAGGTAGTCGTCTGCGCCGGTGTCGAGGGCCTCGACCTGATCCCACTCGCCGTCCTTGGCCGTGAGCATGAGGATCGGCGTCCAGTTCTTCTCAGCGCGCAGGGTTTCGCAGACACGGTACCCGCTCATTCCCGGCAGCATGATGTCGAGGAGGATGACCGCGTACTGGTTCTCCCGCGCCAGCCAGAGCCCGTCGGTGCCGGTCGGGGCGACGTCGACGGCGAAGCCCTCCGCTTCGAGTCCGCGGCGCAGACCGTCGGCGAGCCGTACTTCGTCTTCGACCACGAGTATCCGCATGCCGACCACCTCCCCCGCCATTCTGCCCGAGCCGGGCTGAAGCGCCGCTGAAGCGGAGTCGCCGCAGCCTTTCGAGCACGGGGCCGTGGGTTTCGGGAGGAAAATCGGGGGGTCCTTCGATGTATGGAAGATGGACCCACGGATCTTCCTCCCGAAGGCGGCAGAGGTGCGCGCCGACACGCACTCCGCTCGCCGCGCGGCTCCGCTGGAGTGACGTCACCAACTTCGGAGATCCTTGGTCGAACGGGGAGGTTCAGGCCAGAAACAGCCATAATCCAGAGAATCTCCGAAGTTGTGGCCCGTGGTCCCCATGCGCTCGCTGGCGCCCGGACTCGACCCACGCGGGTGGGCGCTCGCCACTCGCCTCGTGGGCGCGGTCGCCGCAGCCTCCCAGTTTTCCTCGGTATCGTCGGATACTGCAGATCTCCCCACCCGAAAGCGAGCGGATGCCAGACAGCCCGATCTCGGCGACGCCTTACGAAATCCTCGGCGTGAGCCCGACGGCCGGCCAGGACGACCTTCGCCGTGCCTATCGCAAGCTGATGCGCGAGACCCACCCGGACACCGGCGGGAACGCGGCACGATTCACCGCCGTTCAGCTGGCGTGGGAGCGCATCGGCACAGCAGAAGGCCGTGCCGCATACGACCGCGGCCGGGCGACAGGCACGAACGCTCCAGAGGAGCACCACACCTGGGCCGCGTCCGCGGCGAAACCGAAGGCGGACTCACGCCCCCGCGCCCGTTCGTACGGGCATCCGGGTGGCTGGCGCCGGGAGCGCTACCTCCGTCTCATGCGCGAATGGGCGGGCCGCGGGGTCGATGCCGATCCGTACGACCCGACACTTGTGCGCACGGCCCCTCGGGAGCTCCGCCACCTTCTCGCCGATGCGCTCGCCGAAGAGGCCACGGCCAGGAACCTCGCCGAACTCGGCCTCGGTTTCACCGTCTGGCATGACGTCGCCACCGGCGCACCTGACGAGAAGGTCGACCACGTCGTCCTCGGCCCGACCGGTCTGTTCGCCCTCCTCTCCGAGGACTACGGCGACGCGGTGAAGATCAAACGTGGCGAACTCATCGGTGAGGCTCTCGCCGGCGACCGTCCGATGCACGACCTCGCCGCCCGCGCCAAGGTGCTCAGCCGCTCGCTCCGGGTGAAATTCACCGGCCTCGCGATCGTGCTGCCGGACAACGCACTCGAAGCCCCGTACGTCCAGCTGGGCAGTAGCCGCGGCGCGGCGACCCTCGCCATCAGGGAGTCGTTCCTCCCCGGATTCCTCCGTGCAGGGCTCCCCGATCTCGCCCGCGCCGGCGGCAACGAACTCTTCGACCTGCGAACCAGGCTCCAGAACGGCATCCGCTTCGTCGAATAGGCACATCGGTGCCGTCGCTGCGGCCCTGAGGGTCGCGCCAGCGCTAGCGTAAGAACGCACCGGTCTCCCAGCCGGAGGCGGATGAAAGGGCACCATGGCCACGATCTACGACGTCGCCGCGCTCGCCGGTGTCTCGCCGGCCACGGTCTCGAGGGTCTTCAACGGCAGGGCCGTGTCCGAAGACCGGGCTGAGCGGGTACGGGAGGCGGCGGCCAGCCTGTCATTCACGCCGAACCGCACGGCGAGGACCCTTCGCCGGCAGAGCTCTGAGGTGATCGCGCTCATCATCCCCGACATCGAGAACCCGTTCTTCACCGCGCTTGCCCGCAGCGTCGAGGACAGGGCCCAGTCCGCCGGCTTCTCGGTCGTGCTGTGCAACACCGACGACGACCCGGAGAAGGAGGCCCACTACCTGCAGATCGCGGTCTCCGAGAACATGGCAGGCGTCATCCTCGTTCCCGCCTCCGACCACAGCGACCTCACAACGATGGTCAGCCAGAACCGCCCCGTCGTCACCGTCGACCGCACGACAGGCTTCTCCGTCGACCACGTGATGATCGACAACCGGCCGGCAGGAGCATCCCTCACCGCGGCCCTTTTCGACGCCGGATACGAGCGCATCGCGTGCATCGCCGGACCTGAGACGATTGTCACCGCGACTGAGCGCGCCCTCGGCTGGCGGAACGTCGTCGAGGAGCGCGGCGACTACGACCCCGAACCGTACCTCCGCATCGCGAACCACCGGGTTGACGGAGGTCGGCGGGCGATGGCCGAACTGCTCGCTGCGGCCGAGGTGCCCGATGCCGTCGTCGCGACGAACAACCTCATGGGGGTCGGCGCCCTTCAGGTGCTCAACGAGCACGGCCTCACCCCCCCGGCATTCGGCGTCGGCGTGATCGGCGACCTCCCCTTCACCACCCTGTCGCCTGGGCTGATCACCCTCGTCCACCTGCCGACGCGGGACCTCGGCACGACGGCCGTGTCGATGCTCGTCTCCCGCATCGCCGGCGAGACCCAGGCCCCGCGCACCGCCGTCTTCCCCGGCGAACTGGCCCGGGCCACGCGCGCGGCGCACTGAGGCCGGCGAACGGATCGGGCTGCCGGACGGCTTGCGCATGAAATCGATTTCTGCGACCCTGAAGTCGATCGTCTTCACGCACGAGCAAGGAGCCAATGATGTCCACCTACAGCCTCCCGGCGACCACCACCGAGGCGGTCCCGGAGCCGAAGACCGCCTACCTGATCTCGAGCGGTGACCTGCGCGAATCCGCCAACACCGCCGGCTGGCCCGTGCAGGAGGCGATGGAACGCGACCTCGAGAAGGCCTTCGCCGGCATCGGCTGGACCATCACGCGCGGCAACCCGATCGACCCCGAGCTCGGGCACGGCTTCATCCGGAGCCAGCGGATGGGACTCGACGTCTTCCGCAACATCCCGCCGACCGCGCCCCTGATCGTCGCCGAAGCCGTCTGGCAGTACAGCCACCACGTGCTCGCCGGTCTCCGCACCCACCGCGGCCCGATCCTCACCGTCGCCAACTTCGCGCCGGACTGGCCCGGCCTCGTCGGTCTGCTCGGCCTCAACGCCGGCCTGACCAAGATGGGCACCGACTACTCCACGATCTGGAGCGTCGACTTCACTGACGAGTGGTTCCTCGACGGCATCCGCAGCTGGGTCGAGACCGGCACGATCAGCCACGACGCCTCGCACGTGCGCCCGCTGCCCGAGCTGCCCGACTCCCCGGAGAAGGAACTCGGCGTCGCGCTCGCCCGCCAGCTCAAGACTGAGAAGGCCATCATCGGCGTCTTCGACGAGGGCTGCATGGGCATGTACAACGCCATCTTCGACGACGAGCTGCTGAACACGCTCGGCATCTACAAGGAACGACTCTCGCAGAGCGCCCTCTACGCCGAGATGCTCACCGTCAGCGAAACGGATGCCGCCGCCGTCGGCGACTGGCTGAAGGACGCCGGCATGACCTTCCGGGTCGGCACGGATGACGCCACCGAGCTCACCGAGGAACAGCTGACCTGGCAGTACAAGATGTACATCGCCGCGCTGCGCATCAGCGACGATTTCGGACTCGACGCCGTCGGTATCCAGTACCAGCAGGGTCTCAAGGACCTCGTCCCCGCGAGCGACCTCGCCGAGGGCATCCTGAACACGACCGATCGGCCGCCGGTGACGAGCCGCGACGGCTCCCGTGTGCTGCACGAGGGCAAGGCGTTCCCGCACTTCAACGAGGCCGACGAGGGTGTCGCCGTCGACTCGCTCATCACCGACCGGGTCTGGCGTGCGATGGGACTCGTCCCGGACAACACGCTGCATGACGTGCGCTGGGGCGAGGACTTCGACGGTGAATTCGTCTGGGTGTACGAGATCTCCGGCTCCGTGCCCGCTTCGCACCTCGGCGGCTGGCAGAACGCCGAGGGCTGGCGGCAGCACCCGGTGTTCTTCCCCGCAGGCGGCAGCACCATCAACGGTGTCTCCAAGCCGGGTGAGATCGTCTGGTCGCGGGTCTACATCGCGGACGGCGCGCTCAATCTCGACATCGGCCGCGCGAGCGTCGTCGAGCTGCCCGCCGAAGAGACCGAACGGCGCAAGCAGGCCACGAATCCGGAGTGGCCGATCGCACATGTCGTGCTCCGTGGAGTGACCCGCGACCAGTACATGGCCCGCCACAAGGCCAACCATGCACAGGTCGTCTACGCACCGGATGCCGAGACAGCCGACAAGGCGCTGATCGCCAAGGCCGCGCTGTTCGCCGAACTCCGCGTGCACGTGCACCTCGTCGGTGACGTCACCGTTTAGACACCCCCAGAACGCCCGGCCGGAGTCGATCCGGCCGGGCGTTCTCGCGTCGTTTCGCGGGTCCTGCGGAATTCCGATCGCGAAAGATCCTCATGCCCGTTCTGGGGATGCGTGGCGGGGTTGACCGGTAGGTACTGTCGAGCAAAAGCAACAGAGGGGGACACGTGACCGACACCGTCACCGCCACGAGCATGCGGCAGCGTTTTGCCGCCCAGGCCGTCATCGAGGAACTCGTCGGCGACCAGACACATGTCGTCCCCCGGGGGCGTGCGGCCCGGATTCTCGGTCGTTCCCCGCTGAGCTACAGCGGCACCGCGTGGTACCTCGGCGCGCAGGGCGAGCTCGCTGTCGGGCGGATGCTCGGGGAGCTTCCTCCTGAATGGACCGTCTTCCACGCGCTCCCCGTCGGCACGAAAGAGGCCGACATCGACCACCTGGTCGTCGGCCCCGGCGGTGTGTTCACGATCAACACGAAGCACCACAGCGGCAAGCCGATCTGGGTCGCGAACCGCACACTGATGGTGTCGGGTCAGCGTCAGCCGCACATCCGCAATGCCGAGTACGAGGCAGCGCGGGTGACCAAGATCGTGCACCAGAAACTCGGCCTGCCCGGGCGAGTGCGCCCGGTCGTCGCCATCCACGGTGCGTCATCGATCGTCGTGAAGGAATGGCCGGATCTCGTCGCCGTGCTCGACGCCCGCCGGCTGCGCCGCTGGCTGCTCAAGCGGCCCATCGTGCTCAACGCCGAGGAGCGAGAGCATGTCGTCCGCCTCATCGACGACCCGGGGACCTGGCGCACCGTGCCGACCGCTCCGAACTCAGACGTGATGGCTCGGTTCGCCGACATCGACCAGGAGGTTCGCACAGCGGCGACGCGGCGATCGCTCTGGGCGCTCGGCGGCATCGCTGCCGTCGGTGCGACGGCGATCGCTGTCGCACCGCCCGTGCTCACGGCCGTGTTCACCGAGGTCGCTGCGGCGCTGGTCCGGTAACTCGGGGTGCTCGCACGCCGACTGCTTCGTCTTCCGCGTCGGTCCTCTGCTCGGTGTTCGTTCTCTGCTCCGGCGTCGTCCGCTGCGCCCGCCCCGGCAACAGAGTGAGGGGACGCACACCAAAAGTGCACGCCCCCTCGCCCCGGACGATGCCGCGATGCGCGAACGATCGCGACATCCCTTATTCCCCCCAACGGGCCGGCTACGGCCCGCCCAGCGCACACCGTGCGCTGCAGCAACGGGCGCACTCGGCGCACACGCTGCAGATTGACGCTATCCGGGGCACCGGCATCCGGCTAGGGCCGTGATTTCAGATAGTGAAACCGGTCAGACCAGCCGATCTGCACCCAACTGAAGCGACAGGCGAGCCGCTGCAGCCTGCATCCGTTTCATGATGGCGGGCACGTCGGCCGGCGTGGCATCCGCAGGCGCGGACACGGCCAGCGACGCGATGACGCCGGGAGCACGAACCGGTACGGCAAGGCAGTTGAAGCCGAGGACGTACTCCTCGTGATCGACTGAGGCGGCCTTGTGCTCACCGAGCTGGTGGAGCAGGACCCGCCGGTCGCAGATCGTGTTCGGCGTGAGCTGCTCGAGCGGATGCCGCGACAGGTAGTCGAGTCGGTCCGCCTCTTCCAGCTCTCCGAGGATGCGTTTGCCGAGTGCGGATGCGTGTGCGCTGTTGTCGAGTCCCACCCAGACCTCGACACGGGGGCTGTTGACCGCGTCGACGATGTCGACCAGGTGCACCTCGCCGTCGGTGAAGCGGGAGAGGTAGGCGGTGGCGCCGAGTTCCTCGGTCACCGACCTCAGGGTCGCTCGGACGCGGGCGATGAACACGCCGTCCTCATCGCGAGCCCGGAGGCTGGGGAAGCGGTGGCCGAGCACGAGGCCGTCGGGTTCGCTGCGCAGGTAACCCTCATGGATGAGCGTGCGAACGATGTTGTACGCCGTCCCCAGGGTGAGACCGGAGGCCCGCGCGAGTGCCTTCACCGGCATCGGTCGGTTGGCATTCGCCACGACGTCGACCAGCTGCAGTGCCCGTTGGATGGACCCTAAAAGTGTCCCGTCCCGTTCCCCGTTCATCATTTCCCCCAGGTTCAGGCTAGCTGTATTCAGACCACTATTTACGGCATCCGTCTTCAGGTCTAACGTGAGTGGCATCACGTGAGAGAGGAACCGAGATGGCTACGACGCTTCCTGAGCCGGTGGCCCGTCTGCTGGCTGCGGCCAACTCCGGAGACACGGAAGGATTCCTCGACGCGTTCGCCCCAGACGGGAGCGTCAACGACTGGGGCCGCGTGTTCACGGGCCACGATGAGATCAAAGCGTGGTCGGATGCCGAGTTCATCGGCGTCGACGTCAGCCTCGACGTGACGGCCGAAATCACCACGGGCGAGTACTCGACGATCACCGCCACCGTCGGCGGGCGCGGCTTCAACGGGCAGAGCCACTTCAGCTTCACGGTCACAGACGATCTCGTCCAGGAGATGACGATCACGGCGTGAGCGCTCGTCCCGCTGGTCGGTGCGCTGCTAGGTTGGCGCCATGGAATCAGGGCTTATCGGCTGGCATATTCTCATCATCCTGGGCTGCCTCGCACTCGCGGGTGGAACGATCGTCCTCTGGATCGTTGCCCTTCTGCAGATCATGAAGTCGTACCTCGACTCGACCGCGAAGGCGATCTGGGTGCTGATCGTCGTCGTAGCGCCGTTCCTCGGGGCGCTCGCCTGGTTCTTCATCGGCGCGCAGCAGGCGCCGCCGCTCACCAGGCGCTGACCGGTATCCGTTCGGCGGCGTTTTGTAGCCGGCGTGCTGTCTCCACCTGCGGAGATTTCTCTGCAAAGTGTCGGATTCGGCCCGATCAGCCGCTGTTCTGACCGTTTCTCCGTAGTTGCGAACACAGCCGCGGACCGACGGCCGGGTTTCGGGAGGACAATCGCAGGGTCCATCTCCGATACGTGGACTGACCCCCCGATTTTCCTCCCGAAGGTGGGGCATCCGTCGCCGTCGGGGCGAAAGCGCCCACCGATAGGCTGGGAGCGCCGTCAGTACCGCCGGCGCCAAGGAGAGTCATGGATTTGCTAGCCACCCTGTTCAGCCCCGTCGTTCTGGCGGTCGTAGCAGGGATCATCCTGCTGCTGATCATCATTGCGTTCGTGCAGAGCCGATACAAGATCGCGCAGCCAGACGAGGCGATCATCGTGACCGGGCGCCGTGCGCGCAAGTCCGTTGGAGTCGACGGCCGCACGATCACCGACCTGACCGGCCAAAAGGTGGTGCAGGGTGGCGGTGTCTTCGTCGTCCCGTTCCTGCAGAAGCAGTTCTCGATGTCCCTGCGTTCACGGGCCATCGGCATCCAGGTGGTCGCGCAGACCCGCAACGGTGTGACGATCCGCATCGAGGCCGTCGCCGTCGTGAAGGTCGGCGACAGCGACTCGGCGATCCGCTCGGCTGCCCAGCGGTTCCTCGGGCAGGACAAGCACATCGAGCCGTTCACCCAGGAGGTGCTGTCCGGTTCGCTGCGTTCGTCGATCGGTAATCTCACCGTCGAAGAGATCATCCGCGACAGGGCCGGCCTCGCCGAGCAGGTCATCGAAGCCGCTCGCACCTCGCTGCTCAACCAGGGTCTCGACGTCGACACGTTCCAGATCAAGGAGATCGCCGACGACAAGGGCTACATCACCGACCTCGGTCGTCCGGAGCAGGCCCGTGTGCGCCAGGCCGCCGAGATCGCCGAGTCCGTGTCCGCGCGTGCATCCGAGCAGGCCCGGATCGAGGCTGCTGAAGCGATCGCAGACGCCAACCGCGAACTCTCGCTGAAGAACGCGTCGATCAAGATGGAGACCGACAAGGCGCTCGCCGAGGCCGAGGCCGCGAAGCCGCTCGCTGAGGCATTCGCGCAGCAGGGCATCCTGCAGCAGCGTGAAGTCACCGCCCAGCGTGAGACCGCACTGCGCGAGCAGCAGCTCAACGCCGACGTCCGCAAGACGGCGGATGCCGAGTCGTACCGGATCCGCCAGATCGCCGAGGCGCACGCCGCCCAGGTCGTCGCGGAGGCCAAGGCCGACCGTGACCGTCGTATCGCCGAAGCCGAGGCCACCCGCGCCGAGGGTGAAGCCGAAGCGGCCGCGATCTTCGCCAAGGGTGAGGCAGAGGCCCGAGCCACCGAGCTGCGCGTCGCCGCTCTCCGTGACGAGTCCGAGGCACTGCTTCAGCAGCGCGCCATCGAGATCCTGCCGGAGATCGCCAAGCAGCTCGCCTCACCGTACGCGGCCATCGACAACCTCACCGTCATCTCCACCGACGGTGCCTCGCACCTCTCGAAGCAGGTCGTCGGCGGAGTCACCGAAGTCACGAAACTGCTGAAGGATGCCACGGGCATCGACCTCGCGAGCATGCTCACCGGTGCCGTCGGTGGACGCGCCGCCGCAGGCGCTGTCGGCCGCGGCGGCCGGGGCCCGAGTGCGTCCGCTGCACCTGCAGCTGAGCCGGCCCCCGAGCCTGCGGCAGCATCCGCCGCGGAGTAGCCGCCGGGTCGCCATTGCGGCGAGCACGACACAAGGACAAAGGCCCGGGAGAAGGAAGCGGATGTGATCCGCGTCCTTGTCTCGGGCCTTTCTCTCTTGCCCCGAGCCGGAGGTGCACGCGCGACCCGCGCCGCGGCATCCGTCGCCCGAACCCGCCTTGCGCGGGTGAATCGGCTTCGCGCGGGCGGAAAAACACCCGCGCGAAGCCGAAAAGCCCGCGCAAGCTAACGGATGCTCGTGCACGGGCGCGCCGACGGCATCCGAGGGCACCGCGATAATGGGGCCATGAGTCCTGTGCGCAACACGAAACTGTCCGTCATCGGTGCGGGGAGCGTGGGGTCGTCGCTGGCGTATGCCGCGCTGATCCGCAATTCGGCGCGGGAGGTCGCTCTCTTCGACGTCAACGCCGCTCGCGCTGAGGCTGAAGTGCTCGACCTCGCGCACGGAACGCCGTTCACCGGCTCGTCGCGGATCACCGGCGGTGGCGACATCGAGGTCGTGGCGGACTCGGACGTGGTCGTCGTCACGGCGGGCGCCAAGCAGGAGCCAGGGCAGACCCGGCTCGACCTGGCCGGGGTCAACGCGCGGATCCTCGAGAAGCTCATGCCGCGACTCGTCGAGCTCGCGCCGCACGCGGTGTTCATCCTCGTCACGAATCCCTGCGACGTGCTCACCGTCGTCGCCGATCAGCTCGTCGATCTGCCCGCCGGGCGGCTGTTCTCGTCGGGTACGGTGCTCGACTCGGCCCGGCTCCGCTGGCTGCTGGCCGTGGCCGCCGGCGTCGCGCCGCAGAACGTGCACGCGCTCATCGTCGGCGAGCACGGTGACAGCGAGTTTCCGCTGTGGTCGGATGCCACGATCGGCCAGACCCCGCTCCGTGACTGGACCGACGAGAACGGCACCCTGCTCTTCCCGCGCGAGCGGCTGGCATCCCTCACCTCGGATGTCGTGCACGCCGCGTACAAGATCATCGAAGGCAAGGGGGCGACGAACTATGCCATCGGACTCTCGGGCGCGCGGATCGTCGAGGCAGTGCTGCGCAACGAGCGGGCGATCCTGCCGGTGTCGAGCGTGCTGCACGGCTACCGCGGGATCGAGGGCGTTGCGCTCAGTGTTCCGTCGATCGTCGGGTCGAACGGCGTGGAACGGACGCTGGATGTTCCGATGGACGACGTCGAGCTCGACCTGCTTCATCGTTCGGCCGAGGCGCTGAGGGCGTCGGTCGCGCACCTCGGCTGATCCCGTCAGGCGAGTTGCTGGGTTTGCAGCGGTTCGGGCGGGGCCCGACCACCCCAAACCCAGCAACTCGCGGGAGAGGTTGAGAGTCAGTCGGTGACGAGCACGATCTTGCCGCGCACGTGGCCCTTCTCGAGCTTCTCGTAGGCCTCTGCGGCACGCTCGAGCGGGAAGACGTCACTGATCGGCAGCTGCAGCTCACCAGAGGCGAGCAGCTCGGCGACGTGGCTGAGGTCCTCGCTGGTCGCCTGGGCTCCACCGATGTGGGTCGCGCCCCGGTCGGCGGGACCGTGGGTCGCGATCGTGTTGATCCGCTCGATCGGCACGCCGAGTTCGAGGCCGGCCTCGATGGTGTCCGGTCCGTGGTTGTCGAGCACGGCGGTGTACCCCTGTGGAGCCGCCTCCTTCAGCCGCTCGACGAGACCGTCACCGTGCGCGACCGGGATCACCCCGAGCGAACGCAAAAACTCGTGGTTCGACGGGCTCGCCGTACCGACGACCGTCGCACCGGTCCGAACGGCGAGCTGTGAAGCCACCACCCCGACCCCACCAGCAGCTGCGCTGATCAGCACCGTGTCGGCATCCGTGAGGTGAAGCGACTCGACGCTCGCCCAGGCGGTGCGCCCGACGACGGTGATGGCAGCGGCGACCTCGAACGACAGGTCGGCGGGCTTCGGAACGAGGATGCCGTCGGCCGGCAACACGATGAAGTCGGCGAGGGCGTGGTTGCGGGCTCCACCAATCACTTCGTCGCCGACGGCCCAGGAGGTGACGCCGTCGCCGACCTGCTCGATGATTCCGGAGAAGTCGTTGCCGGCGCCTGAGGGCAGGGTCGCGCCGTAGATCTTCGCCGCAGGACCGCGGAAGATCTTGAAGTCGACCGGGTTGAGTCCGGCGGCCTTGACGCGCACGACGACCTCGCCCGGGCCGGCCTGCGGCTTGTCGACGGAGATCAGATTGAGGACCTCCGGCCCGCCGAACTCGGTGAACTGGATGAATCGTGGCATGCGTTCCTGCTTCCTGCGCGGCGACCGCGCGTCGTCAAGTGTTACGCCGGAGCATCCGTCGTTGTTCCCGCCATCGCCACATTTTCAGGCTTCAGGGCTATCCCGCCCGCCCACAGCGGCCATAGCATGACGCCCGTCGACCCACTGAGAATCCAGCATGAGGAGCCATCATGAAGGCAGCAATTCAGAATGAATATGCATCGCCCGTCGCACTCCGTTTCAACGTGGATGATCCGCTGCCGGTCGGCGACAACGAGGTGCTCATCGCCGTGCGGGCGGCTGGTGTCGACGCGGGCGTGTGGCACACCACGGCCGGCAAGCCGTTTCTGTTGCGGTTGTTCCTCGGCTTCACCGGTCCGAAGCAGCCCATTGCGGGTCGGGATGTCGCCGGTCAGGTCGCCCAGGTCGGCAAGGCGGTGACGCGATTCGCCGTTGGCGATGAGGTGTTCGGCACGACGTTCGAGGGCAGCTTCGCCGAGTTCACGAAGGTGGGCGAGGACCGCCTCGCGCACAAGCCGTCGAACATCAGCTTCGAGCAGGCGGCGGCGGTTCCCATCTCCGGTTGCGCGGCGCTTCACGGACTGAAGGATGCCGGTGGCCTGCGCGCCGGCGAGAAGGTGCTCGTGCTCGGAGCGGGCGGCGGCGTCGGATCGTTCGCCGTGCAGATCGCCATCGCCCTCGGCGCGACGGTCACCGGGGTGTGCAGCACATCGAAGGTCGACTTCGTGCGGTCACTCGGCGCCGAACGGGTGGTCGACTACACGCGGGAGGACTTCACCGATGGAACCGAGGCCTGGGACGTCATCCTCGACACCGCCGGGCACAACTCGCTCTCGCGACTGCGCCGGGTGCTGCGGCGCGGGGGCACGCTCGTGATCGTCGGCGGGGAGGGCGGCGGCCCGCTGCTGGGCGGCTTTGGTCGTGCCCTTCTGGCCCCGGTGGTCTCGGTCTTCACGAGCCAGTCGATGAAGGGACTCGTCTCTGACGAGGACCATCTCGCACTCGAAACTCTCCGCGGGATGCTGGAGATCGGTAGCCTCACGCCGGTGATCGACAGGACCTTCCCGCTCGAGGAGGCCGCAGAGGCGATCGCGTACGTTCACACCGGCAAGGCGCGGGGCAAGGTGGTCGTGACGGTCTAGTCCCCGCCGATCGAGCTTGTCGAGATCAAGGCCCCGCTCGCTGGATCAGCGCAGCGACGAAGCGGAGAGCCACGGGCTGTACGCCACCCGCCGGCTTCAGTAGCATGGCGGCTCAACCCCGGCCGCACGAAGGAGTGCTCCATGCAGAAGATCGTCCCCTCACTGCTGTTCGACGACGAGGCTGAAGAAGCCGCCACGTTCTACGTGTCGGTGTTCGAGAACTCCGAGATCACCGACGTCTCCCGCTACGGCGAGGGCGCGCCGCTCCCGGCCGGCACGGCGCTCGCCGTCTCCTTCGTCGTGGACGGGGTCGAGTTCCAGGCGCTCAACGGCGGCCCTGACGTCACCTTCACCGAGGCGACGTCGTTCTCCGTCAGCGCCGAGACACAGGAAGAGATCGACAGGCTGTGGAACACCCTCACCGCTGACGGTGGCGAGCCGAGCATGTGCGGCTGGCTCAAGGACAAGTACGGGCTGTCGTGGCAGATCGTGCCGCCCATCCTCGGCGAGCTGATGAACGACCCGGATCCGGAGAAGTCCGGCCGGGTGATGCAGGCCATGCTCGGCATGGGCAAGCTCGACATCGCCGAGTTGAGGGCCGCCTACAACGGGTAGGGGTCCTACGGGATCGCGACCGGCGCGACCGCGGGGTCGGATGCCTTCTGCCGCGCCCGGTGCGCACGCACCCGTTCCCGGGTCGCGCACGCCGGAGACGGGCAGTAGCGGCGGCGTCCGGACGGATCGGCGAACACGAACCGGCACCCATCGGCGGCGCACTCGTGGAGGTGCCGGCGTTCGGGACCAGACAGGTGCAGCGATGCTTCCCAGGCGACGCGAGACAGGGCATCCGTCGTCGTCGCGGGCTGCGGCATCCGCAGTTCACCGTCGACCAGTGCAGGAGCCGGTGGTGGGGTGAGGAACGGCCCGAGCGCATCGGTGGCTGCGCTGTCTGGCGTGTCATCCGAAGTGACGGCGAGAGCCAGCACACGGAGTGCTTCCCTGAGCGCCACGGCCGACTCGAGATCCGCGTCTGATGGCGGAGTGGTCGGCGCCAGGTCGACGGCAGTGAACCACTCGGCGAGGCGGTCGGCGTCGAAGAGGCGCTCGATCGGATGCGACGTGAACGCCTTGCCTCGCGTGGCGAGGAAGTTCAGCCAGGTCGAGCCTCCGTCGAGGCGGAACGTCATGAGATCGGATGCCATGATCCCATTGTAACGGATAATGCGTTACACTCGGTAACGTCTCAACCGTTACACCTTTCGCAAAGGCAGAAAATCATGCACTCTCTCGGACGCCGGGCAAGCTTCTGGGTCGCCGCGGCCGTGGTCGCGATCGCCCTCTGGACCAGCGCAGCACCCACGGTCAGCTACCCGCTCTATGCGGCCGAGTGGAACCTCACCCCGGCGGTGACGACGGCGATCTTCGCGGTCTACCCGCTGGTCCTCGTCATCGTGCTCGTACTGTTCGGAAACCTCTCCGACTACATCGGCCGCCGGAGGACGATCCTCTACGGCCTCGCCGCGTCCCTCGCCGGCGTGCTGCTGTTCGCTCTCGCGCCGAACGTCGGCTGGATCTTCGTCGGCCGCGCGTTGATGGGGATCGGGGTCGGCCTGTCGCTGAGCCCCGCGACGGCCGCAATGGTGGAGTTCAGCGCGCCAGGCCAGGAGAGACGGGCGAGCTCGACCACGACCGCGTCGACCGCGGTCGGTCTTGCGCTTGCCACCCTCGTCGGCGGTGCGCTCATCGAGTACGGGCCCATCCCGACGCATCTCAATTTCTGGGTGCTGTCTGCTGTCGTCGCCGGAGTCGCTGTCGCCGCGTGGTTCCTTCCGCGTCACTCGGCGGCCGAGGCAACGGGGCGGTGGCGCCCACGACCGCTCGTCGTGCCGCGTGGTCTTCGCGGCAGCTTCGCCATCTCGGCAGCGGCTGTGTCCGGCGCCTTCGCACTCGGAGCCCTCATCCTGTCGCTCGGCGTCGAGATCGCGCAGGAACTCATCCGGTCCGACAACGCGCTCGTGAACGGTGCCGTCCTCTCACTCAACGCCGTCGTCATCGGAGCCAGTGCACTCCTCGTGCGACGGTGGCGCTCCGATCTGATCATCGTGCTCGGCGGCGTCACGACGGTGATCGGTGTCGGCCTGTTCTTCCTCTCGTCGGTGGAGCACTCGCTGGCACTGTTCCTCGCAGCCGGAATCGTGGCGGGCTTCGGCTACGCCGCCCTGTTCTCCGGCGGGCTCGGACTGATTAGCGCAGCGGCGCCTGCGCACCACCGCGCCGGAACCGTGTCGAGCGTCTACCTCGTCGCGTACTTCCTGCAGGGATCGATCGCACTGATCCTCGGAGCGCTGGCGACGGCATCCGGGTTGCAGCTCGCGCTCGAGATCGGCGTGGCCGTTGTCGCGCTACTGAGCATCACCGCGGGGGCGCTCGCCGTGACGGTGGGTCGGCAGCGGGTGCTCGCGACGGCGTAGCTCGGCAGACCCCGCCCGCTGGTCCTCGCTCGCTGGTCCCGCTCGCTGGAGGAGCGCCAGCGACGAAGCGAAGGGGTCCACGTAACATTCTCGGCAGATGACGTAACCCGGCAATCTGCCCCGCAGAATCGGCATCCGCCGTCATATTGTCAGCGGCCGTGATCGGCGGTGGCAGGATCGAATCATGAGTGAGACCCTCCCGATTCTTGATTTCTCCCGACTGGATGCCGGCGCTGACGAAGCAGCCGCATTCCGTGCCGATCTGCTGCGCGCGACCCACGAGGTCGGCTTCTTCTACCTCGTCGGCCACGGGGTCGACCGGGGACTGATCGACGACCTCCTCGACGTTTCACGCCGGTTCTTCGACCTCCCCACCGAGGAGAAGCTCAAGCTCGAGAACGTGCACAGCCCGCAATTTCGCGGCTACACGCGGGTCGGTGGCGAACTCACCCACGGCGACGTTGACTGGCGTGAGCAGATCGACATCGGACCGGAACGGGATGCCGTCGAGCCGGCCCCAGGGACGCCCGACTACTGGCGCCTCGAAGGCCCGAACCTGTGGCCCGAGGCACTGCCCGAGCTGGAGGAGATCGCGGTCAAGTGGAACGACGAGCTCAGCCGGGTGTCGCTGCGGCTGCTGCGCGCCTGGGCGGTGTCGCTCGGGGCGCCCGAGGATTCCTTCGACGCGGCGTTCGCCGACAAGCCGTTCTCACTGACGAAGATCGTGCGGTACCCAGGGGAGTCAGACACCGAGCGCAAGCAGGGCGTCGGTGCGCACCGTGACGGTGGGGTTCTGACCCTGCTGCTGGTCGAGCCGGGCAAGGAAGGGCTGCAGGTCGAGCACGACGGCGAGTGGATCGATGCGCCGTCGATCCCCGGGGCGTTCGTCGTGAACATCGGTGAGATGCTCGAGTTGGCGACCGGCGGTTACCTCAAGGCGACGCTGCACCGGGTGTTCTCTCCCCCGGTCGGCTCGGACCGCATCTCGGTGCCGTTCTTCTTCAACCCGGCGCTGGATGCCACGATCCCCCGGCTTGAGCTGAGCCCGGAGTTGGCGGCGAAGGCGCGTGGATTGTCGGTGGATCCGACGAACAGCCCGATCCTCGACACCTACGGTGACAATGCGCTCCGGTACCGCCTGCGGGCTCACCCGAATGTGGCGGAGATCCACCACCAGGATCTGCTCGTAGCCCGCTGATCGGTAGGCCGCCTGCGGCCCTTTCGAGATCAAGGCCGCTCGCCGGAGACGGCGGTCAGAGGCACTCCGGGTCGATGGGCAAACCGTGGCGGATACCCTTACGCGAACGCCACCCGCCGCGCCACCCGCTCCGCGAGCTGACGCACCTCCCAGTCCTCACCGCGGCCGACGCCGTGGATGCCACCCTCGAGCAACGCCGCCAGCCGACCGGTTCCCACCCGCCACATCAGCGTCGGGTGCTCACTGAGCTTCGCTGGCGTCGCATTCACCGCCGCCGGGTCGACATCCACGAACAGGATGCCGGTCAGCCCGGAGACACCGATGGCATCCGCAAGCTCGGTGACCCGCGCCGCATCGATCCGCGAGCGCTCCAACGGCGGCTCCACAAGGAAGAGTCCCTGCGGCCCGACGACGAGGTGCGACGCATACAGGTTCGCCTCGCCGACGAGCACGTCATGCCAGACCGTGAACTCGGCACTGAGAGACTTCAGCGCCAGCGCGATCCGCTCCTGCGCCAGAGCACGGTCGAGATACGCACGCGCCTTCGCCGGCGCGACCATCACGGAGTCGAACGCGAACGGCGAGCTCAGGAACGCCTCCGCGTCCTCCGGACGCCGCGCCAGGTCCTCCGCGAACTGCTTCTGCTCCGCCCGATGCTGGCGAACGAGTGCGTGATAGATCTCCCGGTTCCGCGCACGCACGCGGCGCACCTCGGCCCGCGGCCGGCTCGTTGCCAGACGCATCACCGCGATCACCCCGCCACCGAGGAACGAGAGACTCGCCGCCGAGACGCTGACCGATCGCCAGACCTGCCACACGACATCCGCCGGCAGGGTCCCGGTCACCGCTCCGATCAGCACCAGAACACTGAGAACCGCGACGAACCCGGCCGTCAACTGCAGGAAGACGACACCCCACATATGTAAAAACCTGTCGTGCTCATGCGGGACCCGCGACGGTCTCGGCGGCGCTGCCGGCGGCTGGGGCGACAGCATCCATTCACGGGAGATGTCGAGGTAGCGCGCCCGCGACCGCCCACCAGGATGCCCGTGCACGGTCGCAAAGGTGGGTGTTGCCTTCGCGCTCGGCTGGGCCGTCTGCTGATCCGCGGCTCGCCGCGACGAGGTGCGCTCCCGCCTGGTCCCACCGGTCGGAGCGGATGCAGTCCGCGGCGGAGCGGATGCCTGCGGCATGTACAGGCGGTCGTACTCAGCCCGACGCGCGGTGTTCCCGAGCACCGCCCATGCCGCCTGAACGATCCGGAAGCGCTCGGCCGACCCACCGACGTCCGGGTGGCTCGTGCGGAGCGCCCGCCGATAGGCCTGCTTCAGCTCCGCGGCCGTCGACGAGCGCGGCGCTCCGAGCACGTCGTAGTGGGTCTCGTGATCCATCCGATCCCCTCGTTCGGCGGCGACACCCAAATCTAGGTTGCTCGGGATGCCCGCGGCGAGGCCCCAGTGTGGGGTGCCGGCGACTCCGGCGAGCGGAGGGCTCCCGGGTTCGAGACCGGGAGCCAGCCCGAGGTTCAGCCAGCGTATGCGGGCTGGACGTCGAGGACCCACGTCACTCCGAACCGGTCGCTCAGCATCCCGAAGCCCGGAGTCCACGCCGACGCAGCCAGGGGCTCGATGATGGTGGCGCCGACAGCGAGGGCGTCCCAGTAGCTCGTGACTTCGTCGAGGGATTCGCCGCGAACCGAGAGAAAGAAGGGCTGATCGGTGATTGTCGCGCCGTTCGCACGACGGGTCGACCCGGTGAACTCCTCCGTCCGGCCGGGGACGTCGTATGCCATGATCCGGAATCCGTTCTCGGCGATGAGCTGGCCGAAGACGACCTTGCCTGCATCGGGCAGATCCTGGGGCATGCCGAGCTGGCCGTACGTGGTCGCGGAGACCTCGCCCCCGAAAACGCTCTGGTAGAAGTCGAGCGCTGCGCGCGCAGTTCCAGGGAAGTTGAGGTGCGTCGTGGTCGAGATGGTCATCGTGTGTCCTTGTCTTCGGAGGTGTGCGGCGGCGAGGAGGCCGTCGGGACGAGACTGACATCAGTAGCGGACAGATCGGGTCCTCTTCTTTTGCCAGAATGGATGTCATGACCGGAGCCCCCTCACGCATGCTGGCTCTGCTGTCGCTGCTGCAGACTCGGCGAGACTGGCCAGGGCAAGTCCTGGCCGAGCGACTCGAGGTGACCACCCGAACCGTGCGACGCGACGTGGACCGACTGCGCGAACTGGGGTACCAGATCGGCGCCGTGAAGGGGCCGGATGGCGGGTACAGGCTCGCCGCGGGCTCTGAGCTACCGCCTCTGCTCTTCGATGACGACCAGGCGGTGGCCATCGCGGTCGCCCTGCAGAATGTTGCATCGAGCGGCGTCGCCATCGAAGAGGCGGCCGGCCGCGCTCTCGCCACAGTGCGGCAGGTGATGCCGTCGCGGCTCCGCCACCGCGTCGACGGGGTGCAGTTCACCGGCACGGCGAGCCGCGATCAGGTCGACCCCGCAACGCTGGAAGCAGTGAGCGAAGCCGTCCGGCGGGGCAAGATTCTTCGCTTCGACTACCGTGACCGGGATACGCCTCCGCGGCGCGTAGAACCGCACGGACTGGTCGCCCGGAACGCCTCGTGGTACCTCGTGGCATGGGACCTCGACCGTGAGGACTGGCGGATCTATCGCCTCGACCGCATTGCGCCCCGCACTCCCGCCGGTCCGTCCTTCGTTCCTCGACCGGTTCCGACAGGGAATGTCGGAACCTTCCTCGCGGCCAGGTCGAAGGGGTCGACGGACGAGGATCGCTGGCCCTGCGTCGGGCAGTTCGAGGTGTCCCTGTCGGTGCGCGAACTCGCACCCTGGCTGCTCGACGGAAAGGTCGAGGCGATCACCGATCGCTCATCGCTGGTCACGGCGGGCTCGTGGTCGTGGACAGGTCTTCTCGCTCACATCCTGCGTCTCGACGCGCCGTTTCGGATCGTCGGGCCTCAGCCGCTCGTTGCGGCGTCGGCGGCGTTGGCCGAGCGGCTCGATCGCTCGCACGGGTGAGGCTTTGCAGATAGCGGACGCGGACTGTCCGCTTGCTCTGGCATCCTCAGAGTTGTGAGCACCGAAGACGACCCGAAGCATCCGCTGATCATCGCCGACATCGACGGATGGCGCAGCTGGCTGGCGAGCAACGAGGATACGTCCGACGGCATCTGGCTGATGCTCGCGAAGAAGGGCGTCACCAGCCCGACCTCGATCACCTATCAGCTCGCGCTCGAGGAGGCGTTGTGCAGCGGGTGGATCGACGGCCAGCGCAAGTCGTTCGACGCCCACACGTTCCAGCAACGCTTCACCCCGCGTCGTGCTGCGTCCCTGTGGTCGCAGCGCAACGTGGAGATCGTCGGGCGGCTTCTCAGTGAAGGTCGCCTGCGGGAACGCGGACACGCGGAGATCGCCCGCGCAAAAGCCGACGGGCGCTGGGAGCGCGCCTATGCCGGCCAGGCTACGGCGGAGGCCCCGGCCGACCTGGTCGATGCACTCGACGCGGTACCTGCAGCTGAGGCGGAGTTCTCCCGCCTCAGCCGAGGGGACCGCTTCGTCGCCATGAGTCCGATCCTGACCGCACCGAACCCGGTAACCAGGGCCCGTCGAATCGCCAGCCTGGTCACAAGGCTCGCCGCTGCCGGACCCACCGAAGAGTTCAGCACACCCCTCGAAGACATTGCCAAGACGGTCGGCGCCGAACCGCCGGCCGACTCGGTCACGGCATTGCTGGATGCGTGCGGCCCCACGTCGACCCCGACGCCATAACCGTGTAGCTCGCCAGCGACCGTGACGTTGCCCGTCCCGCTGCCGTGAGCGGGCCAGGGTGAGTGGTCAGACTCGAATGCCCTCCTGTCCAACATAAAATCGAGCGAAACATCCGGGTGGATGCGTATGATTGCCCGGTGCGAACCCCCTCGTGGTCCTCGTCGTCGCCCCTCAGGCAACGAGTGCTTCGCCCGCACCCGGCACAGATGGTCCTGCTCGGATTCGCCGCAGCGATCGCCGTCGGAACAGGCATTCTCATGCTTCCGGTCGCGAAGGTCGGCCCTGGTGGCGCGTCCTTCCTCGAGGCTCTCTTCACGGCAACCTCCTCCGTCTGTGTCACCGGGCTCATCGTTGTCGACACACCGGTCTACTGGACGGCCTTCGGCCACGTCGTCATCCTGGCGCTCATCCAGGTCGGCGGGTTCGGGATCATGACCTTCGCGTCGGTGATCGGGCTGGCGGTCATCCGGCGAATGTCGCTGCGTTCGAGAATCACCGCCGCCGCTGAAGTCAAGAGCCTTGGCCTGGACGATGTGAAGGGCCTTGTTCTCGGTGTCGTCCGGATCTCTCTCACGATTGAAGCCATCGTCGCCGTTCTTCTGACCGCGCAATTCATGCTCGGCTATGGCGAACCCTTCGGCCGCGCGGTCTGGCTGGGCGTGTTCCACTCGGTGTCATCGTTCAATAACGCCGGCTTCGCCCTGTTCAGTGACAGCCTGATGTCATATGCCACCGACCCGTTCATCTGCCTGCCTATCGCTGCGGCGATCATCCTCGGTGGCCTCGGATTCCCGGTGATCATGCAACTGCGTAAGCACTTCCGATCACCGCTGCGGTGGACGATGAACACCCGGCTCGTGCTCTGGGGAACGCTCGTGCTTCTGGTCGGCGGCACCGTCTACATCACCGCTCTGGAGTGGAACAACCCGGCCACCCTGGGTCCGATGGACTGGCCAGGGAAGGTTCTCGCCGGATTCTTCCAATCCGTTCAAACCCGGACCGCCGGATTCAACAGCGTCGATACCGCAGCCATGCACTCGGCTTCCTGGCTCGGGATGGACGTTCTCATGTTCATCGGTGGAGGCCCTGCAGGTACCGCCGGAGGTGTGAAGATCACGACATTCGCTGTCTTGTACTTCATCCTTTTGACAGAGATCCGGGGAGAGGGTGCCGTCAACATTTTCGGCAAACGACTCTCCCGTGCCGTGCACCGTCAGGCGATCACCGTCGTGCTGATCGCCGTAGCCGTTGTCATGGGGGCGACGGTGTTCCTGATGTTGCTGACCGATCTCGACCTCGATCAGCTTCTCTTCGAAGCGATCTCCGCGTTCGCCACGGTCGGGATGTCCACGGGCATCACCAGCTCGCTGCCACCGGCTGGTCAAGTCATCCTCATCCTGCTGATGTTCGTCGGCAGGCTCGGACCGATCACCTTCGCGTCCGCGATTGCGCTTCGTGAACGGCGCGTGCTGTACGAGCTCCCGAAAGAGAGGCCCATCATTGGCTAATTTACGACTGTTCCGAGGCTCCGACCCCACACGGGTCGCCGAAGCCGACTCCGTCGCCGTCATCGGGCTGGGCCGATTCGGCAGCGCGCTGGCGCTCGAACTGATGGCGAACGGCACCGAGGTCCTCGGCATCGACGGTGATGAAGAGATCGTCCAGGGCCTCAACGGAAGACTCACCCACGTTGTTCGCTCTGACGCGACCAAGGAAGAGTCCCTTCGACAGCTCGCTGTTCCAGAGTTCGACCGTGTCGTCGTCGCCATCGGAAGTGACATCCAGGCAAGCATCCTCACCACATCTCTCTTGCTCCGGTTCAACGTTCCGCAGATTTGGGCCAAAGCTGTCAGCGATCCACACGGTGCCATCCTGGAACAGCTGGGCGTGCAGCATGTCATCTACCCGGAGAAGGACATGGGCCGACGGGTCGCTCACCTGGTGCGGGGGGCGATGCAGGACTACATCGATATCGGCGACGACTTCGCACTCGTCAAGACACGACCTCCTGCAGTTGTCGTCGGTCGCCCCCTCAGCGAAACGCAGATTCGCACCCGATATGGGGTAACGATCAGCGCATTCAAGCGCGGAGACGAGCCGTGGACCTACACGACGATGGACACGGTGCTCGAAGCGAGCGATACGGTGCTCGTCGCCGGGGCGACACGGAAGGCAGAAGCATTCAGCCAACTTCGGTGACGACCGTCGAGTGATTCCGTCACCAGCGCACCCTGACCCCGGTGAGGTCTTCGGTTGCCGCCCCATTGCGCCGCAACGCTCCCAGGTGACGTAATTGACGTTCAGGGAGGATCCACATGCGCAAGATCGCCGAGAACTGCTTCCAGCTGGAGAGATCGACGGGAGCGAACGGCTATGTCGTGCGCGGTGAGGGGCGCACGGCGGTCATCGACCCCGGCATGGACTCCGGCTTCGAGGCAGTCCTCGCAGAACTGCGCGGCTCCGAGTCGCGCACCGGGGCCGTCACCGACATCCTGCTGACCCACTACGACGTCGACCACGCACAGGTCGTCAAACGACTGCAACTGGCGCTCCAGGTTCCGGTCTGGATCAGCACAGCGGATGCCGCGATCCTCCGCGGCGACGTCCGCCCGCCGACCGCTCTGCGCCGTTTCATCAACCGGATCGCCCGCTCGGACTACCCGGGTGGTGTGGTCGAGATCACAGGTACGCTCGAGATCTTCCCCGGCCTCCTGGCGTTTCCCACACCGGGCCACACGCCGGGACACGTCGGGTACCGCTGGCACGATGTGCTGTTCACGGGGGATGCCGTCCGGGTCACCAGGGAGGGCGACCTGAAGCAGTTCTACCGCGTGATCATCAGCGACAGGCCGATGGCGAAGACGACCGAGAAGCTGCTGCGCGAACGGATCAAGGCGGAGGAGATCGAGTGGGTCTGTGCCGGCCACAACCCGCCGACGCGCTGGATCGGTGGCGCCGCCGAGTGGTGACCGTCCGAGGTGTATACGGCCGCGCATCACCAGCCGAGCAGAGCGAGTACTCCGGTCGCGGCTATCGCCACAGAACCCGTCCACAGGACGATCGCGACGATCTGCCAGAGAATGACCCACTCCTTGCGCACTCCGGACGCGACGAAGAATGCGGCGGTCAGCATGGTCGGCAGGGCGAGCGGCGCAAGAAGACTCGCGCCCGGTACGCCGAACTTGACCAGCCAGCGCCGCAGTTTGGCCTGACCCTTGGATGGGCGAGCCGCGTCGGCATCCTCCTCTGACCCGACAGCGGTGCGGGGGATGTCTTCGGCCGTCAGTGTGGCGGTGCCCGTGGTGGCGATCGACGATGTGACGAGACCCGATCCCGCACGTTCTGCGGCGACCTCCGTCGCCGTCGTGCGAGCTGCGCGTCGCCTGACGGCACCGCTGCGGATGCGTGACCCCAGCAGCACCACGGCGATCACGCAGAGCACGTTGCCTGCGATCGCGGCAAGCGCAGCGACGATCGGGTTGATGCCGGCGATGATGCCGAGCGCCGCCGCTCCCTCGCCCTCGACATAGGGGATCGCGGCGGCGACCGCGACCATCAGCGGCTGGAGGATGTCTGGAACCTGGTTGATGAAGTCCTGCAGCCAGTCATATGGATTGTTCATAGCTCTTCTCTTCGAATCGGATGCCGCTCGAATGGGAGGCCGCCGAGCGGCCCGATCCTGCGGACGTGATGGCACTCAGCTAAGACCGTGTTCTCGGAACAGGGTCAAGCGCGGGGTCGGCGAAATGCGTTTTGGCGCACCACCCTTGACTCTGTTCCGGGAACACAGTCTTGAATGGGAATCGGCAGGATGAAATCGTCACTGCACCAGGGAGAGGAGGCGACAGCGATGGCATGGAGCACACGCGAAGTGGCGGATCTCGCCGGGACCACCGTCAACACGGTCCGGCACTATCACCGCGCCGGTCTGCTCGACGAACCTGAGCGCATGTCGAACGGATACAAGCAGTACCGCGCTCGCCACCTCGTGCGCCTGCTGCAGATCCGCCGGCTCCGTGATCTCGGTGTTCCCCTCGCGCAGATCGAGGCAGTCGGGGTCGGCAACAGTGCGGATGCCGCTCCGGCGCTGAGAGCGATCGATGCCGACCTCACCGCCAGCATCGAACGGTTACAGCGTGCACGATCCGAGATCCGGGCGATCCTCGCAGGATCGACGGTGACCAACGTCCCGGCTGGGTTCGAAGACATCGCGGGCAAACTGTCCGACCCTGACCGGTCCCTGATGCTCGTCTATTCGCAGCTCTACGACGAGTCGGCCATGTCTGATCTCAAGCAGATGATCGAGGCGGATCCCGATGTCGCGAGCGTCGAGTTCGACGCGCTCACGCCTGACGCCAGCGACGCCACCAGGCAACGCATCGCCGAATCGCTTGCGCCTCAACTCGCCAAGCATCTCGCGGATTATCCCTGGCTGACAGAGCAAACCGAGCATCTGTCCAAGAGTTTGAGGGTGGCGCAGGAGACATTCCTCGCGACGATCACCGAGCTGTACAACGAGGCGCAACTCGACGTGCTCGGGCGCGCGAGCATCCTCGCGGTACCGCCCCCGGACGCGGATGCCGCGTCTTCCGACGACGACACCGAACGCTGAAGGACCCGGAGAACCCGTCAGGCACCACTGAGCGGATGTCGTCGGACCCCACTGTGACGCCGCGTTACGCCCCACGCTACGAAGTGTGACCGACGACCTGTTGCGCGTGTCCGGCTCGACCATAGAGTCCTTCACTACCAACCGGTGCCACGCCTCGACCTCCACGGTCGGCGTCTACTCCAGTCACACGAGAGCCCATTCGCATGTCACGAATCCCCGCAAAACTTCTGTCTGCCGTCACCGTCGGTGTGCTCGCCACCCTCGCGCTGACCGCATGCGCCGGTGGCGCAGAAGGCCCAGCAGACGACGCCAAGCGCGTCGACGGCGGCACCATCGAGTACGCCCACCAGCAGGAACCAGCCTGCGTCTTCGGCGGCTGGATCGAACAGGCCTACCTGAGCTACCAGGTGCTCGACAACCTCACCTCGCTCGACAAGGACGGCAAGGCCGTCTCCTGGCTCGCCGAGGAGTGGAGCGCGTCAGACGACGGCCTCACTTGGACCTTCACCCTCAAGGACGACGTCAAGTTCACCGACGGCAGCGACCTCACCGCCGAAGCCGTCGCCTACAACTTCGACTATTGGGTCGCCGGCGGCAACTCCACCGCGAAGGTCTGGCTCGACGGCTACTACGACTCGGCCGAGGCCATCGACGAGAAGACCGTCGCCGTGCACCTCAAGGCTCCGTACCCACGTCTCGCCGACAACCTCTCGCAGAGCTACTTCGCGATCCAGTCGCAGGAGGCACTCGAGACCCGCACAGATGAGGAGAACTGCGAAGCCCCCATCGGAACCGGCGCCTTCATCGTCAAGGAGTGGAACCGCGGCGAGAACATCGTCCTCACCCGCAACGACGACTACACGTCCTGGCCCGCTGACGCCAAGCACGAAGGCCCGGCATACGTCGAAGAGATCAACTGGCGCTTCGTCGCAGACGGAACCACCCGCACCTCGGCGCTCCGCGCAGACGAGGTCGACGCGCTCTACGACGTGCCCGCCATCGAGTGGGCCGGACTCGAGACCGAGGGCTTCAACCTCGCCAAGTACATCACCCCCGGCCGCCCGCAGCAGCTGAGCTTCAACACCGTCGAGGGTCCGTTCGTCGACGAGAACGTCCGCAAGGCGTTCGCATACAGCCTCGACCGCGAAACCCTCGTCGACACCATCGGCAAGGGCGTCATCCCGTTCGAAGGCAACGGCGGAGTCAGCCAGACGACCCCCGGATACAGCCAGAAGGCAGCGGATGCCTACGACTACGACATCGACAAGGCCAACGAGCTTCTCGACGAGGCCGGCTGGACCGAGAAAGATGACGACGGCTACCGCTCGAAAGACGGCGAGACGCTCGACATCGTGCTCCCCTACGGCGCCGGATCGATCATCAACGCCGAAGGAGCATCCATTCTCCAGGGCGTCCAGGAGCAGGCGAAAGCGGCCGGCTTCAAGGTCGAGCTGATCCCGGTGCCGCAGAGCGAGTTCTTCTCCGGGGCGTACTCCACGCCGGAGGAACGGGACATCTCCGCCGGCTACTGGACCGCAGTGACCGCAGGCATCCTGCACATCAACTGGCGCCAGAACCTGCCGGAGAGCCCGAACTACAACAACTCCGCGTTCTACAACAGCACGGAGCTCGAGGACCTCATCCTCGCGGCGAACTCCGAAAGCGATCTCGATGCCCAGAACGCGCTCTACGCCCAGGCGCAGGAGTACATCGCCGACCACGCACTGGCCATCGGCCTGTACGACCGGCTGTCGACGCTCGCCGTGTCCCCGTATCTCAAGGATGTCTGGCAGGAGAACGCGCAGGGAGGACCGGTGTTCCATGACGCTTACTTCGTCGAGTAATCCCGAAACGGACGACGCGACCACCGCGGCCGCTGACGCTCAGGCGTCGGCGGCCCGGCGGCGGTCGCGCACCCGCCTGCTCGTGAGGCGGTTCGTCGAAAAAGTTCTCGGCGCCGTCATCGTGCTGTTCGGTGCGGCCACCGCCGCGTTCCTCGCCCAGGCGGCCCTTCCGGGCGACCGGGCCACCGTCATCCTCAACACCCGCGCCGGCCAGGCGATCCAGCGCACGCCAGAAGAGCTCGCGCAGATCAACGAGCAGTACGGTCTGCTGAACCCCATCGTCGTGCAGTACTTCGACTACATGAAGGCGCTCGTCACCGGCAACCTCGGCATGTCGTACCAGCAGTACCGGCCGGTGTCGACGATCATCCTGGAGCAGATCGGCCCGACCCTCGTCCTGACCCTCACCGCCATCGCGCTGTCGTGGCTCATCATGGTCGTCTGGATCGTCCTCACCGCCGGACGCGGCCCGAAGACCAGCTCCTTCGGCGCGATCGTCGACACGACGACGGCAGGACTGCCGCACTATTGGCTCGCCATTCTCCTGCTGCTCGTCTTCTCGCTCAGCCTCGGCTGGTTCCCCGTGATCAGCGGGTCGAACCCGGCCGGACTCCTGCTCCCCGCACTCACCCTCGCCATCCCGCTCGCCGGGTTCATGAGCCAGGCCACACGCACCGAGTTCGAGAAGTCGCTGGAACAGCCGTTCGTCATCTCTGCACGGATGCGCGGAATGGGCGACCTCGGCGTGCGACTGCACCACGTGCTCCGGCACTCCGTCCTCCCCGCCGTGACCCTGTCGGGCTGGGCGCTCGGCGCCACCATCTCCGGCGCGGTCGTCGTCGAGACCGTGTTCTCCCGGGCAGGCATCGGGCGGGTGCTCGTCACCGCCGTCGCCACCCAGGACCTGCCCATCGTCACCGGAGTCGTCGTACTCATCGCCGCGCTCTACGTCGTCGCCAACCTCCTGGTCGACCTCGTCTACGTGCTGATCGATCCGAGGTTGAAGAACTCATGACCCTGCAGCAGAAAGTCCCCGTCACCCCGCCGGCCGCTCGCGGTCGCAAACGGGCTGTCGTCCCGCTCGGCCTCGGTGTCGCGCTCGCAGCGCTGCTCTTCTTCGTCGTCGCGATGCTCGCACCCCAGGTGCTCGCCACCCACGACCCCTACGCGCTCGACCTGGCGAATTCACTCCAGCCGCCGTCGCTCTCGCACTGGTTCGGCACGGACGAATCCGGCCGCGACCTCTACAGCCGCGTGATCTGGGGCACCCGCGAATCCCTCCTCATCGGAATCGGCGCGACGGCGGTCAGCCTCACCATCGCCCTGATCCTCGGCTCGATCGCCGCCCTCTCCGGCAAATACCTCGCCGGCACGGTGAACCGGGTCATCGAAGTGCTGTTCGCCTTCCCGACTCTCCTGCTCGCGCTGCTGCTCGTCGCAGTGATCGGACCGTCCGCGTTCTCGCAGGTCTTCGCGGTCGGCGTCGGAACGTCACCCGGCTACGCCCGGATGATCCGCGGCCAGATCCTCACCGCGAAGACGTCCGGCTACGTCGAGGCGGCGACAGCACTCGGTCACAGCCGTGGACGCATCCTCCGTCACCACATCATCCCGAACGCCATCCGCCCCCTCGTGGCGATCATCGCCCTCTCGGTCGGCCAGTCCATCGTCTGGGCGTCGAGCCTCGCGTTCCTCGGCCTCGGCGTCGCGCCGCCATCGCCGGAGTGGGGCGCTCTGCTCGACGCCGGCCGTCAGTACATCACCTCGGCCCCGTGGCTCACGGTCATCCCCGGCCTCGTCATCGTCGCCCTTGCGATCGCGGCGACCACACTCGGCAAGCACATTCAGGCCTCCCTCGAGAAGGGTGAGAAATGACCGACCTGCTCCCATCACAGCGAACGGATGCGGCCGGCATCCCCGCGACGGAACAGCCGCGCCTGTCTGTCCAAAACCTCAACGTCGGATTCACCCGCGGCGGTCAGTTCCACAAGGTCGTGAAGGATGTCTCCTTCGACCTGTATAGCGGGCAGTGCATCGCGATCGTCGGCGAATCCGGGTCGGGCAAGAGCGTCACCGCCCGCACGATCGTGGGCCTCACCGGCCGCAACTCCACGGTCGACTCCACCGCGCTCACTCTCGACGACGAAGACCTCACCACCGTCTCGTCGAAGCGCTGGCGTCAGATCCGCGGGCGCCGCATCGGCTTCATCCTGCAGGACGCCCTCGTCTCGCTCGACCCGCTCCGCCCGGTCGGCAAGGAGATCGAGGAGGCGCTCAAGCTGCACGGCTGGGGCGACCGGTCCAGCCGTAAACGCAAGGTGGTCGAACTGCTCGACTCCGTCGGCGTTCCCCTGCCCGCGCAGCGCGCACGGCAGCGTCCGGACGAACTCTCCGGTGGACTTCGCCAGCGTGCGCTGATCGCATCCGCTCTCGCCCTCGACCCTGAGATCATCATCGCCGACGAGCCCACGACGGCTCTCGACGTGACCGTGCAGGCTCAGGTTCTGTCGCTTCTCGCCGACACGAAACAGCGGGGCGTCTCGATCATCCTCATCAGTCACGACCTGTCGGTGGTCTCGCACCTCGCCGATCACATCCTCGTGATGAAGGGCGGCGTTGTCGTCGAAAGCGGGGCGGCTCAGCAAGTGCTCACCGACCCGCAGCACGAGTACACGAAGAGCCTCATCGGCGCCGTGCCAGGCGAGCACACCCGTGGCCGCCGGCTCGGCCCGGAGCTCGACATCGTCGCGACAGCACACCCTGCCGTTTTCGCCGAGGAGTTCGCCGACTACGCCGGCCCGGTGCTCGAGGCGAGGAATCTCGTCAAGCGGTTCCGGTCGCCGGACGGCAGCCTGTCGACGGCCGTTCACGATGTGTCGTTCGAGCTGGAGCGGGGAACGACCCTCGGGATCGTGGGCGAATCAGGCTCAGGCAAGAGCACGACCGCAAGAATCGCCCTGGCGCTGACCGAGGCGGACGAGGGATCCGTCACCCTCCTCGGCCGGGAGTGGACGTCGATCAAGGAGACCCAGCGGCGCAAGCTGCGCAAACGGATTTCGGTGGTCTATCAGGACCCGCTGAGCTCGTTCGACCCGCGCTGGAACACCGAGCGCATCCTCCTCGACGCCGTCACAGACGAAGAACCCCGCACCACGGCCGAGAAGAAGGCGCGCGTCCACGAACTGATCCGGCAGGTGGGGCTGACGGATGACATCCTTCCGCGCTTCCCGCTGCAGCTCTCCGGCGGGCAGCGCCAGAGGGTCGCGATCGCGCGTGCCCTGGCCCCTTCACCGTCGGTGATCGTTCTCGACGAGGCCGTCTCTGCGCTGGATGTCTCCATCCAGGCGCAGATCCTCGACCTGCTCGTCGAACTGCAGAAGCAGATCGGCCTCAGCTACCTGTTCATCTCACACGACCTGGGCGTGATCAGCCACATCAGCGACAAGGTCATCGTCATGAAGGACGGGGCCGTTGTGGAACGCGGAACCGCAGACGACGTCTTCAACCGCCCACAGCATCCGTACACGCAGCAGCTCGTCGCTTCGCTGCCGACCCTCGACTAGCCCCGCCTCAGATTCAGGAGAGTCCCGTGACCAAACCCCTTCATTTCAACGCGTTCGTGATGAACACCGGATCGCATATCCACCACGGCCAGTGGCGCCGGCCGGATGCGCGCCAGACCGAGTTCAACGACGTTCACACCTGGATCCACCTGGCCAAGCTGCTCGAGGCCGCGAAGTTCGACGCGATGTTCTTCGCCGACGTCACCGGACTGTACGGGGATTCGGATGCCGACTTCGACGTCTACGTGCATGAAGGACTGCAGATCCCCAGCAACGACCCGACCGTGCTGCTCAGCGCGCTCGCCGTCAACACCGAGCACATCGGGCTCGCGCTGACGTCGAACGTGGTGCAGAGCCACCCGTTCCAGTTCGCGCGGCAGGTGTCGACGCTCGACCACATCTCGAACGGGCGGATCGCCTGGAACGTGGTGACCGGGATGCAGAACAACGGGGCACGCAACTTCGGGCAGACCCAGCTCACCGACCACAACGAACGCTACGAGTGGGCGGAAGAGTACGTCGACGTGACCTACAAGCTCTGGGAAGGCTCGTGGGATGAAGGCGCTCTGCTGAAGGACAAGGAAGGGTCGTCGTTCTCGGACCCGTCGAAGATCCACAAGATCTACCACCAGGGCAAGCGGTACAGCGTCGAGGGGCCTCACCTTCCGTCCCCGTCGCCGCAGCGGACGCCGGTGCTCTACCAGGCCGGCTCGTCGGCATCCGGTCGCGGGTTCGCGGCCCGCAATGCGGAGGCCGTGTTCATCATCGCGCCGAGCCCTGCCGTTGCCGCCGAGCAGATCGCCGAGACGCGGGCGCTCGCCGTCTCGCACGGACGCAACGCCGACGACATCAAGTTCTTCCAGGGTCTCAGCTTCGTGATCGGAGACACCGAGGAAGAAGCGCGGGCGAAGGCGGTCGAGTACGAGAAGTACGTGAGCGTCGACGGCTACCTCGCGCACATGGCGGTCGTCGACAAGAACGGTCGCGTGTACGACCCGTCGACCCCGCTCAAGGATGTCGATACGAACGGAGCCCGCGGCTTCCTCGAGTGGACGTCGCGCTACATCACGGACCGGGAGCCGGTGGTCGGTGACCTCGGGATCCTGCAGGCGCGAAACACGCGACTGGTCGGGACGCCTGAGCAGATTGCTGACCAGATCGAGGTCTGGCAGGCGGCAGGCGTTGACGGTATCAACGTTATCAACTGGGTGATCCCGGGGTCGTTCGAGGAGTTCGCCGACAAGGTGCTGCCGGTGCTGCGCGAGCGGGGGCTCGCCCAGTCGGAGTACTCCGAGGGTCCGCTGCGACAGAAGCTGTTCGGGGAGCCGCGTCTCAACGAGCGTCACCCGGCCGCACGCTACCGCGGGGCGTTCGCGGCGCCAGCGCCGGCGTTGGTCGAGTAGCGGAGCCCGCACACGTACTCACTCGTTCCGGTCGAACTCACGTGTTGCACCAGGTGAGTACGACCGGAACGGGTGAGTAGACGACCCCTTTCTCGTCGGCGTGCGGCGCGGTATCGGATTTGCACCCAATCATGGTGACAAACCGCGGAATTCCGGGGGTGAGGCCGCCGCCGCGTGAGGCGCTGGCCCTAGAGTGCGAAGGACGCGCCGCACCGGCTCGTGGGGGTGGTGCGACTGACGTCGGCCGACTCCTTTCACAGCACCACATTCTGGAGTTTCATGACCGACCCCAACGGCGTTTCGCCGGCGCCCACCAGCACCCCTGAGCCTCACATCGAGGCTCCGGCTCCTTCGGCAGCTCAGCCGAGTTTTGAGCAGGCCCCCCAGCCGTACCAGCAGGCCGCTGGGTACCCTCAGCAGGCCCAGTCGGGGTACGCACCGGCACCCCCGACAGCCGGGCAGATGCCTCCTGCGTACGCGTCGGCGCCATTCCCCTCCGAGGCGCCAGCCGGGACCGGCAAGTCGTTCCTCGTGACCTGGCTTCTGTCCTGGTTGCTCGGCGTCTGGGGTGTCGACCGCTTCTACCTCGGAAAGATCGGCACCGGCCTTCTCAAGTTGTTCACCCTCGGTGGTTTGGGCATCTGGGTGCTCATCGACCTGATCATGGTCCTCGTCGGCGCAACTCGCGACAAGCTCGGCCGACCGCTGGTCGGCTACGACCAGTTCAAGAAGATCGCCTGGATCGTCACCGCGGTCGCCATCGTTCTCAGTGGAATCCTGGGTGGAGTCAGCGGCGCCATTGCCGGTGCCGCTGTCAGTGGCGCGGTGTCCGCCGGCATGTCGGAGGCCAGCTCTCTCGACGACGAGCCCGTTGCTGAAGAAGTTGCCGAAGCGGCGCCCGAGGGCGACATCACTGCCTGGGCAGACGAGACATTCGGAACCTTCGAAACGCTGACCCAGTCAGGGAGCGGCGACAGCGTCATCACGTTGCCCGCCGAAGCCTGGTTCGGAATCGTGTCGTCGACCCACGACGGGAGCGCCAACTTCGCCATTGTCGTCCTCGACGCAGACAACCAGTCGACGGGCGAACTGCTGGTCAACACGGTCGGTGCATACTCGGGGGCCGCGGCCTACGGAGCGATGTCCCTTGCGGAGCCTGTCTCCCTGCAGATCACGGCTGACGGCGCGTGGACCGTCTCTGTCTCCCCGCTGTCGACCGCGACGGCGTTGCCCGAGTCGGGCACCGGCGATGGCGTCTTCCTCTACGAGGGCGAAGCCGGGGCGATGACCCTGACTCACGACGGCACAGCCAACTTCGTCGTGATCGAAGACACCGGAGACGAATTCACGATGGGCCTTCTTGTCAACGAGATCGGCGAGTACAGCGGGATCGTGCCGATCACCGCAGGACCATCGGTGATCTCCGTCGCAGCCGACGGAAACTGGACGACGGCCGTCGACTAGATCTGTGTGCTTTCGAACGGCCCGTCGACGTTTCCGTCGGCGGGCCGTTCCATTTGCCGGCGCTGGTTGGCGCCTACTTCGCGCGCTCGCCGAGCGACGTGCTGAAGCGGAGCAGGTAGCCGTCCGGATCCTGCACGAGGAACTGCCTCACGCCGATCTCCGAGTCACCCCTGTCGTACCACTTGGTCTCCGGATCCATGAAGAGCGGAATGTCGGATGCTGCGAGGCGCCCCAGGAGCGGGTCGATTGCCGGGACCGTGATCTCGAAGTTCACTCCCCGGCCGAGCGGATGCTCCAGGGTGTCGGTGACCCAGTCCCGACCGACCGCAATCTGGTCGAGCATGACGTGCGCCGATCCCAGGTGCAGGTAGGCGAAACCCTCGTCGGCCCGGCCGTAGAGCACCTCGAATCCACAGAGGTCCACCCAGAACTCGAGACTCGTCGCGAGATCAGTGATGAGCAGTTCGGGCACGAGGCTCGGCGACGGCGGCGCGGGGTTGCCAAGGGGCTGTTTCATGTCTCTCAGTATGGATGTGTCGTGGTTTCCGGAGGAAAAACCGGGAGTCTGTCCACGTATGGACGATCGACCCCCTGGATGTCCTCCCGAAACGCGCTCACGACGCGGGCCGGGGCATCCTGAGCAGTCGGAGGCCACTGAAAATGAGCGTCTGCTCGGTCTCGGTGGCGACGATGACGAACAGGACGTCGTCGCAGTGGGAGCACCTCACCGTGGTGTCGGGCTTGTTGATGACGACCGTGCTCTGTGCGAGCACCGCCTCATCGCCACACGAATTACAGACGGCGATCGTCGTGGTCGGTTCGACAGCGAGGACGTCGCCGAGCAGCCCGGCGATGACGTTGCCGTCAAGATGATCGGAAGCCACCATCAGATTCCTCCAAAACGCTCGGCGTGGATGTCTTTGGCCGGGTGACCGAGTTCGATCAGCCAGGTGAGCACCGTCTCGACGAAACCGGTCGACCCGCAGACGAAGAGCCGGGGCCGTTCCGCAGGCGGGAGCGTCCGCTCGGCGAGCAGCTTGAGCGAGATGCGGCCCGGTGGGTCCGGCCAGTCGTCGGGGGTCCGACGTGAGAAGGCCAGCTGAACGACCGCCGACGGATTCTCCGACGGGATGCGTTGCAGCTCGTCCCTGAAGAAGAGATCGTCAGGTGACCTCAGGCCATAAAGCAGGTGCATGGGAGTGGCGCTCGCGGCGGCGGCGTGAGCGCGGAGCATCCCGATGAACGGAACGACACCCGAGCCCCCTGCGATCAACTGGACCGGTCGCGGATCGGGGCCGGGTTTCCACACGAACCATCCGCCGAGCGGACCCTGGATCTCGAGCTGGTCGCCGGCGCGGAGGTCATCGACAAGATAGGGAGAGACTTCGCCGTCGACCACTCGATCGACGGCGAGCTCGAGCCGGGTGCCTGCTCCGGCCGAGGCCAGGGAGTACGACCGGCTGGCCTGGTAGCCGTCCTCGGCAGTGAGCCTGATGTCTACGTGTTGCCCACCGTCGTTCCCCGGCCAGGTCGGAACGTCGAGTGTGATGAGCCGCGCGTTCGGCGTGAGCTGGTCCGCCGTGACCACCGTTCCGATGTGCCACGTCGCCGCGAACGTCATGAATAGCGTTCCTCGAGCCACGGGTCGCCGCGCAGATGGTACCCGCGCTCCTCCCAGAACCCTGCGTCGTCTGTCGGCATCATCGAGAGGCCGCGGATCCACTTGGCGGACTTCCAGAAGTAGAGATGCGGCACGAGCAACCGGGCCGGGCCGCCGTGCTCAGGGGTGAGCGGAGCGCCGTCGGCTTCGAAGGCGATCCATGCCTTTCCGTCGAGCATGTCGCGCAGGGGCACGTTCGTCGTGTATCCGCCATAGGAGTGGGCCATCGTGAAGTTCTGGCGGGTGTCCACCTCGGCGAAGATGGCATCCAGCGGCACCCCACGCCAGCTCATCCCCAGCTTCGACCAGTGGGTGACGCAGTGGATGTCGATGGTGAATTCCTCGACGCCCAGCGCGTGCAACTCGTCCCAGTCCCAGGTGTAGTCGGTGCCGTCTTCGGCGCGCACCGTGAAGCGGAACTCCTCGGTCGAGATGTGCGGCGTCGCCCCGGCGCTGAGCACCGGCCAGTCCTGCACCTGTGTCTGGCCGGGCGGGATGCGATCATCCTCGGAACGAGGGCGGCCACGGAAGCCTCTGGTGATCAATGCCATCGGAACTCCTCACTCGAGCACGTCCACACAGCCAAGCACTCGGCGCACGGTGATGTCCAGAGGTTCGGGGCGGATTCCGCGAGATGGCAGTTGAGCACCCAAAACCCGATCACGGGCCCGTTTTGGGTGCTCAATTGCGATCTCGCGAGCAGCGGGTGCGGAATAGCGCGACGCGAACGCGCGTTCCCCCGGGGGTCGCCGTCCGGCGGCATCCGCCACAGAAAGGCATCCGCCACATGGATTTGTTCTCGCCCGTCACCCTCGGAGATCTCCACCTGCCGAACCGCGTCGTCATGGCCCCGCTCACCCGCATGCGCTCAAGCGCTGAGGGCGTTCCGGGCGATCTCGTCGTCGAGCACTACGCACAGCGAGCAGGCCTGGGCCTGATCATCACCGAGGGCACGTACCCGAGCGCCGAATCCCGGTCGTACCCCGGCCAGCCCGGCATCGTCACCGCCGAGCAGACCGAAGGATGGCGCCGCGTCGCCGATGCCGTGCACGCCGACGGCGGGCGCATCGTCATGCAGATCATGAACGGTGGCCGCGTCTCGCACACCGCGATCACCGGCACCGAGCGCATCGTCGCCCCGTCGGCCATCGCCATCCACGGCGACGTGCACACGCCGGAAGGCAAGCTGCTGTTCCCGGTGCCGCACGCGCTGACCATCGACGAGCTCGCCACCATCCGCGACGAGTTCGTTGCCGCTGCCCGCAACGCCATCGACGCCGGACTCGACGGTGTCGAGGTCCACTCGGCCAACGGCTACCTGCTGCACCAGTTCCTGTCCCCCGCCTCCAACCAGCGCGACGACCAGTACGGCGGATCCCCCGAGAATCGAGCCCGCTTCGTCATCGAGGTGACCGAAGCGATCGCTGCCGAAATCGGAGCCGGACGCGTCGGCATCCGCCTGTCGCCGTCGCACAACATCCAGGACGTTCTCGAAACGGATGCCACGGACGTCACTGCCACCTACGGCACACTCGTCGACGCACTCGCGCCGCTCGGACTGTCGTACCTCAGCGTGCTGCACCACGAACCGACCGGCGAGCTCGTGCAGAACCTGCGCAGCCGTTTCGGCGGGGCGCTCATCACGAACAGCGGGTTCAGCTCCATCACCACGCGCGACGAGGCCATCGGCCTCATCGACGACTCCCACGCGGATGCCGTCGCGGTCGGCCGCCTGGCCCTCGCGAACCCCGACCTCGTCGAGCGCTGGCAGAACGAACACCCGCTGAACGAGCCGAACGCGGCGACGTTCTACGCCGCGGGCGCCGAGGGGTACACCGACTACCCGCGGCACTCCGCGTAAGGTCGCACCCCCGCGGTTTGCGCACCCACTCACCCGTTCCGGACCTGCTCACCTGGTGTACCTGGTGAGTTCGTCCGGAACGCGTGAGTAGTGGGGGCGCACCAGCGCGCGGGGCCTCGGTAGGCTGGCGACACCATGCTGAGCTACCCGAAGTCCCACACCGAGGGCGGACGCGACCGCAACCTCCCCGAACCGCACACCGACGATGAGGACGAGTTCCGCGTCGACGTCGAACGCATCCGGTTCTCGCCCTACTTCACGCGGCTCTCCGCGGTCACCCAGGTGATCCCGCAGGCCGGCTCCGGCACGATCGTGCACAACCGGCTCACGCATTCGCTGAAGGTGTCGGCCGTCGCCCGTTCGATCGCGGTCGGCTTCCGCGACGCCTCAGACAACGTGCGCAGCATCGTCGACGACCTCGGCGGATGCGACCCCGTCGTCGTGCAGGCGGCCGCCGCTGCCCACGACCTCGGCCACCCGCCGTTCGGTCACCTCGGTGAACAGGTGCTCGACCGCGTGGCCCGCGAACGCCTCGGCCTGCCCGACGGTTTCGAGGGCAACGCCCAGACCTTCCGCATCCTCACCGCGCTCGACAGCTGCGACGCCACCCCGCGCGGCCTCAACCTCACCAAGGCCGTCCGCGCCGCAGTGCTGAAGTACCCGTGGACGCGCAACGAGTGGCGCGCGATGCCGCCCCGGCCGGCCGAGCAGCTGCCCCGCGGAGTCGGGACCGACGTGACATCCGGAGCCCTGAAGTTCTCGGCATACTCGATCGATGCGCTCGAGATGGCTGACGTGCTCTCGGTGTTCCCGGCGATCGGCACGCACCAGCAGACGCTCGAATGCTCGGTGATGGACATCGCCGACGACATCGCGTACTCCGTTCACGACCTCGACGACTTCTATCGCGCGGGGGTGCTGCAGTACACGGCCGTGTCCTCAGAACTGAACGGCTGGCTGGCCGCGCAGACCAAGCTGGCAGAGCTCGACGACACCGAGCTGGCCTTCCGTCGCCCTGGCCACTCGCTCGAGGCGGCCTGGCGCAAGGTACAGGAGAAGGATGCCTGGATCGCCGACCCGGACGCCTTCCGCAACTCGGTCGAACGCGTCACCACGGATCTCGTCGAGGGCCTGCTCACCATCCCCTACGACGGCGGACTGGATGCCGACCGTGCCGTCGCCGCCTTCACGCGGAGGTGGATCGACCGGCTCAAGGGGAGCATCCGGGTCGAACGGGATCCCAACATCCGCAGCGGACATGTGCGGCTGAGCCGCCAGGCCTGGCACGACGTGATCGTGCTGAAGTTCGTGCACACCCGGTTCGTGCTCGACCGCTCCGACCTCGCCGTGTACCAGCGCGGACAGGCGCGCGTGATCGAGACGCTGGCCGACGGCTTCCACTCCTGGCTGAACGACCCGGCGGATGCCGCCCGCGCACCGCGCAGGCTGCTCGACTCGGTCGAGGCAGCGACCGAGGAGTACCGGCAGTTGCGCGACAACGCGCCCGAGTACCTCGTGGTCGCCGGCGTCGGAACGGGCGAAGCCGACCTGACCCGGCTCGGCAAGAGCCGTGCGGTCGTCGATTACATCGCGTCGTTCACGGATGCCCAGGCCATGTCGGTCGCGACGCTGATCAGTGGCACGTCCGACAACCTGTGGGAGTCGGGGCGGAGTCTGTAGGCCCTCTGTTCGTAACTTCGGAGATTCGCGTCGATGAGAAGATGAACGGGCCCGATTCGGCGGTTTGGAGAGAAATCTCCGAACTTCGGGACAGCCTCCGGGCGACCGTGAGCCCAGCGCGGCATCCTGCGGCCAGACAGTGCCGTGGGCACGGCACAAGGAGATCGACGCGAGACACGGATGCTGCGGCGAAATCGTCCTTGTGCCGCGCCTTTTGCCTTGCCACGGGTCGGCGCGCTCGCACGATGCTCAGGAGATCACACGGTTACCAGGACCGAACACGGCGAAATCTCCTGTAAACCGTGCAATCTCCTGTACAGGCGTGGTGAAGCGAGGGCCGGCGTCAGAGTTCGACCGTGATCAGCCGCCGCACGAACGTGCGCGTCTCTTCGGCCATGTCGACCGAACTCCTGTCGAGGAGCCACTGCACCTGGAGGCCGTCCATCAGCGCGGTCATGCTGCGAGAGGCGCTGCCCGGGTCGACACCTGGTGCCAGGTCTCCGGCGTCCCGGATCTGCTCGAACGCAGTGGTGATGAAACCCGTCACATACGCATATCGTCGCACGAAGTAGTCGTGCGCCGGGTGATCCGGCGCCGTTGCCTCTGCCGACAGGGTCGTGTGCAACTCGACGAGGCCGGGCACGCTCGAGTTGTGCTCGACCAGGTCGATCAGCCCGCGAATCGTCGTGAGCCCGTCCCCCTGGTTGCCGGTGTACTCACGCGACTGATCGTCACGCAGCTCGAGCACAGCCGCGAGCAGCTCATTCTTGTTCGCGAAGTGGTGCAGGAGGCCGGCCTGGCTCATCCCCACACGCTCGGCGATCTCGCGGATGGACCCGCTCCGGAATCCGCCTGCAGAAAATACCTCGATGCCCGCCTCGAGGATTTCTCGCCGTCGACCTGCGGTTTTGGCGTACTTGCCTCGAGGCTTTCCCGTCATGGTCATGGGGTGACTCTATAACAGTTCCACGAAAACCTAGTGGTTGTTCGCTTTTCGTGCTAATTTCACTCCAGACGTAGCCCAACGGGGGTCTACACCACAGCTGAAAGGGACCAATGATGTTCCGATGGAAAAGAGCCGCCGCAGTTGCCGCGGTGCTCGCACTCGCCCTGACGGGATGCTCCGCAGGCGGGTCGACGACAGACAGCACCAGCTCGGCGAAGCTCACGCTCGGTGTCCTCGTTCCGGCCACGACCTTCGAGGCCCAGGCGATCAACTTCGCCAACGAGTCGCCATACGGCCAGGCCGTGTACGACACCCTCCTCAAGGCCAACCCCGAAGGCGAGATCGTTGAGAACCTCGCCACCAAGTGGGAGTACAACGAAGACAACACCGTCCTGACCCTCACTCTCCGCGACGACGTCACCTTCACCGATGACACGACGTTCGACGCCGAGGCCGCCGCGCAGAACATCCTCCGGTTCCGCGACGGCACCTCGCCGAACAAATCGCTTCTCGCGGCCGTCGCCGATGCCAAGGCGATCGACGAGACCACCGTCGAGGTCACTCTCAGCCAGTCCGACCCGAACCTCCTCGTCGCACTGACTCAGAACGCCGGCATGGTGCAGAGCCCCGCCTCGTTCGAGAACGAGGACATCAAGACCAACCCGGTCGGCTCAGGTCCGTACATCCTCGACACCAAGGCGACCGTCGTCGGAACCTCCTACGAGTTCACCGAGAACAAGGATTACTGGAACCCCGACACCGTCCACTACGACGCCCTGTCGCTCAAGGTTTACGCAGACCCCACCTCGCTGCTCAACGCGATCAAGGGTGGTCAGGTGAACGGAGCGAACACTCCGAGCAACAACGACCTCAAGGAGATGGAAGCCGCCGGCTACACGGTCAACGCCTTCGAACTCAACTGGACAGGTCTGATCCTCTTCGACCGCGGCGGCACCATCGAGCCCGCACTCAAGGACGTCCGGGTGCGCCAGGCGATCAACTACGCGTTCGACACCAAGGCACTGCTCAAGGCTGTCGGCCAGGACCTCGGTACGCCGACGTCACAGATCTTCCCGACGAGCTCGGTCGGCTACGACGAGGAACTCGACAAGATGTACTCGTTCGACCCCGAGAAGGCCAAGGACCTCCTGGCCGAGGCCGGCTACGAAGACGGGCTCACCCTGACCATGCCGTCGAGCGCCCTGCTCGGCAGCACCGTCTTCACCCTGATCGGCCAGCAGCTGAAGGATGTCGGGATCACCGTCAAGTTCGTGGACGCCGGCAACAACTTCATCACCGACATCCTCGCTCCCAAGTACGGATCGACCTACATGATCCTGCAGCAGGACCCGGACTGGGCACTGATCAACTTCTCGATCGCGCCGAACGCGACCTTCAACCCGACGAAGTACCAGGACCCGAAGGTTGACGCTCTCATCGAGACGGTCCACAACGGATCGCAGGACGAGTCCGATGCCGCGGTGAAGGACCTCAACACCTACATCGTCGAGCAGGCATGGTTCGCCCCCTGGTACCGGATGCAGTCCAGCTACGTGACGGATGCCAAGACCGACGTCAAGACGCAGGTCGGCAATGCCTACCCGTACCTCTGGAACTTCACGCCGAAGTCCTAGGCACACCCGCCGAGTCGCGCGGCGACGCGCGACCCGGCTCCCCCTCAGTTCTACAGCTAGGAAAACAACGATGTTTGGTTTCATCCTGCGGCGGCTGGCATCCGGAGTCGTCCTCCTCTTCGCGATCTCCGTGATCGCCTATGTGCTGCTCTACCTCGGCGGCGGCAACATCGCCCGGCGCATCCTCGGCCAGTCGGCCACTCAGGAAACCGTCGCCCAGAAGACCGCCGAACTGGGGCTCGACCGGCCGATCATCGTTCAGTACTTCGACTGGCTCACCTCGGCCCTGACCGGAGACCTGGGCACGAGCTGGTTCACCGGGCAACCCGTCACCGAGGGGATCTCCTCCCGACTCACGGTGACGCTCTCGATCGTCATCGGCGCCACCATCATCACCGCAATCGTGTCCGTCATCCTCGGCGTCTGGGCAGCCGTCCACGGAGGCTGGGTCGACAGGGTCGTCCAGGGAATCTCCATCCTCGGTTTCGCGATCCCCGGCTTCCTCATCGCTCTGGGACTCGTGACCCTCTTCGCCCTCAACCTCAAATGGTTCAAACCGACGGGCTACGTGCCATTCACAGTTTCCCCAAGTGAGTGGCTCGCAAGCGTCACCCTGCCGATCATCGCCCTCTCCATCGGCTGTATCGCCGGTGTCACCCAGCAGGTGCGCGGTTCGGTCGTGGACGCACTCCACCGGGACTACGTGCGCACCTTGCGAAGCAGGGGCTTGTCGCACAACCGGGTCGTCTACAAACACGTTCTCCGCAACGCCGGCGGTCCTGCGCTCGCCATCCTCGCCGTGCAGTTCGTCGGGCTTCTCGGCGGTGCCGTCATCGTCGAGCAGATCTTCGCCATCCCCGGCCTCGGTCAGGTCGCGGTCATCGCCACCAGCCAGGGCGACATCCCCATGGTGATGGGCCTGGTCGTCGCCACAGCTGCGATCGTCGTCATCGTCAACCTGCTCATCGACCTGCTCCAGGGCTGGCTCAACCCGAAGGTGAGGCTCGCATGATCGACCTGACTCCCGCCACCATTCCCCCGAAGGCGGCTCGCACGTCTCTGATCGTGCGTCTGCTGAAGAACCCGGTGGGCCTCGCGTCAATCGTCTTCCTCGCCCTCCTCGTGCTCAGTGCGATCTTCGCGCCCCTCATCACGCCGATCGACCCGAACCAGGCATCGCTTCAGAACGTCCTCGGGCCGCCCAGTGAGGGGCACCCGCTCGGATTCGACAGCGCCGGCCGCGATGTCTTCTCCCGGCTGCTCTATGCCGGGCGCTTCAGTCTCGCCGGCGGCCTGCTCGCCCTCACGGTCGCCGCGGTCATCGGAGTGACCGGTGGACTGCTCGCCGGGTACTACCGTGGCTGGTTCGACAGCGTGTCATCCTGGTTCGCCGGACTGCTCATGGCGTTGCCGGCCTTCGTGGTCCTTCTGGCCGCCCGTGCCGTCGTCGGCCCATCGATGTGGTTGTCGATGGCCATCTTCGGTGTCATCCTCTCCCCGGCCTTCTTCCGTCTGGTCTACGCCTCGGTCACTGCCGTGCGCGATGAGCTCTACGTGGATGCCGCCCGCGTTTCCGGTCTCAGCGATGGCAGCATCATCGGCCGTCACATCCTGACCGTCGTCCGAGCCCCAGTAATCATCCAGGCCGCCATGATCCTGGGAATCGCCATCGCAATCCAGGCCGGACTCGACTTCCTCGGGCTCGGCGACATGACGATCCCCACCTGGGGAACGATGCTCAACGATGGCTTCGTCAACATCTACAAGGCGCCGCTCCTCATCCTCTGGCCCAGCCTCGTGCTCGCCCTGACGTGTATGGCCCTGACCCTTCTGGCCAGTACCATGCGGGATGTGCTCGAGCGCAGCGGCACCAAGCCGAAGAAGCTCAAGCTGAAGCCGGCCGCAGGCACGATCGACCCGGACAAGGTCCCCGCCGTCACCCACGACGAGGACGCTCGGACCGAGGCGAGGACCGGAGAAGTCCTCCTCGACATCAGCGACCTGTCGATCGGCTATGCCCAGCCGGACGGGTCGACCAAGACGGTCGTCCACGACGTGTCGCTCACCGTGCGCCGCGGCGAAGTGCACGGCCTGATCGGAGAATCCGGCTCGGGCAAGACACAGACCGCCTGGTCGATTCTGCGTCTCCTGCCCGAAGGCGGACACGTCACCAATGGCGCCATCGTCTTCGAAGGCAAGGAGCTCGCTCACGCCACGGAGAGGGAGATGACCCGGATCCGTGGGAGGAAGATCGCGTACATCCCGCAGGAGCCGATGTCGAACCTCGACGCGTCGTTCACGATCGGCAGCCAGCTGGTCGAGCCGATGCGGGTCTGCCTCGGCCTGTCGAAGAAGGAGGCCACGGCAAAGGCTCTCGAACTGCTCGCCCATGTCGGCATCCCGAACCCGAAGCGCACGTTCGCGGCGTACCCGCACGAAGTGTCAGGTGGAATGGCGCAGCGTGTGCTCATCGCCGGCGCGATCTCGTGCGAACCCGACCTGCTCATCGCCGACGAACCGACGACGGCGCTGGATGTCACGGTGCAGGCCGAGATCCTCGAATTGCTCCGGCGTTTGCAGGACGAACTGAACATGGGTGTCATCCTCGTCACCCACAACTTCGGTGTCGTCGCCGACCTGTGCGATCGGGTATCGGTGATGCGGCACGGCCGGATCATCGAGACCGGCCCCGTCCGGGCCATCTTCAACTCGGCCAAGCACCCGTACACCCAGTCATTGCTCGCGGCCATCCTCGAGGACGGCAAGGCGCGGGGAGAACTCACCGGCGCGCCGCCGCACACCACAACGCAGGGAGTCCAGCTGTGAACGAGCCACTGCTCGACGTCAAGGACGTCGTCGTCGAATACCCGGTCAAGGGATTCCGGAAGCCGCCCTTCCGCGCACTCAAGGGCGTCTCACTCGACATCCGCCCCGGTGAAACCGTCGGTCTCGTCGGTGAGTCCGGGTCAGGCAAAACCACACTCGGTCGCGCCGTGCTCGGTCTCGCTCCCGTCACCGGTGGGGAGATCCTCTACAAGGGGCGCGACATCGCGCACCTCGGCCGGAAGGAACGCCGCGCCCTCTCCAGCGACATCCAGGTCGTGTTCCAGGACCCGTACACGTCGCTCAACCCATCCCTGACGATCGAGCAGATCCTCGTGGAGCCGCTCACCATGCGCAAGGTCGACGGCAAGACCGCGACCAAACGCGTGCTGGATCTCCTCGACCAGGTGGGGCTGCCCAGCAACGCCGCCGACCGGCTGCCGCGTGACTTCTCCGGCGGGCAGCGTCAGCGCATCGCGATCGCGCGGGCGCTTGCCCTCGACCCCCGGCTGATCGTCTGCGACGAACCCGTCTCGGCGCTCGACCTCTCGACGCAGGAGCGCGTGCTCGATCTGTTCAAGGAGATCCAGGAACGCACCGGCGTCGCCTACCTCTTCGTCTCCCACGACCTGGCCGTCGTGCGCCACCTCAGCCACCGCGTCGCCGTGATGTTCCACGGTGAGATCGTGGAGTGGGGCAATGGCGACCAGGTGACATCCGCCCCCGAACATCCGTACACGCAGCGGTTGTTCCTCGCCGCGCCGATCCCCGACCCCGACCGTCAGGAGCAACGGCGTGCCGAGCGGCAGCGGCTGCTCGCCATCCAGAAGGAACAGGACCTCCAGGCTGGGGCACTCTCATGACGGATGCTGTGCCGGACGCCGCTTTCGACGGCATCCGATTCGGCGCCGCGTACTACCACGAGTACCAGCCGAGCCCCCGGCTCGACGAAGACCTCGACCTCATGGTCGAAGCCGGATTCACCGTCATTCGTGTCGGCGAATCCGTGTGGTCGACGTGGGAACCCGAGAACGGCGTCTTCGACCTCGACTGGTTGCAGCCCGTCCTCGACGGCGCCCATGAACGCGGCATCGGCGTGATCCTCGGTACTCCGACCTACGCGCTCCCGATGTGGCTCGCCCGTCTCTACCCGGAGATCGCCGGAGACTCGGCCACCGGCGTCCCGTTCACCTGGGGCAGCAGGCAGGAGATGGACTTCACCCACCCGGCGTTCCGTTTCCACGCCGAGCGGATCATCCGTCGGATCGTCGAACGGTACAAGGATCACCCGGCGATCATCGGCTACCAGGTCGACAACGAGCCAGGCATCCACCTGCTCTACAACCGGGGCGTCTTCCAGCAGTTCATCGACTACCTGCGGGGCATCTACGGCGACGTCGACACCCTCAACCGTGAGTGGGGCCTCGTCTATTGGTCGCACCGCCTGTCGACCTGGGCCGACCTCTGGGTGCCCGACCGCAACTTCCAGCCGCAGTACGCGCTGGCGTGGCGGCGGTTCCAGGCGAAGCTCGTCACTGAGTACATCGGGTGGCAGGCCGACATCGTGCGGGGGATCGCCGACCCGGAGCATTTCGTCACCACCTGTATCTCGTACGAGCAGGACGGCGTCGAAGACGTGGACCTGTCTGCGCAGCTCGACATCTCAGCCGGCAACGCGTACTACGAGATGGAAGCCTCCCTCGCTCATCCATCGACCGAAGAGCGATCGAACAACTGGATCGTCAAGGGAACCTGGGCGCTGTACCACCTCGCCGACCTGATGTACTCGTCAAAGCAGTCGTCGTTCCTCGTCACCGAGACCAACGCCTCATCGATCGGGCACTCGTCGCTGAACTTCTCGCCGTACGACGGCCAGTGGCGCCAGGCGGCCTGGGCGCTCGTCTCCCGCGGCGCTGACATGATCGAGTACTGGCACTGGCACTCCCTGCATTTCGGGACAGAAACCTACTGGGGCGGAATCCTGCCGCACAGCCAGAAGCCCGGCAGAACCTACCGGGAACTGGCCCGGCTGGGCTCCGAGTTCGCCAGGGCAGGGGCCGCGGTGCGCCGCGGCACGCCGGATGCCGACATCGCCGTTCTCTACGATTCCGACAGCAAGTTCGCTCTCGCGTCGCAGGCGCCGTTCGGCGCACCAGGCGCGTACATGGACCCGGATGCCTACCGCAAGATCCTCGCCTCCTTCGTGAGGGGCGCGTTCGACGCCGGGCTGCAGACCCGGCTCGTGCGGCCGCAGCAGGTGTTCCCGACCCGGGCGACGCCCGGCGTGGATGCCATCGACGGCGGGGACCCGATGGCGTTCGCCGCCCGATACCCGGTCCTCCTCATCCCCGCCTTCTTCACGGCGGCCGATGAGGAACTCGACTGGCTCGACGCATATGCGGATGCCGGAGGCCACCTCGTGCTCGGCCCACGGTCGGCATACGCCGACCGTGAGAGCCGCGCCCGTCTCGACGTGCAGCCCGCGCGCCTCGCCGACGCGGCAGGCACCTGGTACGACGAGTTCGCCAACCTTCCGAAGCCGGTGGGGGTGACCGCGGATGCCTCGACGGGCTTCCAGGTGGTGGGCGACGCGCACGCCACAGACTGGGTCGACGGGCTCACCCTCAGCGACACGGAGCCGGCGACGGCTCTTGCCCACTACCGGCATCCGCACCTGGGTCGCTGGCCGGCGATCACCACCCGTGCGAGCGGAGCCGGACGGGTCACCGTCGTCGGTACCGTGCCCGACCACGGACTCGCGCGGTCGATCGCTGCGTGGCTCGTTCCCGACCCGGTCGCCGGCTGGGCAGATCTGCCCGCATCGGTGACGGTGACGAGCTCGACCACCGCCGACGGCATCCGTACCTTCTTCGTCCACAACTGGTCGTGGGACCCTGCGTCAACAGCTGCACCGGTGGCGATCCGTGACCTCCTCAGCGACGAAACCGTGGACCCCGGTGGCCCGATCGCCCTCGGGCCGTGGGACGTGCGTGTCTTCGCTACCTCTGAATCGACGGATGCCGGCTGACCGGCCCCTTCCGCTTCCTCCCCGTTTCCCTGCACCACCGTTAGAAAGTGACTGTCGCCATGACTCAGGCCACCGCCCAGCCGGCAACCCCCACAGACCTCGAGGAGCGCCTCAGCGATCTGCTCGGGCAACTCCGCCTCGAAGAGAAGGTCCTGCTGCTCACCGGCCACGACTTCTGGGCCACCTGGCCGCTCGAGAAGATCGGACTCCGCCGCATCCTCGTCTCCGACGGGCCGTCCGGTGTGCGGGGCGAGGTCTGGGACGAACGCAGCCCCTCCCTCAACCTGCCGTCTGCCACCGCGCTCGGATCCTCCTGGGACCCGGCGATCGCACGCCGCTACGGCAACGTCGCTGCCGTCGAGGCGCGTCGTAAGGGTGTCGACGTCGTTCTCGGCCCGACCATCAACCTCCACCGCTCCCCGCTGGGCGGACGGCACTTCGAATGCTTCAGCGAGGACCCGACCCTCACGTCGACACTCGCCGCCGCGTACGTCTCCGGCGTGCAGGAGAACGGTGTCGGCGCGACACCGAAGCACTACATCGCCAACGACTTCGAGACCGACCGCTTCACCGTCGACGTGAAGGTCGACGACCGCACCCTCCGCGAGCTCTACCTGCTCGCGTTCGAGAAGGCTGTGACCGAGGCACACGCGTGGCTGATCATGAGCTCGTACAACTCGATCAACGGAGCGACCGCCACCGAGAACGAGCTGCTCGAAACGCCGCTGAACTCCGAGTGGGGTTTCGACGGTGTCGTCATCAGCGACTGGACCGCCGTGCGCAGCCTGGAGAGCGCGAAGCACTCCCAGGACCTCGTCATGCCAGGCCCTGCCGGCCCGTGGGGCGATGCCCTCGTCGCCGCGGTCCGTGCCGGTGACGTCGAGGAGGCAGCCATCGACCGCAAGGTCCTGCGCGTTCTCACGCTTGCCGCCCGCGTCGGCGCCCTCGAGGGCTTCGACCCTGCCGTACCGGCTCCGGTCCGGGTTGAAGACGGTGTCGCGTTCGTCCGTGAGGCCGAGGTGGCCGGGTCCGTGCTCGTCCGCAACACCGGCGAGTTGCCCTGGTCTGCGGATGCTCTCACCCGCGTGGCCGTGATCGGCGACAACGCCCGCCACGCCCGCACGCAGGGCGGAGGCAGTGCCACTGTGCTGCCCGAGAAGATCGTGACGCCTCTCGACGGCATCCGTTCTGCCCTTCCGAACGCCGAGGTCAGCTACTCGACCGGCACCGTCGTGCAGGAGGGCATCGCAGAGTTCCCCCTGGCGAGCATGACCAACCCGTCCACAGGGACGCCAGGCGCCCTCGTCCGCTTCCTCGACGGGGACGGTGTGGAACTGTTCCGCGAGGATCGTCTGGCCAGCGCCCTGATCTGGTTCGGCGGCGACGCTCCGATAGGCCGCTCGAGCGTGCTCGAGTTCTCGACCCGCTACCTGCCGGTGGCGACAGGCGAGATCCTCGTCGGCTTCGCTGCCGTCGGCACCGGACGCATCATCATCGACGGCGAAGTCCGTCGTGAAGCCACCGTCGAGTCCGTCGGTACCGACCTGGGAGCGGCCTTCCTCGCGCCGCCCTCGGCATCCGTTCCGGTTTCCGTGCGTGAGGGCGAGCCGATCGACATCACCATCGAGTTCGAGACATCGGGCCCGTCGGCCCTCGACGGAGTGCTCGGCATCACCATCGGCATCGAACCGGACCGCTCGAACCCTGACGCGCTTCTCGCCGAGGCCGTCGCCGCGGCCCGCGAGGCCGACGTCGCCGTCGTCGTGGTCGGAACCAACGCCAAGGTCGAGTCGGAGGGCTATGACCGGGACTCGCTCGCACTTCCTGGCCGCCAGGACGAACTCGTCGCGGCCGTAGCCGCCGTGAACCCGCGCACCGTCGTCGTGGTCAACTCCGGTTCGCCGGTGCTGCTGCCCTGGCGCGACGATGTTTCGGCCGTGCTCCTCACCTGGTTCGGAGGGCAGGAATACGGCGACGCGCTCGCCGACATCCTGCTCGGACTCGCCGAGCCCGGTGGACGCCTGCCCACCACCTGGCCGATCGCCGTGGAGGACGTGCCCGTTCTCGACGTCACGCCGAAGGACGGCATCGTTCGGTATGACGAGACCATCCACATCGGCTACCGCGCGTGGCTCAAGGCCGGCACCGAGCCTGCCTACCCGTTCGGGCACGGCCTCGGCTACACCAGCTGGGAACTGGCGGACCTGACGATCGACTCGGCCGCCGTGACCGCGGACAGCGATCTGACGGCATCCGTTCGCGTCACCAACACCGGCGACCGCGCCGGAAAGCAGGTCGTGCAGCTCTACGCCGCGCGCCCCGACAGCTCTATCGACCGGCCGGTGCGCTGGCTCGTCGGCTACGCAGCTGTTTCAGCGGAAGCGGGCGAGAGCGTGACCGCCACCGTCACCATTCCCGCGCGGTCGTTCGCCGACTGGCAGGACGGCTGGCACTACGAGCCGGGCACCTTCCAGCTGTACGCCGGCACCAGCGTCATGGACCTGCCGCTCGGAACGACTGTCGAGCTGACCGCATGACGTACCCCAACCCGCTGATCTCCGGCTTCTACCCGGACCCGAGCGTCGTGAAGGTGGGCGGGGACTACTACCTCGCCACCTCCACGTTCGAGTACCTGCCCGGCATCCCGATCTTCCACAGCACCGATCTCGTCACCTGGACGCAGATCGGCAACGTCGTCGACCGGCCCGGCCAGCTCCACTCCGAGAACGTGCCGACGCTTGGCGGGGCGTGGGCTCCCACGATCCGGCACCGCGATTCTCTGTACTACGTCGTCGTGACGGATGCCATGGCTCGCGGCATGCTGATCTTCACCGCGACGTCCCCCTCCGGTCCGTGGAGCGACGGGATCGTCGTCGACGGAATCCACGGCATCGACCCCGACCTGGCGTGGGGCGACGACGGGACCGCGTACATCACGTATTCGGGGCTCGACACGACGTCGGGTAACGATCCAGGCCCGCATGGCGGCATCCTGCAGATCACCGTCGACCTCGAGACGGGAACTCCGACGAGTGAGCCCCGGCAGTTGTGGTCCGGGACCGGACTGAAGTTCCCCGAGGCGCCGCACCTCTATCAGCACGGGAACTACTGGTATCTGCTGATCGCCGAGGGCGGCACCGAACGCGGGCACGGCATCAGTGTGGCCCGCGGCGATTCCCCGGCCGGGCCGTTCGCCGACGGCGGCGGGCCGGGCAACCCGATCCTCTCCGCTCGCAGCACCGGGCGCGAGATCCAGAACACCGGTCACGGCGATCTCGTCGAGACCCCGGACGGCGGCTGGGCGCTCATCATGCTCGGCATGCGCCCCGGCGGAATGACCCAGGCGTTCTCGGCCCTTGGACGTGAGACCTTCATCACCGAGGCCCGCTGGGAGAACGACTGGCTCGTCGCCGAACCCGTTCTGCTCAACCCGAGGCCGGGCGTGACGGCGTTCGAAACCGACTTCGATGAGCCTGCGCTCTCTCCCCTCTGGATCTCGATCCGCAGGTTCCCCGCTGACGTGTCGTCGCTCAGCGAGCGGCCGGGCTGGCTCACTCTCCACGGTGACGGGTCGACCCTCGACGACCAGCGCCCGGCACTCATCGGCTGGAGGCAGCAGCATCCGTGGGCGTCGGCATCCGTCGTGATCGACCCCGGCACCGGACGTGGCGGACTCAGCGTGCGGTACGACGAGGACCACCACTACGAGATCGAGGTCGCAGGCGGAGAGGCGACAGCCCGTGCGGCTGTCGCCGGGATCCGGCAGACCTGGAGTGTGCCCGTCGCCGAAGGAGCAACGACACTCGGCATCGACTTCGTGCCGTCAGATGGTGAGGGGATCCTCGCGAACCTGACGAGCGATATCGTCGTGCTCAGCGTCGGCGACGGTGATAACCGCGTCGAGCTTGCGCGGGTCGACGGCCGCTATCTCTCCCAGGAGACCGCAGCCTCGTTCACCGGCCGCGTGATCGGCTTGTATGCCGTGGATGGAATAGTGGCGTTCGACTCGTTCAGGTACACCGGAAAGGACTAGGTTCATGGGGTTCGACAAAACAGCGTCACTCGCAGAGGTGCTCAGTAACCCGGAGGGCAACCGCATCCTCACGGAACTCATCCCCGGGGTGATCAACGCCCCGATGGCCCAGCAACTCGCCTGGATGCCGGTCGGAAACGTCGTGATGATCTCTCCGGCCGTCCGCGACGACACCGCCGTGCTCGACCAGTTGTGGGAACGGCTCGCCGCGCTGAGCGACTCGGCCGCAGAGGCGCCGACGGAGGCTGGTTACGTCGAGATCGACCCGAACTATGAGGCGTCGACTGTGCCGGTGGCATCCGCGACGCTGACAGCGCCGTCGAGTGTCGGCCTGCGAGGGCGGGTCGAGATCACGCTCGCCGGGCCCAGCCACGGCAATCCGTTCACCGACGTCGAGCTGACCGCGACCGTGACCGGAGGGGGTTCGAGCCGGACGGTCGGCGGCTTCTACGACGGCGATGGCACCTGGCGGATCCGGTTCCTGGCGGATGCCGTCGGCGAGTGGACCTTCACGACGTCGTCGAACGCCCGATCGCTCGACAAGCACGTCGGCACAGTGACCTGCGCCGGTGATCCTGAATCGCGTGGGCACGTCGTCGTGGCGGACACCCACCACTTCCGGTACGCGGACGGCACGCGGTACCTGCCGATCGGCACCACCGCGTACGCGTGGACGCATCAGACCGACGAGCTCGAGAACGACACTCTGAACACTCTGGCCACCTCGCCGTTCAACAAGATGCGGATGTGCGTCTTTCCGAAGGCGTACCTGTTCAACGCGAACGACCCCTCCCTGTATCCGTTCGAGGGGTCGCTCGGGGACGGCTGGGACTTTACGCGGTTCAATCCCGCCTATTTCCAGAAACTGGAGCAGCGGATCGAGCAGCTCGCCGAACTGGGGATCGAAGCCGATCTCATCCTTTTCCACGCCTACGACCGCTGGGGATTCTCGAAGATAGGAGCGGCCGGGGACGACCGCTTCGTGACGTACCTCGTGCGCCGGCTCGCGGCGCATCCGTCGGTCTGGTGGTCCCTCGCCAACGAGTACGACCTGCTGCCGTGGAAGTCGATCGACGACTGGGAGCGCCTCGCGACCGTCGTGACGGCCAACGACCCGGTCGGGCACCTGCTTTCGATCCACAACTGCCTGGGCTTCTACGACTACTCGAAGCCGTGGATCACGCACTGCAGCGTGCAGCGGATCGACGTGTACAAGACCGCTGAGAACACGGATGCCTGGCGTGACGAATGGCACAAGCCGGTCGTCATCGACGAGTGCGCCTACGAGGGCGACATCGACCAGGGCTGGGGCAACATCACCGGCGAAGAGATGGTGCGTCGGTTCTGGGAAGGCGCGGTGCGCGGTGGATACGTCGGGCACGGCGAGACCTACCTCAACGAACGCGAGGAACTCTGGTGGTCGAAGGGTGGGGAGCTCGTCGGATCGAGCCCCGATCGCATCCGGTTCCTGGCCGAGATCACGGCGGAGGCGCCCGGTGGCGTGCTCGATCCCCTGCCGTCGGACTGGGACGTGCCGTGGGCCGGAGTCGCGGGTTCGTACTACCTCCTCTACCTCGGCTTCGGGCAGCCGCGGTACCGCAACATCGTGCTGCCGCCTGGTCGGGAGTACGTGGTCGACGTCATCGACACGTGGAACATGAAGGTGGAGCGGCTCGACGGCACCGTCGAGGGCTTCTTCGAGGTGCCGCTTCCCGGCCGCCAGTTCATGGCCGTGAGGATGACGGCGGTCTAGGTTTCGAACCTCGCGCAGGAGATCGCACGGTTGTCAGGATGCTTTTGCAGCATTTCTCCTGCTAACCGTGTGATCTCCTGCGAACCGTTCGTCGAGACGGTGGCGCGCGGGTCTACCGCGCGTTCAGCCGAGCGAACACCTCGTGCAGGTGACTGAACCCCTCCGGCGGGAACATGATGAGGGCATCGGCGAGCGTCGAGTCGCTCTTCCACTTGCCGCCCGATGTCCACCCCAGGCCGATGACGTAACCGAGCTCGGCGAATGCACCCTCGAGAGCGGCGCGCGCGTCGGCATCCGTCACGATGTCTCCGAGTGACGATTCGAGCGAGTACACCGGCCGGGCCGTATCGGTGTTGGCGTCCGGGGCATCTGTCGTCCACTCGTGAGAACCGGATCCGACGGTCTCCGTGTCGCGGCCGGGGAGGATGACACGGGCGCGGGTGTTCGGGGGAACAACGGCACGCAGGGTGAGGGCCGTTCCGTCGAGTGACCAATCGACCGAGACCGTGCCGTAGCCGGTGTCGAGGCTCGCGCTGGAGCTGGTGAGTCCGCCGCCGAGGATCGGGGCGATCTCGATCGTGCGGTAGCCGGGGTCCACGGGTGCGATGCCGCCGATCGACCGGTGCATCCAGTCGGCGACCGCGCCCAGGGCGTAGTGGTTGAACGAGGTCATCTCACCGGGGTTGATGCTGCCGTCGGGAAGTATGGAGTCCCACCGCTCCCAGATCGTGGTCGCCCCCATCGAGATCGGGTACAGCCACGACGGGCATCCCTCCTCGAGCAGCAACCGGTATGCCACGTCGCTCTGACCTCCCAGGCACAGCGCATCGGTGATGAGCGGCGTTCCCACGAACCCGGTGCCGATCCGGTACCCGTGGGCGCGGACGAGTTCGGCGAGCCGGGCTCCCGCCAGTGCCACCATCTCCGGATCGGTGATCACCCTGAATGCAAGCGCGATCGAATATGCCGTGTGGGCGTCAGATACCATGCGCCCGGCGGGAGTCACATACTCCCGAAGGAATGCAGCACGGATGCTCTCGGCCAGGTCGCCGTAACGGCGGGCGTCATCGGTGTGACCGAGTTCACCGGCGGCCGCTGCGAGCCGGGCGGTGGAGTGGAAGAAGTACGCCGTCGCGACGATGTCGGAGTCGGTCTTCGCCTGGGCCGGGTTCTCGGGCGGTGCGCTGGGGTCAAGCCAGTCGCCGAACTGGAACCCACCCGTCCAGAGCCGGTTGTCGCCCGCAAGCGCGGACACCGTCTCCACCCACGAGCGCATGCTCGCGTATTGCAGTTCGAGGGCTGAGGCGTCTCCGAAATGGGTGAACAGAGTGTCGGGAACGAGAGTGGCGGCATCCCCCCACGCGGCAGCGGCGAGTGGTGGCATCGGCAGCGGATTCGGCACCACGAACGGCACGATGCCGTCGGCGCGCTGCTGGTCGAGGTCGAGGTCGCGGAGCCAGGAGCCGAGGAATCCGGAGACGTCGTAGAGGTAGCTCGCCGTCGGGGTGAAGACCTGGATGTCGCCGGTCCAGCCGAGGCGTTCATCGCGCTGGGGGCAGTCCGTCGGCAGGCTGAGGAAGTTGCCCCGCATGCCCCACAGCACGTTCTGGTGCAGCTGGTTGAGTTGCGGGTTGCTCGTCTCCAGCGTGCCCGTTCGCACCATGTCGTTGTGCACGACCACTGCGGTGACCGCATCCAGGCTCAGCTCGCCCGGCCAGTTGTCGACCTCGGCGTACCGGAATCCGTGGAAGGTGAAGCGGGGACTCCAGGTTCGGATGCCGCCGCCATCACCGGTGAACGAATCGGTGGCTTTCGCGAACCGCAGCGGGCGGACTCCCAGTTCGCCGTTCTCCAGCACCTCTGCGTGGCGAAGGGTGACCGTGTGGCCGGCGGGGGCGTCGATCTGCAGCTCCAGCCAGCCGACGAGGTTCTGCCCGAAGTCGATGATCGCTTTGCCTGAGGGTGTGGTGAGAAGCTCGAGCGGCGCGATCCGTTCGATCCGTCGCACAGGGGGCGCGAACGACGGTGTCAGCCGCGCGACATCCGCGTCGATCACCGTTGCGGGTACCGCGTCGCCGAGGTCGACCGACGGGTCGCTGAACGCAGCGGTCTCGCGACGGGCGTCGTAGTGCTCGCCCTGGTAGATGCCGGCGCTGACGACCGGGCCCGTGGTGCTTGCGCTCCACGCGGCATCCGTCACCACGGTCTCGGTGGTGCCGTCCTGATAGCTGATGCGCAGCTGTGCCGAAAGTGCACGCGGGCCGGTGTAGCTGCGGGCGAAGTTGCCGTCGAAGCCGAAGCGTTCGCCGTACCAGCCGTCGGCGACGGTCGCGCCCAGCACGTTCTCGCCGGAGCGGATGCCGTCGGTCACGTCGAAACTCTGGAACGTCAGGCGGGCGTCGTAACTGGTCCAGCCGGGGGCGAGTACCTCGTCACCGACGGTCGCGCCGTTGAGGGTCGCCTCGTACACGCCGTGGGCAGTGATCGACAGGATGGCCGAGGCCACGTCAGGGCGCGGCGAGAAGCTGCGGCGGAACAGAGAAGCGCCCTGGTCGTCGTCGATCGGTGCTCCGGGCGCTTCTGCGGCGATGAAGGATGCCGACCAGTCCCCCGCCGACAGCGGACCGGTGCGCAGCGTCATCCAGTCGCTGGGATCCGATTCGGTGAGCGACGATTCCCCGTCGACGGGTCCCGAGCCGCTGACCCGCACCCGAATGTCGACCGAGTCGAATGCGGCGATCGGATCGAACGGCCACGGGACGTGCTGCGAATCCCCGGACTGTGCCTCGGCGCTGTCGGTTCCGTCTGCCGTGCGGCGCTCGATCAGGTAGCTCCTCTGCTCCCAGTTTCCCTGATCGGTGTCGACCCGCCAGGACAGGGCGGGCGTTGCGGTGGCGAGGAATTCGGGGCGACCGCGGCCTTCCGCCCAGAGGGCGCCGACGATGGGGGCAGGCTGAGGCATGAACTCTCCATTGAGATGAGTGAAACGTTACAAAAACCTTACAGTCATTCAGTTTTCGAATCCAGTGCCCATGCTGTCGGCGTCTCGATCTGCGGCGAGTATGGGAGCAAAATCGCCCGACGGTAAACGACTCGCAGCAAATGAACGTAACGTAGAGAGGTGGCACTTCCGGCAGTCGGGAGCTGGGGAGACGCCACGCACTGAGAGGTTCTGCCGTGAGCGACGAATGTAAACATGGATTCGAGCAGGGATTCTGCGACACCTGCTTCCCGAAGCCCGCCCCGGTCATCGAGGCGAAAGAGCCCGCGAAGCGCGTCGGTCGCGTCCGTGCCCCTGCCCGCACGCCAGGCACCGCAAAGGTCACCGCTCCTGCCGCCAAGCTGCCGCCGTTCAACGCCGGCGAACTCCGTCTCTACCACGTGACCCACATCAGCAACCTGCCGGGGATCCTCGAGACCGGCAGCCTGCTGGCGGATGCCGCCACCCCGGTCGTCGACATCTCCTCCCCCGCCAACCGCGAGGCGCGGAAGACCGTGTTCGTCGCCGGTCAGCAGGAATCGCCGGTCGCCTCGTTCGTTCCGTTCTTCCTCTCGCCGGATGCGAGCCTGTGGCGGAGCATCCGTTCGGGCAAGCCGGACTACCGGCTGTCGAAGGACGTCTCTGCTCTCGCCGTCAACGACTTCGTCGTGCTCGTCACCACGATCGGCGCCGCGAGCGTCGTCGAAGCATCCACCCTGTCGAACGTCGTCGTCGCAGACGGTGACGCGGCCGGTTCGCTCACCCCCTTCGCGGCGAACCCCGCCAGCGCCGAACGGATGCTGCGCAAGCTGCGCGCCGACGAGGAGTCGGAGGCGATCCTCGAGGCAGAGGTCCTCGTCGCCGGACAGGTTCCCGTCGAGAAGATCGCCCTCATCGGTGTCGCGAACATCACGGTGCGCGAACAGGTCAAGCGGATGCTGGCGCCCACCCCGTACGCGACGAAGGTCGCGGCGTACACGCCCTGGTTCGAAGCCGTCGAGTAGTCCGCGGGGCTGTAGAAAGCCCCCCGCCACTGCCGAAGCAGCAACGAGGGGCCTTCGCCAGGGGTGCTCAGATCAGCAGTTCGGCAGTTTCGCCGACACGTTGACGTACCGCGGACGGTAGTTGTCGACATCGGTGTAGACGTCGTTCGTGTCGAAGCTGTTGACGTTGTAGCTGATGTTCAGCGTGTGGCCGTTGCCGAGCTCCGGGTGTGCCTTCGCGTTGTAGGTGAACACGTTGCCGCTGGTCTCAGGCGTGGAGTACAGCACCGTCTTGCCCTCGAACGGACCCGTGAGTGACGTACTGCGGTACATCACGATCTTCGAGCTGAGGATCTCCGTGGCATCCCCGGTGACGAGCGTGTACCGACCCTGGAACTTCGTCACGCTGAATTCGTTGGCGACACCTTCGAGGATGCGCTTCGAACCGTTCGGGTCGCTGACCCAGCCGGACTCCCCCAGGTACTCCCATGCACCCGTCGTCAGCTGGCCGCTGCGAACGCGTGCCAGGTGCGCGAACTTCTGCGACTGCAGGTCCTCGACGCCGTAGACGTAGGTGTACCCGCCGTCCTCATAGATCGCGGATGCCCACTGCACCGGGCTGTCCGGCAGGATCGTGACGCCCTCGAGCGACATGTCGCTCAGCGAGAACGAGGCGACGGCCGTGCCGGCGAACGCGAAGTCGAAGTTGCCCGGCCCGGTCTTCTCGAACTCGAGCAGCATCACCCGCAGGTGCTCGCCCTCGACGGTCGCGTCGCCGAACCAGTACCAGTTCTGCGCCTCGTTCCCGCCCTCGACGTGGACGAGGGACTCAGGAGCATCCGACGTCCCACCGGTGTATGTGGTCAGCGTGCCGTGGTCGTCGACGATGATCGAGTTGTGGATGAACGGCGAGTCGAGCGGCCGCGAGTGGTCGGCGTTCACGGTGCCGAGGAACGTGTCGGAGTAGATCCAGGCGATCTTTCCGCCCGGCAGCTTCACGCTGTATGCCGAGTCGGCGCCGGTCCAGCGGCCGGCGGTGTCGCCGTACTCCCCGAATTTCTCGGTGAGCTCGGTGTCGACGCTGGCCGAGATCCGCGGCGTGCAGTGCTTGCCGGTCTCCGGTGCGATCGTGGATGCTCCTGCGGCGGTCGCGGGGACCGTCACCATCGTGATCAGCAGCCCGAGGCCGGCGGCGATGGTCGCTGCCCGAGCCCTCCGGCTGGGCGCGGCGGTCGTGGTTCGTCTCATGAAATGGTCACTCTCCATCGAGTTGGCCGGGCATGGAGCCGGCGGGATAGCCCTGCTCGCCCGTGTCTGTTAACGTTACCAATGGCGAGAGTAACATTCCGAGCCGAGTCTGCCTAGGATCACGACCGGATGCCCCGCGGTAGTACCGTGAGATCGCCGCGATATCGGGCAGAAAGGGAGGCGCATCGTGACCGGTTCTGCCAAGCCTGCGCGCCAGCCCACGATCAAGCAGGTCGCCCTCCAGGCCGGCGTCAGCCCGATGACCGTCTCCCGCACACTCGCCGGTGGCCTCAACGTGCGGCCCGACGTGCAGGAACGCGTACTCGACGCGGTGAAGTCGCTCGGCTACTTCCGGAACGAGAACGCCAGGAGCTTGCGCCCCGGCCAGGCCAGCGGCCTGATCGGCGTGGCCATCACCAACCTCGCCAACCCGTACTACAGCAATGTCGCCCTGGGCATCGAAGAGGTCGCAGCGCAGCACGGCAAGCGCATCGTCCTCGGCAACACGAACGAGGACGGCGGGCGTGAGAAACAGCTCATCGCCGACTTCATCGGGCGTCAGGTCGAAGGCCTCGTCCTCGTCCCATCCGGCGGGGCGTCCGAGCACCTGCAGCCGGAACGGCTGGGCGATACGCCGATCGTGCTAGCCTCTCGCCGGGTCTACGGACTCGATGTCGACACCGTCCTGCTCGACGACGTCGGCGGGGCGTACCGGGGAACCAGCTGGCTTCTCGATGCCGGCCACACGCGCATCGGCTACCTCGGAAACGTGCTGTCCGTCTTCACCGGACAACGCCGGTTCGCCGGTTTCGAGCGGGCGCTGGCCGAACGAGGGATCGTCCCGGACCCCGAACTGATCCAGCGTGGCCAACAGGATGTCGACACCGCGCGGGCGGCCATGGAGCGGCTGCTCGACCTGCCGGAGCCTCCCACGGCGGTCTTCGGTGCCAACAACCGGAACACCATCGGTGCCCTCAAGGAGATCGGCCGCCGGATGCGTGCCGGCGCCGACGCCGCTGACCTGCCGACCCTCGTCAGCTTCGACAACTTCGAGCTCTCCGAGCTCATGCCCGTGCCCGTCGCCGTGCTCGAACACGATGCCAGGCAGCTCGGCAGGGAGGCCGCTACCATGCTCTTCGCCCGGCTCAGTGGCACGGCCGATCCCGGCACGGCTCGCACCGTCGAGATGCCCGTCACGCTCGCCGTCGCCGGCGACTGACCCGGAAGAACCGCAGAACCACGGTCCGCGAAAGCCGGTTGCGCGATCCGTTTGTTGCATGGTAACGTTACCAACCGAACCGACACCCACAACGAGGAGGGAAGAATGACCGAGCTCTGTTTCGACTTCGGCGGCACCGCCGTCAAAACCGGTCTTCTCTCCGACGGCGAGGTCCTCGCGGCACGCGAATTCCGGGTCTCCGGCACCTCCGCAGACCTGACCGAGGCCGAACGCATCGGCCGCGAACTCGTCGCCGCCGCAGGCGCACCGATCTCTTCGATCGGCATCGCCCTCCCTGGGGTCGTCAACCAGCGCACCGGCCAGATGGTCGCCGCCCACGGCAAGTACGGCTACCTCGGCGACCGCGATATGCGCGACTGGGCCAGCACGGTCTTCGGCGTTCCCGCCGGCATCGAGAACGACGCCAGGGCGGCCCTGCTCGGCGAGACCACCTACGGGGTCGCTGCAGGAGCGACGGATGCCGTCGCCGTCACCCTCGGGACCGGGATCGGCACTGCCGCCCTCATCGACGGATCCCTTCTGCGCGGCGCCCACGACCACGCTGGCATCCTCGGCGGCCACGTCACTGTCGACATCGACGCTCCGGCGTGCCCGTGCGGCAACATCGGGTGCGCCGAATCGCTGGCCAGCACGTGGGCCGCAGGCGTCGCCGTGCTCGCCCACCCGGATGCCGCGTCTTCCAGCCTCGCCACAACGGAGACCATCGGTATCCGCGAGATCATCGAGGCCGCCCAGGCCGGCGACGCCGTGGCATCCGACGTTCTCGCCCGCTTCCTCCGGGTCTGGGGCGCAACGATCGTGTCGCTCTGCCACGCATACGACCCCGACGTCGTCATTATCTCCGGGGGAGTGATGCGCTCCAGCGACGTCGTTCTGCCCGCCCTCACCGCCTACGTGAACGAGCACCTGTGGTCCTCGGCCCACCGCCCAGACATCGTCACCCCGGCGAACCCCGAACTTTCCGTCCTGCGAGGCCTCTCGGTCATCGCCAGGAACGCCACCGACCAGGAGCACGCACGATGACCCCTCCGCACCACACCCACCAGTCCGGTTACGTCAAGCAGCCGACGATCCCGCTTGCCGCGGGGGAGTCCGTGCTCTCGGGCGCGGCCGCCTGGCAGGCCGTGCACGAGAGCGCGACGGCGTCAGCGGGAACGAGGGCGCCCGTCGTCGTCGTCGACACCTACCCCGGCGTCGACCTCCCTGAACTCGTCGAGCAGCTTCGCACCGGGCTTCCCGACTACCGGATCATCGACGTCGAGACCGCCGCTGCCCTCCCGATCGCCGAGATCGACCAGCGCATCGCCCACAACCTCACCGACGACCGGGTGTTCGGGGTCATCAGCCACGCCACCCTCGACGTGTTCTACGACGCCGAGCGTCTCGCGGCCGTCGGCGACGACATCCGCTCCACGCAGAACCCCACTGTTGTCGTCGGCTGGGGTGCCGCTCTCGCCGCACCGGATGCCGACGCCACCGTCCTCGTCGACATGGCGCGCTGGGAACTCCAGCAGCGGCAGCGTGCAGGCGCCACGAACTGGCGTTGTGACAACGCCGGCGAAGACAACCTGCGCAAGTACAAGCGAGGCTTCTTCGTCGAATGGCGCGTCGCCGACCGGCACAAGCGCGAACTGTTCGCCACTCTCGACTTCGTGCTCGACGGCAACGCCATCGGGGGAACAGCAGCGACGGATGCCGCAGGCATGATCACCGGCACGGCGTTCCGTTCCGCGCTCCGCCAGTCCACCTCGGGTCCGCTCCGTGTCGTTCCGTTCTTCGACCCGGGTGTCTGGGGCGGGCAGTGGATGAAGGACAAGATGGCGCTCGACGAGTCCGCGCGCAACTACGCGTGGTGCTTCGACTGCGTGCCCGAGGAGAACTCGCTCCTGCTCGAGGCGGACGGCAAGGTCGTCGAGATCCCGGCCATGGACCTCGTGCTCGCCGAGCCGCGTGCCCTCCTCGGTGACAAGACCTTCGCGCGCTTCGGCGCCGAGTTCCCGATCCGGTTCGACCTGCTCGACACCATGGGCGGCGGAAACCTCTCGCTTCAGGTGCACCCGCTGACGAACTACATCCAGGACAAGTTCGGCATGCACTACACGCAGGACGAGAGCTACTACCTGCTCGACGCCTCCGACGACGCCGTCGTCTACCTCGGCACGAAGACCGGCACGGACCCGCAGGAGATGCTCGACGACCTGTGGGCGGCGACAGACGGACAGCATCCGTTCGACGCCGAGAAGTACGTCAACATGATCCCGGCGAAGAAGCATGACCACTTCTCCATCCCGGCCGGAACGGTGCACTGCTCCGGATCCGACTCGATGGTGCTCGAGATCTCGGCGACGCCGTTCATCTTCACCTTCAAACTCTGGGACTGGGGTCGCCTCGGACTCGACGGCATCCCCCGCCCTGTGCACCTGGACCACGGTGGCAGGAACATCCAGTGGGATCGGGACACCGAATGGGTCCAGGCGAACCTGCTCGACCAGGTCGAAGTCCTCTCCCAGACCGACGAGGTCACCGAAGAACGGACCGGCCTGCACGCCCTCGAATTCATCGAGGTGCGCCGCCACTGGTTCGACACCGAAGCTGCCCACGACACGGAGGGGACGGTCAACGTCCTCAACCTCGTCGAGGGAGACCAGGTCGAGGTCGTGAGTCCGACCGGCGCGTTCGCGCCGTACCGGATCCACTACGCCGAGACCTTCATCGTGCCCGCGAACGTCGGGCCGTACCTGATCCGGCGAACGGCTGACTCGAAGAGTGAGTCGTTCGCCACCGTCAAGGCTTTCGTGCGCGGCACGAGGGACAACGACACCGCACTGCTCACCACCTCACCCGAGTAACACACAGCACAAGGACAAGGGAGTTCGAAAATGAGGACCACAAAGACCAGGATCGGCGTCGTCTCGGCGCTGTCCATCACCGCGCTGTTCCTGTCGGGATGCTCCGGCGGAGGCAACACGAACGACGGCGAAGTCACCGGCGAGCTCAACTTCTACACCGACAAGGCCGCATGGGAGCCCGACTTCGAGACGCTGAACACCGCGAGCGGTGACGACGTCGACATCACGCTCAACACCACCGGATATTCGGACGCGAACCAGTACGACGCCTTCATCAAGCAGTCGTTCCGTACCGCGAAGAGCCCCGGCCTGTTCAGCTGGCACACCGGCGACGCGATGAAGGAACTCGTCGACGAGGGCCTGTTGGCCGAGACGACGGACATCTGGGACAAGGCCATCGAAGAAGGCTGGGCGACCGAAGAGCTGAAGAAGTATTACACCTACGACGACAAGCAGTACTGCGTCCCGATGAACATCGCCTACTGGGTGATGTACTACAACAAGACGATCTTCGACGACAACGGCATCGAGGTCCCGGCCACGTGGGAAGACCTCGACGCGGCCGCAGCGACGCTGAAGTCCGCCGGAGTCACGCCGTACTACCAGACCAGCCAGCTGTTCACCTTCCAGTGGTTCCAGCAGCTCGTCGCCGGCACGGACCCTGAGCTGTACGAAGGCCTGAGCACCGGCGAGGTCAAGTACACCGACCCCGAGATCGTCGACATCATGAACGTCTGGCTCGAGCAGCAGGAGGCGGGCTGGTTCAGCGACGCCGGCAGCACGACCGACCCCGCCGTCGGCCTCAAGCAGGGCGACTTCGCCATGATCAACTTCGGCAGCTTCTTCGGCGGTTCACTCGACGCAGCAGGTATGACCGCAGGAACCGACTACGACTTCTTCGTCATCCCGGCCACGAACGCCGAACTCGACAAGACCCCGGTCGCCGTCGAGACCGGCCCGCTGTGCACGGCTGAGAACTCGAAGCAGAAGGACCTCGGCCTCGCCTACTCCGAATGGTGGATGTCACCAGACGCCCAGACCGCATGGGGCGACGCCCGCGGAGACGTGCCGTTCAACCCCAAGGCCGAAGTGAAGAACGAAAGCCTGTCCGAGCTCGGCCAGACCGTCGCAGGCAGCGACTACTCGCTGTTCGAGCGCTACTTCGAGGCAACCCCGACGCCGATCCTGACCGTCGCCCTCGAACAGTTCGGCGCGTTCAACGCCAACCCCGGTGACCCGCTGCCGTTCCTGGAGAAGATCCAGGCCGAAGCGGACAAGTACTGGGCAGAGCAGGAATAGTCGCCGGTGGCGAAGTCGAAAACGCCGTACCAGTGGTCAGCCCGGGGCTTCATGGCCCCGGGCGTGATCATGGTCGCGGTGCTCCTGTATCTTCCGCTGATCTGGACCACGTTCCTCAGCTTCACCGAATACAACGGGCTCGGTGACCCCGACCTGGTCGGCTTCGCCAACTACGTCGAGATGTTCGAGGACCCGGACTTTCTCGGGTCGCTCGGGAACACACTCCTCTGGGTGATCGGCACGCTCATCGTGCCGGTCGGCCTCGGTCTCGCCCTGGCCCTCCTCACCTGGAACCTTCCGGGTGGGGTGTGGTTGCGGCTGCCGTTCCTCATCCCGTACGCCATCTCCGGAATCGGCGTCGGCCTCATCTGGTCGTTCATCCTCCAGTCCAACGGCGCGCTCGACCAGGCGCTCGGCGTGTTCGGCATGGTCGAGACACCGCGCTGGCTCGTCGACTCGCCGCTCAACACGCTCGTCATGATCGTCGCGTCGTCGTGGCAGGGTGTCGGCGTGAACGCACTGCTGTTCACCATCGGTCTGCAGTCGATCCCCAAGGAGCCGCTCGAAGCGGCCCGCGTGGACGGCGCGACCGGTGTGCGGCTGTTCGGCGAGATCCTCTGGCCGATGCTGCGTCCGCTTACCGCTGTCGTCGTGGGGTTGTCGATCGTCGCCAGCCTCAAGACCTTCGACATCGTGCAGGGCATGACCAAGGGCGGGCCAGGCCGGTCGTCCGAGACGCTCGCCCTGACCATGTACAAGGAGACGTTCGTGAACAGCGAATACGGACTGGGTTCGGCCATCGCCGTCTTCCTCACCGTCGTCACCCTCGTGGCATCCATCCTGTACCTGCGTGAGCAGCTCTCGAAGAAACACGAAATGTAGGGATGCCGACATGATCCGATTCCTCAAAACCGCCGTCCTCGTCTTCTTCGGCGTGATCTGGCTGCTGCCCGTCTACCTGCTCATCATCAACGCGGCGAAGTCGCCGCTCACGTACACGTCGAAGGAGGCGTGGATCCCGACGGACTTCTCGCTCTTCGCCAACATGGCCGAGGCGCTGCAACTCTCAGGCCTCGCCGACAGTGTCGTGAGCACGGTCATCTACAGCCTCATCTCGCCGATCATCGCCGTGCTCGTCGGTGCAGCCGCCGGTTACGCGATCGTCGCCCTCCGGCTCAAGCACGGGTTCCTCTGGTTCGTGGTGATCTTCGGCGGAACAGTGTTCCCGCTGCAGATGGTTTTGCTGCCGCTGTTCGACGGATACTCCCGCATCGGGCTCTTCGACACCCAGCTCGGCATGATCATCGTCTACACGGCGATCAGCATTCCGTTCTCGGCGTTCGTCATGCGCAACTTCTTCACCGGCATCGCGCATTCGACGTTCGAGGCCGCCGTGCTCGACGGAGCCACCACCTGGCGCATCTTCACCCGGATCTATCTGCCGATGGCATCCAGCGCACTCGTGGCGATCTTCATCCTGCAGGCCACCTTCATCTGGAACGACCTGCTGCTCGGCCTCACCCTGAGCCAGTCGGACAGTGTCCGGCCGATCGTCACGACACTCAGCGGAATGCAGAGCACCTACGGCGGCGCCCAGCTGTCTACGGTGCTCGCCGCAGGCGTGCTCGTGTCGCTGCCGACAGTGATCCTGTTCCTGTTCACCCAGAAATTCTTCGCCCGCGGCCTCGCGCTCGGGCAGTACTAGCCTCGGAGCCCTATGACTTCCCCGCTCATCCCCACCGTCGACGATCTCGCCGCGGATGCCGTCACGCACCACTACGAGGACATGATGGCCCCGCCGGGGCTCACCAACTTCCTCGGCACGGTGCGGGTCGACCACGACCTCACCGCGATCACCGCGGTCACGTTCCCTCCGGTGTCGCAGGGTCAGGCGGCCACGGCCGTGCTGTTCGTCGACGGCCGCGTGTTCGAGTCGTACGGGATCCCTGTCACGCACGAATGGCAGCCGGACCGTGTGGTGCGCTCCGCGACGGTGAACGAGCTGTTCATCGAGACCGTCACGGTCTGCGTGCCAGGCGAGACCGCTGTCGCCATCGATGTGCGCGTGACGAACACCTCGGCATCGGCGCGCACAGTGCCGTTGACCCTCGCCCTCAACGCGCGGGTGACGCGCACCGGGTCTTCGTGGCTCGACGCGGAATCGCCCGCGGCGCAGAACACCGTCTCGACGGGCGAAGACCGGCTGCTGTTCACCGACGATGCGGAGTCGGCGTGGAGCATCCAGGGTGTGGACATCCACGCTGACGTGCGTCTGAGCGGTGTCGCGCCTGCAGCGGCCGAGGAGTTCGAGCCGGGCATCGGCGGGGCCGGTCGCGGTGGCGAGATCGCCGTCGTGCTCGAGATCCCGGCGGGCCAGACCCGCCGGTTCGGCTACGTCAACGCCGTCGCCAGGTCGAGGAACGCAGCCGTCGACACCTTCGAGCGTGTGCTGGCGGATGTTCCGGAGGCCGTGGCATCGTCGGAGACCTTCTGGAACCGCCAGCTCGAGGCGGCGTTCACTCCGGGGAACAGCGAGTTCTCCGGGCACCTTCCGCTGCTCGAGACGTCGAACGACGCCCTGCGCAAGCTGTACTGGTGGGGCGCGCTCGGCGTGATCTGGTTCCGGCGTGAGTTCGCCGGCAACGTCCTCGGCCGCAGCTACGACACGCTGATGCCGAACTACTGGGCCGCGACGACGTTCATCTGGGACTTCAGCCTGAGCTCGATCAGCCACGCGCTGCTCGACCCGGCCCCGATGAAGAAGCAGCTGAACCACTGGATCGCGAGTGACATCCATTCGCATTTCGGCACCTCGTCGCTCACCGGCGGTCCTGTCGGTCGCTGGTACTCGGTCAACGACTACGCGATGACCCGCCTCGTGAACGACTACGTGCGCTTCACCGGCGACGCCGCGTTCCTCGACGAGACGCCGGCGGAGGCCGTCGGCGGCAGTGTCGCCGAGCACCTCCGCTCGTGGTCGACCGCGTGGGAGGACCTGTGCCAGGCGTCCGACCTGGCCGACTACGGCGAGATCGACAACCTGCTCGAGTGCGTGAGCTCGTACACTCACGAGGTGGCGAGCCTCAATGCCGCGAACGTCTGGAACATGCGCACAGCGGCGGACATCGCGGCTTCGCGTGGCGACGACAGCGGCGCCGCCGTGCTGCGCGCCAAGGCCGACACACTTCTCGGTTCGGTGCTCGACCTGTACCTCCCCGGCACCGGGCACTTCGCGGCAGGGCAGCCGGACGGCACCCGACTGCCGGTTCGGCACTGCTACGACTTCAACGTCGTCGGCACGACGATCGCCGCAGATCTGCCCGTCGAGACGCGGCAGGAGATGGTCGCGTTCTTCACCCGTGAGCTGCAGACGCCGTCATGGATGCGCGCCCTCTCGCCGTGGGACCCGGACGCCAGCTACAGCGTGCGCCCTGACCACCAGTGGAACGGCGCTTACCCGGCATGGCCGGCGGATGCCGCCCGCTCGCTGGTCGCGCTCGGTGCGCCAGGCGTGGCGCTCGACTGGCTGGAAGGGCTCGCCAGGTCGACCAACCAGGGGCCCACCGGCCAGGCGCACTTCGTCGAGGAGGCCCAGCCGCTCATCAACGGTGGTGCCCGCAAGGCGCCGCCGCAGCTGCCGTACATCACCGACTGGTCGTGCTCGTCGTCCGGAGCGTGGGTGGCGCTCGTCATCGAGTCGCTGTTCGGTGTGAACCCGGCGATCGACGGTGCTGTCACCGCTCAGGGTTGCGTCGCTGCTCTCGATCCCGACGCCGTGCTCCGCAACCTCGCGCTGCCCGGTCGGCTCGTCGACGTGCGCGCTGACGGCACGGTCATCGACACTGCCGCGGTCGACACAGGCGCGTGATCACCGTTCCACTTGACGGTGGCGGCCCGGTGGAGATCCGGGGCGCCATCGCAGTGGAGCGCACCGCCGACGGATGCCTTCCGCAGCGGTTGGGACGTGTGGCGCGCAGCCAGGTGCCCGACGACTTCATGCGGCAGACCTCGGCCGAGAGTGCGGGGATCAGGCTCGCATTCCGCAGCGCGGCATCCGTTCTCGAACTCGAGGTCACGGGGACGAAGATGGTGCCGGACGACAGCTCGCCCGTGCCGTCGAGCACGTACGAGCTCGTCGCCGATGGCGTCGTCGTGCAGGCTCGGGAGGCGTTGGCCGGGAGCCGGTACGTGTTCTCGTTCGAGGAGCCTGTCGCCCGGGTGGTGCCTGGTCCGCGAACGGTGGTGCGGTTCGACGGGCTGGCCGGCGGCGAGAAGGAGTTCGAACTCTGGCTGCCGTACACCGACGCCGTCGAACTGCACGCGTTGCGCGCGGATGCCGGGATCCTGCCGCCTGCGCCGGCGGCGGGCCTGCGCTGGCTTCATCACGGAAGCTCGATCAGCCATGGCTACCGGGCCGACACGACGCTGGGGACCTGGCCGGTCGTCGCTGCCCGGGCGGGCGGTGTCGAGCTGACGAGTCTCGCGTTCTCGGGCAGTGCGATGCTCGACCAGCTGACCGCGCGCACCATGCGCGATGCGCCTGCCGACCTGATCAGCCTCAAGATCGGAATCAACATCGTCAATGGGGATGTGATGCGGCTGCGGGCGATCCGGACCGCCGTGCATGGCTTCCTCGACACGATCCGCGACGGGCATCCGTCTGTGCCTGTGCTCGTCATCTCACCGATCTTCTGCGAGCCGGTCGAGGAGTGTGCGGGGCCCACGGTGCAGGATCCGACCCGGTCGTACGAGTGGAGCATCGCGGGAGGAACCCGCGACGACGTTGCCGCGGGCAAGTTGTCGCTCCAGGTGATTCGGGCGGAGCTCGCGGCGATCGTCGCGGCCCGAGCGGTGGCCGACCCCGCGCTTCACTACCTCGACGGGTTGTCGCTGTACGGCCCGGCCGATGCCACGCTGATGCCCCTGCCGGACAATTTGCACCCCGGGCCTGACGTGCAGCGACTCATCGGCGAGCGGTTCGCCGCCGGTGCCCTGCGTGCGCTTGTGCGTCAGGCGGCATCCTGAGCGCGAGTCGCCACGACCTGCTCGCGCCGCGGACGAGTTGCCACAATGTGCCGCTCGTGGGCGCCTTGGACGACATTTGGTGGCAACTCACGGCCAGCGCACGCGTCGATCAGTCCCGAAGGGCGGTTCGGGGAGTCGAGAGAGACCCTTTGGGACCGATCGAACAGCCTCACCTCACGCACTCAGCGCCCGCGTGCGCCCAGGGTCACCGCGCGACGCAGGCGCCTGACTCCACGGCATCCGTCAGCTCAGGAGCCTGCGCGATGACCGGCAGCACCTCTTCCATGGCGAGGGCGTAGCCGACGTTCTCGGTGCCGTCCGACTTGGCGAAGATGACCCCCGCGACAGCGCCGTCGACCGTGAGCAGCGGCCCGCCCGAGTTGCCCTGCTGCACGTCGGCGGCGAGAGTCGTGATCTCTCGCGGGACCGGGTTCGCGCCGTAGATGTCGCCCACAAGCGTCGGGCCGCTCGACAGGACCTGAGCGGCCTGCGCCGAGAACGGACCGCCGAACGGGTAGCCCATGAATGCGGCATCCGTCCCGCTCGAGAGCGTGGGGGAGACACCGAGCGGCGCAGCGTCGAGCCCGTCGACCGCGATCACCGCGAGGTCGTCGACGGGGTCGAAGTAAACGATGCGCCCTGACTTCGGCAGCTCACCAGGCACTTCGACGACGAGCTCGGACACACCGGCAAGTACGTGCGCGTTCGTGAGGATGCGGTCGTCGGCCGCCACGAATCCGCTTCCGACGCTTCCGGTTCCGCACGAGGGCGCGTTGCCGGTGATCCGCACGACGGAGCCGGCCGCAGCCGTCAGCGCGGGGGAGTCCAGCGCGACGTCGGGGATCGACGGTGCGGTCGACGGCACCCCGACTGCGTCGATGAGGCGCGGCAGCCCGTCGGTGAGGATCGTCGACCGCAACTGCGCCAGGAAGGATGCCACGGGGCGCGGCGTGAGGTCATCGAGAGTCCGCAGAACGTTCGACGACGCCATCGCCTGGGTGAGCACGGGGGCGCCGAGCGACTGCGCGCTGAAGGCGAGCAGGGAGAGAACGACGAGGGTCACGGCGACGTTGGCAACGGCCCCGAGCACCCGGTCCACCACCCGCAGCGGGGTGCGGTGCAACGGTTTGCTGAAAACGTTGCCGAGCGCGACCCCTGCGGTGTACCCGATCGAGACGAGCAGCACGGCGGCGAGCAGAGCGAGCGGCACCCGCCAGGCCGACAGTGCGGCGAAGGTGGAGATCAGCGGAAGCACGAAGAACGCCGCGATCGCACCGACGATCATGCCGACGACGCCACCGACGACCCGGAACAGCCCGCGCGTGTACCCGTACACGACCGCGAGGACGAGTGCGACGATGAGCACGACGTCGAGAACCAGCGCTGCTGTCACTGCTACCGTGCGCCTCCTCGATCGACGGCAGGGCTCTGCCGGACAGCCAGTCTAGATCGGGATCTGGGGAAATCCCCCGAGCGGCGGATGCCCGCATCACGGCATCCGCTTAGCGTGAGCACATGGGGACGAACGAAGACGATCGCACACCGGGCGGGGACGCCGGCGCGGATGATGCTGCCGAGCCGGGCGATCAAGCGTACGAGAAGCAGAGTCAGTTCATCGGTGTCGGAATCGCCCTGGGAGTGAGTATCGGCAGCGCGCTCAGCGTCGCCCTCGACAACTGGGCCTTCCTCGGTGCGGGCATTGCGATCGGCGTCGCGTTCGGTGTGGCGATGGGGCAGCGGAAGTCCTAGCCGGGTTCGGACGCGAGCGAGAACTCGTCTGAGCAGGAGCCCGACGACCCGCGCCCCTGATCAGCGCGAACCGTTGACGTTCGCGCTGCGCGAAGCGCAACGGCGACTTGCCCCGAAAGGTCGTTCGCGGATGCTGATGGCAACCATTCGGGGCAATTCGACGTCGGGACGCGCGTCGTCAGCGTTCGGAACCGGTGGCATCCGTTTCGGGAGACGAACTGGACGCGATGGCGTCGCTGTCGAGAGCATCGGTGAGTTGGGAGACCGTTGTGTCCTGGTTGTCCGTTCCAGGCTCGACCTCGCCGTGGGTGTTGCTGAACATGTGCTGGTCGTTCTCGGAGTCGTCCGACGACGTCTCGACATCAGCCTCGTCGACATCGAGGAACGCGGCATCCTGTTCGACCGGTTCGCCGGCGACCGCGTCGTTGGTCGCGGTCTCCTGTGCGAGGGCGGCCTCGTCCTTCGGGTCGCCGACACCCCAGACGCCACCCTCGGACGTGAGGCCGTCGGTGGCGGGGCTTTCGTCGTTGACGTTCTTGTCGCTCATTGTTCTCCAATCGTCGGAGCTTCACGGTAGGCAGTACCGGAAACAAGCGGCAAGGGGCTTGCGCGCCCTCAGGGTTTCGGGGTGGGAGTGACGGCGACGAGGTCGACGTCGCGAAGCACTCCGGCGTCTGCGGTCGCCGTCATCATCGTGCAGACGGGCTGGCGGCGGCGATCGGTCGGTGAGCCGGGGTTCAGGAGGCGGAGCCCGCGCGGCGTCGTCGTGTCCCAGGGGATGTGGCTGTGCCCGAAGACCAGCACGTCGGCATCCGGGAACTGTGCCTCACTCCGCGCCTCCCGCCCGCTCGCGGAGCCCGTCTCGTGAATCATCGCGAACCGGATGCCGTCGATCGTCACGTCGGCGATCTCAGGCAGGCGTGTCCGCAGCCCGTCGCCGTCGTTGTTGCCGTAGACGGCGATCAGCCGGGCGGCCCGCGACTCGAGCTCGTCGAGGAGGGACTCGGTCACCCAGTCTCCGGCGTGGAAGACCACGTCGGCCTCGTCAACGGCCTGCCAGACCTGGTCGGGCAGCGCCCGCGCCCGTTTTGGGACGTGGGTGTCTGCGAGAAGCAGCAGTCTTGTCGGCATGCTCGCATCCTTTCGCGGGTGCTGGGTGACGGGTGCTGGGTGCTGGGTGCTGGGTGCAGCGGAAAGCCCGGCGCCCCTGGTGTGGGGTGCCGGGCCTCGTGCCCTGCCGGGTCAGTCGGTGGAAGCCGGGGCGACCTGATCGAAGTCGTCACCTCCGGTGTACAACTCGCCCGTCGTCGCGTGGCGCTCGTCCAGGTGTTGCTCCTCAACTGCTTCGGCTTCAAGCGCGGAGCGGATGTCTCCGTCGGTGTCCGGTTTCTGGACCGGTGCATCGGCGACCGCGTCGTTGCTCGCGGTCAGGTGGGCGGTGGCGTCGACCGTGTCGGGGTCGCCCCCGGTCATCGCAGAATCGCTCAATTTTCTTCCTTCCTTCGGTCAGGGCCGTCCGGTCTGCATCGTGTGCAAGTCGGGAGCCGGCTCATATGTTCCTGGGGGGATCTGTGCGGTCGATCGTCGGCTCGCCCGCTGGGGGCGTTCCTCCGGTCGCCGGGTCGTAGCGGCGAAGGCGGGCGTGCTTGCCCGAGTGTTCGCCTGTGTGTGCTCCGTCGTCTGCAGGGGGCGCGTCGCCGAGCGGTTGCTCGCTCAGTCGGAAGTCGCGGGGCTCGTGGGCGTCGTGACGCGTGGCGTCAGTCTCGCGCGTGCCGTCGGCATCCGTCGCCGTGCCCGCGGTAGGAACCGGAGTCACGGTCTCGCCGTTCGGGCCGAACTGGTACTCGCGTTCCGGGTACTCGTCCGGCCGTGCTGTTCCGCCGTCGGTGTCGACGTCCGACAGGCCGTAGTAGCGGTAGAGCGCCTCCTCGTTGTGCGGGGAGAGCGCCTCGTCTGCATCGATCCGCGGTGCCTCTTTGAGCGTCTCCCGGTCGATGTCGACGTTGACCTTCTCGCCGTCCCACGTGGCGTTCGCCAGCGGGACGAAGGTCTCCTTGTGGCCGAACAGCCCGGTCTTCACCGTCACCCAGTTCGGCGCACCGGTCGACGAATCGAGGAACACCTGCCCGACGGTGCCGAGTTTCTCGTTGTCCCTGCCGACCACCGGGGCGCCCTGAAGACCGCCGATATCGCGTGAATCAAGCATTCTTTCTCCTCATTCTGAAACGGATGCCGTGGGCTCAGCGGCCGAGACCGGCGCGGTCGACTCGACGGTGGAACCGCATGCCGGCGATGCCGCCGAGGATCGCTCCGCCGAGGCTGACGAGTGCGGCCAGGATGGCGGTGATGATCCCCTCGACGGAGAGGTCGTCGGTGCTTGTCGGGATGCGCGGGAACGTGTTGAGGTCGGCGAGGATGTTGTTGCCGATGATTAGGCCGAGGATCGCGGCGACGACGGCGATGACGACGGCCCAGATCCAGACGGCGAGCCCCTGCTTGGCGCCGCTGAAGCGGGCCATCCGGCCGGCGACGTATCCGCCGGCGTAGTAGGCGACGAAGAGGATCACGAGGACGATGATCGCGTAGACGAGGACTCCGCCGAACGGAGTGCTCACCGTCTGGTCGACCGCTTCCTCGACGCCTCCGGTCACCGCGGTCGCGATGCCGGCGGCGAGGGCGCTCAGCAGGACGACGAGGCCGGTGGCAGCGAGCCAGCCGAAGAAGGCCGAACCGAACTTGATGCCGCCGAACTGCTCCTTCTGCCGCTCGGTGACCTCTTCACGATAGGAGGCCTGTGGTTCTGCGGGGACCGCTCCATGGGCTTCTGGCCCTGAGGAGTATGCCTGGGTGCGTGCATCCGGGTCGCTGTGGTCTGAAGTGCTCAAGGTGTTGTCCTTTCACGGTGAGATACCAGTCAAGGCGGGCGGTGTCGCCCGGTGCAAGGGGGTTGCGCTCGGCTGCGGAGACGAGGGACCCTGCGGCGTCAGGCGCGCGGGGGAGCGGTCGAGTCGCCGGGCTCGAACGCGCACATCACCAGGGCCTGGCGGTCGTGGTCGTTCTTTCCCTCGAGCTGGTCGATGAGCAGTTCCACTCCTCGGCGCCCGAGTTCGATGCTCGGAGCACTCATCACAGTGAGCTCCGGGTCGCTCATCGCCGCCATCTCCTTCGACGACGCGATCAGCACGATCGACAGGTCGTCGGGCACCGAGACGCCGAGCCGGTTGAGGCCGTTGACGAGGCCAGGAGCCGCGTGCTCGTTCATCACGACGAGCGCCGTCATGTCTGGTGCCGCCTCCACAAGACCTGCGGCAGCATCCCGCCCGGCCCCTGGATTCTCGTCGCACGAGGTGAGGAACGCGGTCAGCCCGCGCTGCGCCATGATCGCTTCGAACGCCGCACGGGTGCGCACGACGGGACCGTACCCGCGGAGGGCGCCGCTGCCGACGCCGCCGTCGAGCAGCCCGATCGAGGTGTGCCCGAGGTCGACGAAGTGCTGGATGGCCGCGGCGACCGTGTTCTCGAAGTCGATGTCGACGAAGTCCAGTGCTGACGGATCGGCGGTGCGGCCGATGAGAGCGAACGGTGTGCCCGACTTCTGCAGCTGTTCGACCCGGGGGTCCTCGACCTGCACCTCCATCAGGAGCACACCGTCGACGAGCCCGGTCGAGGTGAGCTCGTCGAGTTCGGCGTCGTTGCCCGCCGGCCAGAGCACGAGGTTGTAGCCCTGTTCGCTGGCTGTGCTCGCCGCGCTCGTGAAGAAATCGACGACGGTTCCGCGGAACCGGTGCTGGAGAGCGGGGTAGAGCAGGGCGAGGATGTGCGTGCGTTTGCTGGCCAGCGCACGGCCGACCGCATTGCGACGGAAGCCCAGCTCGAGCATGGCCGCTTCGACCTTGGCTCGGGTGCCGGGGGAGACGGGCTTGGTGTTGTTCACGGTGAAGGAGACGGTCGCGAGCGACACGTTCGCCAATCTGGCGACGTCCTGCATGGTGGCCACGGCGCCCCTTTCGATCCATTCTGCGCTCGCCGCCGCGCGGTGAGGTGAGTGTGCGTCGAAGTCTCTCACAGAAGACACACACTTCCGCACCATTCCGGGCGACAACAGTAAAGCGCTTAACTTTTTTCTTGACAAGCCCGCGGATGGGGCACAGACTCGGTGGAACAGCCTCACGGTTAAGCGCTTTACCGGCACACAGACGTACCGACCTGGCAAGGGAGCCACACATGAAGAAACGCACACTGACCACCCTGCTGGCCATCGCGGCCATCACTCCGCTCGCGCTCACGGCGTGCGCCGGAGGTGGCGGAAGCACGTCGAGCGGAGATCCTGACACCCTCACGATCCTCGACTACTACAACAACGAGCCGGACAAGACTCTGGTCCAGGCGGCGCTCGACAAGTGCGCTGAAGAACTCGACGTGAAGATCAAACGCGAGACCGTCCCGGGCAAAGACCTCATCCAGAAGGTGCTGCAGCGCTCCTCGTCGAAGACGCTGCCCGACGTGCTCATGCTCGACAACCCCGACCTGCAGGAGATCGCCGCGACCGGCGGACTCGCCCCGCTCAGCGACTACGACGTCGACACCTCCGGTTTCGCCGACGGCATCCTCGAAGCGGCCACATACGAGGACGAGGTCTACGGACTCGCCCCGACCGTGAACACGCTCGGCCTGTTCTACAACGAAACCCTCCTCGCCGAAGCGGGCATCGAGCCGCCCACGACCTGGGACGAGCTGAAGACCGCGGCGGCCGCACTCACCACCGGCGACCAGTACGGCCTCGCCTTCTCCGGCATCGCCACCTACGAGGGCAGCTGGCAGTTCCTGCCGTTCATGTGGACCAACGGCGGCGATGAGACCGACCTCACCACCCCGGAGGTCGCAGAAGCACTGCAGCTCTGGGTCGACCTCGTCGAAAGCGGCTCCGCGTCGAAGAGCGTCATCAACTGGTCGCAGGCAGACGTCAAGGACCAGTTCGTCGCAGGCAAGGCAGCCATGATGATCAACGGACCGTGGCAGATCCCCGGCCTGGCCGAGACGCCCGACGTGAAGTGGGGCACCGTCCAGGTCCCCGTCAACGACGAGAGCCAGACCCCGATCGCCCCGCTGGGTGGCGAAGTCTGGACCGTCCCGGTGACCGGTGACGACGAGAAGCAGGCGAAAGCGGCATCCTTCGTCGAGTGCATCTCGAGCGACGACAACCAGCTCGAACTCGCCACCGAACGGTTCACGGTCCCGACGAAGACGGAACTGGCCGGCGAGTACGTGGCCGCAGTCCCCACGATGGAAGCCTTCACCGAGCAGGTCGCCAACGCCCGCTCGCGCACAGGAAAGCTCGGCGAGGAATGGCCTGAGGCCGCGACCGTGATCTACACGGCGATCCAGCTCGCGCTGACCGGTCAGGCGTCTGCAGAGGATGCCTTCAAGCAGGCCTCAGCAGGATAATCCACCTCTCCAGAGCAGGGTGTTCCGACGTGAACGCCGAAAGGTTCCACACATGACAACGACACGTCTCACCAGCGAGCCGGCTCCGGCCGCCTCCGAGGGCGCGCCTCGTCGGGGCACCCTGCCACGCCGCTCACTGAAACGGCAGTTCTCGAAAGAGAACATCACGAAGATCCTCTTCGTGGTTCCCGCCGGGCTCTACATCCTGCTGTTCTTCGGCTACCCGGTCGTCAAGAACGTCGTGATGAGCCTGCAGGACTACACGACGAAGACCTTCTTCACCGGGGAAGCGCCCTGGGTCGGACTGCAGAACTACGTGACAGTGGTCACGAGCAACCTGTTCGGCCCTGCGCTCCTCAACACGGCGCTGTTCACGATCGGGTCGATTCTCGGCCAGTTCGTGATCGGCCTGGCGCTCGCGGCCTTCTTCAAGCGCCGGTTCCCTCTGAACAACTTCCTCCGCGCCATGCTGCTGCTGCCCTGGCTACTCCCGCTCATCGTGGCGAGCGCCACCTGGCGATCCATCCTCGACCAGGACAGCGGCATCCTGAATCGCTTCCTCGGCACCTTCGGGATCGAAGCCATCCCGTGGCTGACCAGCCCGGCCGTCGCCCTGACCGCCGTCATCATCGTCAACATCTGGGTCGGCATCCCGTTCAACGTGACCATCCTCTACGGCGGTCTGCAGGACATCCCCGACGAGCTCTACGAGGCCGGAGCGCTCGACGGTGCGACCGGCTGGAAGGCCTTCTGGCACATCACCTGGCCGAACCTGCGCCCGGTCGTGAGCGTCGTGCTTCTGCTCGGCGTGGTCTACACGCTCAAGGTGCTCGACATCATCCTCGGCCTGACGAACGGCGGGCCGGCGAATGCGACGCAGACCCTCGCCATCCGTTCGTACCAGGAATCATTCGTGAACTTCGAGTTCGGAGTCGGTGCTGCGTTCAGCAACATCCTCATCCTCATCTCGCTGCTGTTCGCCATCATCTACCTCCGCGCCAACCGGCGCCAGGTCGACGAGTAAGGGGCCCGACATGACCATCGCACCCGTCGTTCTTCCCGTCCACACCAGAACCCAACGTCGGCGGAAAGAGAACAGCCGCTCAGCCGGATACACCGCCCTCGGCATCGTGTTCCTCGCGATCATGCTGTTCCCGGTCTACTGGATGATCAACGCATCCCTCCAACCATCGGGCAACACGCTCACCGCGGACATCTTCCCCTTCAACCCCAGCTTCGCCGGGTACGAGAAGGCCATCGCCGACCAGGGCCAGAACCTGGTCACGAGCCTCGTCATCTCGCTCGGCACCGTGGTGCTCAGCCTGGCGATCGCCGCTCCGGCCGCCTATGCGCTCGCCCAGTTCAGGTTCCGCTGGATCAACATCGCCCTGCTCGCGATCATCATCTCGCAGATGATCCCCGGCATCGTCATCGCCAACGCCCTGTACGCCGCATACAACGACATCGGCCTGCTCAACTCGATCCCCGGCCTGATTCTCGCGGATGCCTCGCACGCGATCCCGTTCGCGATCCTGATCCTGCGGGCGTTCATGATCGGCATCCCGCCATCGATCGTCGAGGCCGCCAGGGTCGACGGCGCCGGCCTCGTGCGGGCGTTCGTGTCGATCGTCGTGCCGATCAGCCGCAACTCGCTCATCACCGCAGGGCTGTTCGCGTTCCTCTTCTCGTGGAGCGACTTCCTCTTCGCGCTCACCCTCACCACCACCGAGGAAGTGCGCCCGGTGACGCTCGGCATCTACCAGTACCTCGGGACCCAGGTCGCGAACTGGAGCGCGGTGATGGCCACGGCCGTGCTGTCGTCGATCCCGGCCATCGTGCTGCTCGTCCTGGCCCAGAAATACATCGCCGCCGGCGCCACCGGTGGTGCAGTGAAGTAGGCCCGCTTGTTTTCGCCGCCCTGCGGCATCCGTCTGTCAGATCTCCATCGTTAGGAACACCATGTCGAACACCACTGCACACTCCAACGGCAGCCGCCCGCTGCGCGTCGTCGTCTGGGGCGAGAACCGCCACGAACAGCAGGAACCCGAAGTCGCGGAGATCTACCCCGACGGGATGCACAACACCATCCGCGAGGGGATCGAGGAGAACCTCGGTTCGCGCGCATCGGTGACCACGGTCACCCTCGACGACCCGGAACACGGACTCACCGAGGACGTGCTCGTCAACACGGACGTCCTCGTCTGGTGGGGGCACGCAGCGCACTCCGAGGTCTCGGACGAGGTCGTCGAGCGGGTGCACCGCCACGTACTCGCCGGAATGGGCCTGCTCGTGCTGCACTCCGGGCACTGGTCGAAGATCTTCGGCAAGCTCATGGGCACCTCGTGCACCCTGCGCTGGCGCTCGGATCAGGACCGTGAACTCGTCTGGACCGTCGACCCGACGCACCCGATCGCGCAGGGCGTGCCGCATCCGTTCATCATTCCTCAGCAGGAGATGTACGGGGAGTTCTTCGACGTACCCGCCCCAGACGAGCTCGTCTTCCTGTCGACGTTCTCCGGTGGAGAGGTGTTCCGCAGCGGAATGACCTACAAGCGTGGCTTCGGCAAGATCTTCTTCTTCAGCCCCGGCGACCAGGACTACCCGGTCTACCACCAGAAAGAAGTCCGTCGCGTCATCGCGAACGGCGTCGAGTGGGCACTCACCGTGCGCCCCGAGCGCACCGACCCTGTTCTGCTCCGTTACGAGACCGAGGACTTCTACAACGGCATCGACTACCGGACGGCGACAGCGAAGTGAGTTTTTCCTTTCCTGTTCTCGACGGCACCGAGCCGATCCGTGTCGTCCAGGTCGGGGCAGGCGGCATGGGTCGCAACTGGATCCGGCTGCTCGCCTCCTCTCCCTCGGTTGAGCTCGTCGGGCTGGTCGACCTCAACGTCGACGCCGCGCACGGTGCACTCGCCGAGTTCGGGCTCACAGGTGTGGTCGTCGGGACGAGCGTCGCCCAGGTGGCCGCGGCATCCGGTGCCCAGGCCGTCATCAACGTGACGATCCCGGCCGCACACCACCCGGTCAACGTCGAGGCGTTGTTCGCCGGGCTGCCGGTGCTGTGCGAGAAGCCCGTTGCGCCGACAGTGGCGCAGGGGCTGTCGCTCGCTGCCGCCGCCGAGGTGAGCGGACAGCTGCTGATGATCAGCCAGTCCCGCCGTTACTACCGCACGCTCGCCGCGTTCAAGGCGGAGGTCGCGTCGCTCGGCGATGTCGGCGTCGTCACGACCGAGTTCTTCAAAGCACCGCACTTCGGTGGGTTCCGCGAGGAGATGGACCACGTCCTCCTTGTCGACATGGCCATCCACCAGTTCGACGCCGTTCGTTACCTCCTCGACCGCGACCCGGTGTCCGTGTACTGCGAGGAGTTCAACCCGAGCTGGAGCTGGTACTCCGGGGATGCCGCGGCCACTGCCGTGTTCGAATTCGACGGAGGTGCCCGCTTCGTCTACACCGGCAGCTGGTGCGCCGACGGGCTCGAGACGTCGTGGAACGGGTCCTGGCGGGTCAACGCCGCCGGCGGTTCGTCCCGGTGGGATGGCGAGGGCGATCCCGTGACCGAGCGGGTGGCGTCTGCTGCTCCTTCCGGGACGGATGCTGTCCCGCCCGCCGGCCCGGAGGCATCCGCTGAGGAGATCGGCGGCGCGCTCGCCGAATTCGTCTCCGCGCTGCGGACAGGCACCGTACCGTCGGGCGAGGTGCACTCGAACGTCTACAGCCTGGCCATGGTGGAGGCGGCCGTGCAATCGTCGTCCACCGGGGCGAAGGTGCAGATCGCAGACGTGCTCGATGCGGCGTACGCCGAGGCGCTCGCCGCCGAGCGTCGCCCGGATGTCCGCGCTGCGCTCGAGGCGTGGGGCGCCCCGCTGGGGGCTGACCCGCTGCTGGTCGAGTAGCCCGCGTATCGAGTCCATCGAACGCGCAACAGGAGATTGCACGATTGACAGGATGCTTTCCGGAGTTTTCTCCTGATATCCGTGCGATCTCCTGTTTTGCGAACACCCGACAGACGACGCCCGCACGCCCCGCGGCCATCTAAGTTAGGGATGTGAGGAAACGACCCAGCGTCCTGCTGCCACTGGCGGTGGGTATCGTCGCGCTGCTGGGCTTCGGCTGGCTCTGGATCGTGCTCGAACCGGGCATGGCATCGCCGACCTCGACGATCATCTGGCTGATCTCCGAACTCGTCTTCGCCCTGGCCCTCGCCGTCCCGGCCGTCTGCCTCTTCTTCGTCATCCGGGCGATGCACATCCGCAGGGCCCAGGCACGCGAAGCGGTGGGCCCAGACGGCATCGGTGTCGCCAAGGCCCGCGACCTCCTCTGGTCGCTGTCGCACGGCTTGCTTCCGCAGACGGCCTCGCCAGGGGACATCCCCACGGATGCCACCGAGCTCGTGTTCGTCTCCGACCCGCTGCAGGTCGCTCTCCACTCGATTCCGGCGCCGAGCATGCGACGGCTTGTGCATGCGGCACGAACCCGGGGTGCCGCAGCGCCCAGCCCCCGCAGCGGCTGGGCCGCGGCGACGTGGGCCGATGTCGCCGCCACCGATCGGCGCATCCTCATCCGTCTGCCTGACGGGCTGCTCGACATCCCGTACTCCGACATCACCGAGGTGCACCTCGCTCGCGGACAGGTCGTGCTCCGCGTCCGCGACCGCGCCCCGGTGTTGTTCGCCGGTGATGCTGCCGAGTCCGTCGCCGTCCTGGCCGTGTGGGGGAGTGTCGGTGAGTCAGCGCTGCGTCGTCACCCCGCGCTCGCCGAGTTGCGCACCTGAGTCTCCCGACAGGAGAAATGCGCCGCGGCGCACACTCGACAGGAGGGATCGCTCTCTCCTGAGGTCGGCCTCCTGTCGAGCGTTCGCCGAGCCCGCCGGACGGCACGTGCGTGGTTGGATGGAACCATGGATTCCACGCCTGACCCGGTCGCCTACATCGACGACTTCGCCCGCTTCATCTCGGCCAGCCCGTCCTCGTACCACGCCGCAGCTGAGGTCGCCAGGCGCCTCGACGCCGCCGGATACAGCCCGCTCACCGAGTCGAAGGACTGGCCAGCCGGCCCTGGCAAGCGCTATGTGGTGCGCGACGGCGCGATCATCGCGTGGAACCAGCCCGCGGCATCCGGACCGACGACACCGTTCCGCATCCTCGGTGCCCACACCGACTCGCCCGGTTTCAAGCTCAAGCCGAAGCCGACGATCGGGTCGCACGGCTGGCTGCAGGCCGGCGTCGAGATCTACGGCGGCCCTCTGCTGAACTCGTGGCTCGACCGCGAGCTCGAACTCGCCGGCCGCCTCGTCACGCGCGACGGCCGCGAGTACCTCGTTCGCACGGGGCCGTTCATGCGGATCCCGCAGCTCGCCATCCACCTGGACCGCGACGCGAACAACGGCCTCACCCTTGACCGGCAGCGCCACACCGCCCCGGTCTTCGGCGTCGGCGATGCGAGCCAGGCCGACCTCGTCGGCCATCTCGCGTCTCTGGCCGGTATCGACGCCTGGGACGTCGCCGGGTACGACATCCTCACCGCCGATACTCAACCGCCCGCGCGATTCGGCCTCGACAACGACCTGTTCGCCGCCGGTCGCATGGACAACCTCACCTCCGTCTACGCCGGCCTCGTCGCGTTGCTCGACGCCCCCGACTCCCGTCACATCAGCGTGCTGGCCGCGTTCGATCATGAGGAGCTCGGGTCGGAGTCACGGTCGGGCGCGTCCGGTCCGTTCCTCGACGATGTCCTCACGCGGATCGGTGCCGGCCTCGGAGCATCCGTCACCGAGAGACTGCGGGCCTACTCCGAATCGTGGTGCCTCTCCGCGGACGCGGGCCATTCGGTGCACCCGAACTACGCCGAGAAGCACGACCCGGCGAACCAGCCGGTCGCGGGGTCAGGGCCGCTCGTGAAGATCAACGGCAATCAGCGCTACGCGACGGATGCCGTCGGCGCGGCCCTCTGGGAACGCGCGTGCGCTTCGGCCGACGTCCCGTACCAGGAGTTCGTGTCGAACAACACGGTGCCCTGCGGGTCGACGATCGGACCGCTGACGGCGACCCGCATCGGCATCCGCGTCGTGGACGTGGGCGTACCCCTGCTGTCGATGCACTCCGCGCGTGAACTCGCGCACGTGGACGACCTCGTCGGACTCTCGGCGGCGGTCGGGGCGTTCTTCGCCGGGGTGTGAGCACCGTTCAACATCGGGACGGCGGGTGAAACCGGCGTTTTCCTCCTGTTCGGCGTGCGCGGAGGCCGTTCGCTCCTGTTGAGCGAACGGGGCGGGCAGCGTCAGCCGGCGCGAGCGAGCAGCTTCGCCTCGAGCTCTGCCCGATCGGCCAGGAACCAGACGTGCCCGGCACGGTTCGACTCCCACACGAAGTCGCGGAGCGCACCGCTCGCCTCGACGTATGCGGAGATGTCACCGAGCACGACGAGCCTGAGTCGGTAGTTCACGATCTTCTGGGTGATCTCACCGGCGAGACCTGAGCTGAGGCGGAAGAACGCCGGATCCAGGCGAGAAACCGGCACAGCGATGACGGTCGCTTCGCTGCCCCAGGCGTCGCCGATGAGGTCGTTGGCCTGATCGGGGCGGGCGATGAGCGGCCCGTCCTCATCGAGGTACTGGACTCGGGTATCCGCGATGTCGAGAATCTCCATGGGCACAGGGTATCGAGTGGGAGTCCCCGGGTCGAGGCAGCGCTGACGCCCAGCCGCTGTGCCTAGGCTGGCGTCATGACCACCGAGCAGAGCACAGCAGGCAGCTACGTCGAACCGGGCGAGGAGTACACCCGTGACACGAACTACATCGAGGACCGCATCACCCGCGACGGTCGTGACGGCTGGCCCGTCGAAACCGGCCGGTACCGGCTCGTCGCCGCAAGGGCCTGCCCCTGGGCGAACCGAACGGTGATCGTCCGCCGCCTGCTCGGACTCGAAGGGGTGATCTCGCTCGGCATGCCCGGCCCGACGCACGACGCCCGCAGCTGGACCTTCGACCTCGACCCTGACGGACTCGATCCCGTCCTCGGGATCCACTGGCTGCAGGATGCCTACTTCCGACGCTTCGCTGACTACCCGCGCGGCATCACCGTCCCTGCCGTCGTCGAGGTGGCATCCGGGAAGGTCGTCACCAACAACTACCCGCAGATCACCCTCGATTTCGAGACCGAATGGACCGAGTTCCACCGCGACGGCGCCCCCGATCTGTACCCGGAGCACCTGCGCGCAGAGATCGACGAGGTGAACGACGTCGTGTTCCGCGACGTGAACAACGGTGTCTACCGTGCCGGGTTCGCCGGGTCGCAGGAGGCATACGAGAAGGCGTACACGCGCCTGTTCGACCGGCTCGACTGGCTCGAGGAGCGGCTCACCACCCAGCGCTACCTCGTCGGCGACACCATCACCGAGGCAGACATCCGCCTCTTCACGACCCTCGCCAGGTTCGACGCCGTCTACCACGGGCATTTCAAGTGCAACCGCAACAAGCTCGCCGAGATGCCCGTGCTCTGGGCGTACGCGCGCGACCTGTTCCAGACGCCCGGTTTCGGAGACACCATCGACTTCGAGCAGATCAAGCAGCACTACTACGTCGTCCACTCCGACATCAACCCGACCGGTATCGTCCCTTCGGGGCCGGATGCCTCCGGCTGGCTCACCGCGCACGGTCGCGAGGCGCTCGGTGGGCGCGCCTTCGGCGACGGAACCCCGCCGGGCCCGCCCGTCGACGGCGAGCGGGTTCCTGCAGGGCACGGCGCCTAGCGCCGGCCCCGCGCACGCACTCACGAGTTCCGGACGCACTCACCTGGCGCACCGGGTGAGTACGTCCGGAACAGGTGAGTAGACGAGCGGAACAAGCAGAGGGTTGCTCATATAAGTGCGCGCTGATACATTGTGTGCATGGACACTCCACTCGGCACTCTTCATCAGACCACTGATCGCCAGATCCCCGCGGTGGACCGAACCGTCGGATCCCGGGTCGTCGGCGGCGAGGACGCTCGCATCGTCACCCTGACCCAGACCTACCCCAGCCCTCGCGCCGAGGTCTGGAACGCCATCACGACGGGCGACCGCATCGCCCGCTGGCTCATGCCGATCTCGGGTGACCTGAAGGTCGGCGGCCGATACCAGCTCGAGGGCAACGCCGGAGGTGAGGTGCTCAGCTGCGCCGAACCCGACGCCCTCGAGGTCACCTGGGAGTACGGCGGCGACGTCAGCTGGGTCACCGCAACCCTCACGGGCGACGACGAATCGACGACACTCCTGATCGAGCACGTCGCCCACGTCGGTGACGAGGACTGGAAGGAATACGGCCCAGGCGCTGTCGGCATCGGCTGGGACTCGATGCTCCTCGGCCTCGCCCTCCACCTCGAGTCGGGTGTGAGCCTCGACCCCATGGAGGCGGCAGCCTGGAGCGCGTCGGCAGACGGCATCCGGTTCATGACCAGGAGCGGCCTGGCCTGGCGCGACGCGAACATCGAGGCCGGAGAGAGCGAAGCGGATGCCTCGGCGGCCGCAGAACGGTGCATCGTCGCGTACACGGGGGCGGGCGCCGGCCCCGACGCGTAGTGCACGCCCTCGACATCCTCGGGGATCCGGTGAGGCGCCGGATCCTCGAACTCCTCGCCGCCGGTGAACTGTCGGCCGGAGCGATCGTCGAAGCGATCGCGAAGGAGTTCGGGATCAGCCAGCCCGCGGTCTCGCAGCACCTCAAAGTGCTCAGGGAGAGCGGGTTCGCGAGCGTGCGCGTCGACGGCCGGCGTCGGATCTACGCGGTCGAGCCGGAACCGCTCAGGGCAGCGGACGAATGGTTCGACACGTTCCGCGGGTTCTGGACCCAGCGGCTCGACGCTCTCGGTACCGAACTGGCCAGGGGACGCCATCGGCCCTGACGGATGCCGAGCAGGTCAGCTGAGTGGACGCAACCAGGTCAGGGTCGACCCGCCACCCTCGACGAGTGGGCCGAGCTTGCTGTTGAAGATCGCGGAGTGCTCCGAGGCGAGGTGCGCGTCGAACGCCTCGCGGTCTGTGTACACCTCGTACACGAAGAACACGTCGGGGTCGTCGGTCTTGCGGTGGGCGTCGAAGACGATATTGCCCGGCTCGGTGCGGACGGCGTCGACCAGGTCGGCAAGCAGCGCGGCAACGGCTTCGGCCTGTGCGGGGAGCGCGGTGAACTCGGCGTACAGGGTCGGACGTTCGATGATGAGGGTCACAGCCCCGAGAATACCGGCACGCTCCGACGATGACGCCGGGACGCGCGCGGGATCAGGCCTGTGCGGGCTGAAGCGCGCCTTCGATGACCGCGACGATCTCGGGGGCATCCGGAACCGTCGTCGGGCGGAAGCGGTGCACCTCGTCGTCCGGCGTGATGACGAACTTCTCGAAGTTCCACTTGACCTTGCCGGCCTTGCCTGCGGCATCCGGAGTCTTCGTCAGCTCGACGTAGAGCGGGTGCGCGTTCCTGCCGTTCACCTTCGTCTTCTCGAACAGCGGGAACGTGACGCCGTGGTTGATCCGGCAGGTCTCCTCGATCGCGTCACCCTCGCCCGGCTCCTGGAAGAACTGGTTGCTCGGGAAGCCGAGAACGATGAAACCGCGGTCGCGGTACTTCTGGTACATCGCCTCGAGCGTGTCGTATTGTGGCGCGAGCCCGCATTTGGAGGCGACGTTGACGACGATCACGACCTTGTCCTTGTGCTCGGCCAGCGTCGTGGTCGAACCGGAGATCGTGGTCAGGGGAATGTCGCGAATGCTCATAGCCAGACACTAATGACGGATGCTGCAAGTTGGCTGACTGCATTTATGCAGTCTCTGCATTATTGGACTTGATCGGCCGGGCGGGCGGCATCAGGCAGGAACCGGTAGCCCATCCCGGATTCGGTGAGCAGGTACCGGGGTCTGGTCGGGTCCGGTTCCAGCTTCTTGCGTAGCTGAGCGATGTAGAGGCGGAGGTACCCGGTGTCGCTGACGTGCGTGCTGCCCCAGATCTCGGCGAGGATCGTCTGACGGGTGACGAGCTTGCCGGCGTTGCGCACGAGCATCTCGAGTACCGCCCACTCGGTGGGTGTCAGACGCACAAGGGTCGACCCGCCGTCGGTCGCCCGCGTCACACTCTTCGCGACGAGATCCACTGTGACGTCGGCGAAGGTGACGAGGGGTTCGTCGTCCGTCGAGGTGACCCGCCGGGTGAGCGCGCGGATCCGGGCGAGGAGCTCGTCGATCGAGAAGGGCTTGGTGACGTAGTCGTCTGCGCCGGCGTCGAGTGCCTCGACCTTGTCTGTGGCGGTGCTCCGGCCGGAGACGACGAGGATCGGTGCCGTCGTCCAGCCGCGGAGTCCTTCGATCACCTGGATGCCGTCGAGTTCAGGCATCCCGAGATCGAGGAGATAGAGGTCCGGGTGGTGCGCGATCGCCGCGTTGATCGCTTCGGTGCCCGTCGTCGCCGTGATGATCTCGTAGCCGCGAGCGCCGAGCGTGACCCGGAGGGCGCGCAGGATCTGGGGGTCGTCGTCGGCGACGAGGATCTTCATGAGCTGCCGTTCATTGTTCGAGTGTCGAAGAGGGGCAGTGAGACCACCATGGTGAGTCCGCCGCCCGGGGTGTCTTCCAGGTCGAGGATGCCGCCCATCCCCTCGGTGAATCCCTTGGAGAGCGCGAGACCCAGGCCGAGTCCCGTGGAGTTGTCGGTGTCGCCGAGACGCTGGAACGGCACGAAGACTTCGTCTCGCCGGTCGGCTGGGATCCCCGGACCGTGGTCGACGACGCGGATCTCGGCCGTGCGGCCGAAACTGCTTGTCGACACCCGCACCCGTGTGCCGTCCCGTGAGTAGCGATGGGCGTTGGCGAGCAGGTTCACGACGACCCGCTGCAGCAGCCCGGGGTCGGCGAGGACGGGAGGAAGGTCCTGGCTGAGGTCCAGTTCGACCTCGTGCGGACCGAAGCCGAGCTCGTCGAGTGCCGGGAGGATCACGTCATCGACGTCGACCTCGATGAGTGAGACGGCGAGGGCGCCGGCCTGCAACCTGCTGACGTCGAGCAGGCTCGTGACGAGGAACGACAGGGTGCCGAGGCTCTCTTCGGCCGTCGCGAGGAGCTCTTCGCGATCCGCTTCGGACCACGACACCTCGGCTGTGCGCAGCCCGCTGACCGCAGCCGTTGCCGCCGCGAGCGGACGGCGGAGGTCATGGCTCACTGCGGACAGCAGCGCACTGCGCACCCTGTCGGATTCGGCCAGAGGGCCGACCTCCCTGGCGGTTTCGCTGAGTGCGCTGTGCTCGAGGGCGGCGTCGATCTGCGTGGTGATCACTGCAAGCAGGCGCCCCTCGTCGGCGTTGATGTCCGGTCCGTAGAGTTCGAGAACGGCCCGATCGCCGACTGTGACAGTGGTGTGGGCGTCGTCAGGGGTCGGTTCGCCGTCGCTGGCGAGTACCCGTCCGTCGGAGACCAGTCGCACACCGGTGAGCCGGAAGGCTTCGCGCGTGCGGCTCACAAGCGCCTGGAGGGCATCCTCACCGCGGAGCACGCTCCCGGCGACGGTGGCCAGGAGCTCGGATTCGGCGGCAGCGCGCTTCGCCGTTCGTGACCGTCGGGCGGCCTGGTCGACCACATAGCTGACGAGCATGGCGTTGAGCACATAGAGGGTGAGCGCGAGCAGGTGGAGCGGTTCATCGACGGTGACGGTGAAGAGCGGGTCGACGAAGAAGAAGTCGAGGGTGAGGCCGGAGAGAACGGCGGCGAAGAGCGCAGGCCAGATCCCGCCGAGCAGCGCGACGACGATGACGAGCAGTTGGTAGCTGAGCACGTCACTCGTGATGGACTCCTCGTTGCGCGTCGAAACGAGAAGCCAGGTGAGCAGCGGCCCGCCGACGAGGGCGAGGGCGAAACCGGCGATCCGGCGCCGGATCGAGAGCGCACCGGCGAACCGCGGCAGCGCGATCCGGTTGCCTGCTGCGGCGTGGTTGACCACGTGGACGTCGATGTCACCGGACTCGCGGATGATCGTCGCGCCGATGCCTGGGCCGGTCAGCGCGGCCATCGCCCTGCTGCGCCTCGAGACGCCGATCACCAGCTGGGAGGCGTTGTTCGCCCGCGCGAACTCGACGAGGGCATGGGGGATGTCGTCTCCGACGACCTGGTGGAACGTCCCGCCGAGTTGCTCGACGAGGGCGCGCTGGCGCACGAGGGCCTCGGGGTGGGACGACCGCAGGCCGTCCTGGCTCGTGATGTGGACGGCGATGAGGTCGCCGCCCGCGCTTCTGGCCGCGATCCGTGCTCCGCGGCGGAGCAGCGTCTCGCCCTCAGGGCCGCCCGTGAGTGTGACGACGACCCGTTCGCGGGCCTCCCACTTGCTGTCGATACCCTTCTCGGCCCGGTAGTTCTTCAGCGCGCTGTCTACTTCGTCGGCGAGCCAGAGCAGGGCGAGCTCGCGGAGCGCGGTGAGGTTGCCGAGCCGGAAGTAGTTCGACAGTGCGGCGTCGATGCGTTCGGCAGGGTAGACATTGCCCTGGGCCAGTCGATCGCGGAGCGCTTGCGGCGCGAGGTCGACGACTTCGATCTGGTCCGCTGACCGCAGGATGCCGTCGGGGATCGTCTCACGCTGGGGGACCCCGGTGATCTGCTGCACGACGTCGTTGAGAGATTCGATGTGCTGGATGTTCACGGTCGACATGACGTCGATCCCCGCGTCGAGGAGTGTGCGGACGTCCTGCCACCGTTTGTCGTGCAACGAACCAGGCGCATTGGAGTGGGCGAGCTCGTCGACGAGGGCGAGGTCCGGCTTGCGGGCCAGGATGGCATCCAGATCCATCTCGTCGAGGTCGATGCCTCGGTGCGACACGACGCGACGCTGGACGATCTCGAGCCCTGCTGTCATCGCCTTGGTTGCCGCGCGCCCGTGGGTCTCGACCACCCCGACGACGACATCCTTTCCCTCGCCCGTGAGTCGCCTGCCCTCCTCGAGCATGGTGAAGGTCTTGCCGACGCCGGGCGCGGCCCCGAGAAGCACCCTCAGCGTTCCCCGCTTCATGGTTAGCCTTTCAGCTGGTCAAGGGCCTCGTTGAGCTGGAGGACGTTCACCGTCGGCTCGCCCAGGTAACCGAGGTCTCGTCCCTGAATTCTAGACTCGACCAGGTCGTGCACCGTGGCCACGGGCAGCCCGCGCTCGGCCGCGATCCGGTCGACCTGCAGCTCGGCATATGCCGGGCTGATGTGCGGGTCGAGACCCGAAGCGGATGCCGTCAGCGCGTCAACGGGGACGTCCGCCGGGTCGACCCCTTCGAATGCCGCGATGGCCGAGCGCCGGTCGGTGATGGCGGCGATCAGGTCGGGGTTCTCCGGGCCCCAGTTCGATCCGCTCGACGCTCCCGCGTCGTATCCGGCGCCGGCCGCTGATGGCCGTGGCTGGAACCATTGAGGAAGGGGAGCGCCGTCGGCGTCGCTGAACGACTGCCCGATCAGGGCCGAGCCCACGACCCTGCCGTCATTGGCCACAGCGGAGCCGTTAGCCTGCCAGGGCAGAGCGAATTGGCCTGCGGCAGTGACACCGATCGGGTAGAGGATGCCGAGGGCTGCAGTGAGGACGAGCATGGCGCGGAGGGCCACCCAGTGATGGCGGAGGCCTGTGCGTGTGGAGGTCATTGCCGGTTCTTCTTTCTTCGTCGCTGTCGGCTCAGAAGCCGGGGATCACGCTGACGAGCAGGTCGATGAGTTTGATGCCGATGAAGGGGGTGAGGACGCCGCCGAGCCCGTAGACGAGGAGGTTCCTCGACAGGATCCGCGAGGCGTTCATCGCCCGATAGCGCACGCCGCGGAGTGCAAGAGGGATGAGGATGACGATGACGACCGCGTTGAAGATGATCGCCGACAGGATCGCCGACGCCGGCGAGTGCAGCTGCATGACGTTGAGCACGGCGAGTCCTGGGAACGCTCCGGCAAACATCGCGGGGATGATCGCGAAGTACTTCGCGATGTCGTTCGCGATCGAGAACGTCGTCAGGGCGCCGCGGGTGATCAGCAGTTGCTTTCCGATGCGCACGATGTCGATGAGCTTCGTCGGATCGGAGTCGAGATCGACCATGTTGCCGGCCTCCTTCGCGGCCGACGTTCCTGTGTTCATCGCGACACCGACATCCGCCTGGGCGAGCGCAGGGGCGTCGTTCGTGCCGTCTCCGGTCATCGCGACGAGGTTTCCGCCCGCCTGCTCCCGTCGGATCAGCGCGAGCTTGTCTTCGGGCGTCGCCTCGGCCAGGTAGTCGTCGACGCCGGCCTCTGCCGCGATGGCCTTCGCCGTCAGGGGGTTGTCACCGGTGATCATGATCGTTCGGATGCCCATTGCCCGCAGCTCCGCGAACCGATCGGCCAGCCCGTGTTTGACGACGTCCTTGAGGTGGATGACGCCGAGGATGCGACCGGCGCCCTCCGGCGACTTCATCGCCACGACGAGGGGTGTGCCGCCCGACTGCGAGATCCGGTCCACCTGATCGGTGAGGTCGGCGAACTGGAGGGAGGGGATCTCACCGTCTTCCCTGATCCAGGCGAGCACGGCGGAGGCTGCGCCCTTGCGGATCTGTGAGCCGTCAGGGGCGTCGAGTCCGCTCATGCGGGTCTGTGCGGTGAACGGGACGACGTCCCCGGGAACGGAATCGGCGACATCCGCCCCGTTCAGTCTCGCGAGGGCGACGATCGACTTCCCCTCCGGGGTGGGGTCGGCGAGCGACGACAGTGCTGCCGTGCGGATGAGTTCCGGTTCGTTCACACCGTCCAGCCGGACGAACTCGGCCGCCTGTCGGTTGCCGTAGGTGATGGTGCCGGTCTTGTCGAGCAGCAGGGTGGTCACGTCGCCGGCCGCCTCGACCGCACGACCGGACATAGCCAGAACGTTGCGCTGCACGAGCCTGTCCATGCCGGCGATGCCGATCGCAGACAGAAGCGCGCCGATGGTCGTGGGGATGAGGCAGACCAGAAGGGCGACGAGGACGGGGATGCTGACGGATGCCTGCGAGTACGCCGCGATCGGATTCACCGTGAGGACGACGATCACGAAGATGATCGAGAGGCTCGCGAGGAGGATGTTGAGGGCGATCTCGTTCGGTGTGCGCTGCCGGGATGCTCCCTCCACGAGCGCGATCATGCGGTCGACGAATGTCTCACCCGGCTTCGAGGTGATGCGCACGACGATGCGGTCGGACAGGACGCGGGTGCCGCCGGTGACGGCGCTGCGGTCTCCGCCGGACTCGCGGACCACGGGGGCGGATTCGCCGGTGATCGCGGATTCGTCTACCGAGGCGATGCCGTGGACGATGTCGCCGTCGCCGGGGATGAGTTCACCGGCCGTGACGATGACGACGTCACCGAGCAGCAGTTCGGCCGAGGAGACGGCGTCGACCGTTCCGCGTTCGGCGGCAGGGTCGATGGCGGCGTCGTAGCCGGTGACCCGATGGGCGATGGTGCTCGTCCGGGTCTTGCGCAGGCTGTCGGCCTGCGCTTTTCCGCGCCCCTCGGCGATGGATTCGGCGAGGTTCGCGAAGAGCACTGTGAGCCAGAGCCAGACGGTGATCCCCCAGGTGAAGCTCGCCGGGATGGCGGTTCCGCCCGAGGTGCCCGGGCCGCCGAGGAACGGTTCAGCGACGGCCAGTACCGTGGTGAGCACCGCGCCGATCTCGACGATGAACATGACCGGGTTGTGCCACATCTCGCGTGGATCGAGTTTGCGGACCGCACCGGGCAGGGCCGCGGTGAAGAGGCTGAACGCTCCGTCCCCCTGCGTGCGCGGATGCTCGGTGTCGGGGGAATCGATGCATTTCGGGGTCGTGAGTGTCGACATGGTTACTGCAGCCCTTCCGCCAGGGGACCCAGCGCGAGTACGGGGAAAAAGGTGAGGGCGGTCACGAGGACCGTGACGCCGGTGAGGAGCCCGACGAACTGTGGTCTGTGGGTCGGGAGGGTTCCCGCCGTGGCCGGTACGGCATCCTGCGCCGCGAGGGAACCGGCGAGGGCGAGCACAAGAACGATCGGGATGAAGCGCCCGAGCAGCATGGCGACGCCGAGGGCGACGTTGAACCAGGGGGTGTTCGCGGTGAGCCCGGCGAACGCCGACCCGTTGTTGTTCGCCGCCGACGTGAACGCGTACAGGACCTCGGACATGCCGTGCAGGCCGGGGTTCCAGATCGAGGTGGATTCGACATCCGCCCGCACGGCGGGGATCGCGAAGCTCAGCGCCGTCCCCGCCAGGACGAGCGTCGGGGTGATGAGGATGTAGAGGCTGGCGAGTTTGATCTCGCGGGCACCGATCTTCTTGCCGAGGTACTCCGGGGTGCGGCCGACGAGGAGCCCGCCGATGAACACCGCGAGAATCGCGAGCACGAGCATCCCGTACAGCCCCGATCCGACTCCGCCTGGGGCGACTTCTCCGAGCATCATGTTGATCATCGGGATCATGCCGCCGAGAGACGTGAACGAGTCGTGCATCGAGTTGACGGCTCCGGTCGAGGTCAGAGTGCTTGTCGAACCGAAGAGCGCAGAGGCGAGGATTCCGAACCGTTGCTCCTTGCCCTCGAGCGCGCCACCGGCGAGTTCGGGGGCCGTGCCTGCGCCGTTGAGTTCTAGCGCGGTGAGGATGGTGAGCGACGCGAGGTAGATCGTGGCCATGACGGCGAGGATGGCGTAGCCCTGTCTCCGGTCTCCGACCATCCTGCCGAGTGTGCGCGGGAGGCTGAACGGGATCACAAGCATGAGCACGTTCTGCAGCAGGCTCGTCCACGCGGTCGGGTTCTCGAATGGATGCGCCGAGTTCACATTGAAGAACCCGCCGCCGTTCGTCCCGAGGAGTTTGATGGCCTCCTGTGATGCGACCGGCCCGCCGGGGATGTTCTGCGTACCTCCGCTGAGCGTGGTCACCTCGGTGAACCCGTTGACGTTCTGGATGACGCCGCCGGCGATGAGGATGACGGCCGCGACGACCGATAGGGGAAGCAGGAGACGGAGGATGCCGCGGGTCAGGTCGACCCAGAAGTTGCCGATCGTGCCCGAGCGGCGCAGGGCGAAGCCGCGGATCAGGGCGATGGCGACGGCGATCCCGACGGCGGCCGAGACGAAGTTCTGTACCGCGAGCCCGGCGAGCTGGACCGTGTACCCCATCGTGAGTTCGGGCGAGTAGGACTGCCAGTTCGTGTTGGCCACGAACGAGGCCGCCGTGTTGAACGACAGCCCCTCGGGTACAGCCGGGAGCCCGAGCGACCAGGGGAGCACCGCCTGGGCGCGCTGGAGGAGGTAGACCAGCAGCATCCCGACGACGGAGAAGGCGAGCACGCCGCGGAGGTACGACGGCCAGGCCTGCTCCGACCGGGAGTCGACCCCGATCAGACGGTAGAAGCCGCGCTCGGCGGCGAGGTCGGTGCGTGACGTGTAGATCCGCGCCATGTAGTCGCCCAGCGGGCGGTGCACGACGACGAGGATCAGGACGAGGGTGGCGACCGGAAGGATCGCGAGGAGAACATCCATCAGAATCGCTCCGGCTTCACGAGGGCGAAGACGAGAAAGACGATGGCGCTGACGGCCAGGGCCACAGCGAGGAGGTCGAAGAAGATCACAGCTTCTCGACCCCCCTGGCGACGAGGCCGACCAGCGCGAACACGGCGATCATGCCGAGGACGAAGACGATGTCTAGCAAGAGAGACTCCAGGGGAGACGGATGCCACGTCCCCGGTCAGGGAGGTGACTGCCACGGGGGCACAGCACCCAATCAAACTCTCGCCGCGGTGCCTGTTCGCCGGTCCTAACGACTTCCATACGGCGCATCGGCTGACCCTCACGGTTCCCATACGGATGGGCGATCTGCGCGGTCGTCCTGGGGCCTTCGCCGGCGTCTTCCTGGCGTGCGAGAGCGGTCGTCGTACCTAGGATGAAGGCATGCCAGCCACCGTCATCCTCGTGCACGGACTGCGAACATCCGCCACCCTGTGGCGTCACCAGGTGGAGCACCTCGGGCGACTCGGCATCCCCACCGATGCGATCGACCTGCCGGGGCACGGACGCCGGCTCGGCGAACGCTTCACGCTGGATGCCGCCCTGAACGGGATCGGAGACGCGGTGGCGGCGGCCGAGGCATCCGGCACCAAACCGTATCTGGTGGGATTCTCGCTGGGCGGCTACCTGGCGATCGAGTGGGTGGCCCGCAATCCCGGTCGGGTCGCCGGTCTGCTCGCCGCCGCGTGCGCGACCGTGCCCCATCCCGTCGTGATGCACGGCTGGCGCGGCATTTCGAAGGTGATCCACACGTTCCCCGACCGCGGCCGCGCGCTCAACGACTTCACGGTGCGGCTGTTCGTGCCGCAACCGGGCGCGACGGACGTGATCGCCGGGGGCGTCGCCCTCGAGGTCATGGACGACGTGCTCCGGTCACTCCTGAAGCTGCGCCCGCTCGAACGCCTGCCTGAGATCGACGTGCCCGTGCTCTTCGTCAACGGACGGTTCGATCACGTTCGCGCCCACGCGGGCCGCTATCTCGCCGCGACCCGCAACGGCCGGCTGGTCACGGTGCCCGGCGCCAGCCACATGGTCAGTGTCGTGCGACCGCACGAGTTCACGGACGCCCTGCTCGACGGTTACCGAGAGGCGACGTCCCGCTGACGCCGCGCTGGGCCAGGATTCTCTCGTGCCGGATGCGATGTGGTCGGGGCTGGGACCCTTACGCGAGTCATGGCGCACTCATAGCCTTTTCAGGGGGTGGATGCCGATGCTGGATCTGTCCACGAGCCAGCCGAGAAGAGATCCCCATGAGCCGCATCCCCGAACCCGAGTCCACCCCGGAGGGCCCCGCCTACGAAGGTCGGCTCCTCGACCGCGCCGACGAGGAGGTCGTCGACCAGGGAGTCGCGTTCGACATCCGCACCCTGCTGAATCGGCGGGCGATGCTGGGCCTCCTGGGGTTCGGCGTCGGAGCCATCGCCCTGGCGGCGTGCACGACAGACACCGGGGGCAGTACCGGTTCCGGGTCGACAGCGACCACGTCGACGGGGGAGATCCCCGACGAGACGGCAGGGCCGTACCCGGGAGACGGGTCCAACGGGGCCGACATCCTGGAGCAGTCCGGCGTGGTGCGCAGCGACATCCGTTCCAGTCTCGACGGAGGAACGACCGCTGCGGGAGTTCCGATGGCCCTCACCCTCACCATCCTGGACATGGCCAACGACGACGCGCCGTTCGCGGATGCCGCGGTGTACGTCTGGCACTGTGACAGCGCCGGCGGCTACTCGATGTACTCGGACGGCATCGAGAACGAGACCTACCTGCGCGGTGTGCAGGTGGCGGACAGCGACGGGGTCGTGAGCTTCACGTCGATCTTCCCCGCCTGTTACTCAGGCCGCTGGCCGCACATCCACTTCGAGGTGTATCCGTCGGTGGACGACATCACGGATTCGACGACGGCGATCGCGACGTCACAGGTGGCTCTTCCTCAAGAGGAGTGCGACACGGTGTACGCGCTCGCCGGGTACGAGGGGTCGAGTTCGAACCTCGCGCAGGTCAGCCTCGACGCCGACAACGTGTTCGGCGATGACGGAGGAGCGTTGCAACTGGCGACGGTGTCCGGAAGCGCGAGCTCGGGCTACCAGGTCGCGCTCACCGTGCGCGTCGACACCGGAACGACCCCGACGGCTGGTGCGGCGCCCGGCGGCGGTCCGGGCGCTTGATCGCGACTAGCGCGCGGACCAGCCGCCGTCCATCGTGTAGCTGGCGCCGGTTACCATAGCGGCGTCAGGGGAGGCCAGCCAGGCGATGAGTGAACCGACCTCATGCGGTTCGACGAGGCGCTTTACGGCACTCTCGGTGAGCATGATCCTGCTGAGCACTTCGTCCTCGGGGATGCCGTGGACGGCGGCCTGGTCGGCGATCTGCTTCTCGACGAGCGGTGTCCGCACGTAACCGGGGCTCACGCAGTTGCTGGTGACGCCGTGCTCTCCGCCCTCGAGGGCGGTGACCTTCGACAGCCCTTCGAGGCCGTGCTTGGCCGCAACGTAGGCGCTCTTGAACGGGGAGGCGCGGATGCCGTGGACGCTCGACACGTTGACGATCCGCCCGAACCCTGTGGCGTACATGCCCGGCAGTGCCGACCTGATCAGCAGGAACGGCACCTCGAGCATCAGGGTGAGGATGCGCCGGAAGTCTGCGGGCTCGAAGTCCTCGATGGGGCTGACCCGCTGGATGCCGGCGTTGTTGACGAGGATGTCGACGCCGTCCATCGCGTCCGCCAGCCTGGCATCCGTCACCGCGTCCGAATCGAGGAGGTTCACGCCCCAGCTCGAACCGTTCACCTCGTCGGCGAGGGCAGTCGCGCCCTCTTCGTCCATGTCTGCGACGACGACGTGCGCGCCATGTGCAGCGAGGGCGCGTGCGGCGGCGGCGCCGATTCCGCTCGCTCCGCCGGTGACCAGTGCTCGCTTGCCGGCGAGCGGCAGACGCACCGGGGCGGTGTCGGTGGCGGGCTGGAAGATGTCGGTCATCAGAGTTCCTTTGGAGCGGGGCGGATGCCGTTGAGTGCGGATTCCGGGCGACGCGAGAGTGCGTGTTGCCCGGCGGAGACCGAAGAGGCCGGCGGAGCTCGCGCCCCGCCGGCCTCAGGCTCAGCGTTCGACCGGGACGTTCACCGGTTCGAGGCCGTGCTTGCGGGCGTCGACAGCGTCGACCTCGAACAGCGAGGCTCCGCGGGTCTCCTTGAGGGTGATCACGGCGACAGCGGTGATCGCGCAGGCGATCAGCAGGTAGATCGCGACGGGCACCCACGACTCGAACCGCTGGAGGAGCGCCGAGGCGATGATCGGTGCGAGTGAACCGGCGATGATCGACGTGACCTGGTAGCCGAGCGAGACGCCCGAGTACCGCATCCGGGTCGGGAACATCTCGGCCATGATGGCCGGCTGTCCTGCGTACATCAGCGCGTGGAAGCAGAGGCCGATGGTGATGGCCGCGACGATGAGCACCGGGTTGAGGGTGTCGAACAGCGGGAAGGCGAAGAACGCCCAGGTCGCACCGAGGACGGCGCCGGCCAGGTAGACCGGCTTGCGGCCGAAGGCATCCGAGAGCCGCCCGACCTGCGGGATGACGAGGAAGTGCACGACGTGTGCGATGAGCAGGGCCAGGAGCAACTGGCTCGTGTCGTACTGGTGCACGGTGACGAGGTAGACGATCGAGAAGCTCACGATGATGTAGTACAGGATGTTCTCGGCGAACCGGAGACCCATGGCGCTGAGGATGCCGCGCGGGTACTTGCGGACGACTTCACCGACGCCGTAGCTGATGGCCTTCTCGGCCTCGACCTGGGCGCGAGCCTCGAGGAAGATCGGCGCCTCGTTGACGTGGGTACGGATGTAGTAGCCGATGAGGACGATGACGGCGGAGAGCCAGAACGCGATGCGCCAGCCCCAGCTGAGGAACTGCTCGTCGGTGAGGAGCCACGACGTCGTCAGGAGCACGAGGGTGGCGAGCAGGTTGCCGACGGGCACAGCCGCCTGCGGCCAGCTGGCCCAGAAGCCGCGTGACTTGTTCGGGCTGTGCTCGGCCACGAGGAGGACGGCACCGCCCCATTCGCCACCGACGGCGAAGCCCTGGACGAAGCGCAGGACGACGAGGAGGGCTGGCGCCCAGTAGCCGATGGAGTCGAAGCCGGGGAGGCAGCCCATGAGGAACGTGGCGACACCGACGAGGATGATGGTCAGCTGCAGCGTGTGCTTGCGCCCGAGCTTGTCACCGATCTGGCCGAACACGATCCCGCCGAGGGGCCGGGCGATGAAGCCGACCGCGTAGGTCAGGAATGCGGCGATGATGCCGTCGAGCTGGCTGCCGGCGTTCGGGAAGAAGACCGCCCCGAAGACGAGGCTGGCTGCCGTCGCGTAGAGGAAGAACTCGTACCATTCGACGACGGTGCCGACCATCGACGCGGCGACGATCTTCTTCAGCCCGGACTTTTCGCTCGTCGTGCCTGGATCGGCCCGATCTGCGCGTTTGTTGACACTCATTGTCTGTCTCCTCTGTGTCCTCACTGACACACTGGTGGGTCTGTGCACGCTCCCGGATGGGGAGACGGCCTAACTGAGTATTCGTGCAGACGCAGGGCGCGACAATGCCCAGCTTTCCACATGCCCTGTGCATACTTGCAGAATGAGCTTCCTGACGACGACGTCCCGCCCGCCGAATCCCGACGACCTGCTCGTGTTGCTCGCCGTCGCCCGCAGCGGCAGATACACGACGGCGGCGGACTCGCTCGGCGTGAATCACACCACCATCTCGCGTCGGATCTCCGCCCTTGAGCGGGACCTCGGCGGGCGGGTGCTCTCCCGCACCGTCGGGGGCTGGGAGCTCACCGACCTCGGCCGTCGCGCTTTCGAGGCGGCGGAGAGCGTCGAAGCAGCCGTGTCCGTGCTGGCCGGGTCACCGGACGAAGTGCATCGCCTGTCGGGTGTGGTCCGGTTGTCGGCGACGGATGGCTTCAGCGCCTACGTGGCAGCGCCGGCCGTCGCCGACCTGCAGCGGGAGCATCCGAAGCTCACCGTCGAGATCATCACGGTGACCCGGCCTGCTCTGCAGCAACGGTCGGGGCTCGACATCGAGGTCGTCGTCGGCGAGCCGCACGCGCACCGGGCGGAAGCGATCGAACTCGGTTCGTACATCCTCGGCATGTACGCGTCGAAGGCCTACCTCGAGGAGCACGGGACGCCGACCCGCGCGAGCGAGCTGGCGGAGCATCCGCTGGTCTACTTCGTCGATTCGATGCTGCAGGTCGATGCTCTCGACGCGCCGCGTCGGCTGGTGCCGACGATGCGGGATGCCTTCACGTCGACGAACGTGTTCGTCCACGTCGAGGCGACGCGGGCCGGCGCCGGAATCGGGTTTCTGCCGTGTTTCATGGCCGACCGGCATCCGGATCTGGTGCGTCTGCTGCCTGCCGACTTCCAGGAGCGCCTTCCGTACTGGATGGTGCTTCGCCCCGATTCGCTGCGCCAGCCGGCGGTCGCGGCTGTCGCGTCCGCCCTGCGTGCACGGACGAAACTGTTCGAGCCGCAGCTGATGGGTCGTGCCTGAGCGCGGTAGGACGCAGAAACGCCCCCATCCGTGTGGATCGGGGGCGCTCCTCGTACGGCGTGGTTATGCGGTGGCTGGCCTGAGCGACGATACGGGGGCCGTACCCGCATCGGTGCGCTGGTTCATGCCCGCCTGGACGAAGGCCCCACCGATGTTCCCCAGAAGGAAGATCAGAGCGAACTTTCCGCCGACTCCGCCTCCCGTGACCTGAGCGATTCCTTCGGAGAGTTTCCACATCCACCAGATCGAGACGAACGGGACGATGACGAGCCAGGTCGTCGGGACGGCTGCGCCCTGAGCCTTCACTTCGCCGCGGGTCTTGGCGAGCCAGACGATCCAGTAGATGCCGAAGGTGATGAGGGGCAGGACGAACACTGCTGCAGCGCTGCGGCGTTTCAAGAAGACTCCGATCGTAGGTGTTCTCGAACCGTACTGTGCTCTCGCGGAATCCTGGCCGTGGAGAGCGCCCCCAGTCAGGGGCGGGCGTGAGCAGCGATCAACCAAAGAGGTCGGAGAGTGCTTCGGCGCCCGCGCCGATCACCTCGACCACCGCCCCGCCGGCATCCACCGCGTCGCCCACCGCGCTGGCCAGCTCGACGAGATCGCCGACCGAGGCCGTCAGGAGCAGGATGTCACCGGCGACGTCCATGACGGCGCCGATGCCCTCGATATTCATCGCGGCGAGGTTCTGGTAACTGACGTTGAGCTCAGCGATCCACTCCTTGCTGTGCCCGAAGAGGATGGCGTATGGCAGCAGTCGTTCGTTGAGAATCAGCCGGTCGAGTTCGAACGCCACAGCGGGGTCGGCCTCGGCGGGGAGGCCGAGAGCGAGACCGGCAGCGGTGACACCTGACGCCGCACGCAACGCGCCGGATGGACTTTGGAGAAACCGGAGCCGGTCGGCCTCCGCGAGCGTGATGTAGCCGTTGAGCCCGGCGAGCTGCTCCCGGATGAGCACGGATTCGGGCGTGTACCGCCGCCATGACGTCGGCGTGACGACGAAGGTGACGATGATCACACCAACGGATGCCACGGTGAGCCAGAACGAGGGCCAGTCCCCGTTCACGCCGGTGCCGATGAGGATGACCGCGGCGACGATCAGGGTGATGGTGTTGAGCACCCGGATGATCGCCAACGGCCAGGCGAGGCGCGGGCCGAGAAGGTCGTGCGACCGCAGGTATCGCTCGACGATCGAGATTAGCCGAGCGACCCGGCGGGACTGTTGCCGTCTGTCCTTGCTGAAGCGGCGGACACGGTCGGAGGAGTGCCCAGGGCCGAACAGCGCTTCGAGGACGGCGACGTCTTCCGCCGTGAACTTCGCATCCGGCTGCAGTTCGACGGCAACCGGCGCCTTCGTGTCCGGCTGGGCGAGGATACGGATCTTGCGTTCGACAGCCATCCCGACGAGCGCGGCGGGGACTGCTCGTTTGTCGAGGCCCGCGAGCAGAGCAGCATCGAGGATCGGAACGCCCTTCGGAGGCAGGTATTCCACCACGCGCGGCTTCGGCAGCGCCCGACCGGTCGCCCGCAGGACGATCCCGATCGTCAGCAGCGCCAGCGCGGGGATCGTCACCGCGAGGACCACGAGCAGGATCTCAGCCATCGCCCCAGTCTCCCAGAGAGCGGCGACCCCGAACTGCGAGTTGCCCGGATCCGCGGGTGCGCGCACCTGCACGACCCTCGAATCCGGGCAACTCGCGAGTGGGTGGCGCTATCTCTTCCCGGAGGCCGCGCCGCCGGTCGCAAACCGCTGTTGCAGCAGCACGGCCACGACGATGATGACGCCCTTGGTGATCGCCTGAACCGACGTGTCGATGTTGTTCTGGGTGAACACGTTCGTCAGCGTCTGGAAGATCAGCACACCGAGCACTGTGCCGACGATCGTTCCTCGGCCACCGACGAGAAGGGTACCGCCGACGACCACAGCGGCGATGGCATCCAACTCGTAGAGGGTTCCGTGGGTCGAGGTGCCTGCCGTCGTGCGGCCGAGCATCATGATGGCGGCGATGCCTGCGGTGAACCCCGAGAGCACGTAGACCATCAGGACGTGACGCCTGACCTTGATACCGGCGAGGCGGGATGCTTCGGCGTTGCCGCCGATCGCGACCGTGCGGCGCCCGAAGGTGGTGCGGTTGAGCAGGATCCAGCCCAGGATCGCGACGATCGCGAAGATCCAGACCAGCACGGGGACGCCGAGCAGGTTCGCCCGGGTGAACTCGAGGAACCCGGTGTTGACGACGATGTTGGTGCGTCGGCCGGAGATGAGTTCCGCGAATCCTCGTGCGCCGACGAGCATGGCGAGGGTTGCCATGAAGGCGACCACATTGCCGTATGCGATGACGATGCCGTTCACGAGGCCGGCCGCCAGACCGACAGCGAGCGGCACGATGATCATCAGAAGCCAGGAACTCTGCGTCGCTACGGCCTGCAGCGCCGGGAGACTCGCGACGACGGTGGCAAGGCCCATCACCGAACCCACGGAGAGGTCGATGCCCCCAGCGATGATGACGAACGTCATGCCGATCGAAATCACCCCGATGACCGAGGCCGCCCGGAGGATGGTGAGCATGTTGTTGACGTCGGCGAACCGGTCACCGGCGGTGACGGTTCCGACGATGATGAGAACGACGAGGGCGATGACGAGGCCGAGGTTGCGGCCTACGGAGCCGCCCATGACCCGCCTGAAAGTGCTGGGCCGTTCAGCCTGCTGGGACGCGCCGGGGAGCGGGGTGCCCTCCGAGAGGACGGGGGATTTCTGCTCGCTCACGCGGCACTTCCTTTCATTACGAGGTCGAGTACACCGGATTCGTCGATGTCGGCGGCATTCCGCTCAGCCAGCACGTCGCCGTCGCCGATGACGAGCACGCGGTCGGAGAGGCCGATGACCTCTTCGATCTCGCTCGAGACAACGACGATGGCGGTGCCTTCGGCCGCGAGACGGCGGATGAGGGCGTAGATCTCTGCGCGTGCCCCGACGTCGACGCCACGGGTCGGCTCGTCGAGCAGCAGAACCCGGGTGCCGTGCACGAGCCAGCGAGCCAGGAGGATCTTCTGCTGGTTTCCGCCGGAGAGGGTGCGGGCCGGTCGTTCGGGGTCGGCCGGCCGCAGTTCGAGGGCCGTGATCTGTTCACGTGCCGCGTTCTTCTCGGCGCCCTCGTTGAGGAGGCCCCCGCGCGCGAACCGGGCGAATGTCGACAGGGTCACGTTCTTGAAAATCGGTTCGTCGAGGATGAGACCCTGGCTCTTGCGCTCCTCAGGTGAGAAGCCCATGCCGGCATCGACGGCCGCGCTGACGGATCCTGCGTGCAGGATCTTGCCCTGCACGGAGACGGTTCCGGATGTCGCCTTCCGTGCCCCGTAGATCGTCTCCAGGATTTCGGAACGGCCTGACCCGACCAGGCCGGCGAGACCGACGATCTCCCCGGCGCGCACCGTGAAATCGACGTCGGCGAAGTGCCCGCGCAGGTTGAGGTGATTCACCTCGAGAAGGACGGGGGCGTTCGTAGGCACCGGAACGGCCTCCGGGAACACGTTGGCGATCTCACGACCGGTCATGAGCTTGATCAGCTCCGGCGTCGGAGTGTCGGACACTGCGAGGCCGCTCGCGGTGCTCTTCCCGTCCTTGATCACCGAGATGCGATCACCGATCTGCCGGATCTCTTCGAGCCGGTGCGAGATGTAGACGACGGCGATGCCCTGATTGGTCAGCTCGCGGATGACCCTGAACAGGTTGGCCACCTCGCCGGAGTCGAGCACGGCGCTCGGCTCGTCCATGATGATGAGTTTCGTGTCACGGGACAGGGCGCGGGCCATGCTGACGATCTGCTTGTTCGCAGCGGACAGCTGACCGACTTCTGTCGAGGCGGGAATGTCTCCGTGGCCGAGCCGGGTGAGCAGTTCCTTCGTGAGCCGGTTCGCCTGCGCCACCTTCAGCAGCCCGCCGGTGGAATGTTCGTGGCCGAGGAAGATGTTCTCGGTGATGGTGAGGCCGTCGACGACGTCCAGTTCCTGGTACATCGTCGCGATGCCGAGGTCGAGGGCCGCGACCGGGTGGGGGATCGTCACCACGTCGCCCTGCCAGATGATCTCACCCGAGTCCGGCTGATGGACTCCGGCGAGCGTCTTGATGAGGGTGGACTTGCCTGCACCGTTCTGGCCGAGAACGCAGTGGACTTCGCCCGCTCGAACAGCCAGGTTCACGCCCTTGAGCGCCTGCACACCGGCGAAGGCCTTGGTGATACCGCGAACCTCGAGCAGGGGTGACGCCTGGTCTTCATCGATCATGGTTGCAATCTAACACACATATGACGATGAACAATAATAAGTCGCCGATTTCGACATCACTTCTGCTATGGTGGCAAACGTCAACGTCGACACAAGCAGCCGGTTCGACAGCAACGTGGGCCGCAGCTCTCCTCCTCGTTGGCACCTTGCGAATGACCTAAATGGAGGAAACACATGCTTTCACTACACAAGCGGCAGAGGATGCTCGTCGCCGCCGGCGCCACGCTCGCCGCCGCTCTTGTGCTCACGGGCTGTACCCCTGGCGACACCAGCAACGAGACGGAGCCCACCGGCGCCTCTGCCGAAGAGAACGAAGCAGAGGGTGACACCGTCGTCATCGGCTTCTCAGGACCGGCAGCCGACCACGGCTGGCTCGGCGCCATCAACTCCGCTGCGATCGCCGAAGCGGAGAAGTACCCGGACATCGACCTCAAGGTGGCAGAGGGCACGAACGACGCCAACCTTCAGATCAGCCAGGTCGAAGGCTTCATCAACGACGGCGTCGACGCCATCGTCCTCCTGCCCACCGATGGTGCTGCCCTCACCGAGGTCGCCATTCAGGCCATGGAAGCCGGCATCCCCGTCATCAACGTCGACCGGGAGTTCTCGAGCACCTTCGCTTCCCGTGTCACCATCCTCGGTGACAACTACGGCATGGGTGTCTCGGCCGGAACCTACATCTGCGAGAAGGTCGGCGACAACCCCGACGCTGTCGTCGCTGAGATCGCCGGAATCGACTCGCTTCCGCTGACCCAGGACCGCAGCCAGGGCTTCGCAGACGCTCTCGAAGACTGTGGCCTCGAGGTCTCCAACCGCGTTGCAGCGGACTTCACCGTCCAGGGCGGCGAAGCTGCGGCCTCGCAGCTGCTATCGGCAGCTCCGAAGATCGACGCGCTGTGGAACCACGATGACGACCAGGGTGTCGGCGTCCTCGCGGCGATCGACGCTGCAGGACGTGACGAGTTCATCATGGTCGGCGGTGCAGGCTCCAAGAACGCCATGGACCTGATCAAGTCCGGCGACAGCGTGCTCGAGGCGACGGTCATCTACCCGTCGACGCAGGCAGCTGACGGCATCCGTCTCGCCCGCCTCATCGCTCAGGAGAAGGCAATGAGCGACCTGGTCGAGATCGAGGTCCCGAACCGCATCGTTCTGAACGCGCCCGTCGTGACGAGCGAGAACGTCGACAAGTACCTGCCGACGGCCTTCGCGTCCTAGGCGAACCGGGTGGGGGCGCCCTTGGGCGCCCCCACCCTTTTTTCACTGTCACACACCCGCGGTCGCCGGCTGCCGGCCGCCAGAAAGAGGAATCGTGCCCAACACACCACTTCGCATCGCCATGATCGGCTACGGCTTCATGGGAGCCGCGCACTCGCAGGGCTGGAGGGTCGCACCGCGATTCTTCGACCTTCCCGCGAACCCGGAGATGACGCTGCTCGTCGGCCGGAACGCCGAGGGCGTCGCCGCTGCCGCTGAGAAGCTCGGCTGGGCCGAGACCGCGACGGACTGGCGGGATGCCATCGCCCGCGACGACATCGACGTGATCGACATCGTCACCCCTGGCGACTCACACGTGGAGATCGCCATTGCGGCGCTCGAGGCCGGCAAGCACGTTCTGTGCGAGAAGCCGCTCGCGAACACGGTCGATGAGGCTCGCGCGATGGCGGATGCTGCTGAGAAAGCCGCCGCTCGTGGTGTCTACGCGATGGTCGGGTTCACTTACCGCCGCGTCCCAGCGGCCACCTTCGCTCGCGACCTCGTGGCATCCGGAGCGATCGGCGACGTCCGTCAGGTTCGTGCCAACTACCTGCAGGACTGGCTCGTCGACCCGGAGGTCCCGCTGGCCTGGCGGCTGCAGAAGCACCTCGCCGGCTCAGGGGCACTCGGCGACATCGGCGCACATGCCATCGACCTCGCCCAGTTCATCACCGGCCAGCGCCTCACGAGCGTGAGCGGCATGATGGAGACCTTCGTCAAGCAGCGCCCGAAGATCGCGGAAGTCTCCGGGCTCTCCGGAACGGCATCCGACGAGATGGGCGACGTCACCGTCGACGACCTTGCGCTCTTCACCGGGCGGTTCGACGGTGGTGCTGTCGGTTCGTTCGAGGCCACGCGCATGTCGACCGGTCGGAAGAACGCCTTCCGGATCGAGGTCTCCGGTTCGAAAGGCGCGATCTCGTTCGACCTCGAGAGCCTCAACGAGCTCGGCTTCTACGACGCGACGGCACCTGCGGACCGGCAGGGCTTCACGAGGATCCTCGTCACCGAACCCGAACACCCGTACATGTCAGCGTGGTGGCCGACCGGACACATGATCGGCTACGAGCACGGGTTCAGCCACCAGGCGAAGGACTTCGTCGAGGCCGTCGTCGGCAAGACCCAGCCCACCCCGTCGTTCGATGATGGCCTGCAGGTCCAGCGGGTCCTCGACGCGGTCGAGCGCAGCGCGGAGAATGGCAGCGCGTGGGTCGCGACCTCCGAGGCTCACTGAGCCCCTGGCATCCGTTTTTCTCGATCGACATCGATCAACTCGACAAAGGAGTACATTCATGAGCCGTCCTGTCACCCTGTTCACCGGCCAGTGGGCCGACCTGCCGTTCGAAGAAGTCGTCCGTCTTGCCTCCGGGTGGGGATATGACGGTCTGGAGATCGCCTGCTGGGGGGACCACCTCGACCCGTGGCGCTGGGACGACGAGGAATACGTCGCCGGCAAGCTCGCCCTGCTGGAGAAGTACAACCTCAAGGTCTGGACGATCTCGAACCACCTCAAGGGGCAGGCCGTCTGCGATGACCCGATCGACCAGCGGCACCGTGACATCCTGCCCGATGTGGTGTGGGGCGACGGCGACCCCGAGGGCGTTCGCCAGCGTGCAGCCGAAGAGCTGAAGAACACCGCGCGTCTCGCGGCGAAACTCGGAGTGAAGACGGTGACCGGGTTCACCGGGTCGTCGATCTGGAAGTACGTGGCGATGTTCCCGCCCGCCTCCGAGGCGATGGTGGATGCCGGCTACCAGGACTTCGCCGACCGCTGGAACCCGATCCTCGATGTGTTCGACGAGGTCGGTGTGCGGTTCGCGCATGAGGTGCACCCGTCCGAGATCGCGTACGACTACTGGACGACGGTGCGCACCCTCGAGGCGATCGGACACCGCGAGGCATTCGGCCTCAACTGGGACCCGTCGCACATGGTGTGGCAGGACATCGACCCCGTCGGTTTCCTCTGGGACTTCAAGGACCGGATCTACCACGTGCACTGCAAGGACACGAAGAAGCGCCTCGGCAACGGCCGCAACGGCCGGCTCTCGTCGCACCTGCCGTGGGCCGACCCGCGTCGTGGCTGGGACTTCATCTCCACGGGTCACGGTGACGTGCCCTGGGAGGATGCGTTCCGCATGATGAACGCGATCGGTTACGCCGGGCCGCTGTCTGTCGAGTGGGAAGACGCCGGCATGGACCGGCTCGTCGGCGCCCCTGAAGCGCTCGAGTTCGTTCGGAAGTTCGCGTTCCCCGCTCCGGCTGCGGCCTTCGACGCCGCGTTCAGCACGAAGAACTAGGCGCCTCACCGACCCCTCCGGAGTCGTGCGGGTGCCCACCGGTGATCGAGCTTGTCGAGATCCCGGTCCGCCGGGATGCGTGGTCGCGCGGGTCAATCGGCTCTGCGCGGGTGTTTAATCACCCGCGCAGAGCCGAAACGCCCGCGCAAACGTTCGCGACGGCGTCAGCGGCGTGCGTGAGAGAGGGATGCCCCGCGTCAGCGCGCGGCGGCATCCGCCAGGTCCACGACCATGGCTTCGACACTCTCGGGGGAGAGCACGTGATGGATGGCGAGGATGCTTGCGCCCAGCACGGCCGCGTTCGCTCCGACGCTGGACTGCGTGATCTGCAGATGCTGGGTGGCGAGCGGCATCGACCGCGCGTAGACGACCTCACGCACTCCGGCAATGAGGTGCTCGCCCGCCTGCGCCATGGCGCCTCCGACGACGATCACCGAAGGGTTGATCAGACTGATCGCCGCGTTGAGGATCTCGCCGAGGTCACGCCCGGCCTGCCGAACGGCCTGGATGGCCTTCTGGTTTCCGCCGCGGACGAGCTCGACGACATCCTGGCTGGTCGCCGCGGGGATGTCCTGTTCGGTGAGCAGCTCGGCGAGGGCAGGGCCGGAGGCGACCGCTTCGAGGCAGCCGAGGTTGCCGCAGTGGCAGATCGTGTCGCTGCTCCGCGAGACCCGGACGTGGCCGATGTCGCCGGCGACGCCCTGGGCGCCGCGTTGCAGCATCCCGCGGGAGATGACGCCGGCACCGATACCGGTGGCGACCTTCACGAAGATCAGATGGTCGACCTGGGGCCACGCGACCTCGCGTTCGCCGAGCGCCATGATGTTGACGTCGTTGTCGACGAGGACGGGAACGCTGAAGTGTTCCTGCAGCCAGGCGGGTACGTCGAAGTTGTCCCAGCCGGGCATGATCGGCGGGTTGATCGGGCGGCCGCTGGAGTGTTCGACCGGGCCGGGCAGGCCGACGCCGATGGCGAGGAGGTCGTCGACCGAGCGACCGGCCTTCTGGACCAGGGTGTCGCCGGCGCTGATCACCCAGTTGAGCACCACCTCGGGGCCTTCAGTGACGTCGATGTTGGTGGCATCCTCGCTGAGAGGGCGACCGACGAGGTCGCTGACGGCGATGCGCACGTGGGTCGCGCCGATGTCCACGGCGAGGACCACCTTGTTGCCGCCCGTCAGCGCGAACTGCGAGGAGGGCCGCCCGCCGGTGGATGGCGCGGTCTGGGCAGGGCCGATGAGGCCGAGCTGCATGAGCGAGTCGATGCGCAGGCCGACGGTCGAGCGGGCGAGGCCGGTGAGTGTGGCGAGTTCGGTGCGTGTGCGTGGCCGACCGTCACGCAGGATCTGGAATATGTCGCTCGTCGCTGAAGATCCGAGAGCGGTAGGACTTATGTCGACCATCATGCAATTCAATCACATCTGACGGCTGAAAGTTGTCGTTCTTCGTCATATGTTGGCTGTCCAGCGATATCCCCGACGGCGCATTCGCCGTCCCGCGGGATCGCCTATGGACAGCCCTGTTCCCAACGTCGGAGATTCTCTGCCGATAGCGGGTTCGGAGGGTAGTTCCGGCGGATTCGGCGGAAATCTCCGAAGTTGGAGACAGCCCCCTGGCTGACCAGCCCGCGGCACTCCCAGCAAGCACGGGCTACCGTGGGAGCATGCCCACCCTGACTGCTCTGACCACGGCGATGCTGCGCGTCGAGTGGGAGGCGCGCGAGGCCGCGCACCAGGGGCGCGCCGACGCCCTCACCGCTGACTGGCGGGTGCGCGTGCAGCGGGGCGAGAAGCATCCGATCGAGGACTTCCTCTTCACCTACTACCCGTTCAAGCCGAGGCACATTCGTCGCTGGCACCCCGGCGCCGGTCTCGAGCTGACGGATGCCGCCGGCCTCGACCGCGCGGACTGGCGCTGGTACCGAGCAGACGGCGACGGCATCACCGTCGACGCCGCCGGGTATCTCGGGGCGAACCGCGCGTCGGTCGACTTCATCGAGAAGCTGCTCAGTCGCACCGCGGCGCGGGTGAGCCAGTTCGGCTGCTTCGGACTGCACGAGTGGGCGATGGTCTACAAGCAGGGCGAGCACCGGCATCCTGTGCCGCTCCGCCTGGGGCAGGCCGGCACGGACGAGGTCGTCGAGTCGCACCACATCGGCTGTTCGCACTTCGACGCCTTCCGCTTCTTCACACCGGCGGCCGTGCCACTCAACCGGCTGCAGCCGACCCGCGAGTCGTCGCCGGAGCTCGAGCAGCCCGGCTGCCTGCACGCCGGAATGGACGTCTACAAATGGGCGATCAAACTCGGGCCACTCGTGCCAGGGGAGATCCTGCTCGACGCGTTCGTGCTCGCCCGCGACATCCGCTGGCTCGACATGCGGGCGTCGCCGTACGACATGGCACCGTGGGGCGCTGAACCGGTCGCGATCGAGACGCCGGAGGGCAAGGCCGAGTACGTGCGGAAGCAGCGCGCGTTCGCCGAGCGGTCGAATGCACTGCGCGCCCGGCTGGTCGACGCGATCCAGGTGGCCCGCGCGGTCGCTGCCTGAGTTTCAGGAGGAAAACCGTGGGGTCCGTCCACGTATGGGCGATACACCCTCCGTGCTCGCTCGAAGGAGCGAAGCGACTGAAGCGTCCTCCCGAAACCACGACTCCGGGCGCGAGCGTGCGAAGATCGTCGGGGTCGCCTGTCGGCGGCGCGAACACGACGAGGTGAGAACGCATGAGAATTTCCGGTGCCGTGCTTGAGGAGATCGGGCGCCCGCGTCCGTACGCCGACTCCCGCCCACTCTCTATCTCCGAACTCGAGCTCGACCCGCCCGGCGCGGGCGAGGTGCTCGTCCGGATCGAACGGGCCGGTCTCTGTCACTCCGACCTGTCCGTGATCGACGGCAACCGCCAGAGGCCGGTGCCGATGCTGCTCGGCCACGAGGCATCCGGCATCGTCGAACAACTCGGCGACGGGGTCGACGGCCTCGCGCTCGGCGACCGGGTCGTCATGACCTTCCTTCCCCGCTGCGGCGACTGTGACGGATGCCGCTCCGACGGCCTGCTCCCCTGCGGCCCCGGCTCGGCGGCGAACAACGCAGGCACGCTGCTCTCGGGTGAGGAACGCCTCAGCCGAGGTGGCGCTGCCGTGCACCACCACCTCGGCGTTTCCGGATTTGCGACCCATGCGGTCGTCGACGCCCGGTCGATCGTGCGGGTGGACGCGGACATCCCCGCCGACGTGGCCGCACTGCTCGGCTGTGCGGTGCTCACCGGCGGCGGCGCCGTGATCAACCTCGCCAAACCGAAGACGGGCGACACGCTCATCGTGGTCGGGCTGGGTGGCGTCGGAATGGCCGCGCTCCTCACCGGGCTCGCGCTCGGCGCGACGGTGATCGGCGTCGACGCCAACCCCGACAAGCTCGGGCAGGCGCTCGAACTCGGGGCGTCCGCTGCGTACAGCCCGGCGGATGCCACGGAGCAGGGCGTGAAATCGGCCACGGTGATCGAGGCGGCCGGCAATGTGCGTGCGTTCGAGACGGCTGTGGCGCTGACCGCCCCAGGCGGAACCACGATCACGGTCGGACTCCCCGCTCCGACCGCGTTCGCGCAGGTCTCCCCGCTCGGACTCGTGGCCGAGGCGCGGACCATCGTCGGCAGCTACCTCGGCTCAGCGGTGCCCTCACGGGACATCCCGATCTTCGCGGACCTCTGGCGCGCAGGCCGCCTGCCGGTGGAGAAGCTGGTCTCGGCGGAGATCGGCCTCGACGAGGTGAACGCGGCGATGGACGCTCTCGCCGACGGTCGCGCTCTCCGCCAGATCATCGTCTTCTGAGGGTGCGACCGGGACCCGCGAACCCTACCGACGGCATCCGTATCGGGACTACACTTCAGCCACATCCGTCACACGGAAAGGACACAGCATGGTCCCCGAGATCAACTATTGGGCAGTTCTCCTCGCCACCCTCTCGAGCATGGTGGTCGGCTCGATCTGGTACACGCCGAAGGTCTTCGGCACCTACTGGATGAAGGCTGCGAACGTCACGCCGTCCGGCAACTCGAAGGATGCCATCCGGCCGATCCTGCTCACCCTGGTCGTCAGCTTCATCACGGCGTGGGTCCTGGCCGGCGCCGCATTCATCTCGTGGGACTTCTACGGCGGAAGCTTCTTCGTCAACGCCCTGCTGACGAGCATCATCCTCTGGGCCGGCTTCACCGCCGCACGCTTCATCACACACGACGCCTTCGACGGCCGCCCGGCCGGCCTGACCGTGCTCAACGTGGCCCACGAGTTCGTGACCATCGTCATCATGGCCATCATCATCGGAGTCTGGCCCGCCTGATCCGACACGTTGCGCTTGCCTACCCGCGCGGCGCGGCGGAGCGCCTCAGCGCGTGGGGAGCGGCCGTGGCGCCCGGATGCGTGCCGCGACTGTCACGATCAGAATGGCCGCGACCACGATGACCGCGGCAATCGCCGTCGGAACCGACTCGAGGTCGCCGGTCAGGCGCCCAACGGCGACCCACCCGATTCCCCAGCAGAGCGAGGCGGACGGCGCGAGGCGTCCCCGGCCGTAGAGGGCGAGTCCGATGCCGATCACTCCGGCGACGACGATGACGAGGACGCCCCACACGTCGGCAGAGATCCCGAATCCGGTGAACCCGGCCGCAGCGAGGACGGCGGCCACGTTCGCGGCCGTGGCGATCGTGACCCAGCCCAGGTAGAGCCCCACGGTCCCGTCGGTGACGATCGCTTCGACGAGGTTCTTCGGGCGAGACGCGAGCGTGAGGCGGAACGCCTGGATCAGCACGAGCAGAAGCAGCACGATGATCGGGACGCTGGCCCAGAGCAGGTCGAACTGCACACTGAGGATCCACGCCGCGTTGAGGATCAGCGACAGCGCGATCGGGTAGCCGAGCCGACGGTGCCGCTCATCCGACTTCTGTGCCGGCAACAACTGCCAGAGGGCATAGGCCAGTAGGCCCGCGTAGATGACCGACCAGATCGCGAAAGCGGGGCCGTCAGGGGCGACGGGCGTGGCATCCGCTGCGAGGGCACCGCCGGATGCCTCGGCGATCGGCGTGCCACCGGCTGCCCCCGAGCCGATGAACGACCCTACGATGGCGATGAGTGCGCTGATCAGGACAATGATCTGGCGCAGACGGTCGTTGTGTTTCACGATGCTCCCCCTCGATAGCCACGGGATCGCACGACCCCGAGCGTTCCTCGACCCTAGCAAGCCTGATCGCGAGGCTGCCGTCAGCTGGCGTTCCCGCGTCAGTCCTGCTCGGTCAGCTGGCGCGCGTAGTTCGTGAGCGAACGCTGGTACCGCGGCAAATGGGGGGCGAGTGCTCCGAGCGCGATCGACAGGGCTTCCCGCTCCCTGCCGACATCGGCGAGGGCCAGCGCCAGGAATCCGACAACGGCATCGTCGAGCTCGTCGGAACCCGCCTCCGCCTCACCGGTCAGCAGCGCGACGCTTTCGTCGGCGTGGCCGAGGTTGCGCAGCGAGCTCGCCAGCTGGATCACCGCCTGCCGACGCCGGTCGTCATCGAGCCCGCCGGCGAGGGCCTCGCGGTAGAGCGGCACGGCCAGGTCGGTCCTGCCGGTCGAGTCGTACGACCCGGCCAGCTCGAACAGGCCGACGGGGTCCCCTGGTGGTCGTTCGGCGACGAGCGCCTCCATCGTCGTGACGAAGTCACCCTCGTCGTACTCATCGATGTCGGCCCACAGGCCGGCCAGGCGGTCTTCCCAGTCGTTCGCGTCCATGGGGCAACGATAGCGATGACGGATGCCGTTGGGCGGCATCCGTCATCGGGGTGAAGCGTCTGGAACGATTCCGCGCTACGCGGCCCGCGTCATGTCGCTCTTCAGCGGCACCGTGGTGCGCCTGCGGCCGGGGACGACCGACCCTGCCGGGAGGGTGGTGTCACGGGTGATGTGCGCCCCCGCGCCGATCTTCGTGTTGGCGCCGATGCGGGAGTGGCTGCCGATCTCGGCACCGACCCCGACCGTGCTGCCTTCGCCGATGTGGACATTGGCGCCCACGAAGACCCCGGCCGCGACGGTGACGTCTCGGTCGATCCAGCTTCCGGCACCGACCCAGCCCCGGCCGGCGACGTGCGCGCCGGGCTCGACATACGCGGTGGGATCGAGAAAGGTCGTCGGGTCGACCGTGGCGGTTGAGGCGACGAGTCCGCGACCGTTGCTGTGGCGACGGTACTTCGCGATCTCGCCCGCCTGGGACTCGATCTCTTCAAATACTTTGCTCATGATCTCCTTCGGCGCACGACCGCAACAGGGAGCGGATTTGTGCGCTATCACCCTCAACAGCGGCGAGTTATGCGCGATTCCTCCTACTCAGCGTCCTCTCAGGAATCCTGCAGGGCACGCGAGGGATGCCGTTGATCGCCCTCGACAGCATTCGTTCGTCGGCGGAAATCCGGGTCAGTCGGCATCGATGCGGTCGAGGAGTTTCTTCAGAGCATCCCGGATGTCGTCGTAGTCGTTCTGCCCGGCCCGACTCTCGGCCGAGATGACGCCGCAGCGGTGGACCTTGCGGAAGTCGCCGATCGGGAACTTGTAGTGCCCCTTGGTGTCTTTCGGCGCGTCGTCGTCGACGCCGAGGTACCAATGCGAGTAGTCGGACCAGGTGTGCGTGTCGAGGAAGTCGTTCTCCTGGCCCGCTGTCGGGGCGTGCTCGCTCCAGTCGTCGCGTTCGTCGCGGACGACCTTGCCCTCAGCGATGAGCTTCTTCGCCTGGCGGAATGCGGGCTGGTTGAGTGTGACGGTCACGGCTGGCTCCCTTCGTCGTGAGCCAGCCAACCCGCCCCCGCTCTCGCGATTCAACCCCTTGCTTCAGCGCCTCCTGGAGGTCTCGATCGTGATGCCGCCGTTCGTGGTCTGTGCCGTGAGAGTACGATCGGCGCGGCGGTCGCCGGGCACGTCCTGGGTGTCGATCCGCCCGTTCGTCGTGTCGGCTTCGACGAAGTACTCGGTGCCGTCGTCGGGCACCTGGATGCGGATCTCGCCGTTCGTGCTGTTCGCAGAGACCTCATCGGGGGCGTCCGAGAACGACAGATGGACGGCGCCGTTCGTCGTCTCGGCTTGCACCTCGGCGGAGGTCGAGTCCTCGAGTTCGATCCGCCCGTTCGTCGTGTGCAGGGCGAGCACACCGCTCGACCCGTCCACCTCGATCGCGCCGTTCGTCGTCGACAGGTCGAGAGCGCCGGTGAGGTCTTCGGCCGTGACGCTGCCGTTCCGCCCGGTCGCGGTGACTTCGAGGTCCGGCGGGAGGGACACGTCGATCCTCACCCGGCAGTTGTTGAGCGGCAGGAACAGGACCCAGCCGTCCGGGCATCCGCCGCGGATCTCGGTCTCGTCACCTGAGGCGCTCACGTCGAGCGGTGGCCTTGTGCCCGAGAAGGTGCCACGCATCGTGACGTGGATCTGGTCGTCCTCGCTCGCCGTCAGCCGGATGGCCGCGTTGGGCACGTCGATGAAAATGCTCGTGCCTGCCTCGGCGTCGACGTTCTCGGTGATCGGCGTTCCGCGGAAGGCGTTCACCGCGGCGATCGACCCGGCGACGATGAGAGCGATGAGAAGCAACGGGATGCCGACGAAGAGCAGGATCGCGAGCCCGGGCGAGAGGCCCTTCCGCGGTGCCGGGGCGGGTGGCTGGGCGGGGACCGGCGGGTAGTCCGGCGGCGGGGGTTGAGCGGCCGGCGGTTCCCCAGGGGCCGTTGGCGGGATGGTCATGGTGGAGCCCTCTTTCCTGATCGTGCGTGAGTTCGGGTCTCTCTGGCACAAGGGTAGCCACAGCGGCGTGCTGCGGCGAGGGGTCTGCTCAGTAGTCGGTGCGGTCGGGCTTCGCCTCCCAGGCGGTGAACGGCGCGAGCTTGTCCGTGGCCTCTCCTGCGGTGATCGGGATTGCCGGGGCAATGCCGTCGAAGTGGTCGAAGAACCGGGCGTCGTCGAACCCGGCGCGGTCGGCGTCGTGGCGGTCGGCGGCGTAGACGACGGCATCGATCCGGGCCCAGAGCGCTGCCGCGACGCACATCGGGCACGGCTCGCAGCTCGAGTAGAGCGTGCAGCCGGAGAGCTCGAACGTCCCCAGCGCGACACACGCCCGCCGGATCGCGACCACCTCGGCGTGCGCCGTCGGGTCGTTGTGAGCCGTCACCTGATTGGTGCCGGTGAACGTGCGGCCGCTCGCGGTGACGATCACGGCGCCGAACGGTCCGCCGCCGGTGTGGACGCTCTCCACGGCCAGCGCCACCGCGGCGTCGAGGTGCTCAGCCGAATCCTCTGCACGTGACATGCCTCCTGCCTATCACGCGGTCGCTGCCTTGCCCAGTACCCGAAAAATATCGTGATGAGGTCTTGACGGGGCGGAGCATCCGTTCTACGTTAACAATCAAATGGTTGATCAAGGAGTTAGTTGATTACGATGACCGACACGGATGCCGACACCCGGCTCGATCGCGCGTTCCTCGCCCTGGCGGACCCGGTGCGTCGCGCGATCGTTGCGCGGCTGAGTCGCGGCCCCGCGACGGTCAACGAACTCGCTGAACCCTTCGCGATCTCGAAGCAGGCGGTCTCGAAGCACATCCAGGTGCTCGAGCAGGCGGGGCTCATCGGCCGCACGCGCGACGCGCAGCGGCGGCCGGCGTACCTCATCCCCGAGGCGCTCGAGAACCTCACCGCGTGGATCGACACGTACCGGCTCACCACCGAATCAAGCTTCCGCCGGCTGGACTCCGTCCTGGCCGGAATGCACACAGACGTCACCACCCCACCACAAAGAAAGGAAAAGAAATGACGAACCCCACCACCATCACCGTTCCTGAGGGACAACCGTTCATCGAGATCGTGCGCGAGTTCGATGCGCCGATCGAGGCCGTCTACCGCGCCCACACCGATCCGAAGCTCGTGGTCGAATGGCTCGGACCGCGCGGCTACAAGATGGACATCGAGCGCTGGGACCTGGTCACCGGCGGCGGCTACCGCTACGTGCACCGCGACGGCGACGAGGAGTACTGGTTCAACGGGATCGTGCACTCCGCGTCGCTCGAGAAGGGCATCGTGCAGACCTTCGAGTTCGAGGGTTTCCCCGGCGCTGTCAGCCTGGAGTTCCTCACACTCGAGGACCTCGGCAACGGTCGTACCCGTGTCACCGGCCACAGCGTCTACCCCACGGTCGAGAACCGCGACGGTATGGCGGAGTCCGGAATGGAGAAGGGCGTCAACGAGGGCTACGAGCAGCTCGACGAGCTGCTTGCGAAGGCCACGGTGTCCTGACGCCCGCACGTTGGTCGAGCAGGTCGCCCCTACTCATTGGTCGAGCAGCCCGCGAAGCGAGCGAATCGAGACCCTCTGCGGATCTCGGTACGCTCGCTTCGCTCTGTCGCTAATCGATCAACGGGGCTCGGGCGCCCGCCGCCGCGAGCGCGGCTCCGGCGGCGGCGGAACCTCCTTGGCCGCGAGAACCCTGGCGAACGCGACGGTCTCGAGCCCGCGCTTCGTCGCGATCGCGCAGTGCGTGCTGTCCGCGCGGAGAAACCAGCCGAGGGCATCCGTCGCTCGGCCGTCGTCCAGCTGGTGCCGCACCACGACGCGCGTGCCCTCGGCGGTTGCGCGGAGGAAGGCGACCGCTTCCTCGCCTAACATTCGGGTGTCGAGGTCTGGGGGAGGAGCATCCCTCCACCCTCTCACGCTCAATGCGTGTACTTCGGGAGGAAAAATCGGGGGTCCATCGCCGATACATCGATCGACCCCCTGAATTTCCTCCCGAAATCCGCCCTCTGACGCGGAATCAGGTCGGGCAGCGTTCCGAATGTCGGAGATTCTCCGCCGAGAGGGCCGAATCCGCACCGCAAAGCCTCATTCCGGCCGATTTCTCCGAAGTTGGAGACGGTACCTGCTCCGCCGCCGCCCAGCCGGCACCCCTAGCCGGTCCTCCGGAGCGCAAGGTAACCTGTGCCGCAACGACGAAGGGAAACCCATGCCTGACATCACGGTCACCGTGCCCGGCGCACCCTGCTGGCTCGAACTCTCCACCTCAGACCCCGCCCGCTCGCAGCAGTTCTACTCCGATCTCTTCGGCTGGGATGCCGAAACCGGCGACGACGTGCTCTACGGCGGCTACGTCAGCTTCAGTTCCACCGGGCGCCGCATCGCCGGCGCGATGAAGAAGGACGAGAACGCCCCGTATCCGGACAGTTGGTCGGTGTACCTCCTGACGACGGACGCCACGGCCACCGCCGCCGCGATCGCCGAAGCGGGCGGCACGAACATGTTCGAGCCGATGAGCGTGCCCGAGATGGGCGTGATGGGATTCGCGGCCGACACGACGGGGGCATCCGTCGGCTACTGGCAGCCCGGGCATCACACCGGGTTCCAGGTCGAACGAGAACACGGCGCACCCGTCTGGTGCGAGCTGCTCGCGTCGGACTTCGAGAAAGCTGTGACGTTCTACGAGAAGGCCTTCGACTGGACCCTCAAGGACGAGGGCACCTCAGACGACTTCCGGTACAAGACCTTCGAGCGTGACGGGCAGCCGTTCGCCGGGATCTACGACGCCTCGAAGACGCTTGCGGAGGGCGAGCCGGCCTCGTGGGCGGTGTACTTCGGAGCGGACGACGTCGACGCCACCGTCGCGAAGGCGATCGAGCTCGGCGCGACGGTGAAGGACGAAGCCGTAGACACCGAGTACGGCCGCATCGCGACCGTCACCGACCCGACCGGGGCGCACCTCCGCCTGATGTCGTTCTGACCGCCGGCGAGATTGCAGTTGCGCACGCAAAACCCGGGTCTCGGGCAAATTTGGGTGCGTAACTGCGATCTCGCGCGCAGCGGAAGCGCCGTCAGCCCGCCCACTCCAGCAGGCGCTCCAGCGGCCAGGTCGTGACGATCCGCTCGGGCGGCACCCCGTTCGCCTCCGCGCGGGCGGCACCGAGGTCGAGCAAGCCGAGTTGACCGGGGGCATGCGCGTCGCTGTCGATGCTGAACAGGCATCCGGCGTCCAGGGCGACCGCGATGAGGTCGTCCGGCGGATCCTGCCGTTCGGGCCGCGAGTTGATCTCGACCGCCACATCGTTCTCAGCACACGCCGCGAACACCGCGGCCGCATCGAAGCTCGACTCGGGCCGGGTGCCCCTGCTGCCCTGCACCAGTCGCCCGGTGCAGTGTCCGAGCACGTTGGTCTGCGGATGACGGATGCCCACAAGCATCCGCTCGGTCATCTCCCGTGAATCGAGACGCAGTTTCGAGTGCACGCTGGCCACGACGATGTCGAGCCGGCCGAGCATGTCGTCGGATTGGTCGAGCGCGCCGTCGAGGTTGATGTCGACCTCGATGCCGGAGAGCATCCGGAAACCGTCGAACTCCGCATTGAGCTCGTCGAGTTCGGTGAGCTGGGCCTCGAGTCGCTCGGAGCTGAGCCCGTTCGCCACGCGAAGCGACGGAGAGTGATCCGACGCGACGAGGTAGTCGTGCCCGAGCCGCTGTGCGGTGCGCGCCATGGTCGCCAGGTCGGTCGTGCCGTCTGACCACGAGGTGTGGCTGTGCAGGTCGCCCGTGAGCTGTGCGCGGAGCTTCTGCCCGGCATCCGTGATCGGCCCGCCGATGCGCTCGCGGAGGTCGGCGAGGTAGTCGGGGACGTCGCCATCCACCGCCTGCTCGATCACCGTGTACGTGGTCGAGCCGATGCCCTTCGTGCGCTTGAGACGGCCGTCGACGACCCGCGCCGCGATCTCGTCATCGCTGAGAGAGCCGATCGCCGCGAGGGCTCCGCGGAACGCCTTCGTCTTGTACGGAGAGGCCAGGTCGCGCTCCAGCAGGAAGGCGATCTCGTCCAGTGCGTCCGTCGGTCTCATCGCAACTCCTTCGTCAGCGTCCGATCAGGGGGAAGACGTCGTCCGCAAACCGCTGGTAGCTGGCGATCGGATCGTCGGCGCCGGCGACCAGGACGATCGTGTCTGCTCCGGCGTCCGTCCACGCGGCGATCGCCCGGGCGCCGTCCGCCGGTGTTCCACCGACAGCGAGCGATTGCAGGATGTCGTCGGTCAGCTCGCCGCTTCCGTCCGCGCCCAGCCCGGCGATCTCGGTGAGCCGGTCGAACACGCGGAAGTCGATCAGCCGCTGCACGCGGGAGCGGACCTCGGCGAGGGCCTGGTCCCGATCGTCGCCGATGCTCGTCATCGCGAGAAGCACGGTGCTGCCGGCGTCCCCGGCGGCGGCCATCTCCTCACGGGCCCAGCGCACGGCATCCGGCGACGCGATCTCGGGCAGCAGTACGCCGTCTGAGCTGCGCCCAGTGATGCGGAGCCCGGTCGGCCCGGTGGTGCCGAGGTAGATCGGCGGTGCCTGCTCGGGTGGGAAGCCGATCCGGACCGCATCGAGATGCACGTGGTGCCCGTCGACCGTGACCTCGTCGCCCGCGAGCAGCCGCCGCAGGGCGACGGCGGTCTCCTCGAGCGCGGCGAAACGGCGGGGCACGTCTGCACCGATCTGCTCCATCCAGCTCGGGATACCGTGGCCGAGACCGATCGACAACCGGCCGGGGGCGATGCGGGCGAGCGCAGCGATCTCCATCGCGGCCGTGGCGACGTTGCGGGTGACCGCGGGCAGCAGGCCGATCCCGACGTGGATGCGCGTGGTGACGGCGAGCGCGGTCGCGGCCATGGTGATGCCGCCGGCCCAGGGCAGGTCCTCGCTGAACCAGAGCTCGTCGAAGCCGGCCTCCTCGGCCCACCGGGCGAAGTTGGGGAGGCGTTCGGGCGCCCAGTCGGGTTCGAACCGCACTCCGATGCGGGCCTGGCGAGGGGATGTCGTCGTCATGCTACGAGCGTATGGCACGGCAATTCGTGGCCGCCGGGCTTCGGGAGGAAAATCCGGGGGTCTGTCCACGTATGGGCGATTGACCCCACGAATTACCTCCCGAAACTCCGGCGCTACTGGTAGGTGACCAGGTCGGGTGCCGGCGACACCCCGCCCATCGTCTGCTCGGGCGTCAGCATCGGGACGTCTTCGTCGTAGAAGTTCTTCCAGCCCCAGTGGACGCCGGCAGGGGCATCCCGGTGCAGGTTCGCCCACGTCGCCTGCTTGGCGCCCTGGCTGCCCTGACCGTCGGCGTGGATGAGCACGGCGATCTCCGGGCGGCTGAGGTCGAGCGCCGCCCGGTCGCTGATCATCGCCGGCCGGAACTGGTGCAGCACGAGCATCTTCTGCGGCAGCGCCTTCGCGTTCGTGAGGTCGGCGAGCCATGTCGTGACGCTGTTCACCTCGGCGGCGCTGACCGACCCGATCTGCTTCAGCGGCACCTGGTCGGGCCCGAGCCGCCACTCCGGGTCGAGAGCGAGTCCGACGTTCGGCAGTTCGAGCAGCGACTGGTACTGCTTCGCCTGGGTGAGGAAGTCCGTACGCCCCGGCTGCAGGTCGATCACGACGTACAGTCCTGCTGCCGCCGCGGCATCCACCCACGGGCGCAACCCGTCGACGGAGAGCTCGTTGGAGTAGTCGCCGTCAGACCCCGGGCCGCCGGCGGCGACCGTGGCGATGATCTCGAACATGGGCACGACCGTCTTGTCGGTCAGGGCCGAGTACGGCGCGGCGACGTCACGGGCGCGCTGCACAGCACCGGCGGCATCCTGTTCGCCGAGCACACCGAGAACGCTCGTGCTCGGCGTGCCGTAGAGGGCGACGAACTGGTGCTGCGCGAACAGCAGTTGCCCGCCACCCGGCAGCTGGATGCCGCTGCGCGCCGACCTCACCTTCCACCCCAGGGCGGTCTCGGCCGCGAACGCCTGGCCGATCGCCATCGTCTTCGTCGTGGCCGACGCGTGCAGTGCGTCGATGACGGATGCTGTCGCCTGCGGGTTCGCGGACGCCTCCGGCACCAGGTGCACCGGGACACCCGCAGCCCGAGCCGAGGCGATGGCCGCGAGCTGGTCCACGCCGTCGACCGCGAGGGCGAGCGTGTCGGTGAGCGGTTGGGCGGGTTTCGGGTGGGAGACGGCGCCGGCTGGGGGCGTGTGCGCACCGTCGGGTTTGCGGAGTTCGAGGGCCGCGACACCTGCGGCGAATCCGGCGGGGTCGGATGCCGTCGGCTCCCCGATGCGTGCGCCGGTCGCCTCGCGGACGGCATCCGCTGTCGCGTCGACCCGTTCGACGGTGACGGACGAGTCGGTGTCTTCCTCAGCGAGCGGCGCAACGTCACCGACGACGAGTGCGGTCGAGACGTCGAGCCGGTGGAGTTCGGCCGTCAGCGCCCTGCCGCCGGTGCTCTCGGCGCGGGCCGGAGACGAACTCGATGGCGCGGGCGTGGTCGACTCGGACGGCTCCGCCTCGTCGGCAGCATCGGCGATGAGCAGAGGCACGCCGAGCGCGACGGCGGTCCTGGCGCCCAGTTCCTGGGCGTCCGCGTCCGCGGACGGAGCGATGATGACCAGCGGCGAGGCGTCGAACAGTTCCCTGCTGGTGGCGACGGATGCTTCGCTGTCGGTGGCTTCCGCGATCACAGTGAGGGCGGCATCCGGGTCCGTCGTCTTCACCGTCGTCGGCGCGGGCCGCTCGGCTTCGGCCGCGGTGCAGGCCGTGAGGGCGAGCACCGCTGTCACGGCCAGAGCGGTCGTGCGTGATCGACGGGTGAAGAGGGGCATGCATCCACGCTATGTCACCCGGACGTGGGGTGCACATCAGCGCTCGAGCCTTCGGCGCGACAAGCCGACACGGTGGCGGCGGCTCCCAGCGAGGACCGGCACGATGGATGTATGGCAATACCCGGAGGCACCGTGTCCGTTCTTCTCACCCCCAGCCAACTTCTCGCCGAACGGGAGGCGGGCGCCACGATCCGCGTGCTCGACGTGCGCTGGCGGCTCGACCGTCCCGACGGACGCCCGGAATACCTCGACGGGCACATCCCCGGAGCGGTGTTCGTCGACCTCGACACGCAGCTCGCGCGGAAAGGGGCCGCGACCGACGGACGGCATCCGCTGCCGACGGTTGAGGTGCTGCAGGCGGCGGTGCGCTCGTGGGGGATTCACGACGGCGACCGCGTCGTCGTCTATGACGACTGGCAGAGCGCGGCGGCATCCCGTGCCTGGTGGCTGCTTCGCTATGCGGGGCTCGACGACGTCCGGGTGCTCGACGGCGGCCTCGGCGAGTGGACGGCCCAGGGCAACGAGCTCGAGTCCGGCGACGTCACCGTCGAACCGGGTACGGCCACCCTCTCCTACGGTCACCTTCCCGTCCTCGACATCGCCGACGCAGCCGGCTTCGCTGCGACGGGAGTGCTGCTCGACGCGCGCGCCCCGGAGCGCTACCGCGGAGAGACCGAGCCGCTCGATCCGCGCGCCGGCCACATCCCCGGGGCTGTCAACGCTCCGTCCTCCGGCAACGTCGACGACCGGGGCCGGTTCCTCTCGGCGGACCAGCTGCGCGAACGATTCTCCGCACTCGGCGTGAGCGACGGCATCCCGGTCGGCGCGTACTGCGGTTCGGGCATCACCGCGGCGCACCATGCGCTCGCCCTCACCCTCGCGGGATTCGAGCCTGCCGTGTATCCGGGTTCGTGGAGCCAGTGGTCGAACCATCCCGACCGTTCGGTCGCCACCGGTGCCAAGGCAGGCGTCCCGGCGGATGCCCCGCTGGGCTGACCTGCACACCGCCGGTCGAGTGGCGGCGCGAAAAGATACGCGCAATAATCCGTCTTCGCAAGGGCGTTGCCGATCTTTTTTTGCGTGGCAGAGTGAACTGACTGACTCTGAGGGGGGTGAGGTCATGAACGATTCGCGATCCGTGATCCTCTCTCCTGTGCGGCTGCTCCTCGCTTCGATCGGTCTGGCCCTGGTCTGGCTCTTCCTCAGCTTCATGTTCGGCTCCGACTCCGCTCGCGCTGACGACCACGAGCGCTCTCTGGTCGATTCCGTCGTCTCCGATGTCGTGACCGTTGTCGAAGCACCGCTCGTCGAGCTCGGCTCTGCCACCGATTCCGTCGTCTCCGCGATCGCCACTCCGGATGCTGATCGGGCGCCCGCGGCTCCGGTCGCCACCGTCGTTCCCGCCGTCCGATCGGCGGTCGCCGCTGTGGTCGACGCGAAGCCGGTCTCCCGCGTCGTCACCCCGGTCGCAGCGATAGTCGACGAGGTCGTCGCAGCACTCCCTGTCGTCGGCAGCTCCCCGGTCGTTTCGGATGTTCTCGGGAACCACCCGGTCACGGATGTCACCTCACCGGTCACCGACGTCGTCGACGAGGTCCTGGCCGGCGTGATCGGCACCGGAACCGACGTCACACTTCCCGGTCCGCCGTCCGTTCCGTCAATTCCGGTGCTCCCGGTGCTCCCGGTGCTCCCGGTGCTCCCGGATGCCGACGGCGCGACGGCATCCGTCACCGATCTGAACTCCTCCACCGCAAGCGCTCCGGCGACGTCGTCGTGGGCAGCGACTCTGAACTACCGGGCGGGCGCAGGCCCCGCAGCGTCCGCCCGGCAACATCCGGACCCAGTGCCCCAGGGCCCGGCTGACAACGGGACGTCGGCGCCGCCGACCCCGTCCGGCGCGAACTCGGGAGCGGGATCCGGCGGTCCAGCCGGACCCGTCAGTGCTGCCGACAACGGCTCCGGCCCTTTCGCTGCGCTGCTTCACGACGCCGCGCTGTCCCCGGCCGAGAATGACGCAGTGCCGTCATCCCTCGCCCGGGACCTCTCGTCGACTCCTGACTGACGACGGTTCGGCCTGCATTCTGCGCAGGCATCCGAACCACCTCCTCCCGCCTGAGGAGGGACATCCGTCATCAGATTTCAAGGAGTACGACCATGAATCGAACAGTTGCGAGGTGCCTGTACGGCATTCTCTTCGCCGGGGGAATCACCCTTCTCGGCGCCACGGCGGCGAACGCCGCTGACACATCCGGTGACGACGGCGTGCTCTCGGGCACTCTCGTCGACAGTGTGGTGTCCATCCCGGTGACCGTCGGCGGCAACGCCGTCAGCGTTCTCGGGGACTCCGGTTCGGACTCCGCGGCTACCAACACTGACCCAGCCGCGGCATCCGCACCGTCGACCGCCGCCTCCTCGACCTCAGGGGACGACGGGATCGCGAGCGGAAGCCAGGTCACCGGCGCTGTTTCTGTGCCGGTGACAATCGGCGGCAACAGCATCAGCGTGGTGGGCGATTCGTCTTCGGATGGGTCAACCGGCTCGACTCTCCCTGCGGGATCGGCCGCCGGCACAGGATCGACGACGTCTGGTGACGACGGAATCGCGAGTGGCAGCCAGGTGCTGCCGGCCGTCACCGTGCCGGTGACCATCGGCGGCAACAGCATCAGCGTGGTGCGCGATTCGTCTTCGGATGGGTCAACTGGCTCGACTCTCCCTGCGGGATCGGCCGCCGGCACAGGATCGACGACGTCCGGTGACGACGGAATCGCGAGTGGCAGCCAGGTGCTGCCGGCCGTCACCGCCCCGGTGACCGCCAGCGGTAACGCGATCTCGGTGATCGGCGATTCGTCGTCTTCTGGATCGACGACCGGTTCGACGACGGATGCCGCGACGCCGGCTGGCTCGTCCAGCACGTCGGGTGACGATGGCATTGCCGGCGGCACGCAGGTCGCTCCGGTGGTGACGGCTCCGGTCGGCGCTTCGGGCAATGCGGTCAGTGTGGTCGGGGACTCATCGACGTCAGGTTCGACGACCGGTGCCACGGCTCCGGTCGGTTCGGGCTCGACGGGTTCGACGACCTCCGGTGACGACAGTGTCGCCGGTGGCACGCAGGTGGTTCCGGTGGTCACCGCTCCGGTCGGTGTCGGTGGCAATGCGGTCAGTGTGATCGGCGACTCATCGACGTCAGGTTCGACGACGGGTGCCACGGCTCCGGTCGGTTCGGGCTCGGCGGGTTCGACGAACTCCGGTGACGACAGTGTCGCTGGTGGCACGCAGGTGGTTCCAGTGGTCACCGTTCCGCTCGACCTCGGTGGCAACAGCGTCAGCGTGATCGGCAACAGCTCGACGGGCACCGACACGGATAGCGCGCCGGTCGCCCCGACCGTCCCTGGGATGCCGACGACGCCGACCACGCCGGTCGACCCGTCGGAGCCCGGCGCTCCGTCGACCCCGGGTGACGCGTCCAGTGAGGGTGTCAGCAACTCCGGAATCGAGACGGGAATGACCGCGCAGGCGACGGCATCCGCTGACCCGCGGCTCGCCGAAACGGGCACGGACGGAACGGCTCTGCTGCTCCGGCTCGCAGCCCTGATGCTGCTCGGCGGTGCGGCGATCGTGCTGTTCGGGCGTAAGCGCCAGGCGCAGCGGATCTAGCGCTGCGTGACGGACCGGCTCGGGCGGCTCAGGCCGCTCGGGCCATCCGTCGTGCCTGCGACGAGTTGCCCCGAGTGCTGCACATGCAGTCGAATGCTGCACTTTTGTGTCGAGGGCGCTAGTTGCAACTGCCGCTCTTGACAGAAGGTGCAGCGCTCGCCGCTGCTACGGGCGCGGTTTGTTCGATGGGAGCCCATTGCCAACGAGAATGTCGTACAGCTGACGAGGCGGATACAAATGTCTGGGTTCCCACCGAGAGACGCGTGAAACGACGCGACGCAGTTCGTTCTCCCGATTCTTCTCGTCGATAACCGCTTGTTCCGCTGTACGCCCGCGGAGAAATGTGGGGTTCGTGTACTTCGATCGGCCGTCGCACTCACCCGCGTGACTGTATTTGCGCCAGAAGAAGTCCGGGAGTGCCGTACGTCCACTCGGTAGCCGGAGCCGCACCTGCAACTCGGGAGGCGGGAACCCCAGAAGGTGAATCTGGACGCGGCTGTGCGACTCCTCGGTTGAGTCCGACAGTGACGACGCGAATGACGCAGCGGCGAGCGCCCGACGGTACCCGCGCGCACCAGCACTCCGATCGACCATGTCGTTGAGTTCTTCTCGTGTACAGAGGGCCCCGCCGCTCCGCCGTTCGTGCAAGGCAGAATCCATCACAGCCACGGCATCTGCGAATCGCATCGTCCGGGCCAGGTCGGTGACGGTCTGCGCCGGCGAGGTCAACACGAACTCACCCATCTCGAGGACCTCGAGGTTTGCCATCGATCGGGAATGTCGCGTGAAGGATCCACTCGACCGTCCGCCAGCCGAGCGGTCGATCGACACATCGACCTGGGACGGCCACCTGCCAAGGATGCGAATCCCCCACAGCGCCGCCGCCGCAAAGTGCGACAGCACAAGAGGAGATCGCGACCGTTCCACAGCTTCCGAGACCCGCAGCGCGTGCAAGGCAATCGGTTCGAGTTCGGTCCAGGCCTGCTTCGTGACATACGAGCCGCGAGCGATGCGCACGATGTCACCTGAGTGTGTGAATCGCCGCAGCACCGCGTCGCTCGTCCCGAGCAGAGCCTGTTCCCGTCGCCGGATCACCTGGACCATTCGATGAGGATGTCGCCGGTGGCCCGAACACGCCACACCCGCGGTGTGGGTGTGGAGAACGCGGTTGTTATCTGCGGTTGGGGAGGCCCGCGCAGCCCGTCCTTGACCTGCTCGCCCAGGTTCTGGATGTGCGAGCAGGCGCCGAGCGCAACACATTCAGTCGAGCGCTGCAGTTACCGTCGAGTGCGCCAGTTGCAAGTGCAGCACCGGGCGGCAACTGCAGCACTCGGCGAGCGGGTGGAACCGGAGTCGCCCATCCTCTTGCCGGCGCACGATCTCATCCTCTGGTTGGGCCTCTCTCATCCCTGGAGCCGATTCGCGTCCCACGCCAAAACGGTGGACTGGGAGCATGGCCCCGCTCCGCAGAATCACGACCGCTCTCATCCTCGCCGGCACGCTCAGTGTCGCGATGAGCGGATGCTCCGTCGAAACGCTCCTCAGCAACTCACACGAGGAGCACTTCGCCGACTACGACGCCGCTGCCGAGGGCTGGGTCGGCGGCGAGATGCCGGGCTGGATCCCGACGGATGCCACCGGCATCCGTCGACTCGCGACCAAGGATGAGCGGATCTCGGTGATCCGCATCGAATCGGGCAGCACGCCACGCGGGGACTGTGCCGAGCAGCCGCGGCAGGGCGTTCCGGTGCTCACGGCATCGTGGACGGCAGCCGAACGCCCCGACGTCGTGACGGTCTGTGGTGCGTACGAGATCATGCCGACCGAAAACGGCTGGCTCGGCTGGCTGTACAACCCGAAGGAACCAGGTCGGCTGTCGTAGGTCAGGCCGCACGAGACGGCCGAACGCCGACGGGGCATCAGCCGTCGATCGGTGCTCCGACGTGGCGTCCGAGGTCCATTTCGACCCCGTCGGCCTGCTGCAGGCCCCGGGCGAAGAGGCTGCGGATGAGAGGCTGGCTCGCTGGCCGGCCCGCCGTCGCGAAGAACGCCTGAAGCCCGGGAGCGAATTCCTGGTCCTCAGGAAGTGTCGCCGTGTCGACGAGAGCTTTCGTCTGGGCCACTGCGGTCTTGTCGAAACCCGCGATTCGCCTGGCAAGCGAATCCACTTCGGCCTCGATCGCTGAATCGCTGATGACCCGGTTGATGTAGCCGTAGGCGGCGGCTCTTTCGGCGTCGTAATCGTCTGCGCCGAGCAGGATCTCGAGGGCCCGGCCCCGCCCGACGAGGCGCCCGAGCCGCGCCATCGGGCCTCCGCCTGGCACTGCTCCGATACCGACTTCGAACTGTCCGAGGATCGCGCGTTCCGAGCCGAATCGCATGTCGGTGGCGAGGACGAATTCGCTGCCGGCACCACGAGCGCGCCCTCGAATTACAGAGATCGTCGCGACGGGGAGTTTGCTCAGACGGATGAAGTTGTCCAGGTACGGGTGAAGTCCGGTGAGCCCGGGCGTCATGCTCGCCACCCGTGCCTTGTCGGCCAGGAGATCCCAGTGCGCCATGAAGTAGTCAGGGTTCTCGCTCCGAAAGACAATCACGCGGAGCTCAGGGTCCTGTTCGGCGTTGCTCAGGAGCTCGGCGAGTTGTTCGATGGAGTCCGGGTCGAGCAGATTCACGGGTCCGTTGGAGAAGGTGACTCGCCAATAGGCCGGAGAGACGAGGTCAAGCTGAAACTGGTTGGTCGTCATGGGGCGACGGTAGACCTGTGGGTTTCGAAAATCAACAACCGACGATCAGCGCGCTGCCCGCTGCGGCTTCGCGCGCACGTGCATCCGCTCGCCCTGCTTGCCGAACAGGCTGAGGAACTCGACCGCACCGTTCCCGACCCGCCCGAACCAGTGCGGAGTCTGCGTGCTGAACTCGGCCGCCTCGCCTGCGGTCAGCACGAGGTCATGCTCGCCGAGCACGAGCCGCAGTTCACCCTTGAGCACGTAGATCCACTCGTATCCTTCGTGCACCTTGGGGTCAGGCTCGGTCCGCGGTGACGTCGCCGGAATCACGGTCTTGAACGCCTGCATCCCACCGGAATCACGGCTGAGCGGCAGGATCGTCATGCCGTGGTGGCTGATCGGCCGGATGTGGATGCGTGGATCCCCGGTCGCCGGAGCGCCGACGAGTTCGTCGAGCGGGACGCCGTGCTCCCGGGCGAGGGGGAGCAGCAGTTCGAGGTTCGGCCGGCGCTGCCCGGACTCGAGCCGCGACAGGGTGCTCACCGAGATGCCGGTCGCCGCAGACAGGTCCGCCAGGGTCACGTGCCGCCGCAGACGCAATGCACGCAGACGGGGGCCGACCGCATTGAGGATGTCGTCCGTCGAATCTTCCATGCCTCCAGTTTGCCATTGCAGCAACAAAGCTTGTCAATTCGGATGCCGCGGAGCGACCCTTGAATCATGACAAACAACACTTCTCCTTCTCTCTTCGATGCGGTCATCGTCGGCGGTGGCGCCGCCGGTCTGAGCGCCGCCGTCGCCCTCGGCCGGGCCCGCCGTTCCGTGGTCGTGGTCGATGCGGGCGAGCCACGTAACGCTCCGGCATCCGGAGTCCACAACTTCCTCACCCGCGACGGCACCCCGCCCGCCGAACTGATGCAGCTCGGCCGCGCCGAGGTCGAGTCGTACGGCGGAACCGTTGTGCCCGGCACTGCCGTCTCCCTCGCGCGCACCGACGCCGGCTTCGCCGTCACGACCGCCGACGGTACCGTGCTCACCGGCCGCCGACTGGTCGTCGCGACGGGCCTCGTCGACGAGCTGCCGAACATCCCGGGTCTGCGCGAACGCTGGGGCCGCAACGTGCTGCACTGCCCGTACTGCCACGGCTGGGAAGTGCGCGACCGCTCCATCGGGATCCTGGTGACTGGGCCGAGCGCGATGCACCAGGCGATGCTGTTCCGGCAGCTGACCGACCGGGTGACCGTGTTCCAGCACCAGGCGCCCGACCTCACCGAGGAGGAGCTCGAGCAGCTCGCCGCCCGCGGCATCCCTCTTGTTCGCGGCCGGGTGGCATCCGTCGAGGCATCCGGCGATCACCTCACCGGCGTCACGCTCGACGACGGCACCGTTTACCCGATCGAAGAGCTTGTCGTCGCCCCGATCTTCACGGCCCGTGGTGGCCTGCTGGAATCGCTCGGCGCCGAAGTTCTGCCGCACCCGATGGGTGTCGGCACCTTCATCGAGACGGATGCCATGGGCGCCACCTCGATCCCCGGCGTGTGGGCGGCCGGTAACGTCACCGACCTCGTCGGGCAGGTCGTCACGTCTGCGGCGCAGGGGCTCCGTGCCGGCGCCGCGCTCAACGCGGATCTCGTTGCCGAAGAGACGCGGGATGCCGTGGCGGCGTATCGGGCGACGCGCACGCCGTCGCTGGTCGAGTAGCGCCCTGCCGACAGCGCTGGTCCCCGCACCGTTCAGGGCGGCAAAAACTCCACTGTCTGGGGGTGTCGGTACCCTTGAATTGGACGTGTTCAACGCGTTCAATTGACTGTGAGGGGATGCCGCAGGGCACGGCGTCGGTGGAGGGGACCATGAACGACGTGATGGTGTCGGGAGACCCGTCGGCTGCGGCTGAATTCGGGGGCCCTGAGCATCCGCATCTGGCGGAATCGTTCGACGCCGAGAGCGTGCTCGCTCTGCTTGCCTATGAGGAATCGCACGGGCGGCGCCCCGCCGTCGTCGAGGCGCTGAAGGAGCGGCTAGCGGCGGTGCGAAGCGGGGTCGAGCCGAGCGGGCCGCTGGGGGAGCACCTGCCGCGTCCGACGCCGTTGGTCGAGTAAGCCGCGCATGGACTTCACGTTCACTGCGCCGCTCTGGGCCTGGAGCGGCAACGCTGCCTGGTTCTTCGTCTCGTTGCCCGAGGAGGAGAGCGAAGACATCCGTGATCGGCCACGGATGCCTCGCGGCTTCGGCGCAGTAAAAGTGCGTGTTCGGGTCGGCGGCTCCACCTGGGACACCTCGGTGTTTCCGGACGGCACCGAGGGCGTCTACATCCTCCCGATCAAGAAGGCTGTGCGTGCCGCGGAGGGCGTAGAGGAGGGTAAGCCCGTCGAGGTGCACCTGGAGCTGCTCGAGTTGTAGCAGCGCTGCGGTGGTCGAGTAGCGAAGCGTATCGAAACCGCACCCCCACAAAGCACTCGGGGCCTCCGCGCCGTGCGCAGAGACCCCGAGGCGTTCAGCAGGGAGCGTTAGCGTCCCTTGTCGTAACCCTTGTATCCGAACTTCTCAGAACCGTGGCCCTTGCCGTAGCCCTTTCCGTCCTTGTAGTGGTTCTTTCCGTTGCCCTTGCCGTGACCCTTGAGGGCCTTGGCGCCGGCGTAGACGACCGTGGAGTGGGCGATGGCGTCAGCCATCTGTCCGAGCACCTTCTGGTCGATGTTGTTGATGTCGTCGCACGCCGCGTGGTAGCAGGGGTCGAACGGGGCACCAGCGGTGCCACCGAAGATGGCCGCCTGGGCCGCGGACTTGATGCCCTCAGCTCCGGTGAACAATCCACCAGCAGGGATGCCGTTCTCAATGAACGCGAAGTAGTCGCTGCGTCCACTGAACTCGGTTGGTGCTGTCTCGAGTCCCTGCGAGGCGAAGTAGTCCTCGAAGGTGGTCTCGATGGCATCCGACCCGGCAGGACCGGCGGTACCGAAGGCATCCCCGTCTCCGTCATAGACGAAGCGCACCGCGTTGGGCGAGCCGACCATGTCGAAGTTGAGGTTGGCAGCGTGCTGCGCGATCTGCGCCGGGGTCAGCTGTGCGACGTAGAAGTTCGAGCCGAGTAGGCCGTCTTCTTCACCGCTCCAGAATGCGAAACGCACCTTGTTCGTCGGAACGATCTTCTTCTTCGACATCTGCAGGGCCGTCTCGAGCATCGAGGCCGTTCCTGAACCGTTGTCGTTGATGCCGGGGCCCTCAGCGACACCGTCGAGGTGTCCGCCGACGACGATCGTCTTGTTGACGTCACCGAAGCGGCTGTCCGCGAAGAGGTTGAACGTGTCGACAGCTTCGATGTGGGCATCGAACGCGAGGTGCACTTCAGCGCCGGCCGTGTTGGCGAGCGTCTCTCCGAGTGCGAACGGCGTGGTGACGACGGGGAGTGCGAAGACCGTTTCGCCGAGCGTTCCACCGAAGAGGCCCAGGCGGTCCTGGCCCTCGACGACGTTGCCCTGGTTGAAGATGATCACGCCGATGGCGCCGTTGGCGAGAGCGTTGTCAGCCTTCACGCGGAAGTCGCAAGTACCACGCTGCACGAGCGCGATGTTGCCGGCGGTGAAGCTGTCGAAGTCAGCGTCTTCACAACCGCTCGTCGATGCGCGGTCGCCGACGAGGTTGATGTCGACGGCCTGCACGGCGCCGCTGACGTCACCCTCGGATGAGTTGGTCGCTTCGACGAAGTCGACCCCGTATTCGTAACTGGCCGTCGTGGGAGCTGTCAGATCGAGGACTGCGGTGTCGACGACCGACTTCTCATAGCTGAACGGCTGACGCCACGTGGTGTAGCCCGCCTTCTTCAGCAGCTTTTCGTAGTAGACAGCGGATGCCACGTGGCCCGCCGTTCCCGCTGCCCGGTTGCCGCCATTGGCATCCGAGATCCCCTGTAGTGCCTTGAGGTGTTGGTTGACGCCTTTGGCCGTGACGGCCTTGCGCAGTTGTTCAGACACCGATTTGTTGCCGTTTCCGTTGCCGTGGCCTTTGCCGCCACCGGCGTATGCGGGTCCGGCGAACCCGACTGCGATCAGGGCACCGGTTGCGAGGGTTGCCCCCAACGCGATGCCTAATTTGCGTCGCTGAATCATGTATTGCTCCTTCGTTGGAGTGTGACAATCAGCACCGGAGCGTCCTTGCCCCGGCACAGTGCTCCCGACACTACCCCCGAACGCGGGTCAAATGTGTCCGCTCTTTGGGGGACCCTCCGTCGGGCTTTCAGGTGTCCTGTGGCACGCCATTTTTCGCATGAATCCGCCGATTTCGCTGCTCGGGTCCGCTCCTCGCGTCCCACACCCGGCACGCCGTTCATAGTGCGCAAATCGACCCGAACGGTGCGCTTCGCGTCGTTTTGCGCACGACGAAGCCGAAGTGCGCGCAAAACTCAGTGCTGGTCGAGCAACTCCCGCAGGGCGCGCACCGACATCACCGGAACATCCGACGGGGCGACGATCCGCAGCCCGACATCTGTGCCGATCGGCTCGCGTTGTCCACCTGAGTGCACCACATCGTCACCGACGACCGTCAGCTGGCTCGCGTGGCAGCGCAACGCCGCCGTCACCACCGCCCGGTGCGTCGTGAGCGACAACCACTCCGCGTCATCCGTCGGCGTTTCGAGCAGCTCCGCATAGGGAATCCCCGCCGCGACGGATGCCGCCACAGCCGCTTCCCGAATCCGCACGTGGTCGGGGTGGCCATACCCACCATCGGAGTCGTAGCTGATCACCAGGGACGGCCGCTCCACGGCGAGCAGCGCGGCGACGTCGTCGACGACCTCGTCCAGGGGCGCGACCGAGAGCGCGTCGGCATCCGCATCACCAGCGGGGCCGGCCAGCCCGGGCCGGATCCATTCCATGCCCGAGTCCCGGTATCGCCGAGGAAGCCGCCCGGTCGCCCGCGCCGGCTCGTCACCGAGCCAGTACTGCGCGGAGATTCCGAGCGCAGCCACAGCACCGGTGAGCTCGTCCTCGCGGGCGCTCGTCAGGGCATCCGCATCGGTGTCGGCGGGCAACGCACCGGCCACGATCTCGCCGCGTTCACCACGGGATGCCGTCAGCAACGTCACCCGCACACCGCGCGCGACGAGTTCGGCGATGAGCCCACCGGATGCGAGCGTCTCGTCGTCGGGGTGCGCATGGGCGAACAGCACTGAGCTGACGCCGTCGAGAATGCCGGGCGTCGGGAAGAGGTCGGTCACGAAGCGATGTCCGTTCGGTGGGTGAGCAGTCGGGTGTAGACATCGGCGGTGGCCGCGGCGGTGCGGTCCCAGGTGAAGTGTTCGGCGCGAGTGCGCCCGGCGGCGCCGAGGCGGGCGGACAGCGCGTCGTCCTCGAGCAGGCGGCGGACGGCATCCGTCCACGCAGCGGGATCACGGGAGTCGACGAGCAGTCCGGTGACACCGTCCTCGACGGCCTCGATCAGGCCACCGGACGCGGTCGCCACGACCGGGATGCCGCTGGCAGCAGCCTCGAGCGCGACAAGGCCGTAGGTTTCGGAGTGCGACGGGACGACGAGCATCCGGGCGCCACGGAGCAACTCGGCGAGGTCCTCACGCGACTGCGGACCGAGAAAACGGATGCCGTCGGCCAGCCCGTGCGCGCGGGCGTGCTCACAGAGGTCGGCGGGGTATTCGTCGTGACCGGTGGTGGGTCCGCCGGCGATGACGAGCTCGGGGCGGAGGACGTCGGGCAGCGCCGCGATCGCTTCGATGGCGAGGTCGAGGCCCTTGAGCGGTTCGAGGCGGGCGGCCGCGACGATGTAACCGGGGTGGGCGGCCGGCGCGACGGCGGGGGTGAAGAGGTCCGCGTCGACACCCGGGGTGACGACGACAACGTGCGCGGGGGAGGCACCGAGCCGGGTGATCACGGTGTCGCGCTCGGCGGCGCTCACGGCGATGACCGCGTCGGATGCCTGTGCGAGGTGCCGTTCGCCGAGCATCCGCCCGGGGGATTCGGGGCGTTCGCCGTCGGACAGCGGCGTCGACGGGTCGGCCGCGATGCTGTGGAAGCTCTGCACGTGCGGGATGCCACGACGGCGCGCAAAGTCCAGCGCGGCTTCTCCGGAGAACCAGTGGTGCGAGTGCACGACGTCGTACGGTCCGAGGGCCTGAAGCGACTGCGCGAACTCGGCGATGTACGCCTCGTGGTCGCCCTTGATGCGGCGTTCGGCCGGACCGGCGTCGAGATGACGGAGGGTGACGCCCGGTGCGAGGTCGTGCGCGGCCGGCCCGTCGGGGTCGGTGCGCCGGGTGAGGATCTCGACCGTATGGCCCTGGGCGGCGAGCGCGAGGGCCGTTGAGCGGACCGCGACGTTCATTCCGCCGACGTCGCCGGTGCCTGGATCGTCGTCTGGCGACGTGTGCAGGCTGATCATGGCGATGTGGAGGGTCACTCCCTGAGTTTACGGTGGGCTGGCTGAGTGTTGCTTCGGTGCCCGTCTGCCGCCGCACGCACACGTTGGGGTCGGCTGGTTGGTTTCGGGAGGAAAATCCGGGGGTCTGTCCTCGTATAGACGATGGACCCCTCGAATTTCCTCCCGGAGTCACGGCGCACCGGCCCGACACCACGCACCCACCTCCCGGCCACCCCGCGTTCACTTCCCGGTACTCCCGGGTCCATAGGTTCGAAACGCTTCCCCCATCGAACCGAAGGTACCTCTGTGTCTACGCCACGTCTTCGGCGGTTCAGCGGAGCTCTTGCCACAGCCACTGTGTGTGTGCTGGGCATGGGCCTGCTTGCTGCCACGCCAGCATCCGCCGCCCCAGCTCCCGGCATCCCGCCGCTCGTGATCACCGAGATCGTGGCCAACAATCCGGGCAACGACAACTTCGAGTACTTCGAGGTACACAACACGACGGCGGATGCCATCGACCTCGCGGCTGCAGGCATCACCTTCGCCTACTCGTATGTCGACTCCGATGACCGGGCCCGAGACGTCCCGCTCGCCGTCGACGGCGAGATGACCATCGCGCCGAACGAGACCGTCGTGTTCTGGCTGAGCTACACGACCGGTGCCGTCGACTCCACGGCATTCACGGTCGAGGGCTTCAAGGAAGCGGTCGGGGCGGATGCCGCCACGCGCGTCGTCCGCGTCACCGGGCAGAACGGCATGGCCAACGGGGGCGACCGCGGTGTGCGCATCCTCGGCGCCGATGGCATCGTCTCGTGGTCGCACTACCCGACCGGGTCGATGGGTGAAGACCAGGCCGTGCACTTCCGCCTGCCGGAGGACCCCGCGGACCTCGGCCTCGACGTGCTCGCACCCAACGCCGTCAAGAGCCCCGGCGTCGTCGACCCCGCCGCACTCGTACGCCCGGTGCCCGAACCCGACCCCGTGCCGGAGCCCGGCCCCGCCGCGAACTGGCCGCTCATCGTCACCGAGATCGCGCCCGACCACGTCTCGTTCGACAACTTCGAGTTCTTCGAAGTGCACAACACCACGAACCTCGACATCGACCTCGCCACGGCCGGCTACAGCTTCGCGTACGGTCCGGTCAGCTCAGACGACATGACCCCGGATGTTCCGCTCACCGCTGAGGAGAACCTCGTCCTCGGCGCCGGCGAGACTGCCGTCTACTGGCTCAGCTACACCAGTGGCAACGTCGACTCCTACGCCTTCACCGAAGCGGACTTCCGCGCCCAGTGGAGCGTGCCGGCAGACACGCAGGTCGTTCGCATCACCGGACAGAACGGAATGGCGAACGGCGGAGCCCGCGGCATCCGTGTGGTCCAGACGACGGATGTCGGTGCCGATTCGGTCAGCTGGTCGCACTACCCGGCCGGGTCGGTCTCGACGACGACCACCGCGCACTTCCGTATCCCAGGAGACATCGCCGAGAACGGCCTGACCCTCCTCGAGTCGGCGGCCGCCACACCCGGCGTCGTGAAAGACGAGGCACTCACAGCCCCGGACCCCGAGCCGACTCCCGGCTGGAACCCCAAGCCCGACCCGGCACTCACCACGACCCGCCTGCAGATCACTGAGCTGCTCCCTGACTCGACCAACGTCGGAGCCGCTGACGGTTTCGAGTTCATCGAGCTCTACAACGCCACGAGCAAGCCGATCGACTTCGCCGACTACACGGTCAACTACCTCTACCCGATCGACGTGACGAGCAACAGCAACGAAGTGCTCTGGCCGTCACAGCCCACAGACGCCGTGGTCGAACCGGGCAAGACCCTCGTGTTCTGGATCAAGAACGGACCGAACGACGCCCTGGGTGCCGACGCATTCAACGCCCAGTTCGGCACGAACCTCGAGCTGGGGAAAAACCTCGTCGAGATCTACTCCGCAGGAATGGCAAACGCCGCCCCTCGGGGCATCGAGATCCTCACCAATACCGGTTTCAGCGTCAACCGCGCCTACTTCAACATGGGCGCGACGGATGATTCCGTCGCCGACCAGGGCATCCGGTACGCCGTCACCCCCGAGGACCTCGGACTGCAGCGGATGCTCGGAATCACGTCCTCCACGCCCGGAACGATTCAGGAGGACCAGGTTCCTGCCGGCCTGATGATCGACCCGGTCGACACCACAGGACCGGTCGTCGAAGACCTCACCGCCGCAACCATCGACCCGGCCGCAGACTTCACCATCGAGCTCGACGCGACCGACGACGTGCAGGTGCGCACGCTGGAACTGGACCTCGCGAACAGCGTCGACGACGGCATCCGTTCGGTGAATCTCGTCGCCGGGACCGACGGCCTCTACCGACACGTCGTGAACGCCGCCGACCTCATCGGCAAGAGATGGTACGAGTACACCGTCACCGCACGCGACGGCTCGAACACGACCACCACCGAGACCCGGCGCGTGCCGGTGAACGGTGCGAACACCGACCCGGTCCGCCTCAACGTGACAGAGGGCCAGTACCTCGGCGGCGAGTCGACTGTCCTCGCGGCCGGTGACGACTACCCGAGCGAGCTCGAGCTGAGCATCGACGGCGACCCGGTCGAGTCGGCTCCGAGCCTCGAGAGTGCGCCAACCTTCGTGTTCGAGGCCGGCGGCGTCAACACGTTCTTCCAGAATGGCGTGCGTATCGGTGAAGACGTCTTGCGCATCTTCGACGACGGGCTGCCCACCGGCTTCGAGACGATCGTCACCCCCGTGCCGCTCGACTACGTCGTCGAGGGTGACGAACTCGTCGTGAGCATCTGGGCCGGTACGAAGGCCGCTCCCGAGATCGACCCCAACGAGAACAACGACGACTTCCAGGTCAAGGGCATGCGGCTCGTCCTCCCGGACGGCCGCACTCTCACGCCGGTCGGTTACGACGACCCGGCGCTCACCCTCAACATGGGCGACAGCGCAGGCAAGCTCGACTTCTACGACGCCCGGTTCGCCCTGCCAGCGGATGCTTTCACCGGTGAGGCGACGGTCTGGGACACGACCGCCACCACCGACGGCAGCCACGTCGTCTCGGCGACCGATGGAATCGACAGCCTCAGCCGCACAGTGATCGTCGACAACACCGCCCCCGAGGTCACCTCCTCGATCGTGGACGGCACGCCCTACCAGGGCGAGATCCGCATCGAGGCCGAGATCACCGACGCCGGTTCAGGGGTCGGCTCATACACGGCCACCCTCGACGGCATGCCGATCACCCTGCCCTACACGACCTCGTCTCTGACCCTCAACGCCGGCGAACACGCGGTGGTGATCGAGTCGACCGACAAGGTCGGCAACGTCACCCGGTTCGAGGCGACGTTCACCACGTTCGAGGAGCAGCCCACCGGCGGAGCGATCAGCCCCACCGAAGGCAGCGAGGTCGAGGCCGGCGACGTGAGCCTGTCTGCGCAGGTCGACGACCCGACCGGAGACATCCTCGACGTCTCGTTCCGCGAGGGCTACCGGCTCGACCTCGAAGACGGTGACGTCGAAACGCAGTCCGGTACGACACAGGATGCCGCGGCCACCGACCGCGAGCAGCCGATCGCCCTGAAGTCCAGCGACGTCGCAGCACTCGAGACGGTCGACGGTGTCGCCACTGAGATCAGCTCGGACGATGAGTTCCCGTACCAGCTGTTCGACGTCGACGTGCCGGCGGATGCCGGTGCTGACGCTCTCGTGCGGGTCTCGTGGGCGGGAACCGCGAACGCGAACGCGCAGGTGATCCTCTACGCGCTCACTGCAGACGGAGCATCCTGGACCGAGGTCACCCGCCACCTGACGACCACCGACGACGAGGCATTCACGCTCTCCGGTGTCGTGGAGGCAGGAGCCCACGCAGCTGACGGAAAGGTCAGCATCCTGGTGCAGCACTCCGAAGGCTTCGCAGCCGCTGACCAGACCGAGCGCGACTCGGCGGTCACCCCGCACAACGCGGCGGACGTACCGCGGTCGGAGTACGACTTCACGCTCGCGTGGGAGTCGGACACGCAGTACTACAACGCGCAGTATTACGACCACCAGGTTGCGATCCACGACTACCTGCTCGAGCGCCGTGAGGAACTCAACCTGCAGTACGTCTTCCACACCGGGGACGTCGTCGACAACCACCTGCAGCCGTACCAGTGGGAGAACGCAGACCCGCAGTACCAGCGGTTCGACGACGCCGGGCTGCCGTATGGCGTGCTCGCCGGCAACCATGACGTCGGCCACAAGGAGGTCGACTACACCTACTTCGGTCAGCACTTCGGTGAGGAGCGGTTCGCCGCGAACCCCTGGTACGGCGGAAGCTACGAGAACAACCGCGGACACTACGACCTGATGACCGCCGGCGGCATCGACTTCATCATGGTCTACATGGGCTGGGGCCCTGGCGATGCTGAGATCGACTGGATGAACGAGGTGCTCGCGGCTCACCCCGAGCGCATCGCGATCATCAACCAGCACGAGTTCATGCTCACCACCGGTGGGCTCGGCGCCATGCCGCAGCGCATCATGGACGAGGTCGTCGCGACCAACCCGAACGTGAAGATGGTGTTCTCCGGGCACTACCACGACGCGTTCACCCGGGTCGATGAGTTCGACGACGATGGTGACGGCGTCAACGACCGCAAGGTGCAGTCGATGCTGTTCGACTACCAGGGTCTGCCGGAGGGCGGGCAGGGCTTCCTGCGACTGCTGCACTTCGACAACGAGACCGGGCAGATGCTCGTGCGCACGTACTCGCCGTCACTCGACAAGTACAACTCCGATGAGGCGAGTCTGCTCGGGCCGGTTGAAGACCCGTACCTGTACCAGGAGTTCGAGGTCTCGTACGCGGACCTCGGCATCGCCCCGGCGACGAAGACGCTGGCGACGGATGCCTTCAGCGCCGAAATCCTGACGGCGAACGAGATCGCCGGGTTCACGGATGTGCCGAGCGGGTCCGTGCTGACCGCGACCTGGCCGCTCGAGGAGCTCGGAGAGCACGGCTGGTACGTGCGGACCGCTGACCCGCACGGTGCGGTCGACTACTCCGAGGTGCGCCTGTTCACGGTGATCCCGGCCGCGGTGATCGAGGAGCCGGAGGAGCCGACTGATCCGACGCCGGGTGGTGGCGGCTCCGGTCCTGGCGACCCGGCGGGCGGTGGCTCATCGCCAATTGGTTCGCCGTCCGGCTCGGGAGGCGATGACCTCGCCGACACGGGTGCCACCGCCGGGCCCGTGGGACTGATTGGGCTCGGGGCGCTCGCCGCCCTTCTGGCAGGACTCGGACTGATGCTGTTCAGGCGTTCACGCCGCCGGCATCCGCTGCCGTTCGACGAGTAGGCCGACAGCGGCTGTAGCGAGACCCTGCCAGTCCACGACGACGGGTGGGGGCGCCGTCCGGCACCCCCACCCGTGTTTCAGATCAAACGGCTACTCGACGTCGCCGTGCGAGTGGCCTCCGTCGCTGCCGACGGTGCCCTGAGGGCCGGCCGGAGCAGGCAGGCTGAGCCCACCCGGGACCTTCTTGCCGACCACGCCGTTCACCGACTCCGTCGAGTACGAGTACGCGAGCACGGAGAGCGCGATCGCGTCGATGTTCACATCGAGCGCCTCGATGCTGACATTGTCGATCGTGTCGCAGGCCTGGTGGTAGCACTGGTCGTATGACTCACCAGCGATGCCGCCCCAGATTGCCTGCTGTTCATCGGTCTTCACGACCTCGGCGCCTGTGAACAGACCACCGGCCGGAATTCCGTTGAGGATGAATGCCTCGTAGTCGCTACGACCGCTGAATTCGGCATCGTCGTATGGCTCGCCAACGCTCGTGAAGTAGCTCTCAAAGAGGTCCTCGATGGCGACCGATCCCGCGGGAACGGGAACAGGTGCCGGGAAGCCTGACTCGTCACCGTCGTACACCATGAAGATGTAGTTGGGCGAAGCGACCATGTCGAAGTTCAGGTACAGCGCAATGCGGTCCTTCTCCGCCTGGCTCAGCCCGGCAACATACTCCTCCGAGCCGATCAGACCGGCCTCTTCAGCACCCCACCACGCGAGGCGGACGGTGTTTTCGGGCTTGAGCTTCGACATGCTCTCGGCGAGTTCGAGCAGCGAAGCGGATCCACTGCCGTTGTCGTTGATGCCGGGGCCAGCCTGTACCGAGTCGAGGTGGGCGCCGGCCATCACGACGTTGTTGGTGTTCTTGCCGGGAAGCTCCGCGATGACGTTCTTCTGCGGTCGTTCCTCGGGCATGGGCACCATCACGCGAGCCGTCGAACCGGCCTGCGCCAGCGCGACGCCCTGCGGGTAGCTTGCGCCGACCACCGGGATACCGACGATGTTCGAACCGCCGAGGGTACCCACGATGAGGTCCTGGCGGGCGGCGGTGTCGTCGTCACCCGCGTTGAAGATGATGACGCCCGCCGCGCCTGCCGCCTCCGCGTTCAGCGCCTTGTCCCCGAATGGACAGGTGCCGCGCTGGACGAGCGCGATATTGCCCGGCGTGAAGCCTGCGAAGTCGGCGGCCTCACAGCCGCTGGTGTTGGTGTTCGGCGTGGTGAGCTGCACGTCGACCGGCGTGACGGCCGCAGTCACATTGCCGGGACCGCTGCCGGTGAACGGACCGGTGGGGTACGAGGCATTCACTGGAGTGAGTTGCTGGAGAGTGGACGGACCGACGAACGTGAACGGGAACTCGTCGATCGTGACGTTCCATCCAGCCGCTTCGAGAGTCTCGACGACGTAGTCGACGCTGGCCTCGTAGCCGGGGAGCCCGGCCGCGCGGTTGCCGCCGTTCTCATCGGCGATCGTCTGGAACGCCTCAAGATGCTCCATCGCACCGTCGGCATCGACGCACAGAAGAAGCTTCTGGACGGTGTTGTTGTTCCGGTTCTCGCAACTTTGGGCCTTGGGTGCGGCGATTGCGGCCCCGGTCGGAACGAGTGCGAAGGCGGCGACCGTCGCGGTAGCGACCATCACCGTCCGCGCTCGCCTCGTAAGTGTGGCAGTTGACTTCATTGTCTCCCTTTCACTCGGTACCCCCATGCGGGGCACACGTTGATCGAGAGCTTAGGTGGACCGAGCGCGCCGGGAACAGTCCCAATCTGAATCAGCGAGGGTTCAGATCAGCAACGAAAGCCCGGATGTCCGCCGCTACCAGGTCCGGCACCTCCAGCGCCGCGAAATGCCCGCCGTGCTCCTGATGCGTAAACCGCCTCACATCGAAGAATCGCTCCGCATACTCCTGCGGGGGATTCGTGATGTCCTTCGGGAACACCGCGACCGCGGTCGGTACGTCGATCTTCATCGACCAGCCACCGGCATCCGCCGCCCACTCGCCGCTGCCCGCGGCGCCCTCGCCGGCAGCAGCCCCGGTGTCGCCGAACCAGTCGGCACCCGTGTCGCCCCACGAGGCCGACCCGTCGGCATCCGACCAGTCGCCCATGCCTTCGTTGTAGTACCGCATCGACGAGCGGATGCTGTTGCGCAGCCAGTAGAGCATCACGTTGGTCAGCAGGTCGTCGTTGCCGATGCGCGTCTCGGAGTACAGCTCGAAGTGGTCGATCAGCCAGGCGGCGAGTCCGACGGGGGAGTCGCTCAGCCCGTAGGCGAGGGTGAGCGGGCGGGTCGACTGGATGGTCACGTACCCGGCGGAGGTCTCGCCCCATTTCTCGACGGATGCCACGAACTCCTTCTCGGCGTCCGTGGTCTCGTTCGCGTCGAGGAGGTACATGTTCGCGAACGGCACGTCGGTGAGGTGCAGCCCGATCACGCGGTCGGGGTGGGCGCGGGCGACTTCCTGGCCGATGGAGCTGCCCCAGTCGCCGCCGTGCACGACGTATCGGTCATAGCCGAGTCCCTCCATCAGTTCGGAGACGACCTCGGCGGCGAAGTCGGCATCCTGCTCGCCGGTGCCGGCCGCGCGCTGGTCGGAGAACGCGAACCCGGGCAGCGACGGCACGACCACGTCGAACGCCGGACCTTCGCCGCCGGTCAGCCGCTCGATCAGGTGGATGAACCGGTAGAACGAGTCCGCCCAGCCGTGGATCAGCACGATCGGAACGGCATCCGGACGGCCCGATTTCTGGTGGATGAAGTGGATGCCGAGGCCCTGGATGTCCGCGATGAAATGGTCGAACCGGTTGAGGTTCGCCTGCGCGGCGGCCCAGTCGTATTCGGTGCGCCAGTACTCGGCGAGCCCCTGCAGATAGCCGAGCTCGACACCGCGCAACCAGCCGCTCGGGGTGGCGTCGTTCGGCCAGCGGGTTCGGCTGATCCGATCGGTGAGGTCGTCGAGATCCTGCTGCGGCACCTCGATCGTGAATGGGCGGATGTTCATCGCGGGCTCCTTCCGAAACGGTCTGTGGTCCGAGCGTAGGCATGCATCCGGTCAGGTCTTGTCCGCATGAGGCCGCTGATCGAGCTTGTCGAGATCAAGGCGACCATCCTGCGCTATTCCGACCGTCCCGTGATCTCGACAAGCTCGATCGACGAGGCAGCATCCGCCCATCTCGGCCAACCTCCGGCAGGTCTCCGCCACATCGCGGCCCGACCGGTCGGAGCGTCGGACGCCGCCCCTACTCTGGAGGCGTGTCAACTTCCACCGCAGCGCCCACCCGACCGACGACGTTGAGCCCGCTGGTCCTCGTCGCGATCGCGGTGACGCTGCTGGCCTGGGCGAGTGCGTTCATCGTCATCCGAGGTGTCGGCCCCGACTTCTCGCCTGGTGCCCTGTCGCTCCTCCGGCTTCTGGTCGGCACGGCCCTGCTCGGACTCCTGCTCATCGGACGCCGCTGGGTGAAACCCACCGGCCGCGAATGGCTGCTCATCCTCGGTTTCGGCGTCGCCTGGTTCGGCGCGTACAACATCGCCCTCAACACCGCGGAACAGACGCTGGATGCCGGCACCACCGCCATGATCGTCAACCTCGCGCCGATCCTCGTCGCGCTGGGCGCCGGACTGTTCCTCGGCGAGGGCCTGCCGAAGTGGCTCGCCATCGGTGCAGGCGTCGCTTTCATCGGCGTGATCCTGATCGGGATCGGGGCGCGGGATGCCACGGGCGCACTCGATCCGATCGCTGTGCTGTGGGCCTTGCTGGCGGCCCTCACCTACGCCGCAGGTGTGCTGTTCCAGAAACCCGCGCTCAAGCGGTTGCCCGCCGGGCAGGTGACCTGGCTCGGCTGCGCGATCGGCACGATCACCTGCCTGCCGTTCACGGGACAGCTCATCGCCGACGTGCAGACCGCACCGCTGCCGTCGATCCTCGGCGTCGTCTACCTCGGAGCCGTCCCGACCGCGATCGCGTTCAGCACTTGGGCTTATGCCCTGTCACGCGTGCCGGCGGGGCAGCTGACGATCTCGACCTATATCGTGCCGCCGCTCGCGATCCTCATGGGGATGCTGTTCCTCGGCGAACTCCCGGCGCTCATTGCGATCGTCGGCGGCATCCTCTGTCTCGTCGGGGTGGCGCTGACGAGGCGGCGGCCGCGGGTGCGGGCCACCACGCTCGTCGAGTAGGCCGCTCCCGACCGCACCGGGACCCCACCTCGCGGGGTCCCGATACGTTTTCATCGCTCGCGGCAGCGGCGTGTTCTACTCCACCTCGAAGTAGAACCGCTCCCCACCGCCGAACGAACTCCCATACTTCAGCGCCCAGTACCCACCGGACGGGTCATCGGTCGGAATCGCGATCACGACGTTGCCCGTCCCGCTCTCGTCCGGATCGAGCTCGAACAGCACGTCGAGGGTCGGTTCCGGCGCCAGTGCGAACGCGTCGAACCGGGTGAAGGAGTCTCCGTCAGGCGTGACGTACTCGACCGTGACGTCGATGGCCGGCGCGACGGTGGTGTCGGCGAGGGAGGTGAGCTCGACGGTGACCATCGCCCACTGCATCCCGGCCGGGGCATCCGGATTCAATTCGATCGCCGAGACCTCGTCGGTGGCGTCCAGAACGGATGTCGAGATCGTCGCCGCGTAGACCGGGTCGCCGGACTCGTCGGTCAGGTCGACGACCGTGCCGAGCGGGTGGACGTCGACGACGGTGTCGGTCGGTGACGGCGCCGGCTGCTCGGAGACGTCTGTCGGTTGCGGGGAGTTTCGCGTGGCTTCGTCGACGGCGCCGGACACGGCGAAGATGAAGCCGAAGGTGTAGACGAAGACCATCACGAACGCGATCACGAGCGAGAGCGCGGAGAGGATGGTGCCCCACGCCGCCATCCGCCGTGGCCGGTCGACGAGCGCCAGGCCGACGATGCCGAGGATCACGCCGGCGACCCCGACGAGGAACGCGCCGAAGTTGACGAACGGGATGAACGCGATGACGATTCCGCAGATCCCGAGGATGAGGGCGGCGAGGCCCGCGCCGTTGGTCCGTTTCGGCGGGGTCTGACCGGCGAGGGTGTAGCCGTACGGCGGCTGCGGTTGCGGCGGGTAGAAGTCCGCCGCGTTGTACGTCGGTGGTTGCTGCGGGGGCGGAGGCTGCGGTGGATACTGCTGCGTCGGGTAGTTCGTCGGATACGACGGGGGAGGCGGCGGATACGGCGGCGGCAACTGCTCGGTCGGGTACTCCGGCGGCAGTTGCTCGGTCGGGTACTGCTCCGTCGGGTTCGGCGGCGGCGTCGCCTCAGGTGGCTGCGGCGTCGTCGCCTCAGGTGGCTGCGGCGGCGTCGCCTCAGGTGGCTGCGGCGTCGACTCCGGCGGCTGCTGTGGCTGCTGTGGCTGCTGGGGTGTGGAGTCCGCCGGTCCGTACGGGCTCTCCGGTGGGTTGGTCATGACTTGAGTGTCCTCCACAGTTCCGCGAACGTCGAGGGGGAGTCCACCGAAGTATCCGCCCTAGGACGGATCGAAGAAGTACTCCGCAGTGCCGGTTTGTTCGCTGCCGTACTGGATCGACCACAGGCCGCCCGTGGCATCCGTTGTCGGGATCGCGACGATCACGAATGCCGTCCCGCTCTCGCCGAGGGCGAGCGTGCGCTGCAATTGGGAGAGGTCGTGTTCCGGCGGCACTGCGTAGGCGTCGAGGTCGCTGTAGTACTCGCCGTCGGCGGCGATGTAGTCGACCGCGATCGGCTCCGACGGCAGGTTGGATGCTGAGAGAACCGTGAGGTCGACCGTGGCCATCGCCCACTTCATCCCGGCGGGTGCCTCGGCGCTGCCGCCGTCTGCAGTGATCACGTCGCCGGCATCGAGAACGGATGCCGACACCGTCGCCTCGAAAACACTCGCACCGTCGGCGTCGGTCAGGTCGACGAGGGTGCCGAGCGCCAGCGGGACGATCGGCTCGGAGGTGTACCGGCTGGACTCGCCGCCCTGGGCGTCGAGGGTCGAGTAGTCGATGGCGTTGCCGAAGAGGAACATCGCCCCGAAGGTGTAGACGAAGATCAGGATGAACGCGAGAACCATTGACACAGCCGAGAGGGTCAGGCCCCACGCGGCCATTCGGCGTGGGCGGTCGGCGAGGACCAGGCCGATGATTCCAAGGATGACACCGGCCGGGCCGAGCAGGAACGCGAAAAAGTTGACGAACGGGATCAACGCGATGATGACAGCGACGATACCGATGATCAGGGCGGCGAGCCCCGGGCCGTTGCTGCGCTTCGGTGGGGTCGGCCTGACCACCGTGTAGCCGTACGGCACCTGCGGCGGGTGGAACAGGGCATGCGGCTGAGGTGGGTTCTGTCGGGTGGGGTCCGCTGGTCCGTATGGGCTCTGCGGTGGGTTCGTCATGCTCTCGAGTCTGCCGTACCGGCGGCACCCGCCGTCGACCCGGCGGACCGCCAGTTCGGGTGGCCCGCCGCGCCCTCGCTAACTCCGTCGATCGAGCCCAACTCCGTCGATCGAGCCCAACCCCGTCGGTCGAGCTTGTCGAGATCACGCCACGCTCGACCTCACATCCGCAGCGCCCCGTCCTGCACCAGTGCGAACACGACAACCGCAACCAGCCCGAACATCACCACGAAGATGAACGCGACCGCGATGGTGTACCGCGACACCCGGCGGGTCCGCTTCGGCGCGGGGTTCTCCGAATCGTCCGGATGCTCCGTTGCATTGGTCACACGACAAGAGTGCCGGTGGCGACGTGGCTGGTCGAGAACCGCCACGTGAACTTTTGGTGACTCGACCCGCCCGCACCGTCGGATGTCGTCGAGCTCGTCGACGGCGTCAGCTGCGGTCAGCGCGAAGTTTCGAGGTGACGGGCTCCAGCAGCTCTCGAAGCGAGTCCGCTCCGCCCGGCGGAAGCAGGTCGAAGAGACTCTCGCGGACGAGGGCAACATGCCCGGGGAATGCCGCGCGTACCCGCTTCTTCCCGGCCTCGGTGAGAACGGCGAGCACTCCTCGCTCGTCGTCGGCGGATGCCACGCGCGACACAAGGCCGGCCTTCTCCAGCTGCGTGACCTGGTAGGTCAGGCCGCTACGTGAGTGAACGAGAGCGGAGGCCAGGTCCCGCATCCGGACGCCGTCCGGCGCTTCGAGGAGCTGCGCCAGGATCGAGAACTGCACCGGAGTCAGCTGATGCTCGGCGAGCTGGGAGGTGATGGCGCGTTGGACGAGGTCCCCGGCGACCACGAGCGCGAAGTACGCGTCGAGTTCCCCTTTGGCGAGTTCCTGTGGCATCTGATCAGCATAGGAGGTTCCACTTCGAATCAATTCGGCAAGATCGGAATAATTCGAATTGGAACGAGTTATACCCGTCATGGGGTCGTTCGAATCCGAACGACCCACTAACGAAGGGTTTCTCATGCACATCGCCATCCTCGGAACCGGCCACATGGCCACCACACTCGCGGAGGGGTTCCGCTCCGCCGGTCATTCGGTGACCTTCGGGTCACGCAGCCCCGAATCTCACCCCGAACTCGCACCGGATGTCAGTGACGTCGCGTCGGCGGTCGACGGGTCCGACCTCGTTGTCAGCGCGCTGCAGGCATCCGTTGCCGCCGAGGTGCTGTCCTCGCACGCCGAGCTGCTCGCCGGGCACGTTCTCCTCGACATCGGCAACGCGGTGACGGAGCGCTTCGAGCTGATGTATCCCAACGGAAGTCTCGGTGCCGTGCTCCAGGAGGCTCTGCCGCGCACATCGGTGGTCAAGTCGCTCAACACGCTGGCGGGAACCCTCACCGTCGCTCCTGACTCAGTGAGTGGCCCCACGTCCGTCTTCCTGTCGGGCGATGACGCACACGCGAAAGCTCTCGTGTCTGGCCTGCTTGTCGACCTCGGCTGGCCCGTGGAGCAGCAGATCGACCTCGGCGGTATCGAGACCGCGCGCGGGCCGGAGCACTACTTCCTCCTCTTCGCGGGGCTGATGCAAACCCTCAGGAGCCCGAACTTCAACATCGCCGTCATCCGCTGAGAACACGAGCGACCCCCGCTGGTCGAGTAGCGACGAAGGAGCGTATCGAGACCCGCCGCACATGGATCTCGATACGCGGCCTCCGCTGCGCTTCGGTCGCTACTCGATCAACGGTTCTGCTGCCGTCAGCCGCTCACGGCGCCCACGCCGGTAGGCGGTCGGGCTCATGCCGTACGCCCGCGAGAATGCCGTGCTGAACGTGAATGCGCTGCTGTAGCCGATCTCGGCGGCGACGGTCGCGGTCGTGGCATCGCTGCCGACCAGCCGATCGGCCGCCAGGGCGAGACGCCAGCTGGTCAGGTAGCCCATCGGCGGCTGCCCGACCAGCGAGCTGAAGCGGGCTGCGAGCTTCGCGCGTGACACGTGCACCCTGTTGGCCAGTTCGGCCACGGTCCACGGTGTCGCGGGCTCGTCATGCAGCAGCGACAGTGCCTGGGCGACGACCGGGTCGCCGAAGCCGGCCACCCAGCTGGCCACGGGCGAATCGGAGCGACGGCCGAAAGCGCGCACAACCTGCATGAGGAGGAGGTCGAGCAGGCGGTCGAGTGCGCTTCCCTGCCCCAGGTCTGATGCGGAGAGTTCGCGTTCCAGGAGCGCGACGAGCGTGGCATCCGTTTCGTGCTCGTCGAAGATGGCGATCCGTGGCAAAGCGGATGTCACGAGCTGGCCCACGGCTGCTTCACTCGGGTAGGTGCCGATGAGCATAACGGTCTCGCCGGCTGGGTCGTTGCCCCAGGTGCGCACGCCCTGCCGCATCGTCGTCTCGAGGTTGTCGCCGCCCGGTGTGCGGCATACCTGGTCGGTGTCGATGATCACCGTGGGTTCACGGTCGGGCCGGTCGCTCAGGCGATACGGCTCCGGGCCGCGGACGGTTGCGATCTGCCCCGGCCTGAGGCGTTGAGGGGTGCCGGAACTCGGAACGAGCCAGGAGTCTCCGCGCACGGGCACGACCAGCGTCAGGGCGGCCTCGTCACGCACATCGATGGCGAAGGGCGGCGCCATCACCACCCGCAGGGTGAAGGCGTCACGCGCGCGGGGTTCGGTGAAGAACTGGGTGAGCGGGTCCATGCCGCGAGTTTAGACGATGGCGCATGGAACCGAGACGGAAAGCTATTCAACGTCCATTCTATGGCGGGCAGGATCGGGCCATGACCACAACGAACCCTCTTTCCCCCGTCCTCATCACCGGCGGTACCGGTCGCACCGGCGCCCGCATCACCCGCCGTCTCGCCGAGCGGTCAGTCCCCTTCCGGGTCGGTTCCCGCCGCGCTGAGATCCCCTTCGACTGGAACGATTCCTCCACCTGGCCCGGCGCACTCGACGGGATGAAAGCGGCGTACCTCTGCTACAGCCCCGATCTGGCATTCCCCGGCGTGCCCGAACTGATGAGCAGCCTCACCGCCGCTGCTGCTGACGCCGGAGTTCAGCGGCTTGTGCTGCTCTCCGGCCGAGGCGAAGACGGAGCGCACGCGGCCGAAGAGGTCGTGCGATCGGCCGGGCTTGAGTGGACGATCCTGCGCTGCTCCTGGTTTGCGCAGAATTTCAGTGAGCACTTCCTGCTCGGACCGGTGCGCCGGGGCAGGCTGATGCTGCCGGCCGACCCCGGCATCCCGGAACCGTTCCTCGACCTCGATGACCTCGCTGACGTTGCCGCCGACGCGTTCACCAGTGACGATCACGTGAATCGGATGCGTGAGCTCACCGGCCCGAGACTCCTCACCCTCCCTGGGGTGGCGGCTGAACTCGCGGCCGCGACAGGCCGCAGGATCGAATTCGAGCAGTGCTCTCCTGAGGAGTTCGTCGCCGACCTGGGCAACGACGGGGTTCCCGCCGAAGATGCGTTTCCGCTTGCGGAGCTCGTCACCGAGATCTTTGACGGCCGCAACGCTTCGCTCACCCCTGATTTGCGCGCGGCACTGGGCCGGGAACCCACCGACTTCAGGAACTATGCCGCCCGCGTCGCCGCGACGGGCATTTGGGATTCGGTCGTCGCTGTGGGTGCGCGATGACCGCGTGGATTCCGCTGGTCGCGGGCGTCGGCTCGGCGGTGACCGGTGGTTTTCTCCTCGCGTTCTCGGCGGTCGTGATGCCGGCGCTCCGGAGCCGACCGCCGGCCGAGGCAAGCGCCACCATGGTCGCGATCAACGAGAAGGCGGAGCGCATCCCGTTCACGGGAGTGTTCCTTGTGACTGCGGTGGCATCGGTCGTCACCATCGTCACCGCGGTGGCGGACCCTGAGCCGGAATCAGCCCTGCGGGTCGTCGGCCCTTCTTTGTATCTGGCCGCCGTCGTGTCGACGATCGTCGTCAACGTGCCGCTCAACCGGCGGCTGGCTGCAGCGGGCGCCGACCGTGAAGCGTACTGGCCGCGCTTCGAGCGCGTGTGGATTCCGTGGAACCACGTGCGAACGGCCCTGTCGGTCGCTGGCGCAATCGCGCTTCTCGTGGCATTTCCGTAGCTGCCCCTCCCGCTGATCGAGCTTGTCGAGATCAAGACCCGAGCGTGTATACCCACTCGACGGAGGAGGCGATGAACGCGATCAGCGAGCCCACGACCAGGAACCCCCACCCGAACGCCTGGCGGTCGAACGACTCTGAGGTCCACTTTTCGGCAGGCGTGAGCGGGTCGCCCGATTCCCGGATGTGTTGCTTCAGGAGCGTCCGTCGTTTGCGTAGTCGCCAGCGTGGCACTTCCCGATATCTGCGACCGCGTCCATTGCGTACGACACGGTTGAGGTCCGATTGGGAATCTTCGAGAGAACGGATGCCGTTCTGTAGCGCGATCACCATCTGGAACACCGTGCCGATGAGCACCAGCAAGGAACCAAGCGCTATGGCGAAGAGAATCATGCTTGAACGATTGCACAATGGTCGAGGATCCGCTTTGCCCGACCCCGCTGATCGAGCCCGCCCCGCTGATCGAGCTTGTCGAGATCTCCCCGCCGCGCTGATCGAGCCCACCCCGCTGATCGAGCCCACCCCGCTGATCGAGCCCACCCCGCTGATCGAGCCTGTCGAGATCGAGGCGTCCCCGAGGGCCTCTACTCAGCCCCGTCCGCCCGCAACGTCGTCCCCGCCCGCTCCTCGAGCAGCTTCGCCGCAAGCAACTCCCCGTCAACCGGGCCGAACCGCTCCAGCGCCTCTCGATGCATCCGTGCCACCAGGGTCGACAACTCGAACGGCGTCCCGGTGCGACCGGCGAGGTCGGTGAGGGTGTCGAGTTCCTCCACGACCCGGTCGATACCGAACGACTCGAGGTAGTTCCCGGCCAGGAGCGCGCCGAGGTGGTGGTCGATGAACGCACTGCCGCCCGGGCTGTTGCCGAGCACGGTGCGCAGCGTGCCGACGTCGAGGTTGAGCGCCTTGCCGAGCAGAAGCGCCTCGGACACGGCGACGGCCTGCCCGAACCACAGCAGGTTGGCCAGCAACTTCGCGGTGTAGCCGGCGTCGACGGAGGCCCCGACCCGCGAGAGCCGACTGCTATCCCCGAGCGTCGCGAGCAGCGGCTCGACCCGCGCGAACGCCTCGTCCGTCCCGCCGAAATAGAAGCCGAGCGTTCCGGCAGCGGCTTCGGCGATCCCGCCGCCCATCGGTGCTCCGGCGCCCAAAACCCCGCGCTCGGTGGCCTGCCGTGCTGCTTCGGCCGCCAGCCGGGGATCGTTGCTCGTCAGGTCCAGCCAGCATGATCCGGGTCGCATCGCCGCGAGCGCGGCATCCGGTCCGAGCATCACCGCCTCGAACTCCCGCGGGCCAGGCAGCACCGTCACGAGAATGTCCACGACGGATGCCACCTCGCGGACCCCCGAGGACGCGATCGCCCCAGCCGAAACGGCTCGATCCATCCGTGCGTCGACCACATCGAACACCCGAGCCCTGTGCCCGGCGGCCAGAAATCGTTCGGCAATCGGAAGACCCATCCGCCCCAGCCCAAGAACACCGATCGTTTCGCTCATCTGGAACCCCTCCCGCACTCGACGGAAACACCTTATCCAGCAGCCGCGTCGACCGGTATCGTCGTGGGATGCACCCCTTGGGCGAGTACGCCACCTCCGTCGTGCGGTTGGAGGCGGACTACGCCGGAACAGTGCTGTGGTTCATTTATGACGTTCCCTACGAGGTGACGCACCTGAGCGCAGATCTCATTCGCGATCTCGAAGCGTGGGAGGAGCTCTTCAACGGCGCCCTCACCGAGGATTTCAAATGGCGGTCGGATGAGGTCCATCGCCACTTCATTGACGAGGGCCGCCGCCTGGCACAGCTCCTCGCCGGTGAGCTCGGTGAGGCGTTCTCGATCGAGTTCAAATCCTATGAAGAGGGATCGAGGAGGAACCGGTTCCACTCGTCGGGTCCTCCGGGCAACCCGGATGCCGCGGCAGCCTTCACCGCCTTGGCGGACGCGGAGCGCGAGGAATATGAGAACTCTCGGCGGAGGCTCGGGTCGAAGGCATCTCGTAAACCCGGTCGCAAGGCGTATCGAAAGTCCGGTCGGTGAGTGCTCCTCGCTGGTCGAGTAGCGACGAACGGGCGTATCGAGACCACCCCACTCCAGGCCTCAGGCTCTGAGCTTCAACCGCAGTTCGGTAGGACTGGCCTTGTCGATCTCGATGATCGAGTTTCGCGACTTCAGGAAGTCGGAGAACTGACTGTAGCCGAGCGGCCGCTCTTGGAAAGCGGGATCCATCCGCCTCATTTGGAGCTTAACCGCCGAGGCGTGCTGCCACTCGAGGTCATTCTTGGCCAGCAGTTCCAGGGCGCGGCGCAGCAGCACGGTGGCTGCTTTCTTCCCGCCGGGCTCAGCGGATACCGCGGGCTCGGAAGTAGGGCTGACGGACGCCTCCTTTTGAGCGGAAGCGGCGGGATCCGTCGCCGGTGTCGCGACGAAGGTGGCATCCGTCACGGCGGTGGCCTCAGCCTCCGAGTCGAGTGACCCGATCCCAGGCAGCGTGTCGTAGTCGGCGTACTCGTCGCAGGAGGCGGCGAGTGAACTGCTGGTCGCACCGGAGACGCCGATGCCGATGACGTAGCGGTCGAGACGTTTGCAGCGCTGGGCGAGTGGGATGTAGTCGGAGTCGCCGGCGACGATGACGACGTGGGTGAGGCCCTTGAGACGGAAGCTGTCTTCGATCACGTCGACGGCGAGGCGGATGTCCGCGCCGTTCTTCAGCGACGACACGGTCGGAAACAGCTGGGTCAGGTCGACGGCACGGCTGATCAGCTGACGCTGGTAGCCGGCGTTGACGTTCGCGGACCAGTCGGCGTACGCGCGGCTGATCACGATGGTGCCGAAGGAGGAGGCGTAGTCGAGGATGGCGCCGACGTCGACGGTGGCTTCGCGGATACGGGCGACGATGGCGGGGTCGGCCTTGCTGTTGTTCGTGAAGAGGTTGCGGACGCCGTCCTTCTTGAACTGTCCGTTGCCGTGCAGTTGGTTATAGCGGGAAATGACGATGTTGTCGAAATCGATGTAGACGGCGACACGGTCGCGGGATGCTTTGGCCACGCGGCTCAGGCTCCGACGACCGTGGTCGAGCTCGACGACGCGGCAGCAGCGATGAACCACAGGGCGGTCGTGCCGACCGAGAGGGCGATCACGATGTAACCGAGGATCAGACCGGTGAGTGCGCCTCCGCGTCCGACACCGTTGCGGCGGAAGTTGTTCAGACCGACGTGCCCGAAAACGATGGCGAGCACCGCGGGCAGGAACGCGACGAACATCATGAAAAGGCCGAAGATCGGGATGGGGATCCAGATGCCAAAGACGATCGCGACGATGCCGAGCACCAGGGCGGTGACGGCCATGCCGTTCGACGGTGGCCTCACGACCGACTGGTAGATGACTTGCTGCTGGGGGTATGCGTACTGGCGCGGATCACTCACACGTTCCAGACTGGCAGCGCCGGAAGTCCGGCGGCAGCACCAGTTTGGGGCCTAAAGACGTGACATCCTCATCCGAGGAGTTTGGCAAGTTCAGTTGGTGTGATCCAAGGTGATCGGTGGATCATGCGGTGGCAATTCGAGCAAACAAGAGCCAAATCGGAGAGCGAAGTCTTCACTGGCCCAGAATCGTGCAGGGGGCGGATGTGGTGCACCTCAATATAGCCAGCGCCGCGGCCACCGTATGCAACCTCAAAGTCGAAGTCACAGACTTCGCACGCCACCGGGATGCCAGATCTCTTGATGGCGGCTATCTTGGCGGCGCGGAGTTTCGGGTCTCTTTCCCTTCTGAAGTGTGAAACAGCAATCGCAGCACCCTCATCTGCCATGAGCTCACTGTCCGGGTCGTCCGGGGCGATAACGGGCCGACCCGAGCTCAGAACCGCGCGAATGACCTCGGCTTTCTCGTGCATCACCGATGGCTCCGCAAGGAATCGCTCTAGGACGGCAACATCCTGTGAGGTGCCGTTAGTGGGTTTGCCCGCGTACTCGGGGTGTCTGGTGGCTATGTCATAGGACTTGCGCTGGATTGAGGCCGGGCTTCGAAACCGATCGGGCAGGTTCACTCCCGGATGGAGCTGTCCAGCTGAGAGTAAAGCGGACAGTTCTATGGCCACAGGCGTCGTTTGGCGGAAACCCGACCAGTTGTTCGCTCGCACGGCATCCGCAACCAAGATGACTTCATCCTTGAGCCAATCAACCATGTGGCGATCCTAATGCTTGAGCGGCGTCTCGGCTGGTGGCCCGTTGCAGAGAAACTAAGACGCCCGCACCCACGTTCAGCTGCTGATGTACCCTCGCGACATGAGTGAACAAACCACACCCGCCGACCTGTCGCGAGAGCTCGGTGTTCCCGCGAGGACCATACGGGAGTACCTGCGCTCGAAATACGGGACCCTGCCCGCCTTCATTTCCCGGTGGCACCTAACCGCGGAGCAGGCCAGCGACGTGCGCAAGCGCTTTCGCGAATAAGGACCTGGGGGCAGTTCATCAAAGCTCGCGCGGGCGGACGAAGTTTTACGCGAGCATCTCCCGTACCATCGGAATCACTTGCGTGCCATACAGCTCGATGCTGGTCATCAGTTGCTTGTGCGGCATCGTTCCGTTCGCGTACTTGAGGTCGAACCGGTCCAGCCCGAGCGTGCTTGCCGTTGCGGCGATCCGCCGCGCGACCGTTTCCGGTGAACCGGCGTAAAGCGACCCGTGCTCGATCTCGGTGAGGTACTCCGCCTCGGTCACCGGCGGCCAGCCGCGCTCGGCGCCGATCCGGTCGCGGTTCTTCTTGAAGTGCGGCCAGAGCTGCTCGCGGGCGAGCTCGTCGGTCGCGGCGATGTGTCCGGGGGAGTGCGCGCCGAGCGGCATCCGCGGCAGTCCCAGCTGGTCGGAGGCCCGCCCGTACAGTTCGACGTACGGCAGGAACCGGCCCGGGTCTCCGCCGATGATCGCGAGCATCATCGGGATGCCGGTGCGCACCGATCGCACCACGGACTCCGGTGATCCGCCGACACCGATCCACGCGGTGAGCCGGCCGGACTCGGTCTTCGGGAAGACGTCCTGGTCGACGAGCGGGGCGCGGTAGCTGCCGGACCAGGTGATCGGCTTCTCCTTGAGCAGCTGTACGAAGAGGTCGAGTTTTTCGTTAAAGAGGGTCTCGTAGTCGGCGAGGTCGAAGCCGAACAGCGGGAATGACTCGGTGAATGAGCCGCGGCCGAGGATGACTTCGGCGCGGCCGTTGCTGGCGGCATCCAGAGTGGAGAAGCGTTCGAAGACGCGGATCGGGTCGTCGCTGGAGAGCACGGTGACGGCGGTGCCGAGGTGGATGCGTTCGGTCTGGCCCGCGATCGTGGCGAGCACCATGTCGGGGGCGGAGATGGCGAAGTCGTCGCGGTGGTGTTCGCCGAGCCCGATGAAGTCGATGCCGACCTGGTCGGCGAGCACGCCCTGGGCGATGACGTTGCGGATCACCTGGGCGTCGCTCTGACGCTCGCCGTCGTTGTCGACGGTGACGTCGCCGAAGGTGTCGAGTCCGAGTTCGAGGTGTGTCATTTGTTGTCCTTCGAAATGTCAGCACAGATGTGTCGACAGGCGCAACCATGCGCCACCGAGAGACATTCCCAACTTCGCCGTCTGACGGGACCGTGTCTCTCCGAGGATTTCGCGAGCCGGCGCAGCGAATTCTTCAACAGGCGTGCATCATCTCTCAGGCGGAAGTGGGAACGCCGCGATGCGAGGGCGCAGGGCAACTATCGTGCTCGCGGTTGACTCGATTTGGACGCTTGTCGGTAGCGTCGGGTACGGTGGCCCGCACACGAAGATGTGGGAGAATTCATTTATGGGACGTGCGATCGAACTGACAGCAAAAGTCGTCCCGGAAGTCAGCCAGCGTGCGCCGGAGCTCGATCTTGGACTTCCACCACGCATCGTCACGAGAAGGCCCAGACGGTCGAACGGAGCCGGCCAAGTCTTACAGGCCGTTGCGGAATTCCATATGTCGTTTGATCTTCCGGTGGCAACGAGGCCTCAACAACATCTAGATGGCGACCTCGCAAACTTGCGTATCGAATTGCTTCGCGAAGAGTTCGAGGAGTTCAAGTCGGCGGTCGAGCGTGAAGACATCGTCGCAATTGCCGACGCTCTCGGTGACATCGTGTACGTCGCCTATGGATCCGCGCTGACCTATGGGATTGACCTCGATGCCGTGTTGCGCGAAGTCCATCGAGCCAACATGAGCAAGCTGGGGCCCGACGGCCGACCGATCATGCGGGAGGACGGTAAGGTTCTCAAACCCGGCACCTACACTCCGCCGGACATTCGACGAGTCCTGCTCGATCAGCCGCCACTGTTCTTGGATTAGTGGCCGCGCTTGCCGCTCACCCCCTAGTGTTTCCCATATGGCGAGCGAACTCACTCCGGTTCATGCCTGGAGTAATCCTTCCGTGCAGGGGTTTGCAGGCGATCGCGACCCCTTAGAAGTGGCACACGGCGTCGCGACCGAACTTTCGGCTCGCGCGATTGGCTGCGGAGCTGCCGGTCCACCAGTCGATGTCTTCGCGCTGGCCGAATGTCTCAACATCGGTTTGGTCCCGAAGGACGATCTCATCGACGCGCAGATCAGCAGCGGTGCGGGTCATCAGATGGTGATCGAGTACAACCCGAACCGGCCTCGGGGTCGACTTCGATTTAGCATCGCCCATGAGATCGCTCACGCCCAATTCAGTGACGTGCTTGATCAGCCGCGCCATCGCACTGCTGCCGGTTCGCTGCCTGATGTAGGGGAGTCGGACGACTGGGAGCTGGAATTACTTTGTGACGTTATTGCGGCGGATCTCTTGCTTCCGGCACAAGCGGTTGAGGGAATCCTCGCTGTCGACCCAGACATCGACTTCCTAATGGGGATCCGTAGAAGGTGGGACGTCTCAACCGAGGCACTTCTTCGACGCGTGACGGCTGCCACGCCACGGCCTCTTCTTATGATCGCGGCGTCCCGCCCGGCCGATGCTTCGGGCGACGTAGTGAGAGTTGATTACGTGCAGCGATCCGCGTCGGGCAACACGATGCTTCCGGACCTTGATCACGGCAATCGATTGCACGGCATTGGCCCCATGTTGACGTGTACGGCTGTGGGCCAAACTGCAAGGTCGACCGTGGGTTTCGGGGGCGAGGAATTGTTCGTGCAGGCAGTCGGAATCCCGGCGTATCCAGGTCGACGGTGGCCGCGCATTCTTGCCCTGATAGAGCCGTCCAGTGTGCGGTTGGCAGTGCCAAACCTCGAGCACGTGAGTGGGGACTTGCTGGACCTGGGCGAAGCCGAAGGCAACGTGGTGATCGCTCACGTTGTATCTGACTCCGTCCGCGGCTGGAGCCGGTTCGGCCTTGCAGGTGCTCTGACTCGAGCATTTCCCGATGTGGCAAGCTCATACCGAGCATGGACCTTGTCATCTTCGGAGAATCTCCGACTCGGCTCGGTGCACTACATCGAAAGATCGAGCGAGGCACAGCAATTCGGCATTGCAAGCCTCGTTGCACAAGAGGGGTACGGGCGCGGTGAACCGGTTAGGTTGCAGTACGACGCACTCTCAGAAGCACTCGATGAGCTCGCGAATATTGCGCATCGAATCCATGCCACGGTCCACGTTCCTCGTCTTGGTGCGGGCCAGGCTGGGGGTCGCTGGGACAGAATCGAGGCACTGCTGAGTGCCAAACTCGCCAACAGGGGCGTCAAGGTTGTTGTGCACACCCTCTCTTCAAGCAACGAGAAACGAGCGCGATGAGTACACGGATGGACGCAGGCGCTGCAACGCAATCCAATGGACCCCGCGTCGTCGTTCTGAGCGGGCCGGTCGGTTCCGGAAAGTCGACACTAGGGAAGAAGCTGGCCGACCGATTCGCTGTCGACTACATCCGAACCCAGGAGTTAATGGGAGATATTGCAGCGCGTCGGGGCGAGGCTCTCTCCCCCGATCGGCGCGCAATGCAGAAGTTCGGGGAATCACTTGACGTAGACACGGGTGAACGTTGGGTAGCCGATGGAGTGTCTGAATTCATAGCTCGCGGTGACGCGCAGGGAAGCCTGGTGGTCGTCGATGCAGTTCGGACCGTCGGGCAAATCGAGGCCCTTCGAGACGCCTTCCCTGCCCGCGTAGCGCATATCCACGTTTACGCCCCTGGGGACGTGCTCTCTGAGCGATATCGTCGCCGGACGGACAGCGGCCTTACTGAATTGGGGAGCTACGCGGAGGTCGCAGAGAACCCCACCGAAGCCAATGTGACGACCCTAGCCTCCGACGCGGATGTTGCGATAGACACGGCCCGCAGCACGGAGCAGGATGTCCTCGCCCGAGCTATCGCGGCTCTCGGCCTTGCCTCGTCACGCGATGAACGCCTAGTCGACGTCTTCATCGGTGGTCAGTACGGGAGCGAAGGAAAGGGGAACATTGCGTATCATCTCGCGAATGAGTACGACATTCTCATGCGCGTAGGCGGGCCGAATGCTGGCCATATGGTGCCGACTCAGCCGCCGTATATCCATCGGCTCTTGCCGTCAGGTTCGCTGGGGAATTCTCAGGCGCTCCTTCTAATCGGTCCCGGTGCGACCCTCGCACTAGATGTACTCATGCAGGAGATTGCTGATTGTCAGGTGGAGGCGGGCCGACTTTTCATAGACCCACAGGCCATGATCATTGAAGAAGATGATTTACAAACCGAACGCGGTCTCGTCGCAGGGATCGCGTCTACTGGCAAAGGAGGGGGCGCCGCTGCCGCGCGCCGAATACTCGGGCGGCATGGTGGAGGGACGCCACCCGTTCGACTTGCCCGGAATGTGCCTGAGTTGGCCGCGTACGTATCACCAACGTCGGTGATCCTCGAGAAAGCTTTTCGCGAGCGGAAGCGCGTAATGCTGGAGGGAACTCAGGGAACGCTTCTGAGTATCTACCACGGATTCTACCCGTGGGTCACAAGCCGGGACACGACTACCTCCGCGTGCCTGTCCGAAGCGGGAATCGGCCCGCACCGGCTGCGACGAGTCGTAATGGTTGTACGGACATATCCAATACGGGTGGGCAATCCGCCTGAGCTGACTTCGGGTTCGATGTCACAGGAGATCGATTGGTCGATCGTCGCCAGCCGATCGGGCCTCGATGAAAGCGAACTTCGCGATCGCGAGAAGGGTTCAGTGAGCGGTAACAGGCGCCGAGTCGCAGAGTTCGACTGGGACCTCCTCCGTCGTGCCGCTGAACTGAATGGTGCCACCGATATCGCATTGACCTTCGCCGACTATCTCGATGCGGCCAACCTGAACGCGCGGCGATTTGAGCAACTCGCGACCGACACCATCCATTTCGTTGAAGAGGTAACACGCGTCGCGGGGGCTCCCGTTTCGCTCATTTCTACTGGCTTCGATACAAGAAGTCTCATTGACCGAAGGGAATGGTGAGCCAAATTTTGGACGTTGAGCACCTAATCGAACGCCATCCGCAGCTTTTCCACATGGCGGAAGCCGGGAGCTGGCCCACAATCAGGGAGTATGGTCTCCTCACGACTGAGGCCGTCGTGAATTCGGCTGCGCTGTCAGATCTCCAGACGAGAGCCATCCTCGAGGAGCGACGATCGCGCTCCGTTGAACTCGATCATCCGGCTCTTGGGCGGGTCGTAATACGCGACCAAGGTCCTCTGAATCTCATCCATCTAGCCCCGAAACTGACGGACATGACCGTTGAACAATGGCTCGCCGCTCTGAATTCGCGAGTTTTCTTCTGGCTGCACCCCGCGAAGCTTCAGCAGCTACTAAATGCCAGGCGATATCGAGGAACAGAACACGACGTGATCACCGTCGACACGCGTAGCTTGTTGGAGTCCGTCGGGGACCGAGCGCGCCTCTCTGCCATCAATTCCGGCGCTGCCCTCTACCCCAACGCGCCGGCCCGAGGCTCCAACACGTTTACTCCAATCGCCGATTATGACTACGACACCCAGCGGCGGCGGCGAGGCTCAATCGACGCTGTCGTGGAGTTGGCTGTGTCGGACGGCGTGCCCGATTTGTTGGATCACATCGTCACGGTGCAGCGGATGCAAGGTGACACAGTTATCCGAACGCTCGAAACCGGCTGAGGATCGATGGTCTGAGGCGGACTGTGCCCACAGGCGGACTTCTGCCGCGCAGATAGTGAAGTGTCCGCATCCGGTGTGGTGCGTCAGTCGGGGACCTAACCCCTGATGCGCTAACTCAAGCTATGCGAAGACGAAATCGACTCTTTATGTGTGGTGCGCTTCGACATTGTGTGGTGCGATTCGACTTGAGCCAGTTCACACCTTAAGGAGTGAGGGCGATGCCGCTACAGATTCCAGGGGGAAGGTCAGCGATCGCCGGTATCAGCTTCTGGCGAGATCGTTCCCGGTCAAGTCGTTCTCGCGCCCCGGGGTGGGGAGGACCAGTCGGACGGGATCCCCGGACACTGAAGAGACACGAGCCCGATACATCACACGGACAAGCCAAGCAGACGGCGGAGGACCCACACGATTCGCGCCACAGAGAATAGGGAAGCAGAGCCGAACCACAGAAGGACCAGCGAGGGGACCCAAGGCGGGCACCCACTGGGCGTAGCTCCTGCTATCGGAGCGACGGGCTCAAACCCAATCGCCAAGATCGCGGCTAAGAATGTAAGCAGGAGATTGGGTAACGACGCCAAGAAGACGGAGCCGACTTTTCGCTTGTCGTCGGGAGGCAGCAGCTTGTCAATAGATGACAAAGGCGTTCGCACCAGGTTCACCATAATCGAAACAGACGTGAGGGTTAGTCCTGCCATGGTCCCGGCAACGGTCGCGCAAATCTGGAAGATTGCTAGGCGCGACCCGGTCGCCAGCGTGACGAAGGGCGGAGTCCAGACATTCGACACGACGAGAGCACACCAGATACCGATCGGGATGATGACCCAGTGGTCTAGGAGCGGGCCACGAACCCACGTAAGGGCTACACGCTCACGGATTGAGCTCCGCCCCAGCAGAGCTGACCTTTTCTTATCCATCGGTTCTAGCTTCGAGAAGAGCTCTCCCCATCGCTACAGGAGTGCCACTCGTCGGGGGGTTCGCTCCATCGAGGAAGCCCGCACTGGATGCGACTGCCCGAGAAAGAATATCTCGCGCATACTCCACCGAGCGAGCTGGATCATCTAGCGTGTCGGGGTCCACGTCAACCCTCTCAACGAGCTGGTCTTCGATCAGGTCGATTACCTGTCGATTTCCTCGATACACGCCTGTGACTCTCGCTGCCTGAAGTTGATCGAAGCCGACAGCTTCACGCAGCTGATTTGTCAGCTGGCGGAAATGGTCACTGACACTCTCTTTGAAGTTCCGGTCACCCTTGTTGCCAACGGATAGACCGACTCTCACGATGCCATCGTGGGACAGCCGGTGTGCGCCGTTGAGCGCTTCCGCCCAGTCGCCTCCGATTAGATCTCGATCGATCCGTTCGGCAGGAATCGCCACCTGGACCTCTGTGATTCGCATCTCTTGGAGGACGGTATCAAGATCTTGTCGAAGGACGGGTGTCAAAGAAATATCAGCACCCATCTTCTTTCGCAAGTACTCGCCCAACCGTTGAGGGTGAGGGCCGTTTCCGCTCAGGAGGACTGCGATTAGGTTGTTCGGCAGGAAGGAACAAAAGGTGGGCTCCAGCAGGCTCTCTCCAACGCGCAAGGGCAACCGCCGTCGCGTACCATCTGCGTCGCCTACGCTCGGAAAGTTCGCGCTGCGCACTTTGTCGAGCACAATCATGGGGTGGGGCGTGGTGCCCGCAGCGTGGCCGAGAATGACCATCCCATTTCGGCATTCCCAATGCCGGTCCACTCCAGTAGCTGTTGCTAGATCCAGTAGGTTGACCGCCTGGGACGCCGGGAACGGGCCAGGAAGATCAGTGCCGTCGGAAGAAACGAGGCGCCAATATTGAACAGTTCTAAGCATCAAGGTCCAGGTTCGTCGGGTTGGATTCGCAGGTGGGAAAGGAGGCACCGACAAAGTCCGATTCCAAGCAGGAATGGGACACCTCGATGCCGGTTCAATGACTTCGGGGCTCAGGTGGGCGCGCCAGAGTTCCCATCAAATGGAGAGGGCTCGCCACGGTGGCGTCGATCCAGTCTTTGCCCAGCGGACTGTGGCATCAAGCTAGCGCGGATTCACGGATGGTGCGAATCCCAAAGTGGGGGTACTGGTGAACATGGAAGTGAAGGCCGCAAGCGGACGAACACCAGTCAGACGCAATGCTGGGAACGCACCCTTGCCTCTAGTCGGTCCGGCGAAGTTGGGGAGGGTTCACCCGGCTGATACCGCTACGCCAACAGCGGCGCGAGCAGCCTCGCACCCTCACCGAGCTGGGGGAGCAGCTCCCCGGGCTCGCTGATCCGCATCGCCGGGGCCGACAGGCACAAGGCGCCCACGAGGCGACCGTCGGATGCCCGGATTGGGAGGGCCAGGCATCCGTAACCCGGCGCCAGCTCACTGGTCTGCGACGCATATCCGGAGGGGGACGCGCCACCAGCGCGCTCGGCGAGTAGCAGTCGACCCATTGCCGACGCTGACAGGTCGCGGGAGATCTTCGACTCGTCGCTCAGCGGGAAGTCGGGATCGGCATCGATGATGAGCACCCGCTCACCCTCGTAACGCACCAAGTGAATTCCGCCACGGATGCGCGAACGCAGCCCGGCGATCAACTCCCGCACCGCCTGCGGCGGCGGGGACGGCGCGACGAGGTGCGCGAGTTCGACGACCTTGCGACCGAGCGCGAAACCGGTGAGATCCGGCATCCGGACGAGGTACTCGTCCTGGACGAGGAGGTTGATCAGGCGGTAGGCCGTTGCTCGGGGGAGGCCGAGGCTTTGGGAGATCTCTTGCGCCGTGGCTCCGGCACCTAGACGGGCTACCTCTTCTAGGACGGTTAGGGCTGAGTGGATTGCTTTGGGTTGGCGGGCTCTGAGGTCGGGGGTTTCGGCGGGGGATCTCGATACACGCGGCTTGCTTCGCTCGCTGCGCACTCGATCAGCGGGGATGGGGGCTCGCGGCTCAGTCACGGCTGACATCCGGCGTCGTCCCCCCGAGCACATCGGCCGCACTGGGCTCGTCCCACGCACCGATCGTTTCTCGCAGCCACGGCCGTCGCCTCAGTCGCAACCGGTACGCGGCCACCCCTACGAGCAACACGACCACGAACATCCACACCCCGACCGCCCGCGCCGACAGCGCCTCGCTGACGAGGTAGACCACGAGCACCCCGGTCAGCAGCGCGGATGCCGTCACGGCCCGCACCCCCGCCCAGACCGTGAACTCGCCGATCCGTTTCAACAACACCGGCGCCGCTGCACAGACCAGGATGTACGCCGTGATGTATCCGGCCGCCGCCACGACGATGAGCACTTCCATCGCCGGCCACAGCCCGTCGCCGACGAACACCGCCACGATCGGCACGACCGCGATCACCGGAACCGACACCATCGCCGCATGGAACGGCGTGCGGTACGTCGCGTGCGCCCGCCCGAACGCCTCCGTCAGCAGGCCCTCGCGCCCCATCGTGAACAGCACCCGCGCCAGCGCCGTCGTCGACGCGATCGCACAGGCCAGGAACGACGCGGCGATGCTCACATCGAGCAGCACCCCCATCCATTCCAGCCCGAATGCCGTCGCCAGGTCGTTCACCGGTGACCCACTGTCGCGGATGTCGCGCCCCAGCGACGCGAACCCGACGAGCTGGCTGAACGACGCCAGCAGGTACAGCCCGCCCGACACGATCACCGTCCAGACGATCGCCCGCGGAACTGCCGCATACGGCCGCCGCGCCTCCACCCCGAGAGTGGCCGAACTCTCGAAACCGACGAACGCCGTCAACGCCACCACAGCCCCCACCGACAGGGTGGCCGGCGTCGCGCCCCCCAACGACAACGCCGACCAGTCGATCGTCGGCCCCACCTGCACGAGCAGCGTGCCGACGAGCACCAGGATGATTCCCACAGACACGAGCTCCACCAACAGTGTCACCCGGGTCGACAGACGGATGCCCCGCGCCAGGACCAGCATCACCACGGCCGCCAAAATGCCCACGATGATCGCCGCGACCAGGGAACTCGATGCCAGAAATGGCGACACCCGGCCGAGCAGGATCACGAGGTAGTAACCGGCCCCCGCCAGCGCGAACATCGAGATGAAGCCGTAGCCGATGAGCATGCCGACCCCGGTGACGACCGCCGCGCCGGCGCCGAAGGTCTTCGCCACGAACGTGTAGAGCGACCCGGTCGCCGCGATCCGCTTCGCGAACGTGTTCACCGTCGTCGCGATCAGCAGCGCCAGGCCCATCGCCAGGGCGAGCGACCAGACGGATGCCCCGCCGGCGACGACCGCGATGAGCAGCGGCATCGTCGTGGCCGCGGCCGACGGCGCCACCGCCGAGACGGACTGCGCCAGCACGTCGGCGAACCCGACACTGCGCCGGTCGAGTCCGTGCATGGGGGATTGGTTCCCCAGCCCCGGGACGGGTTCGGGGGAGGCGATCGCCCGCTCGAGCGCGGTCATGGGTGAAGCTCCGACATGACCTCACGTTAGATCGCCCCCGTTGCAGCGCTGCGACGGCCATGTTTCGGGTTCGTGACCGCTAAATGAGACAGCCCGGCGGCATCCGTCTCATTCGGGGTGTGCGGTGTTTTACCGGGGAGGAACCTGAGCGCAACAGCGGCACTGGATGCTGGCCGGTATCCGCTTCCTCCACCCGACCCCTCGGCCCCCCAGCTTGGAGAACTCTCATGACAGTCACCACCAAACCGGCGTCAGACGCCGGCGCCGCACCGAAGGGCCGGGCCCTCTCCGGCTCGCTCGGTGTCACGGCCATCGTCTTCATGGTTGTCGCCGCGGCGGCACCCCTCACCGTCATCGGCGGTGCGGCACCGCTCGGCATCCTCCTCGGCAACGGGGTCGGCTTCCCGAGCATGTACGCCATCTCGGCGGTCGTGCTCCTGCTCTTCTCCGTCGGCCTCGCCGCCATGACCAAACACGTGCCCAAGCCGGGCGCGTTCTTCACCTTCGTCGGTTACGGCCTCGGCAAGAAAGCCGGACTGGCCAGCGCGTTCCTCGCCCTGCTCACCTACACGACCATCCAGGTGTCGGTGTACGGCTACATCGGTTACCTCCTGAACGTCACCGTCACCGGACTCGGTGGACCCGACATCGCCTGGCCGCTCTGGTCGCTCGCCTCGATCGCCCTCGTCGGCATCCTCGGCTACCGGCACATCGACCTCTCATCGAAGGTGCTCGGCGTGCTGCTCGTCGGGGAGGTCGGCATCGTGCTCGTCCTCGTCGCCGCGGTCATCTTCGCGGGCGGGGCCGACGGCCTCTCCCTCGCCCCGTTCGAACCGGCCCACGTGATGAGCGGATCCCCGGGCATCGGCCTGATGTTCGCCATCGCCGCCTTCATCGGCTTCGAAGCCACCGCGATCTTCCGCGACGAGGCCAAGGACCCGAACCGCACCATCCCGCGCGCCACCTACGTGGCCGTCATCGGCATCGGCCTGTTCTACACCCTCGCCTCGTGGGGGCTTGTCATGGCCTGGGGCCCGGACAACGTGGTCGGCGTCGCCGCTGAAGACCCGGGCGCGATGATCCTCGTCACCACCGCCATGTACCTCGGCACGGTCGGGGAGATCATCATCAACGTGCTGCTCGTCACGAGCATGTTCGCCTGCGTGCTCTCCTTCCACAACGTCATCACCCGCTACCAGCACTCCATGTCGAACGCCGGCGTCCTGCCGGGCCGACTCGGCACGGTGCACGCCAAGCACGTCTCGCCGCACCTGTCGTCGCTCACCCAGTCGATCACGGCCGCGGTCTGCATCGTCATCTTCGCCGTGCTCAACCTGGACCCGGTGCTGCAGGTGTTCACCTGGTTCGCCGGCGTCGCCACCCTCGCAATCGCCATCCTCATGGCCGTGACCAGTGCCGCGATCATTGTCTACTTCGCCCGCACAAAGAAGGACGGCCGGCTCTGGAACACGGTCATCGCTCCTGGACTCGGCTTCCTCGGGCTCGTCGGTGCCGCGATCGTGATCATCGCGAACTTCCCGATGCTCGTCGGCGACGTGGACGCCACCGGAACCCCCGCGTTCGGCACCGTGAGCGCCGTGCTCCTCGGCCTGATCGTGCTGTTCCCCGCCATCGGCTGGGTGCAGGCGGTCGTCATCAAGAAGACCCAGCCCGCCGTCTACGACACGCTGACCGACGCCATCAGCGGCTGACCCTTTTCCCTTTCGATTCCCACCCCGCACCACCAGCAAGGAGAACACCCATGACCCTCGTCGACACCACCCCAGCTCCCACGTCGCAGACCGGCGACGCGCAGCATCCGCTCGCCGACCTCACCGCCGAAGAGTTCGTCGCCATCCGCGACATCGTCACCAGCCAGCCCGACTTCACCGAGTCCACCCGGTTCGCCTACGTCGGCCTCGACGAACCGCACAAGCGCGCGGTTCTCGCCTGGCAGGCGGGGGAGGGGTCGCTCCCGGAGCGTCGCGCCCGGGTGATGCTGCTCGACATGGCGACCGGGCGTTCGACCGACAACATCGTGTCGCTCTCCTCAGGTGTTGTGGTGTCGACCGCCGTGCTCGACGGATCGGCCGGCCAGCTGCCGATCCTCATCGAGGAGTTCGACGCCGTCGCCGACATCGTCAACGCCGACCCGCGGTGGGTCGCCGCGCTCGAACGTCGCGGCACGACCATCGACGACGTCAAGTGCGTGCCGCTCTCGGGTGGGCACTACAACTTCCCTGAGGAGGAAGGGCGACGGATGCTCCGCGTCCTCGCGTTCCGGCAGGACTACCCCGGCGACCACGTCTGGGCGCACCCGGTCGACGGTCTCAGCGCGTACGTCGACACGGCATCCCGCACCATCACGCGGCTCATCGACTCCGACGACCTGCCGATCCCGGCTGAGAGCGGCAACTTCGACGACCCGGCCGTGCAGGGCGCACCGCTCACCACGCTCAAGCCGATCGTCATCACCCAGCCGGAGGGGCCGAGCTTCACGGTCGATGGCGATGTCGTCAGTTGGGCGAACTGGAAGTTCCAGGTCGGCTTCGACGTGCGCGAAGGCCTGGTGCTGCGCCAGCTCTCCTTCACGGATGCCGGCGAGGAACGCCCCGTGATCTACCGCGCCTCGATCGACGAGATGCTCGTGCCCTATGGCGACCCGTCGCCGGTGCGGTTCTGGCAGAACTATTTCGACACCGGCGAGTACCTGTTCGGTCGGTTCACCAACTCGCTCGCGCTCGGCTGCGATTGTGTCGGCGAGATCAAGTACTTCGACGCGACGATGGCCGACGAGACCGGCAACCCGTTCACGGTCGAGAACGGCATCTGCATGCACGAGGAGGACTTCGGCACGCTGTGGAAGCACTCCGACATCTACACGGGCTCGAACGAGGTGCGCCGCTCACGCCGGCTTGTCATCTCGTTCTTCACCACCGTCGGCAACTACGACTACGGTTTCTACTGGTATCTCTACCTCGACGGCACGATCGAGTGCGAGGCGAAGCTGACCGGCATCCTGTTCACGTCGGCGTACCCGGGGCTGTCTGCGGACGGCTCGGATTACCCCTATGCGTCTGAGGTGGCGCCGGGGCTCGGCGGCCCGTACCACCAGCACCTTTTCTCGGCACGGCTCGACATGATGGTCGATGGGCTGTCGAATGCGGTCGACGAGGTCGAGGTGGGGCGGGTTCCGGTCGGGCCGGGGAACGAGCACGGCAACGCGTTCACCAAGAAGACGACCCGGATCGCGACCGAGGCTGTCTCGGGGCGCACCGCCGACGCATCCGTCGCCCGTTCCTGGAACGTGGTCAACACGGAGAAGACCAACCGGATGGGTCGGCCGACCGGGTACACGCTGTACCCGCAGGATGCTCCGACCCTGTTGGCGGATGCATCGTCGTCGATCGCGGCTCGAGCCGAGTTCGCGACCAAGCACCTGTTCGTGACGAAGTACGACCCGGCGGAGAAGTACGCCGCTGGGGACTTCGTGCACCAGAACCCGGGTGGTGACGGCATCACGAAGTTCATCGCCGACGACGCCTCGGTCGACGGGGAGGACATCGTGCTGTGGCACACGTTCGGCCCGACGCACTTCCCGCGTCCGGAGGACTGGCCGGTCATGCCCGTGGACTACGCCAAGTTCACGCTCAAGCCGTACGGATTCTTCGGGGCGAACCCGACGTTGAATGTGCCGGCTGCGGTGTCGCACTGCTCGTCGGGGGTGGCGTCGCCGGATGCCGCTGCATCGTCTGAGCTCGGTGTGGCGTATCCGGATGGGGTGGCTTCGGCTGATCTCGGGTTGTCGGCTGCTGGTTCTGCGGCTCCGTCGGCTTCGGGTGCTTGCGGCGCCAACTGCACCTGCGGACACTAGTTCCCTCACCATGACCGAGCTGCTCCATCTCTCGGCCCTGCTGCCGGCTGCCTTCGGTGTGTGTTGCACCGTCGGCGGTCGGCGGCGTGGCCGGGTTCTTCTCGGCTTCGAGGGCTTCGCGGCTCTCGTGATGCTCGTCGCGATGACGGATGTCGCGCTCGGCCTCGGCCTGCTCGCCCCGATCGTGTGGGTCGTCGCGTTGGTGGCCCTGGCGCTGGTCTTCACCCCGCTGGCTGGAGCGAAGCGAAGCCAAGGTCCTCGCGAACTCGGGTTGCGCGCTGCCTCCCCCGCTTCAGTCGCTGCGCTCCTCCAAGCGAGCGGAGGGGCGGCAGAGGTCCCTCAAGTGAGGGGAGTGCACCGCACCCTCCACACCTCCCTCGGCCTCATCGTCATGGCCGGACTCGTCGCGCTGATGTCGGCCGGTCACGCGGCATCCGTTCCGGTTCATCATGGTGGGGGCGGGATGCTTCCGCTGCTGGTGCTCGGCGGTTCGGCGATCTACGCGGGCTACTCCGCCTGGCGTGCGGTCACCCTGTACCGGATGCCGCGCCGCGACCTGCTCGGATGCCTCGAGGCCGCGAGCATGGCGGCATCCGTCGCGCTGATGGCGGGGGCGCTCGCCGTCTGACCCGAAGCTCGCGTCGAGTGCTGCACTTACTGTCGAGTGCTGTAGTCGCAACTGCAGCACTCGGATGGAAGTGCAGCACTCGATGCCTGTCGGGAGCTACGAGCTCCTTATTGGCACGGACGACCCGCAACACCCGGCAGAATTGACGCATGACCACGCCTCTCTCCGGAACGCAGTTCGAACTCACCAGCGGTCCGTACACCGCCACCATCGCCAGTGTCGGCGCCTCCTTGCGCTCGCTGCAGCACAACGGCCGCGACCTCGTCGTTCCATATGACGCCGATGAGGTGCGTCCGGCGTTCCGCGGCGCCACCCTCGCACCGTGGCCGAACCGCGTGGTCGACGGAACCTACAGCTTCGAGGGCACCGAATACGAGCTCGCGCTCACCGAGCCGAAGCGCGGCCACGCCCTGCACGGACTCGTCGCCTGGCACGACTTCATCGCCCTCGACGAGACCGAAGACCGGGTGATGCTCGCCACCACGATCGAGGCCGAGACCGGGTACCCGTTCCGGATTCAGGTCCGGGTCGAGTTCGTCCTCGACGCGGACGGCCTCCACACCACCGTCGCCGCCCGCAACACCGGCAACGCCGCCGCGCCGTTCGGCACCGGACCGCACCCGTACCTCGTCGCCGGCGAGGGAACCGTCGACGACTGGACACTCCTCCTCCCCGCCGAACAGGTGCTCACCGTGACCGAGGACCGGCTGATCCCGATCGGGCTGGCTGATGTTTCCACCGAGGCGGGCGGGACGTTCGACTTCCGCACCCCCCGCGTCATCGGCGACACCTTCATCGACCACGCCTTCTCCGGCCTGGTCCGCGACGAGAACCGGACGGCTGAGGTGCAGGTCCTTGCGCCGTCGGGCACCGGCGTGCGGATGCGCTGGGATTCCTCCTGCAAGTGGGTTCAGGTGCACACCGCCGACCAGGAGGCGCCGAAGCCCAACCGGATCGGCCTTGCCGTCGAGCCGATGACCTGCCCGCCGGATGCGTTCAACTCCGGCGAGGACCTGCTCGTGCTCCAGCCGGGTGGCGTGACCTTCGCGTCGTGGAGTATCGCCGCGCTGTAGGCCTCTGCGCCGGATGCTGTCGGCCGGCGGCTCGGTTCAATGCGCGCAAAAGCACCTCATGCGCGGCCGTGAGAGCCATTTGCGCACATCGAATGCCTGGAAAGCGTGCCCAGGCATCCGCCCGTCGATCCAGGGCGTCACGACGTGCGCTCGCCGTCTGAGGCGCCAGGACATCAGTTGCGGACGAGAGCATCAGTTACGCCGGGGGCTCTCGACCGGAAGTGATCCCCTCGAGGCCGGCGCCGTCGATACGCTGGCGGGATGCGCCTGATTCGAGCTGTCGTGCCCGCCCTTGTCGCCGCCGTGTTGTGGCTGGTCAGCGGAGGCCTCGAACTGCTCGGCCGGCAGACGCTGTCGGGCCCGGTGCGGCATGTGCTGTCGATCGTCGCCCCGGAGACGGTCCCGGTTCAGGAGCTGACCGCACCCCCACTGTGGGCGTTCACCATGATCACGCTGTCGATGCTCGCACTCGCCGCCATCTACGCCGCCCTCCTCGCGTTGGTGCGCCGACAGCCGGCGATCGCGGGGGACGCGCCCGCCGGGGTCGCCCCGTACTCCGGACAGCCGCAGGTCGCCGGGAACACCGCGACAGCGTTCGCCGCCTACTGGCTGTGTGCAGTGGCATCCGGATTCCTGGTCGTGGCGATTCCGGTCATCGTCGAACTCGGCGTTGCCGTCGTCACACGGCAAACCCCGTTCGGCCTTGCCTCCGAACGTCTGGCCGGGGCCGCCCAGTGGGGGCTCGTCTTCGGCTGGATTCCGGCGCTCGTCGCGGTCGCCCTCGACGGGATCGGCCCGTCTGATCAGCGCGCTTTCCGGCGCAGCGTGATCGCGGTCCCGGCGGCGCTCGTCTTCCTGCTCGCGGGGATCGGGCTGAGCGTCGCGGCCCCGCAGGCCCATGCCGCCGTTCAGGCGCAGATCCCGGCGGAACCAACTCCGGCGCCGATCCCGACCGGAACTCCGGTGCCGCTCGTCGCGCCCGGCGACTGGCAGGTCGACCCGTTGTGGTGCACGAGCGGTCAGCTCGCGATGACGGCGGGCATGCCGGATGCCGCCGCCGGCAGTCGCGGAATGGTCATCCGTGCGCAGAACGTCAGCGATGCGGCGTGCGTGGTCGATAGCTATCCGGATGTCGCGTTCAGCAACGCCGTGTCCAGCGCCATCGATGTGGAGGTCGATCACGGCGGCGGGATGCTCGGCGACGACCCGGGGGTGACCCGGATCGAGTTGCAGCCCGGAGCGGAAGTCGTCGCGACCCTCACCTGGAGTGCGATGCCTCGAGGGGATGCCGCTGGGTGGCTCTACGTCGCCGGGTACCACGGGGCCGAGCGGCAGATCGTGGAGGTCGAGACGGACATCACCGGCGGGACCGTGTCGGTTACTGCGTGGGGTCTGCCCGCGGCTTGAGCGGGACCATACCTCGATACGCCCCTTTCGTCGCGACTCGATCAGCGGGGCGGGGGAGGGCTGCCGGCGGGGAAGCGATTCACGCGAGCGCTACACATTCTGTCGAGCGCTGCAGCTGCAGCTACAGCGCTCGAAAGGAACTGCAGCGCTCGCCGCAAATCGGAGTGATCCGAATTTAGCTATAGACAAAACAAATTCTGCCGCATACGCTGAGCCTGCATTTGTTTTACGAAAAGCTTTCAACGTGGTAAACCGCACCTAACCCGACAGCATTCCGTAAGCCGAACGCGTTTTTCTCTCGCAGCAACAGTGGCATCCCCGTGCCGCCGACAACGGTGTCTTTGCACCGCGAAAGGACCAGCAATCACATGACCAACAAGAAAGCCCTGCTCGCAGCAGGCATGACCACGGCGCTCGCCGCAGCCCTCGTCGGGTGCACCGCCGGCAACGGTGGCGGCGGTGGCGGCGGAAACGCCGGCGCCAGCAAGACCAACTGCGCCAACGAGGTCAAGGTGAAGGACGTTCCGGTCGTCACGTACTGGGGCTGGCTCCCCGACACGGAGCAGACCGTCGACAACTTCAACGAGACCAACGACGACGTGCAGATCTGCTGGTCGAACGCCGGCCAGGGTGGCGACCAGTACACCAAGCTCTCCACCTCGCTCCAGTCGAAGTCAGGCGCGCCCGACATCGTCCAGATCGAGTACGACTGGCTGAACAGCTTCCTCATCCAGGGCGGGCTCGTCGACATGACCGAGCACGGCATCGATGAGTACAAGGACAACTTCACCGAAGGCGCCTGGCGCGACGTCTCGAGCGGCGACGGCGTCTACGCCGTACCGGTCGACCTCGGACCCGTCGGTATGTGGTACCGCGCTGACATCTTCGAAGAGAACGGCATCGCGATCCCCACCACCTGGGATGAGTACGCGGCAGCCGCCGAGCAGCTGAACACGGCTACCGGTGGAGACGTTCAGATCGGCAACTTCGCACCGAACGGACAGGGACAGCACTACGCGTTCCTCGACCAGGCCGGAGCGGTTCCGTTCGAGTTCGACAACGGCAAGCAGTCCGAGATCACGATCAACCACAACGACGACGCGAGCAAGCAGGTCTTCGAGTACTGGATCGACCTGGTCGAGCGCGGCCTCGTCGGAACCGATCAGGCATGGACCCCCGAGTTCAGCACCGGACTCGGTGGCGGCAAGTACGCGACCGCGATCTACCCGGTCTGGTACAACGCTCACATCCCGGACTTCGAGGACCCCGAGGAAGGTGCCGTCTGGCGCGCAGCCCCGATCCCGCAGTGGGATGCGGCCAACCCTGTTCAGGTGAACTGGGGAGGCAGCACGCTCGCTGTGACGACGCAGGCAAGCGACGCGGCGCTCGCGACGAAGGTTGCTGCTGAGCTCTACAACACCGAGGAGCGACAGAAGCTCGGAGTTGAAGAGGGTGGACTCTTCCTGGCCATGCCCGAGATGATCGAGTCGGACTACTTCAAGGACCTCGAGTACGAATTCTTCGGCAACCAGAAGTTCAACGGAGAATTCTTCGTGCAGTCGGCTCTCGACTACGAGGGCGTGATGTTCTCACCGTTCACGCAGTTCTACTACGACGAGATGCAGCGTCTCCTCTCGGAGGCGATCGAAGGCAATTCGACCGCATCCGAGGCAATGGATGCGCTCCAGGAGTCGCTGGAGACCTACGCCACCGAACAGGGATTCACCCTGAACTAAGTTCGGCCTGTGCGGGCGGGGCAGCAGCTCCGCCCGCACAGTAGTTCCATCTGCGTCTCAAGGAAGTGACACATGTCGACCACCCCTCAGCTCACCGAGCCTGTCAGGCCCCCGGCCGCGCGCAAGCGCGGGACAAGTCTCGATCGGAAACACGCGCGATTCGGCTGGGTCTTCCTTGCTCCGTTCGCGGTCATCTTTCTCGTGTTCCTGGTGCTTCCGCTGGCATACGCCTTCTGGATGAGCCTGCACACGAACACCCTCGCCGGCGGCGAACAGTTCTCAGGGCTCGCCAACTACGTGCGGGCGTTCAACGATGAACGATTCCTCTCCGGGATGGTGAGGGTCGCCGGATTCGCGATCGTGTTCGTTCCACTCCAGATCGGTCTCGCGCTGATCTTCGCGCTGATCCTCGACGACGTGCGCACGCGGTTCTCCCGATTCACCCGGTTGCTCATCTTCGTGCCGTACGCGATCCCCGGTGTCATCGGTGCCCTCATGTGGGGATTCCTCTACAGCCCGTCGTTCGGCCCACTCGTGACGTTGTTCGAGTTCCTCAACACTCAGGCACCGGACCTGCTCAGCCGGGATTCGATCTTCTGGTCGCTGACCAACATCGTCACCTGGCAGTGGACCGGCTACTACATGATCATCATCTACGCGTCACTTCAGTCCATCGACCCATCGATCTATGAAGCGGCCCGGATCGACGGAGCGACCAAACTGCAGACGGCCCTGCACATCAAGGTCCCGATCGTGGCCTCGTCGCTCGTTCTGACGATCGTGTTCTCCCTGATCGGCACGCTGCAGTTCTTCACCGAACCGCAAGTCCTCGCACCGCTTGCCGGCAACGCCATCGACGCCGCGTACACACCCAACCTGTACGCCTACAACCTGGCGTTCTCGTATCAGCAGTTCAACTATGCGTCGGCGATCTCCTTCGCGCTCGGACTGCTGGTCTTCCTCACCTCGATCATTTTCCTGATCGCCACCCGCAAGAAGAGTGGACTCCGCTGATGACTGTTTCGCCCGTCCCTCTCGTCGACAACGCCATCACCTCCTCCGGCCGGCGCAAGAAGCGCGCCACCCCGAAGCCAGGGGAGCGCAAATCGGTCGGGATGCACCTGATCCTCGCGATCGCCGCCGTCTACTTCCTGCTGCCGATCTGGTGGCTGATCGTCGCCGCTACCAAGACCACTCAGGGCCTGTTCACCGGCACCGGCGGGCCGTTGTGGTTCGACCAGGACTTCGCCCTGTTCGACAACATCGCGCAGCTGGCCACATACAACAGCGGTATCTATCTGCAGTGGATGGCGAACTCCTTCCTCTATGCCTTCGCGGGAGGAGTCGGCGCAACGATCCTCGCCGTACTCGCCGGGTATGCGTTCGCGAAGTACCGCTTCCGTGGCCGCACAGTCACCTTCATGGTGCTGCTGGCGTCGGTCATGGTTCCCATGACGGCTCTCGTGATCCCGACATACGTGCTGTTCAACAACCTCGGGCTCACCAACACCGTCTGGGCGGTGATCCTGCCGTCGCTGCTCAGCCCGTTCGGGGTGTACCTCATGCGTGTCTATATTCAGGATGCGATCCCCGACGAGCTCCTGGACGCCGCACGCGTCGACGGTTCAGGAGAGTTCCGCACCTTCGCCACCATCGCCCTGCCGCTGATGCGGCCGGCGATCGTGACAGTGCTGCTTCTCTCCGTCGTCGGTGGCTGGAACAACTACTTCCTGCCGCTGGCCATGATCTCGGACCAGACTCTCCTGCCCGTCACCGTCGGTCTCAACAACTGGCAGGTGCAGTCGAACTCGGCCACCGCCGGCGGCCTCGTCTGGAACCTCGTGACAAGCGGCTCGCTCGTCTCGGTGATCCCGCTCATCATCGCGTTCCTTCTGCTGCAGAAGTACTGGCAGGGCGGCCTGTCGATGGGCAGCCTCAAGTAGTCGTCGTCCCGGCGTTTCAGCGCCGGCTCGTGCCGACCCTCGCCATGCATTAAGGAGAAGTATGTCCAACGCCCGCGTGACCGTCGATCCCGGTTTCGTCATCGGTCCGATCAACCGCCGCCTGTTCGGCACCTTCGTCGAACACATGGGCCGCGCTGTCTACACCGGGATCTACGAGCCCGGCCACCCCACGGCGGATGCCGAAGGTTTTCGACAGGACGTCATCGAGCTGGTGAAGGAGATGGGCGTCACGGGCATCCGCTACCCCGGCGGCAACTTCGTCTCAGGGTTCCAGTGGCGCGACAGCATCGGGCCGAAGGAAGATCGACCGCGCCGGCTGAGCCTGGCCTGGCGGTCGAGCGAGACGAATGAGGTGGGTTTGCACGAGTTCGCCTCGTGGGTCGAGAAGGTCGGCGGTGAGCTCATGTACGCGGTGAACCTGGGCACCGCAGACACGAGGGACGCTCTCGACGTCGTCGAGTACGCGAACATCGCGAAAAACACCACGCTGTCCGACGAGCGGATCGCGAACGGTCGGACCGAGCCGTTCGGGATCTCGATGTGGTACCTCGGCAACGAGATGGACGGGCCGTGGCAGCTCGGGCACTCCTCAGCCGCGGACTATGGCAAGAAGACCTCACGCACCGCGAAGGCGCTGCGCCAGCTGGATCCGAGAGTGGAGCTCGTGGCATCCGGATCGTCGCATCCGACCATGCCGACGTTCCCGATGTGGGACCGCGAAGTGCTCGAGCACACCTACGACGATGTCGACTACATCTCGTGCCACGGGTACTACCAGGAGAAGAACGGCGACCTCGGTTCGTTCCTCGCCTCGCCGGTCAAGATGGACCGCTACCTCGACGTCGTGATCGCGACCGCCGACCACGTGAAGGCCGTGAAGCGCAGCGACAAGACCCTCAACATCTCGTTCGATGAGTGGAACGTCTGGTACCTCGGCGAGAACCTGCGGAGCTTTCCGCGGCAGGTCGACCGGTTCTACCGCACCGATGAGATCGAGGGCGACGACTGGCCGGAGGCGCCGCGGCTCGCCGAGGACGTGTATTCGGTCGCGGATGCCGTCGTCGTCGGCGGTCTCCTCATCTCGCTTCTCCGGCACGCCGACCGGGTGACCTCGGCGGCGATGGCGATCCTCGTGAATGTCATCGCTCCGATCACCACCGAACCGGGCGGGCCGGCCTGGCGGCAGACCACCTACTTCCCGTTCGCCGTCACGTCGCGGCTGGCGGTCGGCGTCGCCCTCGACGTTCGCGTGCACTCCGAGCAGTACGAGTCCGCCGAGCTCGGCACGGTGCCGCTCGTGGATGCCGGTGCAACGCACGATGAAGAGACCGGACGCGCCGCCGTCTTCCTCGTCAACCGGTCACTCACCGACTCGATCACGGTCACGGTGAACCTGGCCGGGCTGGGCGAGAAGTCGATCCTCGAGACACAGATGATGTCGGACGACGACGTGTACGCGAGCAACACGAAGGACGCGCAAGACCGGGTGGGATTGAAGCCGAACGACACCGCGTCCCTGGAGAACGGCATCCTCACGGTGACGTTGCCAGCCGTCTCGTGGACGGCGGTGGCGCTTGGCTGAGACCTAAGAGGGCGCGGGTCCCGAGGACTCTCGTGTCACGATACGGAATTCCGGTTTGCTGAGCCGGGGCGCGCGCGGGTCGCCCTTCTCGCGAACCCGTTCGACGAGCATCTGCACCGCCATCTCGGCGATGGAATCCCGCCCAGGGTCGACGCTCGTCAGCGACGGCACCGAGAAGCGGGCTTCGTCGATGTTGTCGAAGCCGATGACCGCGACCTGCTCCGGCACCCGGAGGCCCGCCTCGCCCAACGCCCGGAGGGCACCGAGGGCGAGGCTGTCGTTGAGGGCAAACGCACCGTCGAAAGAGACCCCGTCGTCGACGAGACGGCGGACGGCGACCGCGCCGGCCTCGCGACTCCAGTGACCGGTCACGCAGATGAGCTCGGGCGCTTCGGGGATTCCCGCGGCCTCGAGAGCTTTGCGGTATCCCTGAAGCCTGAGCATCGCTGAGCTCGGATCGGTATCGTCGGGGTCTGGCGCGCCGATGATCGCGATGCGTGTTCGACCGCGGACGAGGAGGTGTTCGACCGCCGCCTGCGCGGACGTGACGTTGTGCATGGTGACGTGATCGGTCGGACCACCGAAGATCCTCTCGCCGAGCAACACCAGTGGCAGCGGAACGTTCAGTGCGTCGACGTCTCGCTGCGCCAGGCCTTGCGGGCTGAGCAGCAACCCGTCAGTGCCCTGCAGGCGGAGGCCTCTGATCGCGTCGAGTTCGTTGGCACGATCGCCGTTCGTCTGGCCGATGAGAACGTTGAGCCCCCGCTTCTCAGCGGCGCGGATGACGGAGTCGGCCAGTTCGGCGAAGTAGTTCTCGCGCAGGGAAGGGACGGCGAGGCCGATCACGCCGGTCTTGCCGTAGCGCAGGCCGCGCGCGGACTGATTGGGCCGGTAGTCCAGCTCGACTATCGCTTTGCGGACGCGTTCCCGAATGTGTGACCGGACGTGCGGATGGTCGTTGATGACGTTGGAAACCGTTTTCGCTGAGACCCCGGCTACCTGCGCGACGTCGCGCATGGTCGATCTCATCGTGGCTCCATCCGTTGTCGCGCTCAGGGTCAATATATACGACACCGGGCACGCCGGCGCCAGCGGTGCAGGGCGGTCTGCGGAGTCCGCGTCACAAACCAGGCGCCGCTCAGGTTTTGCTTGACAAGCCTCCCGGATGCCGGAAGCATGAGTCCCGGATGGAATTTACGACGTGGTAAATTACCCGAGTTTTCGATTTCGTAGCCTTTCCAGCCTTCTGCCGCAGGGTCCTGTCCCGGGCGGAGATGACTGTGTAACGCCCCGCCAGAGGGTGGGGCGAAAGGAAAAGGAACAGAATTCATGGAGATCACTGCTCTTGAACATCGACCCCGTCGATCGTCGCGATGGCGTCGTTTCGCCGGCCTTGCCACCGGGATCGCCGTCGCGGCGAGCGTGCTGGTCGTGAGCCAGCCCGCGGTCGCTGCAGATCCGTGGGTCACCCAGCTCGACGACGGGTACGTCCGGTTCGCGGTGCCGAACGCCGACGTCGAAGCGGCGGTCGGACCGGTGTCCAACCTGGTGATCGAGGGCAACTTCGGCGCCTCAGCCAACTGGGCCCAGTACGGCCTGTCCCGGAGCGGGTCCAACTGGGCAGGAACCCTCGGGCCACTCGAGCCAGGGCTGTACTACTACCAGGTGACAGGTGACGACTCGAAGACGTTCAAAGACCCGACAAATCCGACGTCGGTCGCGTCCGAACCGGAATGGAGCACGTTCTTCGTTCCCGGTGAGTCCGCGAATCTGCTGGCGGATGCGCCGCAAGCCGCCGGTTCCATCGACACGCTCACCTATGACAGTGCCGTCGCGGGAGAAGAACGATCCGCGCTCGTCTGGACTCCGCCCGGCTATCGGGAGCGGGGCAAGCCGTACCCGGTGCTGTACCTGCAGCACGGCGGTGGTCAGAGCTACCGCGACTGGATCGAAGTCGGCCGAGCCGAGCAGATCCTCGACAACCTGTCGCTCTCCGGAGAACTCGCAGACATGGTCGTCGTGATGGGCAACGGCAATGTTCCCGACTTCTCGAGCGAGCTCGTCGATAACCTGATGCCCGCCGTCGACGATGCGTACAACGTGTCGAAGGCGAAGAAGGACCAGGCGCTCGCCGGACTGTCCATGGGCGGTGGCCAGACCTTCGAGGTGCTGACGAAGCATCCGGGAATGTTCGCGTACGTCGGCACCTTCGGAGCGGGACGTTTCGGCGACCTCGCCGACATCCCGGTCAAGAAGATCAACAAGCAGACCGAACTGTTCCGCCTGTACGTGGGGAATCAGACGGATATCGCTTACAACGACGTATTCGCATCGATGCAGAAGTTCGACACTCTCGGTCTCGAGTACCAGTTCGATGGGGCCAACCCGGATGCCGGTCACAACTGGAACGCCTGGCAGGAGAACCTGATCGACTTCGCGCCGCGGCTGTTCCATGGAAAGAAGACCGGTGACGCCGGCTTCAGCGAGGGCCACGTCGACATCGAGAAGCCGTTCGTGCTTCCCGCCGCAGGCACGACGCCGACCCCGTGGGTCACAGACGACGGATTCGTCACCTTCGAGACGAGCACCGAGTTCGCCGACGCCAAATACGTGTCGGTGTGGGCGAACTGGGGCCCTGGCGGCAGCTGGCTGCGCGTCGAAGCGAGCAAGGTGGGTGACCGCTGGCGAGCGACCGTCGGGCCGCTGGATCCGTGGTCGTACTACTACAAGTTCATCGTCGACGGCGTCTCGGTGAAGGACACCTCGAACCCGACGAAGGTGACAACCGAGCCGACCTGGAGCACCTTCTTCGTGTCTGGTGAGGAGTCACGACTCCTCGCAGACGTCGCCGAGGGGCAGGGGGGAGAGCTCGACGTTCTCACCTACCAGAGCACCGTCGCGCAGCAGCAGCGCAGCGCCTATGTGTGGACACCGCCGGGATACGACGCGGACCGCGCGGAGGCGTATCCGCTCTTCGTTCTGAACCACGGAGGCGGACAGACGTGGACCGACTGGGTCGAGGTCGGTCGTGCGAAACAGATCCTCGACAACCTCACCCTCGATGGTTCCATCGATCCGATGGTCGTCGTGATGCCGAACGGCAACGTGAACAATTACCCGTCAGAGCTTCTCGGCAACGTTCTGCCGGCGGTGGAGGGCGCCTATCACGTCAGTGACGACCCCGACCAGCGCGCGATCGCGGGGCTCTCGCTCGGAGGACAGCGGACGATGAGCCTGCTGCTCAGCAACCCGGGCGAGTTCTCACAGGTGGGTGCGTTCGCCGGATTCCTGTTCGGCGTTCCGCCGAACATTGATGTGGCGAAAGTCAATGCGGAGACGGACCTCGTGCGTCTCTACACCGGTGACATCACGGACTTCACCTATCCCAACGTGTTGGCGATGATGAAGACTCTTGATGGGCTGGGTGTCGAGTACGAGTTCAACGGCGTCACCGTCGGCCCGCACGGATGGGATGTCTGGCAGAAGAACCTGATCGACTTCGCTCCGCGCCTGTTCGAGTAGAAACAACCAGTCTGCGCCCCGGTGGTCGGTGACCACCGGGGCACAGTGCTGTGCGGACACTCGATCGACGGAGAGGTGCAAGGGTCCTCTTCGAAGCGGGAGGGCGCTGTAGCGTTAACTGCAGCCGCGCAGACGCGGCAGCCCCACCCACTTCCGGAGGTAATCCTTGACCACCACCGTGCCCGCCCTCGTCACAGCATCCGCTGGAGCAGCCTTCGAGCGCTCCACCATCGAACGTCGCGACGTCGGCTCCAATGACGTGCAGATCGACATCGCCTACGCAGGCATCTGCCACTCCGACATCCACCAGGCGCGTGAAGAGTGGGGTGCGGCGATCTTCCCGATGGTGCCCGGCCACGAGATCGCCGGCATCGTCAGCGCCGTCGGCTCGGATGTCACCAAGCACAAGGTCGGCGACCGCGTCGGCATCGGGTGCTTCGTCGACTCCTGTCGCGAGTGCGAGAACTGCCTCGCCGGCGAGGAGCAGTTCTGCCTCAAGGGCAACGTCGCCACCTACAACGGGCGTGAGTACTCCGGTGAGGAGACGTACGGCGGCTACAGCACCTCGATCGTCGCGAACGAGAACTACGTGCTGAGCATCCCCGAGGGCATCGGCCTCGACGTCGCCGCACCGCTGCTCTGCGCGGGCATCACCACCTACTCGCCGCTCAAGCACTGGGGTGCAGGCCCGGGCAAGAAGGTCGCGATCGTCGGTATGGGTGGCCTCGGCCACATGGGCGTCAAGATCGCGGCCGCGCTCGGCGCCGAGGTGACCGTGCTCAGCCAGACCCTGTCGAAGCAGGAAGACGGCATGCGCCTCGGTGCGACCGACTACTTCGCCACGTCGGACCCGGACACCTTCAAGAAGAACCGCAAGCGCTTCGACCTCATCATCAACACGGTCTCGGCTGACCTGCCGATCGACAAGTACCTGTCGATGCTCACCCTCAACGGGTCGATGGTCTTCGTCGGACTTCCCGAGAAGCCGCAGACGTTCGGCGTCTTCTCGCTCACCGGCGGACGCCGCAGCCTCGCCGGATCCAACATCGGCGGCATCCGCGAGACGCAGGAAATGCTCGACTTCTGCGCCGAGCACGGCCTCGGTGCCGACGTCGAGGTGATCAGCGCCGACCAGGTCGACGAGGCCTACGAGCGCGTCATCAAGAGTGACGTGCGCTACCGCTTCGTCATCGACACGGCGACGATCCCGGCGCCTGCCGCGTAGGTCTCATCGTCCGCTGCTGTGCCTGAAAGGGTCACTGTTTCTCGAGAACAGTGACCCTTTTCGGCGTCCGACAGAGTGGCCGCTCCACCTACTCACCACTTCCGGACCTACTCACCAGGTACGCCGGGTGAGTAGGTCCGGAACAGGTGAGTACGTGAAGGGCGATCAGCGCGCGGGGAGGAAGCCCTCCACCGCATCCGCCGCCTTCTCGACCCCGCCGTTCGCGCGCACCTCGGCGCTGATCGATGCGAGCCGGGTGGCGACATCCGCTGACGAAGCAACCCCGTCGACCGCCGCGCGCAGCGCCGACGCACTCACCTCATCAGCAGGCAGGTGCCTCCCGACACCGAGCGCCTCGAGCATCGCGGCGTTGCCGAACTGGTCCACCGCCTGCGGGATCGCAACCGTCGGAACCCCGAACCAGAGCGCCTCGGTGCAACTGCCCATTCCCGCGTGGGTGATGAAGGCATCCGCGTGGGCGAGTACCGCGAGTTGCGGCACCATGCGGTGCACCTCGATGTTGTCGGGCAGGTCTCCGAGCTCGGCGGGATCGACGTGCTGACCGATGGCCATCACAACGTGCCACTCCGAGTCGTCGAACGCTTCGATGCAGGCCCGGTAGACCGGCGCCTGGTCGTTGAACGCGGTGCCGAACGAGACCAGCAGCACCTTCCTTCCGCTCGCCGGCGGCTGCCAGCTGGCGTCTGCGAGGCGCACCGGGTCGAGACACGGGCCGACGAACTGGATGTTGTCGGCCACCTTCTCGGCGTTCGGTTGCATCGCCCGCGGGATGAGACTCAGACCGTGTTGGGGTCTGCTCTGCCACACCGTGGCATCCGTTTCGATGCCGTTCTCGCGCAGCCACGCGTTGTACGTCGCGTAGTAGGCGATTCCTGACTCGGATGCCTGGAGGGTCTCGATGAACTCGGCGAAATCCTCCTCGTACCCGTCCCACGCCACGTAGGTCGGCGACAACTGCACCGCCGGTACGCCGTAGCGAGCGGCGAGGAGAGGAGCAGGCAGGCCGCCGATGTCGTACAGGAACAGGTCAGGCGGGTCGGCGTCGTATTGCTCGGCGAGCAGCGGGAAGACTGCGATCCCTTCGTCGAGGAACACCCGCATTGCGCCGCCCGGATCCTCCGGCCACTCGGTGTCGTCGAGCGGGAGGATCGATGGATGGGGGATCACTTCCGCCCCTGTGGGTTCGACCAGTTCGACGAGCTGTTCCCCGACGGCGTAGGTGACGCGATGACCGCGGTTGATGAGCTCACGGATCAGCGCGAGCGATGGATAGATGTGGCTCGGCGCCGTGGTGCCGACCATCGAAATGTGTAGTGGAGTGCGCATGGCAAAAACCTTCGTCTGGCTACGTGTCGTCACGGCGCACAGGAGGAGTCTCAGGAAGAGTGTTCGCTCGGAGGGGTCGCGCTATCGGAAGCCAACCCTGCGGTGCGTCGAGTCAGGAAATGCGGTCGCGCATGAAAATCCACATGGCTGCCACACTAAACCCTGCATGTCGGGTTGTGTCAAGAACGGAGTTGCTAGCGTGGGCCCATGACGGCTCCCGCGAACGACTCCTTCTCCGACAGCCACGGCCTGATCGCCGGCGAACTCGAAAAGCTCTGGACCGGCGGCGACTGGCTCGAGGGCCCGGTGTGGCTGCCGGACTCGCAGTCGGTGCGCTTCAGCGACATCCCGAACAACCGCATCCTTGAGTTCGACCGGGCGAGCGGCGAGACGCGCGTGCACCGAGACGACGTCGAGTACAACAACGGACGCATCCTCGACCTCGAAGGACGCGTCGTGCAGTGCAGTCACGGCCGCAGGGCCGTCGAACGCGAGGTCGACGGAGAGGTCGAGGTGCTCGTCGACCGCTGGGAAGGCGGACGGTTCAACTCGCCGAACGACGTCGTCGTGGCATCCGACGGGGTGATCTGGTTCACCGACCCGCCCTACGGCATCCAGGAGAGCGGCCGCGAGGGCCACCCCGGTGTTGAAGAGTACGGCGGATGCTTCGTCTTCCGCCTCGATCCCAGCACCGGCGTCGCGACCCCGGTGATCACCGACTTGGTGCACCCGAATGGCCTCGCGTTCTCGCCCGATGAGACGCTGCTCTACGTCACCGACACCGGACTTGAGGGTGACGCGGGGCACATCCGCGTCTACCGGGTCGACACGGGGGAGGGACGGCTCTTCATCGAACCCGCGGGAACCGCCGATGGGCTGCGGGTCGACACGGCCGGCCGGGTGTGGACGTCGTCGGGGGATGCCGTGCAGGTGTTCGCGCCGGACGGCACGCTGTTGCTCACCCTGCCGGTGCCCGAGGTCGTGTCGAACGTGTGCTTCGGCGGACCAGACGGAACCGAGCTCTACCTCACGGCGTCGTCGAGCCTGTACCGGATCCAGACCACGGTGACAGATGCTGGGCGGCCTGCGCGCTGAGCTTTGCTCCGTCGGTCGAGCTTGTCGAGACCACGGGTCTGCAGTGAGCCCTTGATCTCGACAAGCTCGATCAGCGGGCGGGGGTCGATCAGCGGGCGGGCTCGATCAGCGGGCCGGCTCGATCACCGGGCGGGCTCGATCAGGGAGGGGAGCTAGATCCAGCCCTGCTGCCACGCGATCTCCGCCGCCTCATGCCGTGACCGGGCATCGAGCTTCGTCATCGCCGACGACAGATAGTTGCGCACCGTTCCCGCCGCCAGGTGCAGCCGGTCGGCGATCTCTTGCACGCTCATCGTCGAGCGGCTGAACCGGAGAGCATCGAGCTCCCGGTCGGTCAGCGGACACCGCTCGGCGGTCAGCGCCGTCGCCGCGATCTCCGGATCGATGTAGCGCTTGCCCGCGGCGACATCCCGGATCACATCGGCCAGGTCCTCGGCGGGCGTCGACTTCGGCACGAACCCGGACACCCGCGCCGCGAGCGCTCGCCGCAACACACCGGGCCTGGCGTGCCGGGTGACGATCACGACCTTCGTCGCCACCGTCGACAGGATCTTGGCCGCAGCCTCGAGGCCGTCGGCCTGCGGCATCTCGAGGTCGAGCAGGCAGACATCCGGTTTCGTCTGCTGGGCGAGTTCCACCGCCGCGACCCCGTTGTCGACGCTCGCGACGACCTCGATGTCGGGCTCCAGGTTGAGCAGGGCACTCAGCGCCCCGCGGATGAGGTGCTCGTCATCCGCGATCAGCAGTCGGATGACCTTCGTCTGTGAATCGGTCATGCCTCAGCCCTGACCTTCGACGGCACGAAGACGCGCAGGGTGAACCGGTCGCCGTCTGCTTCGGTCGTCAGCTGTCCGTTCAACGCCGAAACCCGGTCGCGGAGTCCGGCGAGACCGCTGCTGTCTGCGTGCCCGGGGGCATCCGTCGTCGACACGGCCCCGTTGTTGTCGATCTCGAGGATGCAGCCGTCGGGGTTCGACGCCAGCCGGATCGATGCGCGGGTCGCGGCGCTGTGGCGCAGGATGTTCGTGGTCGCTTCCCGCACGACGAGGGCGAGGGTTCGCGCCACGTCCGCATTCGCCGGCAGCGCGCCGACCGTCAGGTCGCAGTCGGCACCTGCGGCGGCGAGCACTTCGCGTGCGTTCTCGAGTTCGGACGCCAGATCGACCTCGCGGTAGCCGGCCACCAGCGAGCGGGTCTCCTCGAGCGCCTGCTTCGCGATCAGCCGGGTCTCGTGAATGTGTTCGCGGGCAGACTCGGGGTCGATGGCGAGCATCCGTTCGGCCAGTTCCGACTTGAGCGCGATCACCTGCAGGTGGTGGCCCTGGATGTCGTGGAGATCTGAGGCGAATCGCAGCCGCTCCTGTGCGACGGCGAGGTCGGCGGCCATGGACCGATGCCTGTCGAGGGTGACGACGACCTTCCACCACCAGAGGCTGGTGAGCACCATCACGGGCAGCATCGCTCCGTAGGTGACGAGCAGCCAGGCCCGGGAAATCTCGCCGAGGTCGAACGTCTGCCCGAACAGCGTCGAGGCGAGAATCGGATGCGCCGCCGCCACGATCGCCCCGGAGAGGAGGAGAGTCCAGCGCTGCCCGGAGGGCAGAAGCGGTGCGATGACGTTGAGCGCGATCCACAGGGGCAGGGCCGCGAACAGCCCGGCATCCGGGGTGAAGAGCCCGAGCACCCACGCGGCCACGGCGGGGGTGAGGAGTGCGAGCGTCCAGCCGAGACGCGGCATCCCACCGCCGAGACCGACCCGGAGGAACCAGCAGTATCGGATGTGCAGCGCAGCCGACACCAGATACAGCACGATCAGCACGGCGTCGATCGGGGCCTGCGATGCGGAGTAGTTCGACACCGCGGTCAGGATCAGGATCGCGTCGAGCACGACAAAGATGAACAGGATCGAGCCAAGCGTGTAGGTCCAAGTTGCCTGCACGCCGCGGCTCTGGTCTCCGCGCCGGGGTGCGTCGATCGCGGTGGCCTCGGCCGGGCTCTGCCGGGTCACGATGGTCGCCTGTTCGCGGGGTTTCGGGTGGACATGTCGTCCAGCGTAGAGCAGTGACATTTGTCACGGTCAGAGATGCGAAAGCACTGCGGATGCCGTGACGCGGCGACACTTCTGCGGCCTTCGTCTCCCGGAAAGGATGGATTCAGCACCCCGGGTCCGGCAACTCCTGACCCGACGTGGTGGCATCGCATCGCTCCCGACCGAAAGGCATCCATCATGATCGACCTGCTCCAGAACTTCACCGCCGGACTTCCCGACCTGCTGCAATGGGTCGGCGTCATCCTTGCTGCGGCGATCCCGTTCATCGAGTCACACTTCGGCGCGGTCATCGGGGTGCTGTCCGGCATCAATCCGGTGATCGCCATCGCTGCCGCGATCGTCGGCAACATCCTCTCCATGCTCATCTTCGTGTTCAGCGCTCATGGCGTGCGGTCGAAGGTGAGGAGCGGCAGGGCGCCGAAGCCCGAGACGCCCCGCAGGCAGCGGCTGCGTGAGAGCTTCGACAAGTACGGCGTCGCAGGCGTGAGCATGCTCGGCTGGCTGATCCTGCCCAACCAGTTCACCTCTGCTGCGATGGTGTCGTTCGGTGCCTCGCGGAACGCCGTGATCCTCTGGATGGTCATCTCGATCACCGTCTGGGGCGTCGCGTTCGGCGTGCTGGCGTCGCTCGGGATTTCGTTCCTGATCTGAGGCGGGCCGGGCAGCTATCTACTCACGACTTCCGGACGAGATCACCCGGCGTACGTGGTGATCTCGTCCGGAACCGGTGAGTAGGTGCCGCATCAGACGAGCGGCAGACCGAACACGACGAAGAGCGCGGCCAGCACACCGAGGCATCCGGTGGCGAGTGCGACGAGCGCGAGCGGCCACGCGCTCACCAGGGCCAGCGTCTGGGTCGACCGCAGTGACTGGGTGACCCGCCGATAGCGGAGCCGGATCAGCACGTAGGCGACCACCACCGCGGCGAGCCCGCCGAGCGACACCGCGACCCCGACCAGCCCGAGTTGCGGCGCCGTCAGTCGCACCGAGACGGCACAGCCCAGGCCGAGGGCGAGCAGGGTGCGCTGCCACGCGAGGTGCGTGCGCTCGGGCTGCAGGCCCTCGTCGAAGAGCTCGGCCGAACTCACAGGAGCAACCCGATGCCGATCAGGAGGCCGCCCACGATGACGCCGGCCGCGAGGATGCCGGAGAAGCCCGGTCCGGGGAGCGGCTTGCTCTCGCGCAGAGCCCGTTCCGTGCGGATCCAGCTGAGCCAGGCGTGAGCGGGCGCGACGATTCCGAGCGCGAGGAAGAGGAACGCTGAGACGAGACGAAGCCTGGGCTCGATCGGCAGTTGCAACGCCTCGAGCGCGACGCCGGCGGCGATGAGCGCCAGCGAGGTTCGGATCCAGGCCAGGAAGGTGCGCTCGTTCGCGAGGCTGAAGCGTGCGTCGGGTTCCTGTCCGTGGCCGAACACGGCCGAGGGGAATCGTTTCGTCGCCATGGGGTCCTTCCGTTGTCGATCGTCTGTCCGTCGCGATCGCGCCAAGACTATGCCCGAAATGACCCGATCACGGGCGAATCCTGGCGGTGTGCATCGACATCGTCGCCCTCCGCCGAAAGCCCACGAGGACGCGGATCTTCACTGACGGCATCCGAGATCCGCGAATTTCCGGGCCTGGACGAATTCTGCAGGGATTCAGACATTTTTTGAACCGAATTATGTCGGACTGTTGACGGAATAATTCGCCCTACCTATCGTTGCCATGTGTTCAAGCCCGCTGGAGTGCATACACTCATCCGCCAAACTCACGAAGACCGCGTTCTGCGGGTGCTTCGGGAGCACGGAGCGCTGACCCGAGGCGAGATCGCCAACCGGGTCGGACTCTCGCGCACCACCCTCTCCGAGATCACTAATGTCCTGCTCGAACGTGGGGCGATCACGATCGCGAACACGGATGCCGATGCGCGCGCCGGTCGCGGACGGCCCGCCGAACGCCTCGCTCTCGACCCCGGCGCAGGGCAGTTCATGGGCGTCGACTTCGGCCACCGCCGGGTCCGCGTCGCCGTCTCGGACGCCGCGCACGAGATCATCGCGTCGGGAGCTGAATTCTACGAGGCCGACTCGGCGTGGCCGGAGCGTATCGACAGCTGCTTCAAACTGATCGAACGCATCGGGGCCGAAGCCAGCGTTCACTACGGAGCCCTGCAGGGCGTCGGCGTCGGCTTCCCCGGCCCCTTCTCGCCGCGGATGCCCAAGTCCACCCCGGTTCCAGGAAGCACCACCGTGCGCCCCGCCGGTGACCTCGTCTACAGCTCGTTCGTCGAGAAGTTCGGCGTGCCGGTCATCATCGATAACAACACCCGCTTCGCCGGGCTCGCCGAGGCGATCTGGGGGAGCGGCGCAGGCGCGCAGAACCTCCTCTACGTTCGTCTCTCCGACGGCATCGGCGGCGGACTCGTCGTCGGTGGCCACCTCGTCACTGGGGATTCCGGGTTCGCCGGCGAGCTGGGACACATCTCGGTCAGCCCCAACGGCATCCAGTGCCGGTGTGGCAAACGCGGTTGCCTCGAGACGATCGCCTCAGTTCCGGCGATCTTCGCGAACTGCACCGCCAAGGGCGTGCCGATCAACTCGTTCGACGACCTCAGCGCGGCCGTCGCCAAGGGCGACCCGATCGTCGCCAGTGTGCTCCGGGACGTCGGGGATGCCCTCGGCCGTGTTCTCGGCTCTGTCGCCGTCGCGCTGAACCCCGGCGAGATCGTCATCGGTGGCGAAGTGGTGCAGATCGCCGACGTGATCTTCGAACAGGCCATCGCGACGATCGCGTATGAGCTCCTGCCCGTCCCCGAAGCCGCACCCCACATCCGCCTCGCCCAGCTGGGCGACGACGACGGCGCCCTCGGCGCGATCGCCGCGATGTTCCACCAGTCGCCCCTCCTCGCCAGCTATCCCGAAACCACGCACCTCGACTCGCCGCAGAGCCCCATGCAAAGGAGCATTTCATGACCATTCGCACCTCCCGGCGCGATCCCCACGGGGAGCAAAGCGCATGACCGCCACCCAAGCGATCGCCACAGGGGCCCAGCCCGGCGCACCGGTGAAGAAGAGCCCGAAGGTCGGGGTCAAGAACCGCAAACTTCTCCTCACCCTGAACCTCGTCAGTGTCGTCGGCGGCATCCTTCTCTGGTGGGCTCTGTCCCTCGCCGGATTCCGGTTGCCGACGCCGGTGGAGGTCGTCGAACGCGCCGGCGAACTGATCGCGAGCGGCGTGCTGATCGCCGACATCACCGCCAGCCTCACCCGCGTGCTCATCGGGTTCGCACTCGGCACCCTCGTCGCCATCCCGGTCGGGTTCCTCATGGGCTGGTACACCATCGCCCGCGGGCTCATCGAGCCGTGGGTGCAGTTCTTCCGCACCATCCCGCCGCTCGCGATCATCCCACTCGCCATCGTGCTGATGGGAATCGGTGAGGAGCCGAAGATATTCGTCATCTTCCTCGCCGCATTCTTCGCTTGCGTGATCTCAACGTTCCAGGGCGTCGTCAACGTCGACCGCACACTCATCAACGCCGCCCGGGTGCTCGGCAGCAAAGACGGCGGCATCTTTATCCGGGTGGTCGTGCCGGCGTCGACGCCGTTCATCCTCGTCGGCATGCGGGTCGGCCTCGGCGCATCCTGGTCCACCCTCGTCGCCGCAGAGCTCATCGCCGCCCAGCAGGGCCTTGGCTTCCGAATGCAGCAGGCCCAGATCTACTACGACCTGCCCACCATTTTCGTCGGCCTCATCACGATCGGCATCCTCGGTCTGCTGATGGACCGCATTCTCCTTTTCGCTGAACGCAAACTGACCGGATGGCAGGAACGTCGATGATCGCTTCACCCACGGTGACCCCTCAGGGAACCACCCCCGCACGGATCTCGGTGCAGGGAGTAACGAAGACCTTCGACCTCAGCGGCGAAGAATTCATCGCCCTCGACAACGTGTCGCTCGACGTCGCCGACAACGAGTTCGTCACGGTCGTCGGCCCCTCGGGCTGCGGCAAGAGCACCCTCATGAACGTCCTCGCCGGGCTTGATGCACCGACCAGTGGACAGGCCCTCGTCGACGGCAAAGCCGTCTCGGGGCCCGGCCCTGAGCGTGGAGTGATCTTTCAGCAGTACGCGCTCTTCCCCTGGCTGACCGTGCGCAAGAACGTCGAGTTCGGCCTGAAGACAGCCGGGCTCCCCGCGAAGGAACGACGCGAGAAGGCCGAGCACTTCATCGAGATGGTCGGGCTCAGCCAGTTCGCCGATGCCCTCCCGAAGATGCTCTCCGGCGGTATGAAGCAGCGCTGCGCCATCGCCCGCGCCTATGCGGTCGACCCGACGATCCTCCTCATGGACGAACCGTTCGGGGCGCTGGATGCTCTCACCCGCGTGAAACTGCAGGAGCAGCTTCTCGACACGTGGAGCCAGGAGAAGCGCACCGTCGTCTTCATCACCCACGACGTCGACGAAGCCGTCTACCTCGCCAACCGCGTCGTCGTGATGGCAGCCCGCCCCGGGCGCATCTTCGACATCATCGACGTCGACCTGCCCTACCCCCGCACCGAGGAGATGCGCCTGAGCCCCGAGTTCACCGCACTTCGCAACCGGGTGTGGCACTCCGTTTACCACCAGACCACCGGCACAGCAGCCGGCTCAACTCCGTCCACCCTGACGGACTGACACCAAGGAAACTCATGACACACGCACGCACAAAACGGGGCATCGTTGCCGCCGTCGCAGTACTTGCACTCGCCCTCACCGGCTGCGCCTCCACGTCATCAGGCGGAGGCGACAGCGCCGCGCCTGAGGAACTCACCCCGGTCAACTTCGGCTACATCGCCGACTTCAACGGAGCGAGCCTCCTCGCGGTCGCGGAGGACCAGGGCCTCTGGGAGAAGAACGGGATCGACGTCACGACCAGCGTCTTCACGAACGGACCGCTGCAGATCCAGGCGCTCGGAACCGGAGACCTCGACTTCGGCTACATCGGCCCAGGCGCCATGTGGCTCCCGGCATCCGGTCAGGCCAAGATCGTCTCCATCAACACGCTCGGCAGCGCCGACCGCGTGATCGCCCAGGCGGGAATCGATTCGCTCGAAGACCTCAAGGGCAAGAAGGTGGCCGTGCCGGAAGGAACGTCCGGCGACATGATCCTCAACCTCGCCCTCGAATCCGTCGGTCTGACCATCGACGATGTCGAGAAGGTCGCCATGGATCCGTCCACGGTCGTTGCCGCGTTCGCCTCGAAGCAGGTGGATGCCGCCGGTATCTGGTACCCGCTGATCAGCACGATCGAGGAGCAGGTTCCCGACCTCAATATCCTCGCTGAGAATGACGACTTCGCCGAGACGGTGTCCTTCCCGACCGCCTTCGTCTCCGGACCGAAGTTCGTCGACGAGAACGAGGAAACCGTCTCCAAGGTCCTGGGCGCCCTGCGGGAAGCCATCGACTACCGCGCTGAGAACATGGATGAGACCATCGCCCTGACCGCGGCCATGCTCCAGCTGGATGAGAAGGACGTCGCGGCGGATGCCAAGAACGTCAAGATCATGACGACAGCCGAACTCGACGAGCTCACCGAAGACGGCTCGGTCGTCGGCTGGCTCGAAGGAATGAACGACTACTTCGTCTCCGCGGGCAAGCTGCCCGCCCCCGTCGACCCGGCCACGTACTACACCGGCGACCTCTTCACAGGGGCAGGCGAGTAAGTGACGAAGGCCAGAAACATCCTCTTCCTGATGACCGATCAGCATCGAGTGGACACACTCGGTGCGTACGGGAACGCCCTGGCGGATACGCCGGTGCTCGATGAGCTGGCTCGCACGGGCACGCGCTTTGACCGGTGGTACACACCCACCGCGATCTGCACGCCCGCGCGGGCGAGCCTGCTCACCGGGCAGGCCCCGTTCCGTCACAAGCTGCTCGCCAACCACGAGCGCAACGTCGGCTATCTGGAAGATCTCCCCGACGGGCAGTTCACGTTCGCCGAAACGCTCCGCGACAACGGCTACAACACCGGCCTCATCGGCAAGTGGCACGCGGGCAACGACAAGAACGCGGCGTACTACGGGTTCGACGGGCCCGACCTGCCCGGCTGGCACAACCCGGTGGAGAACGAGGATTATCTGGCCTACCTGACCGCGAACGGCCTCCCGCCGTACGAGATCAGTGATCAAATACGTGGCACGCTGCCGAACGGCGGGCCGGGCAACCTGCTCGCCGCTCGGCTGCACCAGCCCGTCGAGGCGACGTTCGAGTACTACCTGGCCACCCGCGCCATCGAAATGCTCGAACGCTACGCCGCAGACCGCGAGAACGACGGCAAGCCGTTCTTCCTCGGCCTGCACTTCTTCGGACCCCACCTTCCTTACGTGGTGCCGAACGAATATTTTGACAAGTTCGACCCGGCCGACATCGAACTGCCCAAATCGATCTCCGAGACCTTCGTCGGCAAGCCGCCGGTACAGCAGAACTACAGCGACCACTGGGCCTTCGACACGATGCCGATTGAGACGAGTCGCAAGCTCATCGCGATCTACTGGGGTTACGTCACCCTGATCGACGAGCAGATCGGGCGCGTCATGGGTGCCATGGAGCGCCTCGGCCTGGTCGATGACACCGCCGTGTTCTTCAGTTGCGACCACGGCGAATTCACCGGCTCGCATCGCCTGCATGACAAGGGCCCGGCCATGTACGAAGACATCTACCGGACTCCGGGGATCGTCCGCATTCCGGGAGCACCGGCCGGACAAGTGCGGGAAGAATTCGTCAGCCTGCTCGACTGCACCGCGACCTTCCTTGAGCTCGCCGGGCTGGACCCGGCGCCCGCGGTCGACTCGCGCAGCCTCGTTCCGCTGGTCTCCGGCGAGAATCCGCACTGGGCGGAGGACATCGTTTGCGAGTACCACGGACACCACTTCCCGATAGCCCAGCGGATGCTCCGCAATGACCGGTACAAGCTGGTCGTCAACCCGGAATCCGTCAACGAGCTCTACGACCTGCACCGTGACCCGGACGAGTTGAACAACGTCTTCACGCTGCCCGACATGGCAGACATCCGCGAGTCCATGATGCAGAGGCTTTACGACCTTCTGCGAGAACGCGGCGACAAGTTCTATCACTGGATGACCACGATGTATGACGTCGGCGGGGTCGGGTACGACCCCTCCCTCAGCGGATTCGACGACGCGTCCTACCAGAAGTAATCCCCGGTGCCCCTGCGGCATCCGGCTCGAACCACGAAGCGAGAACCATGACATCCACACGCAGACGACCGAACATCGTTCTGATCCTCACTGACGATCATGCATCGCACGCGATCAGCGCATACGGCTCCGTCGTGAACACAACGCCGCGCATCGACGAGATCGCCGCTGCAGGCGTGCGCGTGGACAATTGCTTCTGCACCAACGCCCTCTGCACGCCGAGCCGGGCAGCGATCCTGACCGGCACGCACAGCCACATCAACAAGGTGACGACGCTCGACACCCCGATCGATGCGAGCCAGCCCACTTTCGTGTCGCTCCTCAAGCAAGCGGGGTATCGCACGGGCATCGTGGGCAAGTGGCACATGGGTGAGGGCAAAGGTCACGACCCGGAGAGCTTCGACTACTGGGCCGTCTTGCGAGAGCAGGGGGAGTACTTCGATCCGCAGATTCTGACGGAGGACGGCGTGCGGATCGAGCCCGGCTACGCGACCGACATCATCACGGACCTGTCACTCGGCTGGGTCGACTCTCTCGAGGGCGATGACCCGTGGTGCCTGCTGATCCACCACAAGGCGCCGCACCGATCGTGGGAACCTGACGACAAGCACAAGGGCATGTACGCCGACGAGAAGATCCCGGTGCCAGGGACGTTCGACGACGACTACGCCACGCGGTCGATGGCGGCAAGGCACGCGACCATGCGGGTCGCCGACTACCTCGACGTAAACGACCTGAAGGTGGCACCGCCTGACGGCCTCACCCCGGAGGAGCTCGCCCTCTGGAAGTACCAGCGCTACATGGAGGACTACCTCGCCTGTGTGGCGTCCGTCGACGACAACGTCGGCCGCGTCATCGACTGGCTGCGGGCGCGCGGCGACTTCGACGACACGCTTCTCGCGTACACCTCGGATCAGGGCTTCTTCCTCGGTGACCATGGCTGGTTCGACAAGCGATTCATGTACGAGGAGTCGATTCGGATGCCGCTGGTTCTGAGCTATCCGAACGCGATCGCCCCTGCGGGAACGATTTCGCAACTCGTCACCAACGTCGACTTCGCGCAGACCATTCTCGATGCGACCGGAGTGGAGCCGCACGAACGGATGCAGGGGGTCAGTTTCTGGCCGCAGCTCACCGGATCGGATGAACCCACCCAGGATTCCATCTACTACCGGTACTACGAGAACGACGACCAGCACCACCACGCCCTCGCGCACTACGGCATCCGAACCGACCGGTACAAGCTCATCTACTTCTACAACGACGGGATGGGTCTGCCGGGGTCGTCTGACCACGTGTACCCGCCCGAATGGGAAATGTACGACCTGCTCGAGGACCCGGAGGAACTCCGCAACGTCTATCACGCTGCCGAATACTTCGATATCCGCGCGGACCTCACAGTGCGGCTGAGGAAGCTGCAGGCGGACCTTGGCGACACTCCTCACCCTTCGCAGCCGGTACCTTCCGGCGCCGTGCTGGCGAACTGACGGGCGCAGCAATGGTGACACCCCTCACCGAGCTCGACATGCTCGTGATCCCCGCGGGCTCGTTCCTGATGGGCTCTGACCGGTTCTACCCGGAGGAGGCGCCGGCGCACCGCGCTTCGGTGGCAGCCTTCGAGCTGGACCGGCACCCGGTCACCAACAGGCAGTTCGCCGAGTTCGTGGATGCGACGGGATATCTGACCGTCGCGGAACGGCGGCTGGACGCGGCCGAGTACCCGCACCTCAGCGAGGCCGAGCGGGCACCGGGCAGTCTGGCGTTCCGTCCGACGGCCGGTCCGGTCGACCTTCGCGACTGGCGGGCATGGTGGGAGTGGACACCTGGCGCGAGCTGGCGGCATCCGTTCGGACCGAGCTCGGATCTTGCCGGGCGGGACGAGCACCCGGTGGTCCAGGTGTGTTTCACGGATGCGACTGCGTACGCGGTATGGGCCGGCAAGCGGCTCCCGACCGAGGTGGAGTGGGAGCGGGCCGCTCAGGCCAATGCGAAGGACACGGACTACGCGTGGGGCGATGAGCTGAGTCCGGCCGGCGAACTCTTCGCGAATACCTGGCAGGGTTCATTCCCGTACCGGAATACGGGTGCGGGCGGCTGGGTCGGGACATCGCCGGTGGGGTCGTTCCCCGCCAACGAGCTCGGTCTGATCGACATGATCGGCAACGTCTGGGAGTGGACGAGCTCCGTCTTCACCCCTGACCACCGGGCACGGCGGGCAGCGGCCACCAACCTGCTCGGGTCGGCGACTCAGCCGGTCGGCGAGACGGGGACCGGCTCTGGGTGCGGCGACGGGTGCATGTGTGGCCCGTCGGATTCCGGCAAGGGATCCGTCGGCCCGAACGCGTCGGTGCAGCGGGTGACGAAGGGTGGGTCGCACCTCTGCGCGCCCGAATACTGCCGGCGCTATCGCCCTGCGGCCCGCTCGCCACAGACCGAGGACTCGGCGACGACCCACATCGGGTTCCGTTGCGCGCGCAGCCTCTAGCTCAACGAAGTCATCACTTCCGGACGAGATCACCCCGCGTACCTGGTGATCTCGTCCGGACCCGGTGATCTCGCGAGTGCGTCGCGCGAGAGGACGGGGGCCCCGCGTCACCTTGAGGGGTCGAGGGGGTGGTCGTAGGCTGATCGACATGCCCACCCCAACTGAAAAGTCGGCCAGTGCCGTGCCCAAATCTCCCGGGGTCGCCCGCTGGGTGTTCTGGCCCGCAGCGATCGTGGTGCTGTTGTTCGTCGCCTTCGCGATTCTTCTCCCGGATGCCGCCGAGGCGCTGTTCGGAACCATCCAGGCCGGGATCGTCAGTAACTTTAACTGGTACTACGTGCTGATCGCCGCGTTCTTCGTGGTCTTCAGCCTCTGGGTCGGGTTCAGCCGGTTCGGCGACATCAAGCTGGGAACGGACGACGACGAACCGGAGTTCTCGCTCGGCTCCTGGTTCTCGCTGCTGTTCGCCGCCGGGATGGGCATCGGCCTCGTGTTCTACGGCGTCGGCGAACCGCTCAGCCACTTCGCCGAACCGCGCCCGGGAGTCGAGGGCTCACCCAGCCAGCTCGCACAACTGGCTCTGGCGCAGACCTACCTGCACTGGGGCGTCCACGCGTGGTCGATCTACGTCGTCATCGGGCTCGCGCTCGCCTACGCCATCCACCGCCATCACCGGCCGGTATCGATCCGCTGGGCGCTCGAACCGCTGCTCGGCAAACGGGTGCGCGGTGGCTGGGGCAACCTCATCGACGTGGTCGCCCTGGTCGGCACGCTGTTCGGAGTCGCCACCTCACTGGGGCTCGGCGTCGTCCAGATCAGTGCCGGGCTGGAGAGCGCCGGCATCATCGCAGCATCCGAATTTCTCAACATCATCCTCATCCTGATCATCACCGGCGCCGTGCTGTTCTCGGTGCTCTCCGGGGTGGCCAAGGGCATGAAATGGCTGTCGAACATCAACCTCATGCTCGCAGGAATGATCGTCGTCTTCATCCTCATCGTCGGCCCGACCCAGTTTCTGCTGCGGGATTTCGTTCAGTCGATCGGCGCCTACCTGCAGGGATTCATCGGGCTCTCGTTCAACACCGCCGCGTTCAGCGGAGCTGAGGGCGAAGCGTGGCAGGCGACCTGGACCACGTTCTACTGGGGCTGGTGGATCTCGTGGGCACCCTTCGTCGGCATCTTCATCGCCCGGATCTCGCGCGGCCGCACGGTGCGGCAGTTCGTCACCGGTGTTCTGCTCGTACCGACGTTGATCACCTTCCTCTGGTTCAGCGTGCTCGGCGGGACAGCGCTGTACTCCGAACTGAACGGGCCGGGTGGTCTCGTCGGCGCGGACGGGACCGTCAACGTCGAGGGCGCGCTGTTCGCGATGCTCGATCAGCTGCCGGCCGGGTCGGTGCTCACCATCGGCGCGATCATCCTCATCGCGGTGTTCTTCGTGACGTCGGCGGACTCGGGCGCGCTGGTGATGAGCATGATCGCCAGCGGAGGACAGGTGGAACCGAAACGGTGGATCCGCGCGTTCTTCGCGTGCGTCACATCCGCTCTCGCCGTCGCGCTGCTCCTGGCGGGAGGTCTGCAGGCCTTACAGACGGCCGCGATCATCATCGCGCTGCCGTTCAGCGTGATCATGCTCCTGATCTGCTGGGCGACCGCGATTGCGTTCAGCCGGGAGCATCGCGCCTACGAGCGGGCCCGTCGTGCGGCGTTCCTCGATCGGATCGGCGACCACTACGGCCTCGAGTCGGACGAGACGACGAACCCGGCGCTGACGGCAGGGCGACGGTCGATCTTCCGGCGCCGCAACCGGGGTGGCTCGTCCGGGGAGCCGCCGACGCAGGTGTTCTAGGACGCACTCGCTTCCGCCGGCCTACTCACGTGTTCCGGACCAGATCACGCTATACGCCGCGTGAGCCGGTCCGGAACACGTGAGTACGTGTGGTCCTACGTGCGCGAGCGGGGTAGCCCTACGCAGCCTTGCTCACGCCACGGCTCATGATCGCCGACATCAGCGCCTGCACCGGTTCCTTCGCCGCCGACGGGTTCGCCATCAACACGTAGTCGACGTCACCGAGCTCGGGCAACGAGAACCTGTTGCTCACCTTCACGAGATCGGAGGGGATCAGCGAGTGCGGGAACGGCGCCACACCGATGCCGGCCCGCACCGCGGCCAGCACGCCGTTCACGTCTCGGGTGTTGCACGTGATCCGCCAGGTCCGCCCGGCGCTCTCCAGCGCCTCGATTGCGAGCTGCCGACTGAGGCTCGGCGCCTGGTACGCGATGAGCGGCACGGGCGCGCCCTCGTCGAGCGCCATGTTGTCCTGCGCCATCCACACCATGGTGTCCTTCGCCACCCGCGTGCTGTCGCTCGACTCCCCGGCGCCCTGCTTTACGAAGATCAGGTCGAGGTGCCCGCCCTCGAGCCGCCGCCGCAACGGGCCGCTCTGATTGACCGTCAGTTCGAGGTTGATCTGCGGGTACAGCTGGCGGAAGTGACGCAGGATCCGCGGCAACTGCGTGATCGCGAGGTCATCCGCCGCGCCGAACCGCAGCCTGCCCTTCATGGCCGACCCACTGAAGTAGCTCTCCGCTGCGGCGTGCGCGGCGAGGATCGTCCGGGCGAAGCCGGCCATCGCGTCGCCGTTGTCGGTGAGCCGCACCTCCCTCGTGTCGCGGACGATCAGCATCCGCCCCGCCGCCTTCTCGAGCTTGCTCATCTGCTGGCTCACCGTCGGCTGGCTGATGCCCAACCGCAGCGCCGCGTTCGTGAAACTGTGCGTCTCAGCCACCACGAGGAACGTCTTCAGCAGCACCGGGTCGTACACGGGGAACTCCGTTTCGTCGCGAGGCTATTCGATACACCAATGGCACTAATTCTATGCATTGAGGGACCGAATACGGATGCCGTCGCTAGCGTTGAGAGCAGCTTCCGTTTCAACGTTTCACCGTTCCGCGTTTTCAAGGAGAACATCCGTGGCCTCCGCGACCCCGACCGCCTTCCCGCCCACCGAACCCCTCTCCGTCCAGTCCGGCACGCTGCCGTGGCGCAAGACCTTCGTCGCGCTGAGTGTGCCGAACTTCCGCCTGTGGACCACCGGCGACATGGTCGCCATGACCGCCGGCTGGACCCAGCGCATCGCCCAGGACTGGTTGGTGCTCGAGCTCACCGGCAGTGCGACTGCCGTCGGAATCACCGTCGCCATGCAGTTCGCGCCGATGCTGTTCTTCGGCCTGCTCGGCGGCGTGATCGTCGACAGGCACAGCAAGCGGATGCTCATGATGATCACCCAGTCGATCTTCGCCGTGCTCAGCCTCGGGCTTGCCGTTCTGACGATCGCGGGCGTCGTCGAGGCGTGGCACGTCTTCGCGATCGCCTTCGCCACCGGTCTCGTCACCGTGATCGACAACCCTGCCCGCCAGGTCATCGTGACCGAACTCGTCGGCCAGCGGAACCTCCGCAACGCCATCAGCATCAACTCGTCGGTGTTCCAGCTCGCCGGAATGATCGGCCCCGCGATTGCCGGCTTCCTGCTCCTCACGGTCGGCGCTGGGCCGGCCTTCGTCGTGAACGGGATCGCCTGCCTCCTCGTCATCGTCATGCTCGGGATGCTCCGCACCGGCCAGATGACCCGGGTCGCCCCTTCCCCGCGGGCGAAGGGGCAACTGCGCGAGGGGCTGCAGTACGCGATCGCTAAGCCGACCATCGTCTACCCGGTTATCCTCGTCGCCGTGTTCGCCGTGTTCGGGCTGACGCTTCCGGTGCTCCTTGCGTCATGCGCCGATGACGTCTTCGCTGTCGGGCCAGGCGGCTACGGCCTGTTCAACTCGATGGTCGCAGTCGGCGCGCTGTCCGGTGCACTGCTGTCGACCCGGCGGGCATCCGTTCGACTGCGGACCATCGTGATCGGGGTCGGCGTGACCGGCCTGTTGCAGGCCGCGGCGGGGTTGATGCCGTCGATCGCGCTGTTCGCAGCCGCCCTCGTCACGGTCGGGGTGGCATCCCTGCTGTTCCTCACGGCGGCGAACTCGCTCGTGCAGCTGTCGAGCAACATCGGCGTCCGCGGCCGGGTGATGTCGCTCTACGTGCTCGTGCTGCTCGGAGGCCAGGCCATCGGCGGACCACTCATGGGTCTCATCATCGAGAACTTCGGGGCGCACGCCGGGATGGTCGTCTCAGGTGCGGTTCCCGCGCTGGCCGCCGCGATCATCGCACTCGTGCTGGCGCGACGCGGGCAGCTGAAGCTGCAGGTGCGGCTGAACCGGTTCGTGCCGTCGGTGCACATCGCGTCTCGCGTGTGAGGTTGCGACCTGCTCACCCGTTCCGGACGTACTCACCTGCTACGCGGGGTGAGTGCGTCCGGAAGTAGTGAGTAGGTGCCTCAGGCCGACCCGCGCTTCGCGACGATCGCCGCCGCCACCCGCTCGATCAGGTCGAACGGCACGGGCTCCTTCCAGGGGAACGTGACCGAATCCTTCTCGCTCCGGTGGGGGGAGACCTCCGCCTCGAGTTCACCGTCGAACACCGGCACCGGGTAGAGCCCGATGTGCTTCTTCCAGCCGGCGAAGTGCAGCGCGTACCGTCCGCCGAGCATGACCGCAGGCATCCCGTACCGGATCTTCTCGCTCTCGTCCGGGATGCTCGCCGCCGCGACCCCGCGATGGATCGCCTCGCGAATCAACTGCAGCGTCCGCGCCTGTTCGGGCTCGAACCCGGCGATGTACTCGTCGACGGTTGACGGTGTGGGGGTCATGCGTCGATCCTTCCGTCAGGCAGCCTCGCGCACAAGGTACGCCTCGATGCGGGCGAACGCGCCGACCCAGACCTCGCCGGCGAAGAAGTCGCGGACCTCGACCACAGGGAAACCGCTCTGCACGACGGTGACGAGGCATCCGTCATCCTCGGCCTCGAAGGTCACCTCGATCCGGGTGGTCATGGTCATGCCGTCTGGGCCGCTTCCATTCGACTCGGTGACGAGACGGTGCGGGCGGTCGATTTCGAGAAACGTCTGCGTCTCACGAAACAGGGTGTCGGCATCCGGACCCCAGACCGCTGTCTGCTGCCCGCCGACCCGCAGGTCGACCTCGATCTCGACGATGCCTGGCTTCTCATCGAGGATGCTGAACCAGATCTTCTGCTTCTCGGCGTCGGTGTATGCGTCGAACACCTGGTCGGGCGTCGCCGGGAGGAGCCGGGTCATCCGCAGCTCGATGGTGTCGGTGTTGCTGGTCTGCTCAGTCATTTCTCTGTTCCCTTCAGGAGCGTGAAGTAGGCGTCCAGGCCGTCGAGTCGACGCTCCCAGAGCCGCTGGTAGAAACTGATCCACGCCATGGCGTCGTCCAATCGCTCGGTTCCGATGCGGCACTGCCGCGCCCGACCGACCTTCTCAGTGACGACCAGGCCGGCATCCTCGAGCACGGCGATGTGCTTCTTCATGCCCGTCAGGGTCATCCCGGCGGGTTCGGCGAGTTCGCCGATCGTGGCCGGACCTTCCCCGAGCCGGGTCAGGATGCCGCGTCGCGTGGCATCCGACAGAGCGGAGAATGTCCGGTCGAGGGTCTGTTCGTGAACCATGTGGTTCAGTGTAGAACACTGAACCAGAAAGTTCAATAACGAATCTGGATCGAGGGCATCGGCTCCGGTCGAGAGTGCATCGCACGCCGGATACCGTCGACCGCAACGGATGCCCTCGGTGTTACGCGGGACAGAATCTGGGGCGCCCGGTGTCACGGATGCCGCAGGGCCGGTTCGCGACGTGAATAATGGGGCGCATGCCCCTGCTCCCGGAATCGCCGGACCCACGCTTCGTTCTCTCGACCGACAACGTCCGCATCGCCACCTACGAGTTCGGCGACCCGAGCGGGCGACCGGTCGTGCTGGTGCACGGATTCGCCTCCGGAGGGCTGCTCAACTGGCACCACTCGGGCTGGACTCGCGTCCTCAGCCGGGCGGGGTTCCGCGTGATCGCGATCGATCAGCGCGGGCACGGCGCGAGCAGCAAGCCGCACAGCTCCGACGCCTACACGATGCCGCTTCTCGTCAACGATCTCCTCGACGTGCTCGACACCTTCATGCTCGACGAGACCCTCTTCGTCGGCTACTCACTCGGTGCCCGCGTCGGCTGGCAGGCCTGCCTCGACCTGCCCGACCGGATCACCCGCGCCGTTCTCGGCGGCATTCCCGACGGTGACCCACTCACCCGTTTCCGCACCGATGAGGCGCGGGAGTGCCTGGCGACCGGGACCGCACCCGCAGACAAGCTGACCGCCGCGTACGTGAAGATGGCCAGCGGCATCCGGGGCAACGATCTCGCCGCACTGATCTCTCTCGTCGAAGGGATGCGCGGGGGTGCCCAGCCCGACCCGGAGAACCCGCCGCAGCAGCCCGTGCTGTTCGCCACAGGCAGCGAGGACTCGATTCTCGAGAAGTCACGCACCCTGGCGAGCCACGCGCCGAACGGGACGTTCTTCGAGATCCCCGGCCGCAACCATTTCAACGCGCCGACGTCGAAGGACTTCAGGGCCGCGGCGCTCGAGTTCCTCAGCGCCGGCGACTGACAAAAGCGACAAAATCGCCGAGCGCAAGGGGGTCCCGAAAGCAGGGCTCCCGGACCCGACCGGATCTAAGGTGAGTCCATGTCACACTCCTCTTCATCGTCGTCCGCGGCATCCGCCCGCAACGCCGCTTCGCGCCTGCAGGATAATCACGCCTTCCAGCTCGTCGCCCGGACCGGGTTCGCGGTCAACGGCCTGCTGCACATCCTCATCGGCGGCATCGCGCTCGGTGTCGCTTTCGGTTCCGGCGGCGAAGCCGACCAGGGCGGCGCGCTCGGCGGACTGGCGTCGAGCCCCGGCGGGTTGTTCGTGCTCTGGGTCGTGGCGATCGGCCTGATCGGTCTCGGCCTGTTCCAGGTGCTGGAGACGGCGCTCGTGCGCGGAACCGACAAGGATGCCTGGGCCGACCGCGGCAAGGAAGGCGGCAAGGCGATCGCCTACCTCGCCATCGGGATCTCGGCGGTCAGCGTCGCGATGGGCGGCGGAAGCGACAGCTCGACCCAGACCCAGAGCCTGACGGCCAAGCTGCTGGCGACACCGGGCGGGGTGTTCCTCGTGATCCTTCTCGGGCTGGGCGTCATCGGCGTCGGCGTCTACTTCATCATCAAGGGAGTGAAGACGAAGTTCCTCGAAGATGTCTCGCTGCCCGCAGGCAAGACCGGCCGCTCGGTCACCACCCTCGGCCGGGTCGGCTACATCGCCAAGGGGGTCGCGATCGTCGTCGTGGGCATCCTCTTCTGCATCGCCGCCATCACCTCCGACCCCAGCGAAGCCACCGGCCTCGACGGCGCCCTCCACGCACTCGCGGCGCTGCCGCTCGGCATGGTCATCCTCACCGTCGTCGCACTCGGACTCATCGCGTACGGCGTGTACTGCTTCGCCCGGGCGCGGTACGCCCGACTGTAGCTACTCTGCCCTTCACCCGACGGCATCGGAAATGTAGGGTGAGCGGATGCCGATCCTCCCGACAGAGCGCGACCCGCGTCTGATCACCATCCGTCGCGGCGGAACCCTGACGGACGAGCACCACCACCTGCTGGCCGAGTGGGCGGCGCAATGCGCCGAGCACGTACTGCACCTGTTCGAGGACCTGCAGCAGGGAGACAGCCGGCCGCGCGACGTTCTCGACGTCGGGCGCGCCTGGATCCGCGGTGAGGTGCCCATGAAGGTCGCGCACCAGGCGGCGTTCCAGGCCAACGCGGCCGCTCGCGGACTGCCCGACCCGGCGAAGTTCGCCGCGCTGTCGGCGGGCCAGGCGGTCGCTGTCGCCCACGTAGCCGCGCACGACCTCGGCGCTGCCGCCTATGCGATCCGGGCCGTCGGGGCATCCGTCCCTCCCGCCAAGGCTGTGGAGGCCCAGGCCGCGGAACGGGAGTGGCAGCGGACGCAGCTTCCCGACGCCGTTCGCGAGCTGGTCCTCGACGACCAACGCCGCCGGAGCGCCATCTGCTGGAACGTGTTCGACGACTGACGCCGGACACCGAACACGTGACGTCGACGGCCCGTGACCGGACCCGTGCCGCGGAGTAGGCTGCCGCACAACGGGAGTAGCGGGGAGGCGCACGTGTTCGAGATGGAGGGCATCGACCCGACCGTGGCGCCCGTCGGCACGATCTGTCTCGACTGCGAGGCGATCGAGGGCTGGTGGGTGCATCTGCGCCGCTGTGCCCTCTGCGGACATATCGGATGCTGCGACAACTCCCCATCGAAACATGCGAGCGCCCACTTCGCCGCGACGGGGCATCCGGTCATGCAGAGTTTCGAGCCCAACGAGAGCTGGTTCTGGAACTACTCGACGAAGCTACGTTTCCACGGCCCCAGGCTCGCCGAGCCGCGCAGCCGTCCCGACGACCAGCCGTCGCCCGGCCCCACCGAACGCGTGCCAGACAACTGGCGCGACCTGATCGGACCGTACTGATGGAGTCGTACACCGCCGCCCAGATCCGAGCCGCCGAAGAACCCCTGCTCGCTGCCGGTGTTCCGCTGATGGCGCGCGCGGCCGCGGCGCTGGCCCGGGAGATCCGCCTGGTGCTGCCCGCCGACCGGCCCGGCCGGGTCCTGATGCTCATCGGCCCCGGCAACAACGGCGGTGACGCCCTCTTCGCCGGCGCCGAACTCGCCGCCGCGGGTACGGTCGTCACTCTCGTGCCGACGGCCGACCGCATGCACGAAGCCGGTCGCGCTGCCGCTCTGGACGCAGGCGCACGGATCCTCCCGCCCGATTCGCTGACGGATGCCGTGGCATCCGTCGCGCTCGACACCGACGTGATCGTCGACGGCATCCTCGGCACCGGAACCAGCGCCAGTCCGGCGCTGCGAGGTCGTGCGCGGGAGCTCGTGGCTGCGCTGCTTCCAGTGCTGGCGAGAGAGGACCCACCCATCGTGGTGGCGGTCGACATCCCGAGTGGGATCCACCCGGACGACGGATCGGTGCCAGACCCGACTGTGCTGCGGGCGGATGTCACGGTCACGTTCGGCGCCTGCAAGCCCGGCCTGCTGCTCGCGCCGGCCGTCGAGTATGTCGGGCGTCTCGTCGTGGTCGACATCGGCCTCGGGCCCGAACTGGAACGCGTCGCACGGACGTCCTGACGGTGCCGCGGTCGGCGGCGTCGGGCTGAACAGCGAATAATGGAGGGTGCCGCCGCGGGCATCCGGCTCGCTGGGCGGCGATCGTTCGGAGCTGCACCCCCATGACCTCACCCCGCACTTTCAGCCGCTACGTCGCGCTCGGCGACAGTTTCACCGAAGGCGTCGGTGACGAACTGCCAGACGGACGCGTCCGCGGCTGGGCCGACTTCGTGGCGCTGGGCCTGCAGGCATCCGCCGACGAACCGATCGGGTACGCGAACCTCGCCATCCGCGGCCGCAAACTCGGTCCGATCATCGCCGAGCAACTGGAACCGGCGCTCGCCCTCGAACCGGACCTGATGACGTTCAACGGCGGAGGCAACGACATCCTGCGCCCCCGCGTCTCGATCGGCTGGGTCGTCGACGAGACCGTCAAGGTCGTCGACCGCGCGCTGCAACAGCCCGGCCTGCACCTCGTCGTGCTTGCCGGCGCCAACCCGTCACGGCACCTGCCGCTCGGTGGACTGATGCAGAAACGAGGCGACCAGCTGTCGGATGCGGTCCTCGGCGCCCTCAAGTCGACTCCCGTCACCCTCGTCAACAACTGGGGCGACGAGACGCTCACACACGGCAGGTACTGGTCGGTCGACAAGCTGCACCTCAACGCGCTCGGCCACGCGCGTGTCGCGTCGAACGTGCTGACCGCGCTCGGTGTTCCTGTGCCAGAGGAGTGGGGCGTCGACGAGGTCGCGGAGGCCGGCTCGGGGCCGCGCTCACGCAACACCGCTGCGTACTACCGCGAGTTCGTGCTGCCGTGGATCGGCCGCCGGGTCACCGGACGCTCGTCGGGCGACGGGCGTGATCCGAAGCGGTCGACGCTGCTGCCGGTGGACTAGCTCGGCGCGCATTAGTCTGAGGACGTTGGTGCGCTCGCGAGAGAGGAACTCGTCGATGATTCTTCTGTACGGCGGGGTCCAGGCCGACGAACCGGCACGCGAATCACCTCGGCTGCCTGCCGCAGCCGAAACGGGGCTCGCTCGACGCCTCGACTCCGTGCTTCGAGACCGCAGGCCGAAGCTCGCTCTTGGCGCCCTGGCATCCGGTTCGGACATCCTGATCGCGGAGTCGGCAATTCGTTGCGGGGTGCCGTTGCGGATCGTCCTGCCGTACTCCGTGGAGATCTTCCGGGCGACGAGTGTCGAATCCCGCGGCTCCCGGTGGCTCGCCGCCTACGACGCTATCGTCGAGGACCCCGCCGCCGTCGTGGTCGAGGGGAACAGGATGCCCGGTGGCGCCGAGGTGTACCGCGACCACAACCGAAGGCTCGCCGATGAGGCGGCCGATTGTGCCGACGCCACCGACGGACGCGTGGCACTGCTCGCCATCCGACCGGCAGGGGAATCGAGCACTGGGTCTGTCACGGACGACCTGATCGCGCTCGCGACAGACCGCGGTTACCCGATCATCGAATTGGGGGTGGACTGAGCCCGCTCGTGCAGGAAGCCCCCGAAATGATCGACATCGACGCTCGAGGCCAACCGCATCCCGACGCGCTGCAAATCACCGATGTGGTCGATCGAATCCAATCGCCGGACGGCGGCGGGATCGATATCGTGCAGGCCCAACTTGTCCAGTCCAGAGCGAGAGAGGTCGGCGTCATATCGGAGGTAGGTGAAGTGACGCTGAGGTAGAAGTCCCTCGGCGTCCTGAAGGTCACCGATCTCCAGGTCGATCTGCGCACCGTGACGGCACCGGCCGAAGATGCGACACAGGGTGTCCTGTTGCGTCGCGGCTGCGAACATGAGCGCGCCCGGCAACGTCACCAGGTTGGATGCGACATTCATCTGAGACGGTTCGAGCGCCTTGTCCGGCCTGGCGACAGAGCCAGTGCCCACCGAAACGAGCAGCATCGTGTCTTCGCCGGACTCCCAGCCCAGGCGGTACTGCGGAAGAGTGGCCATCAAGAAGAGCTGGAACGCCGGATTGTTGTAGACAGTGACGCCTCCGTCCACGAAGACGAATCTTTGATCCCTGTCGACGGCGATCTTCTCGGGTGGATAGAAGAGTGGCGCGGCAGTACTGGCCCGCACCAACTGCCAGAGCGGCAGGTTCAGATTGTTGTCGGATCTTGTCGGATCGTTGAATGTGGCGAGAGGGTTGTTACTGAGCGGCCAATGGGAATCCGTCGTGGCATTGCGCAGCACGATCATAAGCAGCGCGCGGAACTCGGGACTGCCGAATGTCGTCTCCGCCCCGAATTCACGGCGGAGCATGTCTGCGAGACGGATGCCGCTGAATTTGTTCTTCCACCGATCCAGCACGAACGCACGGTCGAACATGTCCCGACCGCTGTTGGCATACAGGTCACGGAGACGGCTGACCGGCCAGCCGAGCGCCAGACCTGTAGCGATCACGGCCCCCGTGCTCGTGCCGGCGAAGTAGTCGAAGTAGTCAGCCAGCACAAAGTCCTCTCCGGCGTCGAGCGCTCGGCGCAGAGTCCGTTCGACCTCGTCGAGTACCTCGAGAGAAATCACTCCGCGGATGCCACCGCCATCTAGGGCGAGGAGCTTTCTCTGCACCGGCGTGCTCAGCGAGGTCTCGACGCCGTCACTCATGGTCACGGGCTGTGTGCTGCGTCAGCGAGAGCCCCCCCAGAATCGCCCGCAACTCGACCTCGAGCTCAGGGTATCTGGATGATGGGGTCGTCGCCGTGGCAGTGTAGCCTCGCCCATCCTGGACGACGTAGAGCTGCATCTGCGTGACGGCAACCCCTTCAGGCGGCGTCCACTCGAACGAGCGGATGTACCCGGGCAGGCCACCGAGGATCTCCATAGGCTCGAACTGTTTTTCGTCGTACCCAGGGAATTCCTTCTGCAGAAGGTCGCCCTGGACGGCGGCGTACTGCTCGGTGTCGATTGTGGGGTCGAGTGGCTCTGACGATGCGATCACATTGGCTTGTCCATCGGGGGACAGGAACGTGATCGACTCCTTGTGGAACCAGTCCTCTGGGACCACACCAACGAGAGTCGGCGTGACGTGGTTGACGTGAGCACTCATTGTCGTCTCCTTTGCAATCGCTGTCACGATGTTCGACAGCACGCTTTTCTCGGATCCTTCCCGCGCCACCGCCGACGCCTCCCGCGCCATCGACGAGAACGGTGAAGGAGAACCTTCGGAGGCGAACGTCAGGACGGACTCCTCCAGGAGGGCCGTCGCCGCCCGTTCCTCTCCCTGCGTCGATGCCAGACCGCCGAGCCGCGCGAGGAATGGGCCGGCGAGACTTTCTGCGCGCATCCGCGAGAGCCCGGCTTCGTACATGACTCGCTGCGAGCCGGGGTCCGGAGCGACTTCTGCGAGCGAAAGCCAGTTCCTCGCGTGGACCGCGCCGAGATTGGCGGCACCGTCACCGCGCAGCCGGACGTTCGTTTCGAGGCTCCATGCGTGTGCTTTCACCGCCTCGTCGACCTGACCGAGACGCGCCAGAGCGAAGGCTCTGTTGCTCAGATCGATGACGACCGATTGGTGGTCCGGCCCGTACAAGGAGCGGTTGATCCGAAGCGATCGGTCGAAATACTCGAGCGCTGCCGGGTAATCCCCGCTTCGGTAGTGGAGGGTTCCGATCTGCGCCCAGGTATCTGCCACTTCGCCATGCACCCGTCCATGCTTCTCGATCCGGATCTCGGCGGCCTGGTGCAGCAAATCGATGGCGGTCTCGAAGCGGAGGTCTGTGGCGAGGTCAATGGCGGCTCTCACAAGAGCAAGATCGCCGATGCGGGATTCTGCGAGTTCCCGGATGCTCGCCAGCGGCTCTGAGACGGCAGGTGCGTCGTCGTCGCCCGATCCCGCCGGGGCTGACGAGCGCTGGACCTGCACACGAAACAAGCCGATCAGAGCGGTCAACCTCTCGAACGAGTTCGGATGGGCGGTGGCCTCGATTATCTTCCGCGCTTCCTCGAAGGTGCGGCCGGCCTCGTCCAGCTCGCCGCGCTCCAACTGGACCTCACCCAGGCGGCACAGGCATCGAGCGACGCGTGCGTGACGGTCTCCGAGGCTCTCCTTGAACACGGCGACGGCATTCTCGAGTCTGCGGGCGGCGTACTCATGTCCCTGCGCGCTGCGGTGTTCTTGCAGCTCGCCGCCGAGGTGCTCTAGAGCAGATGCGTGCAGGGACGAGCCTTCCCCCCATGTCTCGGAGACGATGTCGACGATGCGGTCGAACGCGTCGATTGCCACCGGTTGTTTGGCTAGCGCGCCAAGCGCCTCATCGAACTTCGTCAGCGCAAACAGGCTGATCGCGCCATCGCGACCGTCGTCTTCGTCGGAGACGTGAATTCTTCGAAGGATCATGATGGCGCGGACGAGGTGATCCCGTGCGGCCGAATCCTTGGCGTCCGCGACATCCATGATGAACATGCGCAGGAGGTCCCGACCGACCTTCCAGTGCCCGTCGCCGTAAGCGTTCTGGTCGATGTCGCGAGCGCGGCGGTAGTACTGTTCAGCCCTCTCCACGTCGCGCTCCGCCAGCCGATCGTCTCCGAGCATTACGAGCCAGTCGGCGAGTTCTGGGTGGGACGTGCCGTATGTTTCCTCCGCGCTTGCTACGACGCGGAGAAACTGCTCGTTCTTCGATTCGCTGGCGACCCCGGATCCAAAGAGCTGGGAATCGAGGTAGCTGAGGAACCGTGCTTCAGGGAATTCCTGAAGACCCAGCTCCTGGTAAGCAGTCGTAGTGTCGTCCAACCGTAGCTTGGCCTGCAGCACGTTACCGGTACCAAGCTCGATGGCGAATAGCGCGTAGAGCCCCTCGGCTATTCGATGGTGGTCTGTGTGTTCCCCGCGGCGAATTCGGAGGGCGGCCTCGAAGCTCGACCTCGCGCTCTCCCAATCCTCCAGATCGAGGAAGAGTGTTCCGAGACTGAAATGGTCCTCCGAGACCTCGAGGCTCTCGGAGCCTGTGGACTTCTCGTGCTCGCGCAGCGCGTCGATGTATGACTCGCGCGCGGCTTCGAAGTCTCCCCTGTCGCGTTGAACTCCACCGAGGTGCCTCGTGATGGTGGCCAGGATAGCTCTCTCGTCTCGACCATCGCGGCCGCCGATGATGCGAGCTGCGTCGCTGAAAGCTTTGGCAGCTTCATCGAGCCGCGCCTGACTGCGGTGGAAGACGCCGACGCGGTCGAGAAGGGTGGCGCGCTTCACGCCCAGGGACTCCTTGCCTGACGAATGGTTGAGCACAGCGGTGGCGTGACTGAGGAGTGTGTCACTGGTGGTCCAGGCTCGAACTTCCTCCGGATCCTTCGGGAACGCGGCGAGAATCACGTCGAGGGCGCACGCGATCCACGTGTCCTTCTGCTTCTCATCGAGGGTTGATCGGGTGAAGTACTGAACCGTCCGGTGGAGACTGACCGCCTCCCCTGAGACCCTTCCTTCCGTTCGGCGGACTTGAGAGAAGTCGGCCAGCAAGGCGAGAGCGTCTCGGAGAGTTCCTGGGCTGGCGAACACGGGAGCAAGCAGGTCCGGCAATTCAACCGCGTGCGCCGAAAGGATTCCCAGCGGGACCTCATCGGGGCCCAGATAGGAAAGCAGGCTCAGGAGTTCGACGGCTCCCTGCGCGTGCTGAGATGCTACCGATCCGATCTCGTCGAAACACAGGCGCCACGCTCCGAACATGGACGGCGAATCAGAACCGGGCGCTCCGAAGGCTGAGTAGTCATGCAACTTTTCCCGATATTCAGCGGCTGAAATATGCTTCCGCTTCATGTAAGAACCGGCTTGCTGCAGTGCCAGCGGGATTCGCATCAGATCTTCAGCGAGCAGTTCCAGATCAGATTCTGGTTCAGAATCCCTCGGGCGCAGGAGAGTCACCGCATCAGGCAGACTCATCGCCTCAACGGGAATCGTGGTGGTGCCGATGTCGTCCCATCCGAGTCGCTGGGACGTGATGATCGTGTGGCCCCGTCCTCCCGGGAGCAGGCCGCTAATCGACTCGGGGGTCTTGGCATTGTCGAAGATCAGCAGCCAGTCGCCCAGGCGTTCCAGTTCGGCGCGAGCGACCTGCGCGTAGTCCTCATCTTTTCTTCGCGGCAGCCTGAGCGCTTCGGCCAGGTCCGCGAGTCGCTGGGTCGCAACACTTCGGTCCTCGGACGGGATCTCCCAGATGATCCGATAGTTGTCGCTGTTCCGATGGGCGAATTCGACAGCGAGATGCGTCTTGCCGTGCCCGGGAAGCCCGGTGAGTACGACTGTGGCTGCCGACTGCCCATCTGTATTGAGTGCGCGGTCTATCGCACTGATCGCGCTTTCCTGGCCGACAAAGCCTCGGTTGCGTTCGCGAATACGGGACACCCGACGCGTTGTGTTCGCACATCCGATCCCATCGAGTCGCCCGAGAAGTCGGTCCCACCAATCCTCATCGGTCTGAATTGCGGCCTGGAGCGTCGTGAGCTTGGAAATGGAAGACGGCAGGGTGTCAGTGTGAGGCATCTGTGCGCCTTCGACGAGAAGGGGAATTACGGTGACACCGCGCTCGAGGGCGGTCTCGATCTCACGACGCGTCCAGTCCTGCTCAATGTCGAGCCGCCGACGGTTCTCGTTGTCGGTGATCGAGGCCCAGTCAGGGCCGATCACCGCGAGGAAAACATCGCACGATCGAAGCGCGTCCTCGATCAGGTCAGGAAAGCTCTCGCCGTAGTCCTGGCTGACATCGAAGAAGACGTTCGAGCTTGAATAGCCTGCCCTCACGAGGTCGTCCCTCAGCGTGCGCGCGGCGAGCGAACTGTCGTTCCGCCGATAGCTGACGAAGACCCTGAAGTCGGACCGCGCCGATGACGACGGCATGGTCAGGGCTGATGTGCGTGAGAGGTCGACGCTTTCCTGGGTCACCAGTCCTCCAGATGTGCCCGCCCTCACTGCATAGTGTGGCCCCCCGTCGGCTCGCCCGCAAGGTCTGCGGGCGAGGACGCAGCATTCGCATGGGGACCTCTCCCCACCGACATCCCCGCCGATCGGGCCATGCGCGCACTAGTCTGAGGACGGTGTGCCGCGCACACCGGGGGAGGATCGCATCGTGAGTCTGGGGGACGTCACCGTGTCGAGCGCCGCCCGCCGCCGCATCCGGTCGTTTTCCACCTGGGTCTGGGTCGCCGGCGCCCTCCTCATGGCGGTCGTCGCGTTCAACACCTACGCCAGGCTCGGTCTCGGCGAGGGCGGATTCGCCCTCATCGGCGACGGGGAGAACCCGTGGCAGCAGGCGGATCCGACGGTCTTCGACGAGCACGCCGGTGACGTGTGGTCGGGCACCGGAAGCGGCGTCATCCACATCCCGCTCGACGAGCACAAGCAGGAGGCGTACACGGCCCGCCTCGAGTCCGGCGAGTTCGTCGACCTGTTCGTCACTCGCGTTGAAGACATCGGCCGCCCGGCGGACGATCGCGGCTGGCCCGAGTCCATCGCCTACTTCTACGACGTGGGGGAGGAGGCGCTCGTGCTCCCCCCGGAAGGCGAGCTCGAACTGTGGGTCCGTGCCGACGGCGACTGGGAGGTCACCCTCGAGAAGGCCGAGGTGGACGAGGTCAAGAACGGTCTCGCCGACGGCAAGGGCAACGCGTTCCTCGTCTACCGCGGCGACGCGGCCAGCGCCCGGTTCGTGCACAAGGGTGACGGCCCGTTCTACGTGACCGTCCACACCTTCGGCGGTGAGTCCGACCAGCCGATCATCGAGTCGGGCGACGTCAACGAGCGACTCTCCTGGGATCCCACAGAAGCCGTGTACTTCACCATCGAGTCCGACGCCGAACATGGTGCCTGGCTCGTCGACATCGACGAACTGGCGACGGATGCCCCTGAGCCGCCGACTCCGGAACCCACGACCCCCACGTCCACGCCCGCAGCGCAGCCCGCCACGCCCGCATCGCGAACCACGGCATCCCGCCGCACGAGAGGAACGCCCAGCGCATGAGCTTCACCGACACGCTCGACCAGGCCTTCAAGGCCCGACTCCCTCTGCTCTACATCGAGACCAGTGAAGAGGAACGGGTGCTCGAACAGATCGCGCTCGCCGCGAAGGGGCTCCGCCGTCCGCGCGACGTGTGGACCTGGACCTCCGCGACCGGTCTCATCGGACCGGATGCCGAAGCGATCGTCAACACGTCGACGCCCGCCCGCGCCCTCGACCACATCACCGGCATCCCCGACAACGCCGTCTTCGTGTTCTGCGACCTGCACGCCTACTTCGGTTCTGATCAGCGGCCAGGTGACCCCGTGATCATCCGCAAGGTGCGGGAGACGGTACTCGAACTGCGCCACGGCGACGCGGCCCGCGCGCTCATCGTCACTGCGCCCGTGCGCACCATCCCGCCGGAGCTCGACAAGCTCACCCACCTGCTCGAGTTCCCGCTGCCTGACACCACCGAACTCCGGGCGATGCTTGACACGATGATCGAGAACAACGCCTCCGGCAGCGGTCGGATCCGGATCAAGGCCGACACCTCCACCCTCGTGAACCTCGTTCAGGCCGCCCGCGGCCTCACGATGTCCGAGGCGGAGAACGCGTTCGCCCGCGCCATGGTCGACGACGGCGAACTCACCGCGGCAGACATCAACGTCGTCCTCGACGAGAAACGCCAGATCGTCAGTAAGTCCGGGCTGCTCGACTTCGTCCGAGGCACCCTCGACCTCGACTCGGTCGGCGGGCTCAACAACCTCAAACGCTGGCTCTCCCGCCGCAACGGGTCGTGGCAGGCCGAAGCGGAGGACTTCGGTCTCCCGTCCCCGAAGGGCGTGCTCATCACCGGCGTTCCCGGCTGCGGAAAGTCGCTCACCGCGAAGGCGATGGCCGCGTCGTGGAATCTTCCGCTGCTCCGCCTCGACATCGGCCGGATCTTCTCCGGCCTCGTCGGCTCGTCCGAGCAGAACCTGCGCACGGCGCTGGCGACCGCCGAAGCCGTCGCCCCGTGCATCCTCTGGGTCGACGAGATCGAGAAGGGCTTCTCCAACACGACGGGCAGCGGCGACTCGGGTACCTCGGCTCGCGTCTTCGGATACTTCCTCACCTGGATGCAGGAGAAGAAGCATCCGGTGTTCGTCGTCGCCACCGCGAACAACATCGACGCCCTGCCACCGGAGTTCATGCGCAAGGGCCGCTTCGACGAGATCTTCTTCGTCGACCTGCCCACCGCCGTCGAGCGCCGCGCCATCTGGAGCATCCAGCTCGCCTCCAACGCGACGGATGCCAACGGGCTGGCCGACGTCGACACGGCCGCCATCGAGCGACTGGTCACGGTCAGCGAGAACTACTCCGGTGCCGAGATCGAGCAGGCCGTCGTCGTGGCGCTGTACGAGGCGTTCGCCGAACGCCGCCCGGCCGCCCTCACCGATCTCGAGCGGGCCGTGACCAACATGATCCCGCTCGCCGTCACGCAGTCTGAAGAGGTGCAGGCCATCCGCGCCTGGGCCGAAGTCCGCGCCGTGCGGGCGACCGGCAGCGAGGACATCGACGCGAACGAAGACGCCGCCGAACTCGTCGGCGTCGGCGTGCCAGGGGCCGAGGCCGGGCTGTCCAGCCGTCGCGGCGGCCGCACCGTGGACTTCTAGGCAGATCGGACACCCCTCATGGCAGACAAGCAGCTCATCGTCCAGGTGCGACCGGACGGCACCGTGCACGCCGAAACCGTCGGCATGTACGGCGCCGAGTGCCTCGACTACATCGCGGTGCTCGAGAACCTCCTCGACGCCGAAGCGACGGCATCCTCGTTCACCGACGCATACAACCAGGTCGCCGCCGACCAGGAGAGCTCGACGCGCAACTGGGACACCGACCGATGACCCTGCTCGACCGGCAACCCCGAGCCCTCGGCGCCGTCGAACCGCTGCGGCGGCCCGGCGGTGAACTGCGCTGGTCGCGATTCCTCACGGCGACGACCGCCGAAGGCCCCGGCCTGCGTTCGGCGCTCTGGGTGCAGGGCTGCAGCGTGCGCTGCCCCGGCTGCTTCAACCCGCACCTCTGGGCCGAGATCGGGGGCACTCTCGACGAGACGGGCGCGCTCGCCGAGCGTTTCGTGACGGATGCCGTCGGCGCCGGCGTCGAGGGAATCACCCTTCTCGGCGGTGAACCTTTCGACCAGGCGGCCGCGCTCGCCACGATTGCCGAGGCCTTCCGTGCCGCCGGGCTGACCGTGATGACCTTCTCCGGCTACACCCTCGAGTCGCTTACCGGGTGGGCGGCCGACCGGGACGACGTCGCCCGGCTGCTCGCCGCAACCGACCTGCTCATCGACGGGCCGTACCTGCAGGACGCCCCAGACGGCATCCGCCCGTGGCTCGGCTCGACCAACCAGGGCATCCGCGCCCTCAGCCCGGCCTATGCCGACGAGGTCGCCCGCATCGAACGCGAGGGCGGCCGGGATCGGCTCGAGATCCGTCTCCACCGCGACGGCCGGATCGACGTGAACGGCTGGGCGGAAGCATCCGCCCTCGAAGAACTCCTGCACGACCTGGGCCCCCGACAGGACCGGCCCCGAACGAAAGCGACAGCCTCATGAGCGTGACCGTGCTCCTCATTCCCCTCGCGATGGCCGCGGCCGCAGCAATGGGAGGCGTCGGTGTCGCCGGCGCCGTGTCGATGTCGAAGGACACCGCGTCGACCGACGGCGGACCCGCTCCGGCGCTGAAGGTGCGCACCCGGATGAAGGACAGCTCGCTGCTCTCCGAGGCGTTGACCAACCTCGGAGCGACCGGTGTCGATGTCTCCCGCACGAGAGTCACCGCCGAGGTCGACGGGGTGTCGCTGACGATGCGGCTCACCCATGACGGCATCTGGGAAGCGCACGTCGAGAGCCTCGACGGCCGCGTCGTCGATGAGGCATCCGTCAGCGATCTCGTGCAGCGGCTCGACGCCGAGTACGCCCTGCTCGTCCAGCAGGCCGTGGCCGAGAAAATCCGCCAGCGCGCGGAGGGCTCGGGTTTCGACCTCGTCTCGGAAACCCGCGACGCCGACGATACCGTGACCATGGTGCTCAACGTCCGTTCTGGCGCGTAGGCGACGAGTGATGACCGACGCGAGAACATCCGGCAGGGGGAGAGCGACGCCCACTGGTGGTCCATCCGCCCTGTGGATGATCATCGCGAGCAGCTGGATCATCCTCGTCCTGTTCCCCGGCGCGGTGTTCACCTGGCTCGCGTTCGGCATCATCGCTGCAGTCGCCCGCCGCCGGTCATGGTGGGTCGCGTCTGTGGTCTACGGGATCGCCGCCTTCGTGATCGGTTTCGTGCCGGATGACGGCGGCGACATGCTGCAGGGAACCCTCTATCTCGTCGGCATCGCTCACGCGCTCATCGCCAACCCGACCTGGCTGAGTGACCTGTGGGCGCGGCGCGAGAACGGGCTGAACCTCATGGGCGGGCCTGCCCGTGCTCGGACCGGTCAGGGGTCGCGCAGGTCACGGGGTGTCGTGCCGCCCGAGGCCGAAGAGTTGCTGGACGCGCCGGGGACGTCGCGTTCCGACTACGTCGCCGGTGAACCCGAGGCTGCTCCTGCCGCGGCGCGGAAGTCGAGGGCCTCCCGGCGGTCGAGCGCACCGGCCGCACCGGCTGCCCGCGAGCCAGTCGAGACGATCGATGTGAACACCGCCAACCAGCGCGCCCTGGCGAAGCTGACCGGGATGGACCGGCGCCTGGCCAAAGCAATGATCGCCGAGCGCACCAAACGCGGCGGCTTCGGATCGCTGGAGGACTTCGCGACTGCGGCAGGCCTGCAGCCGCACGAGCTTGTCCGGCTCCGCGATGAGGCGTTCTGTTCGCCGCGGCCGCGTGCCGCGCGCACGTTCGGGCGTCGGGTCGACTTCTAGCCCGCCCCGTGCGACGTACTCACCTGTTCCGGACGCACTCACCAGGTGCGCGGGGTGAGGAGGTCCGGAAGTGGTGAGTAGACGCCCAAACGGAGGCAACTCGAGACTTGAGCCGGGCTGGCTCAAGTTTTTGAACCCGGCGGGAATAGTCGGTATTGTGCTGCCGTTGAGTTGAGTCACAGGCACTCAAGTTCCAGGAGGATCCATGCCCGCATTCTTCGGTCCCGCAGGTTCGGGAAACGAATCGTTCGACGAGTTCATCGCGCGTTACCTGCAGGGGCAGCGCGCCGCCCAGTCCGGGCGGACGATCGACATCACCCGTCTGCTGAGCCGACGCACCCAGGAGGTGCTCGCCGACGCCGCGCGGTTCGCGGTCGACCACGGCCACTCCGAGGTCGATGCGTTGCACATCCTGCGTGTCATGGTCGAGGCGGCCCCGGTGGCCGACGCCCTCCGCGCCCTCGGCACCGACCCGGCCGAGCTGGCCGAAGCAGCCGAGCAACGACTGCCCGAACGTTCCGACCGCGACGTGCAGACCCCGCCGTCGATCACGTCGTCAGCCCAGCGCGCTCTGCTCGACGCCCACCAGGTCGCCCGCGCGTTCGGTTCCACCTACATCGACCCCGAGCACCTCTTCTTCGCCTTCGTCGTGAACCAGGAGATGCCCGTCGGTCAGGTCCTCGCCGGATTCGGCGTGACTCCGCAGACCCTGCAGGCCGGATACGAATCCGCTCGCGAGGCACAGGCATCCGGCACGGCGACAGCGGGCAGCGAGGCATCCACCACTCCGCTGCTCGACCAGTTCGGCACCGACCTCACCGCGCTCGCCCGTGACGGCAAGCTCGACCCGGTGATCGGCCGTGCAGACGAGATCGCGCAGACCATCGAGATCCTGTCGCGCCGCACGAAGAACAACCCCGTGCTGATCGGCGAGGCCGGCGTCGGCAAGACCGCCGTCGTCGAAGGACTCGCGCAGGCGATCGTCGACGAAGAGGTTCCGCAGCTGCTCCGCGGCAAGCGCGTCCTCGCTCTCGACCTCGCAGCCATGGTCGGCGGCACCCGGTACCGCGGCGACTTCGAGGAGCGGCTCACCAAGCTGCTCGACGAGATCTCCGCCAACCAGGGTGAGCTCATCGTGTTCCTCGACGAGATGCACACGGTCGTCGGCGCAGGCGGCGGTGGGGAGAGCGGCGGACTCGACGCCGGAAACATCCTCAAGCCACGCCTGGCCCGCGGCGAACTGCACGTCATCGGTGCGACGACACTCAACGAGTATCGTCGTGTCGAGAAGGACCCGGCGCTAGAACGTCGCTTCCAGTCCGTGCACGTGAACGAGCCCAGTGTCGGCGATGCCGAGAGCATCCTGCGCGGACTCCGTCCCCGCTACGAGGAGTTCCACGACGTCAGCTACACCGACGAGGCCCTCCGTGCCGCCGTGGATCTCTCCGCCCGCTACGTCACCGACCGGTTCCTGCCAGACAAGGCCATCGACCTGCTCGACCAGGCCGGCGCGCGACTGCGCCTCCGCCAGGTCGTGAAGATCGACACAGCGCCGATGCGTGACGAGATCGCCATCCTGGAGAAGTCCAAGGATGCCGCGGTCGCCGCCGAACGCTACGAAGAGGCGTCGAACCTGCGCGACGAGATCGAGAACCTCACCGCCGAGATCGCGGCTGCTGAGGCGACGGATGCCACGGCATCCGCCTCGGTTCCCGCCATCGTCGGTGAGGCGGAGATCGCCGAGATCATCTCGCGTGCCACCGGCATCCCGGTGACGCGGCTCACCCAGGACGACCGCGCCCGCCTCGCGCACCTCGAGACCGAGTTGCACGAGCGCGTGATCGGACAGGATGACGCCGTCGAATCCATCGCCAAGGCCGTGCGGCGCAACCGTACAGGGATGGGCGACCCGAATCGTCCGGTCGGCAGTTTCCTGTTCCTCGGCCCCACCGGTGTCGGCAAGACCGAACTCGCGAAGGCCCTGGCCGGATCGCTGTTCGGAGACGAGAGCGCCATGCTGCGGTTCGACATGAGCGAGTTCGGTGAGCGCCACACGGTGTCACGGCTCGTCGGTGCCCCTCCCGGATACGTCGGGTACGACGAGGCGGGTCAGCTCACTGAGCGTGTGCGTCGCAACCCGTACTCCGTCGTGCTGCTCGACGAGATCGAGAAGGCCCACCCCGACGTCTTCAACCTGCTGCTGCAGGTGCTCGACGACGGACGCCTGACCGACGGTCAGGGTCGCACGGTCGACTTCCGCAACACGGTGATCATCATGACCTCGAACATCGGTTCCGAGTTCCTGGCGAGCAGGAGCGGTGCACTCGGATTCATCGCGGATGCCGGCGACGGCAGCGGGTTCGGCTCCGAGAAGGCGCTCCGCGACCGCGTCATGGGCAAGCTGCGTGAGGCGATGCGACCTGAGTTCCTCAACCGGATCGACGAGGTGGTGCTGTTCCGCAAACTGGAACAGGAGCAGCTGCACGACATCGTGCGGATGCTCCTCGGCCGCACCGCCGCCAGGCTCACCGCTCAGGGGGTCGGCTTCGAGGCCACAGACGAGGCCGTCGACTGGATCGCCACCCGCGGCTACGAGCCCGAGTACGGTGCCCGTCCGCTGCGTCGCGTGATCCAGCGCGAGGTCGAGGACCGCATCGCCGGACTCATGGTCGACGCCGAGCTGACCGCAGGGTCGTCGATCGCGGTGTCCGTTGCCGATGACGAGCTGCACGTCACGTCGGAGGTCGAGGCCCGGCTGGCCGCTTAGCCCGCACCACGAAGGCCGTCACCGCTCAGCGGTGGCGGCCTTTTGCGTGTGCGCGATCCCGGTCCCGTCTCCAACTTCGGAGATTCGGGACCGAACGCACGAAAACCCGCCGGAAGAGCCGTGATCCCGCGAAATCTCCGAAGTTGCGAACAGGGTCAGGGGGTACGAGCGCTCAGCACCCCGAGAACCGCGAGCGCATAGGCATCCGGAGCCGTCGTGGCGTCGAAGCGCAGCTTCTGCCCGGCACGATCGACCTCGACCACATACATCTCGTCGACGCGCAGCAGGAAGCTGAACGTCCCGCCGAGCAGGTCGCGCAGCTGGTCCTCACGCGGAAGCCACAGTGTCTTCTCGAGCGCCACCGAGTCGAGGGCCCACTCGGTGGTTCCGTTGAATCCGAGGATGGTCCCCGAGTCATAGTCGTGCGGCTCGATCGTCATGTCGCTGACGGTGAACACCTCACCGTCGAACTCCGCCGTGTTCAGGCAGAACTGGTCGCCCGACTCGGGGATCCAGCCGAGCCCTGCATCGTGGAGTTGCTGCGCGAGCGCTACGGATGTCGTGGTGACCGTCATTCTCCGATCGTGGCACGCACGCATGAGAATCGCCCGCGAGTTGGCAGTTACACACCCAAAACGGCCGGGAACTCCCGCGTTGGGTGCGTAACTGCGATCTCGGGGTCGCGCGACCGCGCGACCACGTCACATCCGGAAGTCGTATTTCAGCGGCAGCGGTTCACCCGATGCCCCGGCAGCGGCCTGGTACTCGTTCCACAGGTCCTCGAGCAGGCCGTCACCCTCGCGCAGGTCGATGATCCGAAGGTCTCCGTCGAGGATGCCGCGGCACCGGACCACGTCCCCGGTCGCCAACGCCGCGCGCGCCTCTGCGACGAGTACGCGCCCATCCGATCGGTCCGCCCCGCTGAGTGAATCGATCAGCTCGAGCACCTCGAGAGCTCGCCCGTCCCGCTGCAGAACCGCGAGCAGCTCACGGGTCAGCGGCAGCAGCCCTGGCGCGAGTTCATGCGCGGCCCGGTAGAACCGGACCGCTTCAGCCGTGTTACCCCGGTCGTCCGCGAGCGCGCCGAGGTTCCGCAGCGCCCACGCGTTCGGAACGTGGTCGACAGATGCCTGCCAGAGCGTCCCTGCCTCGACGAACGACCCCTGCGCGGCCGCGATCACCCCCAGGTGGAGCGACGCCAGCCAGTCGTCGCGCTGCCGGAGCAACGGCACCCAACGCGGGTCGATCTGGTACGAACGCGGCGCGACGGCCGGGTCCAGTTCGGCCTCCGCAGCGGGCTCGCCACGCAGCAGTCGCAACCAGAACTCCTCGTCGGAGCCAATGGCATCCGAAGAGAACGGCGTCACCTCCGCCGAGAACGGTTCGAGCCCGGAGTGCTTCCGCAGTTCGTTCTCGACGGCACCCCACCCCGAGCCGTCCGGAATGACCTCGACGATGAGCTCACCCGACTGGTCGCGATCCCGGAACCGAGACAGCCGATCGTCCAGGTCGCGCGCCGCGAGGTTCTCGGCCACGGCTTCGGTCGCGACCACCCAGTTTGACGACCCCGCCGCAGACGCATCCACCTGCACAGCCCCGTAGGCCTCGACCCACGACCACTCCGTCTCGGCCGGCATCCGCAGGTACTCGAGCTGGGTGCGCGCGAGCCCGGCCTGGATCTCGCAATACGACCCGGCCCCTGACACCCATTCCTGCCAGTGCCTGCCGCCGGAGTTCTGTCCCCAGACGAAGAGCTTGCGGCCCTTGAGGTTGCCCGTCGACGCCTGCACGAGACCGAAACCATCGCGGTCCACCGCGGCGATCCATGGCATCCGGATGCCCGCTGTGTCGAAGAAGTAGTCGACCGTGTCCTCGGTGCGCGCCGGCCAGGTGATGTCGAAGCCGTCGACGACCGGCACGGGCACGGTGCTGAGCACGCGCTCCTGGCCGTATTTCCAGGCGGATGCCGCCGGCACGAGCACACGCGTCTCCTCCTGCTGCGGAACGGCCATGTTCGACCACCAGTACATCGGTGTCGCATCCGGCTGCGCGTTGAGAATCGTGCCGCGGATGAACAGCTCGTGCGAATCGGCGGGCAGCCAGGCGTCCACGCGGAACGTGACGTTGCGGATGCGCTCGTACTCGAAGAACCGCAGCCCGACTTCGCCGTCCGGCCCGCTCAGCGCTGCGGTGTGCATCGGCGAGCTCGTGAACGGGGAGTGCCCGATCATGCCGATGTTCCACTCGACGCCGCCGGCGAACCACGCGTTGCGGAGGGCGAGGTTACGGAACCGGATCGCGTCGTTCTGGTGCAGCAGCTCCCGCCCGGTCGCGCGGTCGATGAGCGACCACAGCCGGCCACCGAGCCCGGGCAGGAACGTCGCGGTGACGTGCTCGTTCTCCAGTACGACGGTCGCGTGGTCGGAAGGCTGTTCGTCGGCGCTGTAGCCGTCCTGGTCGAGATACGGCATCGCCGTCTGACCGCGACTGGCCTGCTCCTCGACGCCGGGCTCGTCGACGCCTGGCTCCTCGGCTGCGTCCTCGAAGCCGGACTGGGCGTGGATGTCGCCGGTGCCGAAGATGTTCGGCAGGGGATTCGATGGCCCCCACGTCGACGTCGGAAGTGTGAGTGTGCCCATTCGAATCGAACTCAACGCTGATCCCTGTCGCTTTCTTCTCCGGTGAATGATGCCCCCGACGATGAGAGCCCGCATCGAGTCTGGAGTCTCCCGGTGGTCGGCGTCCAGTTTTCCGGCGAGTGTCGTTCCCCCGAGGTCAGGCGCGTTCCTCGAGCGGCACCGTCTCGCCGGTGAGAAGCGACTGCCGGGCGGCGAGTGCCACCTCGAGGGCACGGACAGCGGATGCCGTCGGGCTGAACGCAGGATCGGTCCCTGCATGCACGCACTCGAGGAAGTATTCGACCTGCCGCGTGTAGTGGTCGAGCGCTGTCAGCGTCTCACTCGTGCCGCCGCCGACGGTTGCCAGCCGGTAGGAGTTCACGCCGCTGAAGCCGTCCGCCGCCGTCGGAGCATCCGCCGAGAAATCGTAATCGAGGATGCCGTCGGTGCCGACGAGGCTGAGCGAGCTCGTGAACGGCGCCCCGGCCGGGACGCCGGCGAAGGTGAGCACCTGGCCGATCGCCCCCGAACGGTACTCGATCGTCGTTTCGATCGGCCCGAGCGGGTCATTCGACGTGCCCGTGACGGCGACGGGCACGCCGAGGAACAGGTTCATCTGGTCGAAGTCGTGAATGCCGACGTCGACGACGGCTCCGCCGGACTGCTCATCGTCGAACCACCAGGGTGTATCCGGCTTCGTGATCAGCCGCCGGGCTCGGGCTGACAGCACCGTGCCGATGCTTCCTGCTTCGACGTCCGACCTCGCCCGCCGGTAGCCCTCGAAGAACCGGACGACGTGCGCGACCATGAGCACCCGGTCGCTGGATGCCGCGGCCGCCGAGATGGCGAGGGCGTCCGCGATCGTCAGCGCGATCGGCTTCTCGAGCAGCACGTGCTTGCCGGCGTTCAGTGCGCGCACCGCGATCTCCCGGTGGGTGGCCGTCGGCGTGCAGACCGAGACGATGTCGACCGCGGGGTCGCCGAGCACGGCGGTGAGGTCCGTGACGATGCGTGCACCGGGCGCCTCGTCGAACGTCGTTCCGGGGTGACGGCTGCACACGTACTTGATGCCCGAGGCGTACCCGAGAGCAGACCACGCTGCCGCGTGCGTCCTGGCCATGTAGCCGGACCCGATGATCGCGATGGTGGTCATGCGTTCTCCTCCTGCCGCGGAGCATCCGCGACGTGCCCGGGCCATGCGCGGTGTGCGCCGTCGCCCGTCACCATTCTGGCGGTCGCGACGGGTGCGTGGAAGGCCGGTGTCAGTGGTTGGGATTGCCGGGTGACGGATGCCGGGGTGCCTGCCGTTTCTGGTGGGCGAACTCACCGCCGGCACGGCCGCCGTACGGGCGGCCGTGGTCGGCATACTCTTCACGAAAGAACGCCATCCGCCACGGTCCGAGCTCGATCCTTGCGCCGGTCCGGAGGATCTGCCCGTCTGTCTTCCTCCCGCTCGACGTCGTGGCACCTGCCCGGCCTGACGGGTAGTAGACGTACTCGTCGTTCGTGTCGTGAACGATTTCGGCATGAGTGTCCAGCAACCCGGCGAGCCTCAGGTCGGCCGACTCGCCCGATCCGATGCGGGTGACCGTCGGCAGCAGGTCGAACTCGCGCGGCCGCTGGCCGTTCCAGTTCTCCGAGCCGACGACGAAGATCAGCCTGGGTCGCCCGGAGCCGGGCGTGTAGTGCGTCGTCGTCACACGACGGCGAACGCGGCGATCGAACGTCGGCGCAAGCGGGAACAGGGTGCCAGGCGGCAGTTCGAGTGCCGCCTCCGCATCCGGGTCCCGTCGTTTCGGCGTCAGCAAGGGCGCGACGGCGCTCGGTGCACCGAGCTCGATGTGCGGGGACCTGGTCACCAGCCGTTGGGCCACGGTGGTGTGCACCGCCCCGAGCCGCGCGATCATGCCTGCCGGTCCGCTGATCGCGACGGTCAATCCGCGCCGAGCGAGTTCATCGGCCACGACGCGCAGACTCGAGAGCTTTGGCCGCCGGCCCGCGAGCATGAGCTCGGGGTCGCTGGTGTACAGCTCGACCTCGGTGCCGCTGGCGGTCATCCTGCCGCGCATCCTCGGAGCATCCTCGCCGGCTTCCGGCTCGACCAGCGAAAATGTCAGGTCGATGTCGAGAAACGTCGACGACATGGTCAGGAACCGGATGCGTCGGAGCGGGAAGCCTGATCGTCGCTCGTGGTGATGCGGACTGTGCCGTTGAACTTCCAGGTGGCGCGAGGAGCGTCCGGCCCGATGTCGCGGGGAACTTCGACGGTCATGTCGATGAAGTTGTAGTCGATGACGGCGCTCCGGCCGGTCAGGTACGACCACATCTCCTGGCCCAGATCCGCCCAGTCGCGGATGCTGCGCTCGCTGGCGGCGCTGTCCGTGCCGACGGCGTCGTTTGTGCCGACGGCGTCGTTTGTGTCACTCATGATGGAACCCACCTTCCGGCCGCTCCGTTGCGGCTCAAGTCTGATCACCCTAAGTCGGGATTCCGGGGTGAACGGCGATTCTCAAATAATGCTCAGGTTTCTGGACGGCGTCTTGATATTCGGCGGGCGCGGCGCTGCTCGACGAACGGGTCGTTCGACGTAACGCGACGTGAGGCCGCACCGGCCATGCGGAAGACTGGGAGCATGACCGCAGAACCGAAGAAGCTCATCCTCAACCTGTTCGAGATGGCGTGCGTGAGTCACATCACCCACGGTCTCTGGGTGCTCGACGGCAACCAGCGCGACCGCTACGCCGACATCGACTATTGGACCGAGCTCGCCCAGCTCACCGAGTCCGGCGGGTTCGATGGGATCTTCCTCGCCGACGTCGTCGGTGCCTACGACGTGTTCCGCGACGGTCCCGAAACGGCCATCCGTGAGGGGCTGCAGATCCCGAACCTCGACCCGCTGTCGATCGTGCCCGCCATGGCCGCGGTGACGAAGCACATCGGTTTCGGCGTCACCTTCTCGACCAGCTACGAGCCACCGTTCGCGTTCGCGCGCCGGATGAGCACGCTCGACCACCTCACCCGTGGCCGGATGGGGTGGAACATCGTCACCTCCTACCTGCCGAACGCGGCACGCAATTTCGGGCTCGCCGACGAGATCCCGCACGACAAGCGCTACGAGATCGCTGACGAGTACCTCGACGTGGTCTACAAACTGTGGGAGGGGTCGTGGGATGACGGTGCCGTCGTCAACGACCGCGCCGCCGGGATCGTCACCGACCCGGCCAAGGTGCGCTACATCGACCACGTCGGCGAGAACTTCCGCGTCGCCGGTCCGCACCTCGTCGCGCCGTCACCGCAGCGGACGCCCGTGCTGTACCAGGCCACCGGTTCGCCTGCCGGTATCGAGTTCGCCGGGCGCCACGCCGAGGTCGTATTCACCGGTGGGCGGAGTGCCGCTGATTTCCGCCGGAACACCGACGGGATGCGGGATGCCGTCGAGCGTCACGGTCGCGATCGGAACGACATCCGTTTCATCGTGCAGGCCGGCGTCGTCACCGGGCGGACGGATGCCGAGGTCGCGAAGAAACTGCAGGAGTACCGGGAACACACGAGCGTCGACGCGATCCTCGCGCACTACGGATTCGTCATCGACCCGACCGCGTACCCCCGCGAGACCCTCGTCACTGACATCCTCGAGCGGGAGGGGAAGACAGACACCGCGTTCGCCCGCACCGTCGCGCCAGGGAAGACGGCGGGCGAGCTCGTTGACGAGGCACGCACCGGGCGCGAGGAGCGGTACTTCGTCGCAGGCACCCCCGGAGTCGTCGCGGACGAGATCGAGCGCTGGCTCGACGAGGACGGCGTCGACGGGATCAACCTGCGCCAGTACCACTCGTTCGGCACGACGAGGGACTTCGTCGAACTCATCGTGCCAGAGCTGCGCAAGCGCGGCCGGCTGCACGAGGGCTACACGCCGGGTGAGACGCTTCGCGAGCGGCTCTTCGGTGCCGGACCGTACCTTCCTGCCGGCCACACGGCGGCGCGGTATCGCGGGGGCGCGAACCTGGACAACCCGGTGGAGCCGCTGAAGCTCAGCAATCAGTGATGGTGGCATCGAGAGTGCAGTAGTGGTTCGAAAACGGCGGTTTATCGAGCCGCTACTGCACTCTCGGCCCCTTGCGGGCGAACGGAACTGAAGCCCGGGCGTCAGCCCGGGAAGTCGTCTGCGGCGAAGCTCGATTCCGAACCCGCTACCGAGCCGGTGTGGCCCAGGCTGAATTCGTCATAGTCGAGTCGCTCGATTCCGTCTGGTGCTGCCGGCGCGGCTTTGGCGGGGATGCCTTCGCCGGCATCGGTTCCGCCCAGGGGATCAGTGGCCATCGGGCAAGTGTAGGTCGTTCTGCGACCGATGTATGTCCCCCATCGAGCCGATCACCCGTCAGTCTTCGAGCAGACCGCGCACGTCATCGGCGGTGAGCGCCGAACTGAACACGGCGTCATCGTCCATGACCGCGTTGAACAGCTTCGCCTTCTGGGCCTTCAGCGCCATGACCTTCTCCTCGATCGTGCCGTTGGCCACCATCCGATAGACCATGACGTTCCTGGTCTGCCCGATCCGGTGGGTGCGGTCGACGGCCTGCGCCTCCGTGGCCGGGTTCCACCACGGGTCGAGCAGGAACACGTAGTCCGCCTCGGTGAGGTTGAGGCCGAAGCCACCTGCCTTGAGGCTGATGAGGAAGATGGGTGCGACGCCCTCTTTGAAGCTTGCGATGACATCCGCCCGCTTCGTCGTCGACCCGTCGAGGTAGGCATACGGGATGCCCTCGGCGTCGAGTCGGGCTGCCGCCTTGCCGAGGAACGAGGTGAACTGGCTGAAGATGAGCGCGCGGTGCCCCTCAGCGAGGACGTCCTCGAGCTGTTCGAACAGTGCATCGAGCTTCGACGACGGCACGTGTGCGTATGCGTCGTCGACGAGTGACGCGTCGAGGCTGAGCATCCGCAGCAGGGTGAGGGAGCGGAACACGATGAACCGGTTCTTGTCCATGTCGTCGAGCAGGCCGAGCAGTTTCTGCCGTTCGCGCTGCAGGAACGTGTCGTAGAGCTTCTGGTGCTTCGGGTTCAGGTCGATCGTGAGCACCTGCTCCTGCTTCGCGGGCAGGTCGCTTGCGACGAGTTCCTTGGTGCGCCGCATCATCAGGGGGCGGATGCGACGGCGCATCCGGGTGAGGAGCTCCGGGTTGCCTCCACCCTCGATCGGCTTCGCGTAGTCGTCGATGAACCGGCGCGCAGAGGGGAACAGGCCTGGCGCCACGATCGCGAACAGCGACCAGAGCTCGAGAAGGTTGTTCTCCATCGGCGTGCCCGTGATCGCCAGCTTGAACGGGGCGTCGAGATCGCGGGCGCTCTGGTGCACCTTCGCCGTGCGGTTCTTCACGAACTGGGCTTCGTCGAGGATGAGCCCGGCCCACTCGTGCTCCGAGTACGCCGCGAAGTCGAGCCGGAACAGCGTGTACGAGGTGATGACGACGTCGACGCCGTCGAGCGCGGGTTTGGCTCCGCGCTTCGCACGAGTCTCGGTGATGGCCCGCACGGTGAGCTCGGGGGCGAAGCGCCCGGCTTCGTGCTGCCAGTTGGAGACGACGGATGTCGGCGCGACGACGAGGAACGGACGGCGCTCGTCCGGCGCGGTCGCCTCCTTCGCGTGAGTGATCAGGGCGAGGGTCTGCAGCGTCTTGCCGAGTCCCATGTCGTCGGCGAGGATGCCACCGAGCTGGTGCTTCCAGAGGAACGCCAGCCAGGCGAAACCGTCGAGCTGGTACGGGCGGAGGGTGGCGTGAATGCTGGCGGGAAGCGGGGTGGGCTCGAGGGTGGTGAGTTCACGCAGACCCGTGACCGCGGCCTGCCAGGATGCCGCCTGCTCGGATTCGTCCGCGAGATCCTCGAGGTCCTCCCACAGGCTCGACTGGTAGCGGCTGATCCGCAGGCCGGTGTCCCACTCGGCGAGGGCACGGGCCTCCTCGATGAGCTCGTGCAACTGCTCGAAAGCGGGCTGCTTGAGCGACAGGTAACTGTTGTCGACGAGCAGCAGTTTGGTCTGGCCCTTCGACAGGGCCTTGAACAACGGCCCGAACGGAATCTTCTGCCCGTCGATGGTGACGATCACGCCGAGGTCGAACCAGTCCCTCTGGTCGGTTTCGACCGTGGTGATCTTGAGTTTCGGCGGTTCGGTGAGTTCACGGTAGTCGGGGCGCTCGCCGGTGACGTCGAGGCGGACGCCGTCGACCGCCTCGATGCCCGGCAGGACCTTGTCGGTGAACTCGGCGGCGTCGAGACCGACGAGGGTCTGCGGCTCGAGCGAGGTGATGTCGCGTGCCCGACCTGAGATGGCGTGCTCGGCTGTGAGGTCGCGAAGACCGGAGTCGTGTGCGGTCGCGTAGAGCGGCATCCGCGTGGTGCGATCGCCCTCGGTGTACTCCCAGTCCCAGCCAAGGGTGAGGGTGTGTTTCGCCGAGAACGCCGCAGTGAGCACGAGGACGGGTGGGTGAACCGGCGGGAACTCCACCGTCGCATCCGTGGAGGTGATGGGGATGGTGTGGCGCAGCCGCGGGTAGAACTCGGCGAAGAATTCGTCGATGTCTGCGGCGGGGACGAGGACGCTGCTCGGTCGCCCGACCAGCCGGCGCTGTTCGTCGGTGAGCCGCTCCGCGGTCGGGGCCAGCGTGAATGCCGTCTTCGGCTCGAGTGTGTAGGTGTAGACGCCGTGGTCACCGAGCAGCCCGGCGTCGCCGGTCGGGTACCTGTCGCCGTCGATGGTGAGGACGGCGTCGAGGCGGAGATCGGTGTCTGCTGTCGCGTCGAGACTGATCTCGGCGGCGCGGCCGACGGTGACGACGGCATCCTTGCGGCTGCCGACGAGTTCGATGCCGAGACCGGTCGCCTCGGCGAGCAGGTTCCACAGCAACGGGCTGTGGAAGTCGTCGAGATACAGCCAGTCGAGGTCCTGACCGACCGCATAGGTGCTGCGTGCGGCGCGGTGCAGCGCGGCGAACTGGCTGAACCAGCGATGCTGTGCCGGATCGAGACCGAGCCGGTTGACCTGGTAGCTGAAGGTGTTCCAGCCGACGTTCGTGCGGACCCAGTTGCCCTTGCTGTTGCGGATCACCGGGCGCACACCGAGTCGGTACTCGCCGAGTTCCGAGGTGGACTTCGCGGTGCGGGCGGTCGGTCCGTTCCAGCGGTGCCTGGTGTGCGGGGTCTGCTCGCGCAGTTCGAACTGCAGCCCCATCGGGGTGTTCGAGGTGCCGGATGCCGCGTGCTGGCCGGTGAGCGCACCGACCGCCGACTTCCACGCGGGTTGCGGCGGACGGGCAGGCTCGGCCGGCGGTTCGGCCGGGCGTTCGATCGTGCTTCCTCGTGTGTCCGACCAGGAGTCACTCGGCCAGGTCGTGTCGCCCTGCCACCATTCGTCTGCTTCGCGCATCTGGCGGTCGATCCAGGCGCGGTCGTGTGCCGCGGCATCCGTCAGCCCGGAGGACGGGAGCGCGATGGATTTCACCGCGGACGAGTTGCTGGCCAGGAGGGTGGCGGCGATGTGCTTGCAGTCCAACTGCTGGGGGCAGGTGCAACTCGAGGCCGATGGGCGGCTGAAGTCCTTGCGGGACGGCGCGAGCACGACGCGGCAGCGGTAGGGGCGGTCGGCTGTGCCCTGGACCTGTGCGGTCAGTGTTCTGCTGTCGTCATCCCAGTCGAGCGAGGTCACCGCCCCTGTGCGGGCATACGTTGTGCCGCGGTTGAACGCGGCGTTGCCGACGAGACGGATGATGTCGGTGACATCCACCAGGGGAGCGGCGGCGGGCGACATGCTCCCATGCTCTCACGCTCCGCTGACAGAGAGCGCTCGCCGGGATCGCCGACGAGAGTGCAGTGGTGGCGCGAAAACCGGAAGTTCTAGCGCCGCTACCCTTCGGTCAGCGGCTGGCGCCGCTGCCCTCGAGGGACCGCTGCGCTCTCGACAGTGGCAGGGGCTAGTCCGCAGGGCCGCCCGAGGCAGTGTCCTCGGCGGTGTCGTCGTTGGAGCCGGTGTTCGTGCCCGAGCCGTCCGGGATGCCATCGGCTGACTGCCCGGGGCGGTTTTCCGTCTCGTCGTGGTGCGAACGGTCGCGGGGCTTCGGGTGATCGGTCTGCTCGTTGTCGGTCATGGCCCCACGCTACGCGGCCCGGGGGCGTCGGCGATAGAGCGGTGTGACATCCGCTCTGGTGTGCTACAAGCCTTCAGAGGGCGGGGCCGCCTGACGCCGTGTCGTTGTCGGTGTCGGGGTGCCCGTCGGATCCGGACCCGTCAGGGATGCCGTCGGCCGGCTGGCCGCGCCGCATCGGGTGAGTCGTCTCCGTCGCTTCCACGACACCGTTATCGCGCGTGTTCATGGTTCAACGGTACGCCTGGCGGAGGACTCCTGGAAGGGTAGTCTGTGCTCTCGCCTCGACTGTCGGATGCTGCCGCTAGCCTCGGACTGTCACCATCGGAGGTCCCGTGTTCTTTCTCGACGACTCGCTCGAACGAGGTTCGCTCGTCACCAGCGCGAGCGATCTCACCACCGCGTCGAAGTGCGAGTTCGCCTTCCTCCGCAAACTCGACGCCAAGCTGGGGCGGGCGGAGCGCGTCGACGAGGTCGTCGACGACATGCTCGCCCGCACCGGTCGACTCGGAGACGAGCACGAGGCCCGCGTCCTCGGCGCCTACCGGCACGACTTCGGCGAGCAGGTCGCCCTGATCGAGCGCCCGGATGAGCTGACCCGCGAGACGCTCGCGGCCGCCGTCACCGCCACCGAGCAGGCGTTCGCGAGCGAATCCGACGTGGTGTTCCAGGCGACGTTCTTCGACGGCAGCTTCGTCGGCTTCGCAGACTTCATCGTGCGCCAGCCAGACGGACGCTATCTGGTCCAGGACACCAAGCTCGCCCGATCCGCCAAGGTCACCGCCCTCCTCCAGCTCGCCGCGTACGTACAGCAGCTGCGCAAGATGGGGGTCGAGCCTGCCGACACCGTGCAGCTGCTCCTCGGCAACGGAATGACGAGCGAACACCGGGTCAGTGACATCCTCCCGGTCTATCTCAAGCGGGAGCAGCGGCTGCAGCGGATCATCTCCGAAAGGTTCGCCGACACGGTCGCCGTCGCATGGCGTGACCCACGGTATGCGATCTGCGGTCGCTGCGAAACCTGCGAAGCCGAGATCCAGGCCACCCGTGACGTCCTCCTCGTCGGGGGCATGCGCGTGACGCAGCGGGCGAGGCTCGCCGCCGTGGGCATCACGACGATCGAAGAGCTCGCCGACTCGACGGCCGACGTCGACGGGATCGGTGGCACGACGCTCGCGGGGCTGCGGCTTCAGGCGAAACTCCAGCTCGAAGGGCCGACATCCCCCGACGACCACACGCCGCCCCCTGTAAATGTCTTCAACCCGCAGGCACTTGCCGCTTTACCCGAACCGGACGCAGGCGACATCTTCTTCGACTTCGAGGGCGATCCGCTCTACACCGAAGGCGACGCACGGTCCTGGGGTCTGGACTACCTCTTCGGCCTCATCGACACCGCCGAGACGTTCACGGCGTTCTGGGCGCATTCATTCGCCGAGGAACGCGTGGCCCTGCGCCGGTTCCTCGACTTCGTGGCCGACCGGCGCCGTACATTCCCGAACCTGCATATCTACCACTACGCGTCATACGAGCGGACCCACCTGTCATCGATCGCCGCCCGTCACGGCGAGGGAGAAGAAGAGGTCGACCAGTTGCTGCGCGACAACGTCTTCGTCGACCTCTACCCGATGGTCAAGAAGAGCGTGCGGGTCGGATCCCGCTCCTACTCGATCAAGAAGCTCGAGCCTTTGTACATGGGTGACAAGCTGCGCACCGGTGACGTCACGAACGCCGCCGCGTCGATCACCGAATACGCGGACGCCATGGAGCTCATCGCGAACGGGAACGTCGCCGAAGGGCAGCACAAGCTCGACGAGATCGCCGACTACAACACCTACGACTGCGTCTCGACGTTGCGCCTCCGGGACTGGCTGCTCGAGCGTGGCCGCGAGCACGGCATCCGCCCCGGTACGTTGCACGAGGCGAAGGACTCCGTGCCCGAGACCGAGCCGTCGCCGCTCCGCTACGCCCTTCTCGCGCTTGCCGGAGACCGGCTGGCCGCCGGGCGCAGCGCCGACCAGACCGCTGCGGCGTTCGCGGCCGCAGCGATCGACTACCACCAGCGCGAACAGAAGAGCTTCTGGTGGGGGCACTTCGCCCGCCTGATCCAGGATGTCCAGACCTGGGAAGACACCCGCGACGTCCTCGTGGTCGACGACGGTGGCGCCTCGGTCGAGAAGCCCTGGTTCCGTGAGGGCAAACAGCGCACAGACCGCCGGTGGGTCAGGCTCAGCGGCAAGTGGGCGCCCGGCAGCAGCACCAAGCCGGGCGATTCGGCAGGCCCATACGTTCTGTACGAGCACCCGGGTCCTTTCGAGGCCAGCATCGGCGACCCCGGCTCCCGGCCGAGCCGCACCGTGCGCGTGCTCGAGGTCGATGACAGCGGGGCACTGATCGAGGAGGGGCTGCAGGCGGGCGTCGAGCCGTTCGACACCCTCCCGATCGCGCTGACCCCGGCCGCCCCACCTCCCCCAGGGCAGCAGAAACCCGCCATCGAGGAGTGGGCGCAGGCGATCGTCGATGCGCAACCGGAATGGCCCAGCGACCCGGTCGTCGACATCCTCCGGCGCACGCCGCCGCGCACCCGATCCGGGGCGCTGACGCCGGTCACCGGTGAGCGGATCGACGCCGTGATCGCCAGCATCCTCGACCTCGATGCGTCCTACCTCGCCGTGCAGGGCCCCCCTGGCACCGGCAAGACCTACCTCGGCGCGCATGTCATCACCGCCCTCGTCCGCGACCACGGCTGGAAGATCGGCGTCGTCGCCCAGTCGCACGCGGTCGTCGAGAATCTGCTCGGCGCCGTGGTCAGGGCCGGTCTGCCGGCGGACCTCGTCGGCAAGGTGCAGAAGTCGGGGGCGGATGCCGACGACGTCCCGTTCACCGCTCTCCCGTCGAACGGACACCTCGACTTCGCCGCGCAGAACGACGACACCGGGTTCGTGCTCGGCGGAACGGCCTGGGATTTCAGCAACAAGGCGCGGTTCCCGCGCCGGTCGCTCGACCTGCTCGTCATCGACGAGGCCGGGCAATACTCGCTGGCCTTCACGATCGCGGCCAGCGTCGCCGCGAGGAACCTGCTGCTGCTCGGCGATCCACAACAATTGCCGCAGGTGAGCCAGGGCCTCCATCCCGAGCCGATCGACACCTCTGCGCTCGGCTGGGTCAGCGACGGTCACGACGTCCTCCCGGCCGAGCTCGGCTACTTCCTCGCCGAGAGCAGGCGGATGCACCCGGCGGTCACCGAACCGGTGTCGCGCCTGTCGTACGAGGGCGAGCTGCACGCTCACGACGTCACGTCCACCCGTCACCTCGATGGAATCGAACCGGGGCTGCACGTCGAGCCGGTGGAGCACACCGGCAACGCCATCTCCTCCCCCGAAGAGGCGGCCAGGGTCGTCGACCTGGTCCGGTCGGCGGTCGGGCGGGCGTGGACGGATCCGACCGAGTCGCGCGACCGCGACCCGCTCGACCAGGACGACATCATCGTCGTCTCGCCGTACAACGCTCAGGTCGCGCTCGTGCGTGATGCCCTCGCCGCCGCAGGATTCGAGCGCGTCCGCGTCGGCACCGTCGACAAGTTCCAGGGGCAGGAGGCGGCGATCGCGATCGTGACACTCGCGGCATCCGCTGCGTCGGAGGTGCCGAGGGGGATGGCGTTCCTCATCCTGAAAAACCGGCTCAACGTCGCGATCTCGCGGGCGAAATGGACCGCGTACCTCGTCTACTCGCCGGCGCTGACCGACTACCTGCCGGTGACGGCGACCGGGATCACGGAGCTCAGTGCGTTCATCACGCTGGTGGAGCCGCACCAGCAGTAGCGCTCAGCGTCAGCCCGAGGGTCAGCGGCGGAGCAGGTCGGCGCGTTCGGGGTGGTCCTCGAACCAGTCGACGACGAACGAGCAGGTCGGCACGATCCGCAGGTCGGTGGTAGCGGCCACATCGTCGACCGCAAACTCGACGAGGGATGCCGCGTAGCCGTTCCCGCGACGCGGCGGCGACGTGTAGGTGTGCGTGAAGTAGATCTGCCCCGGCCGGATCGAGTAATCGGCGACACAGACGAGTTCGTCGCCGATGCGCAGCGTGTACCGGTTCGCGTCGGGTTCGTGGGCGAGTTCGGGAGACATCCCTTCAGCGTATGCCGATCGGGGCAGGTTGACCACGCGCACGCCCGGTGCTCTCATGGGGGAATGACCCACTCCATCTCCGGCGTCGCCGCCCTGTCCATCGACTGCGCCGATCCGATGGCACTCGCCACGTTCTGGCGGAACCTACTCGGTGGCGAGCTGGTCGTCGACGAGAGCGAGGACGGTGTCGAACTGCACCCGTCCGGCGGCTTCGCGCAGATGGATTTCTTCCGGGTGCCGGAGGCCAAAACGGGCAAGAACCGGCTGCACCTCGACCTGCGCAGCCGGAACTATGAGACCGCGATCGCTGATGCGCTGGGGTTCGGCGCTACCTTGGCCAACGACATCTACGACGGCAAAGAGTGGCAGGTGCTCCGTGATCCGGAAGGCAACGAGTTCTGCATCCTGCGCCCCCGCTCCACCGCCTGACACCCCTTCTTCGTGTCGGATGCCGATGGTAGCGTGCCCGCATGACCGAGACATCCCCTGCAGCAGCGCTGAAAGCATCCGCATTCCTGGCGATGAGCCTCGACGGGTTCATCGCCAGGCCCGACGGCGGTCTGGACTGGCTCCTGGGGCGAGGTGAGTCCCTCGGTGACACCGGCTACGACGACTTCTTCGCATCCGTCGACTCAATGGTTCTCGGCCGCAACAGTTACGACATCGTTCACGGTTTCGACGAGTACCCCTACGCGGGCAAACGCGTGCTCGTGCTCAGTTCCACCCTCGACAGTGTCGACTGGCCGGATGCCACTGTGCACCGCTCATTGGACGACGCACTCGAGACCCTCGCCAGCGAGAACCGGAGGCACGTCTACGTCGACGGCGGAACCGTCGTGCAGCAGTTCATCCAGGCCGGGCTCCTCGACGAGATCACGGTGAGTGTCGCCCCTGTGCTCATCGGATCAGGGATCCCGCTGTTCGGGGGTCTGGATCACGACGTCCCCCTCGTGCTCACCAGCACAGAGGATCTCGGCTCCGGCTTCACTCAGTCCACCTACACCCTGCGCTGAAAGGCGAGTTGCCCGGTCCAATCGGTGCAGCGGAAGCCGCACCCGCGAATCCGGGCAACTCGGATCTGGCTCGAGGCTCTAGTGGCCGACCGGCATCCCTGCCGGCACGTCGGCAGGCTTACGGACGAACAACGCCAGGATCACTGCCACCGAAGCGATGCACGCACCGACGAGGAACGCGGCGTGCACACCCTGCGTCAGAGCGAGCGGTGCGTCAACGCCGTCACTGATCGCCGCAGCGGAGGTCACGGTCATCAACGTCACGAAAAGAGCGGTCCCTGCAGCGCCGGCGACCTGCTGCACGGTACCGACGATCGCGCTTCCGTGCGGGTACAGGCGTCGGGGGAGCGAGCCGAGCGCGGAGGTCATGAGCGGGGTGAAGACCAACCCGAGTCCGAGGTTCAGTGCGAGGTGTACGGCGATGATCCACCCGACGGTGGTGTCCTGGTCGAAGGAGGCCATGCCCCACAGCGAACCGGCCGCGATGACCATGCCAGGGATGACGAGAGGCGTCGGTCCGAACCGGTCGAACAGGTTGCCGACGACCGGCGCCATGGCACCCATGAGCACGCCGCCGGGGAGCAGCATCAGTCCCACGGCGAGCACGTCGAGGCCGAGCACCTGCTGCAGGTAGATCGGCAGGAGGATGAGCGAGCCGAAGAGCGACGCCATCACGATGGTGACGAGGCCGACGGCGAGGCTGAAGGTCTTGCTCTGGAAGGTGCGGAGGTCCAGGAGCGCGCCGTCCACCTTCTGCAACTGGAGCTGACGCAGGACGAACGCCACGAGCGCTACGCCACCGATTGCAAGGGGCACCCAGACGGGGACGGGAGCGTGGCCGGCCGCAGCTTCACCGATGCTGCTCAATCCGTAGATGAGTCCACCGAAGCCGAACGCCGAGAGAATCACGGACAGGACGTCGAAGCGTGCGTCGGGACGAGTCTCGGTCACGTTCCGGACCCACACGGCACCGAGCGCGAGAGCGAGCAGTGAGATGGGAAGGATGATCCAAAAGATGGCGTGCCACGTGAGCGTGGAGAGGATTACTCCTGACACTGTCGGGCCGACGGCGGGCGCGACGGCGATGACGATGGTGATGACCCCCATCATCCGTCCGCGGTGCGAGGCGGGGACGACGTTGAGCACGGTCGTGAACAGCAGCGGCAGCATGATCGCCGTGCCACTTGCCTGGATGACGCGGCCGGCCAGGAGTACCTCGAAGACCGGCGCGACAGCGCTGACGAGAGTGCCTAGCGAGAAGAGAGTCATCGCCGCGAAGAACACCGTCCGCAGTGTGAACTTCTCGAGCAGGAACCCGGTCAGCGGGATGACGATGGCCATGGTCAGGAGAAAGCCCGTCGTGAGCCACTGGCCGACTGATGCGGTGACTCCGAGGTCCTCCATGATGCGGGGAAGCGCAATGTTCATCGTCGTTTCATTGAGGATGACGACGAACGCCGAGACGACCAGCAGCGCGATGACTGGACCGGTCCTGGTGACCTTCTCCGCGGGGAGAGAGCCGGTGTTGGGTGAGGTGTCCTGCAGGGTCAAGAGAGGTCCTTCGATGGGTGCGGCGCAGCGCGTGGGATGTTCGGGGCCTCGGAGCGTGCGAGCAGCTCATGGCGATAGAAGCGGGCGTAGAGAAAAGAAACGAAGGGGCCGTTCAGGCTATTCCCGGTTTCGGGAGGAAACTTCGATTCCCCGTCGATGACGATAACGGATGCCGCCGACACCCGCCTGCACACGGTCGCTGTGGGGAGCGAAGCGGGTTCAGGTCCCGATTTCGACGAGTACCCGGGGCAGCTCATCGAGCAGTTCGCTGGCAAGGAATCCGAGCGGGCCAACGGGGACGGCCAACCGGTCACCGGCTGCCGCGTGAGCGTGCGTCGCCCAGACCGCCGCCTGCTCAGGGGAGGCGCCTCTCGCGCACAGCCCGGTGATCGCGCCGGCGAGCACGTCGCCGCTTCCGGATGTGGCGAGACCGCCGCCTCCTGTCCCTGTTCGCCAGAGCCGGCCGTCCGGGTGGGCTATCACGTCGTAACAGGTGACCACTGCGCGGTACCGCCTGGCGATCTCGGCCACGTCGTCGGCCAGGTCGCCGAGTTCACGTTCGAGCAGACGGGCGGCCTCCTCCTTGTTCGGGGTGAGCACGAGCCTGCCGCCGAACGCGTCGACGAGCGCAGGCACGCGAGGAGCGACACCGAGGGCGAACGCGTCGAGGATCACGGTCGCATCCGCACCGGCCTGCGAGACAAGACCGGACAGCATCCGTTCGAGTTCGTCCGGATCGTCGAGTCCTGGCCCGACGAGGATCGCGTCCGCCTCCGACAGGTCACGCTCGGCGGCCGTGAGAGCTGAGCCGCTCACGTGTCCGTCTGACGTCTCGTCGAGCGGGACGACTCCGCACTCAGGAACCGCCACGGCGACCGCTGTCGCCACCGACGACGAGACCGCGAGGGTCAGCCGACCGGCACCGACCCGTAACGCCGCGAGACCGGAGAGCATGGTTGCACCGGGGGAGCGCCTGGCGCCCCCGACGACGACGACCTGGCCACGACCGTACTTCGAGTCGCCAGTCTCCGGCAGGGGCCAGTCGCGCAGCAGGTTCGGCGTGACGATCGTGGCTTCAGCGGGGCTGGACATCGGTGTCTCCTCCGTGGTGGGTCACCGGGGCGCCGACCGCCTCGAGGTGATCGTCGTGCGAGAACACCTCGAGGGTCCAGGTCTGGTCTCCCGGCCGCCGGCTCAACCGGGTGACCGAGGCATTGAGCACGGTGTTGGCAGCGGCGAAGTCCAGCAGCTCCTTCTCGGACCAGCCCAGGCAGATGTAGAGGAGGATCAGCACGACGGCGTCGTGGGCGGCGATGAGCACGGGGCCGGACGGCTCGGACGAATCGACGTCGCGAAGGAATGAGCGGAGACGGAGCGCCACATCGGTCCAGGCCTCGCCCCCGGGTGGGCGGTAATAGAACTTCCCCAGCCAGCGCCGCCTTGCCGCCTCCTCGGGCAGCCGCCGGTCGACACCGTAAGAAGTCAGTGTGTCGAGGATGCCGAGTTCGCGGTCGCGGAGACGCTCGTCGACGCGGAACCGGTGAGCCAGCCCGGCCGTGTCGACTGCGACCGAGATGGTCTGCTGCGCGCGCAGGTACGGCGAACTCCAGATCGACGCCGGTGACGACTCGTCGGCATTCGCCGCCAGCCACGCCCCCAGCGCCTCGGCCTGGCGGAGTCCAACTTCGGACAGCGGCACGTCCGCATCCCGATGGGTGACGGCGATGACCTCTTCTACGGCCTGCTGGGCCTGGGTGGCGAGGACATTCGCCGTCGACTCGCCGTGTCGTACCAGCCAGAGTTCCGTTGCGCTCATGGGCCAAGGCTAAACGAGAGCACCGGCCTCGTCCCGGATCGGGCAGGGGCTTGATTTCCGACAGGTCGAGCGACCTGCGGCACCCCGGCGTCGCGCGCGGGCAATGTCGGGGGGCCGGGCTACCGTGAAGACATGAGAATCCTGCACACCTCCGACTGGCACATCGGTCGCACGTTCCATGGTCACTCGACCATCGAGAACCTGCGCACGGTGCTGGCCGCGCTGGCGGTGCAGGTGAAGGAACACGCGGTCGACGTCGTCGTCGTCTCCGGCGACATCTTCGACTCTGCCACTCCGGCCGCCGAGGCCTACACCGTGCTCGAGTCCGCGGTCGTGGCGCTGCGTGAGGCTGGAGCATCCGTCATCCTCACGAGCGGCAATCACGACTCAGCGACCCGTCTCGGGTTCATGTCCCGCTTCTCCGGCCTGGCCGGCGTCCACGTGGTCACCAGGCACGACCAGCACGACCAGCCGATCACTCTCGCCGACGAGCATGGGCCGGTGCATTTCTACGGCATCCCGTACCTCGAGCCTTCTCTCATCCGCCATCACTACCCGGATGTCAGCCTGCGCACCCACGAGCAGGTCCTCGGGTTCGTGATGGACCGCATCCGCGCCGACAGCGCCGAGCGGGGCGGGCGCTCCGTGGCGATCTCCCACTGCTTCGCGGTGAACGTGGCGGCGGCTTCTGCCGGTGACGACGGTGCGGCGAGCGACGTCGAACGCGACATCACCGCTGGCGGGATCGACTACGTGCCGCTGTCCGTCTTCGATGGCCCTGACTACGTGGCCCTCGGCCACATCCACGGCCGGTCGACGCTCAGCGAGCGGGTCAGGTACTCCGGCGCACCGCTCCACTACTCCTTCGCGGAGGCTGCGAAGCCTCGCGGCAGCTGGCTCGTCGACCTCGATGCGTCCGGCCTCTCCTCGGTCGAGTGGGTCGACCTTCCCGTGCCCCGCGCGCTGCGGGTGATCACCGGCCGGCTCGACGAGATCCTCGCGGATGCCGGCCTGGCCGAGGCAGAAGGCCAGTGGCTGTCGGCGATACTCACCGACACCGTGCGGCCGCTCGACGGGATGCGTCGCCTCCAGGCACGGTTCCCCTGGTGCGTCACCCTCGAGCACCGGCCTGCCGTCACCGCCGACGCTCCAGAGACCAGCTATGCCAGCCGGGTGCGCGGGCAGTCCGACCTCGACATCGTCTCCGGTTTCCTTGCCCACGTGCGCAACGGCGTCGGCCCGACCGACGCCGAGAAGACCCTCCTGGCCGACGTCTTCGTCACCGTCGAGCGCGGCGACGAGCCGTTCGTCGAGAACGCGCCTGCGACCGTGAGAGAACTCGCAGAGGTCGACGCTTGAAGATCCAGCGACTGACAATCGCCGGCTTCGGCCCATACAAAGACGAGCAGCGGATCGACTTCGAGCGCTTCGACGATGACGGCATCTTCCTCATCACCGGCAAGACCGGAGCCGGAAAATCGAGCCTGCTCGACGCCATCTGCTTCGCGCTGTACGGCAGCGTGCCCCGTTACGACGGAACCCAGCCGAAACTGCGGAGCGACTACTGCGCCCTCGGCGACCCGACATACGTCGAGCTGGAGTTCAGCATCAACGGCGTCGCCTACCGGGTCAGGCGCACCCCCGAATACGACCGGCCCAAGGCTCGCGGCACCGGAACGACCACCCAGAAGACGACAGCGGAACTGTTCGAACTCCGCGACGGCGGCTGGCACGGGCTGGCCGCCCGGCCTGTCGACGTGGGCAACGAGCTCGACACGATCCTCGGCCTGTCGAAGGACCAGTTCCTGCAGGTCATCCTTCTCGCTCAGAACCGGTTCCAGGAGTTCCTCCTCGCCAGGAATGACGACAGGCAGGCTGTGCTCCGCACCCTGTTCGGCACCCGCCGCTTCGAACAGGTGGAAATGGAGCTGATCGAGCGGCGCAAGGCCCTCGCCGCCACTCTCGACTCGGCGGCAGGCACGCTCCGTGGCTCCGCCGACGTTGCCGCAGGGCTGGTGCAACAGCCGGTCCCCGCAGAACCCGACCTCGCCTGGTTCGATGCGACCCTCGCCGAACTCGAAGAGTCCCAGGCTGCCGCAACCCAGGCCGCGACAGTGGCCGACGCCGAATTCACCGCGGCGGATGCCGAGCACCGGGCCCTCCAGGACCAACGAAGGCTGCAGCTGCGCCGCGACAGCGCCCGCCTGCTCCTCGACACCTTCGAAGCGCAGACCGCGGCCATCAACGCAGACCGCATCGTTCTCGCGAACGCCAGCAGGGCGGCATCCGTCTGGCCGCACGTAGCCGGTCTCCGCGGCGCCATCGCGGCTCGAGACAGGGCCGTGTCCGCGGCAGACGAACGCCGTACGGAGTTCCTCGCCCTCGTCAACGACGCCGAGACCGTCGACGGGATCGACTCAGAGCCTCTCGACAGCGCCGCGCTCGAACCCGTCGTCGACGACATCGCCAGACGGCTCGGCGGTCTCGACCCGGTGCTCGCCGACGAGAAATCGCTTCCGGGCCTGCGATCGGCCGTCGTCCGCGAGGAGTCGAACCACGAGAAACGCCGCGCCGCCCTCGCCGACGCCGAAGCGCTCATCGCCACCCTTCCCCACGAGATCGACGACATCGCTGAGGCACTCGCCGCCGCGCGGGTGACCGCAGCAGGCGTGGGCAGGGCGAAGGAGAGCGTCGCCAGAATCGACTCCGCCCGCGCCGCAGCCAAGCATGCGGTCACCCTCGACCGCCAGCTCATCGAGGCGCGGTTCGCCGAGAAGGATGCCAGCGCCGAACTGACCGCGGCGACCCTGCGCCAGGACGACCTCTTCGCCAGGCGCCTGGCCGGCTACGCGGCAGAGCTCGCGACCGAACTCATCGACAACGAACCGTGTGCCGTCTGCGGGTCGCCGGCGCATCCGCATCCGGCCGAGCCAGACGGAATTCCCGTCAGCGAAGCCGACATCGACGCCGCGCGCGCCACCGTGGCGGCCAGGCGGGCCGAGCTCGACACCGCAACGACGCACGCGCAGGACCTCGTCGCGAAACTCGCCCAGGCCCATGCCACAGCGGGCAACAAAGCGATCGACGAACTCGAAGCCGAACTCATCGAGGCGACAACGGCTCTCCTCGAGACCGAGGCAGCTGCATCCGTCGTCACCGAGTGCGAGGAGACCCAGGCCGAACTGAAGGCAGCCCTCGAGAACGCCTCGCCGCTGCTCACCTCACTGCGCGCCGAGCTCACCGAATCTGCCGAGAACCTCACCACGGCACGCAGCAGGGTCGACGCCGCCCTGGCCCGCATCGACGAAGCCCGCACGACGTTCGACTCGGTGGCCGATCGGGCGCACCACCTCTCGGCTCTCCTCGATTCGGCAAAGGCGCTGGCCGCCGCGCTGGCCCAGGCCGAAGTCCGCGAGAGCGCCGTCTCCGCATCCGGCGAGGTCCTCGCCGGTCAACTGTCCGAGAACGGGTTCGCCGACGAGGCCGCCGTCGGCACCGCCCGGCGTGACCCTGCCGAGATCGCAGCGCTCGACGCCCGGATTCGCGAATACGACCAGTCGCTCGCCTCGGCGCGGACGACCCTCGCAGAGCCCGACCTCGCCGCAGCCCCCACCGAACCCATCGACCTCGAACCGGTTGCCGCGCGAGTGGCCGCCACCAGCACCCACCGCGACGAAGCCCTGCAGGCCGCCGGGCTGCTCGCCGACCGGGTCACGCAACTGCGCGCGATCGTGACTCGCGTGCATGGCGAGCAGGAAGCGTCCGCGCGGCTGCGCGGCGAATACGACCGGGTTCGTGCCCTCGCCGCTGCCGTCGCAGGCAACGAGCCCAACACCCGGCGGATGCGGCTCGAGACCTACGTGCTCGCCGCCCAACTCGAGGAGATCGTGCAGGCAGCGAACGCTCGTCTCCGCACGATGACGAGCGGTCGATACACGCTGCAGCATGACGATTCGGTGCAGTACCGCAACACCCGCTCCGGACTCGGCCTCGCCATCCTTGACGAACACACGGGCAGGGCCCGCGCAACGCATTCACTCTCCGGAGGGGAAACCTTCCTCGCCTCGCTCGCCCTCGCCCTCGGGCTGGCAGAGGTCGTCACCAACCAGGCCGGTGGCATCACGCTCGACACCCTCTTCATCGACGAAGGCTTCGGATCCCTCGACGGCGAGACTCTCGAGATCGCCATGTCGACGCTCGACAGCCTGCGCTCCGGCGGCCGGACGATCGGCCTGATCAGCCACGTCGACGCCATGAAGGAGCAGATCCCCGCCAAGCTGCGCATCACTGTCACCGACGGTGGTTCCAGCCGGGTCGACACGACGCTCGAACTCGTCTGACGTCTCTCGGCAACCGGCACGACCCTGAGCGGGAATCAGGTGGAACCCCGATTGTGGCCGCCAGGCGGTGGTGCCAGTCTGGTGCCATGAAACTCATCCGACCCCGGCGCGGCCGGGTTTTTGCCGGCGTCTGCCTCGCGGTCGCCAACCGTTTCGGCTGGTCGCCCACCCTGGTCCGTGTGCTCACGGTGCTCAGCATCGTCCTGCCGGGACCGCAGGTCATCATCTATGTCGTTCTGTGGATCCTCATCCCCGGCGAGAAGGACTGACGCCTGGCGTCACTTGCCGTCAAGCCGCGCCGCGACGTCCGGTGGGAAACCGCCCGTCGCGATCGGTCCCCAGCTGACCGGGGTGATCCGGATCAGCGACTTGTCCTGCACGGCCATCGCGTCGCGGTACTCGTCCCAGTCGGGGTGTTCCCCGGCGATGCAGCGGAAGTAGTCGACGAGGCCGTCAGCGGCCTCGGGCATGTGGAGCACCTCGGCGTCCCCGTCGAGCTGGACCCACGGGCCATCCCACTCATCCGAGAAAACCAGGACGGATGTTTTCGAGTTCCTGACGGCATTCCGGGTCTTGCTCCGCGACGGATACGTCGAGATCACGATTCTGCCGTGGTCATCGACGCCGCCGGTCACCGGTGACATCTGCGGCCGCCCATTCGAACGGGTGGTCGCCAGGATCATCCGGTGCCGCGGGCGGACAAAGTCGATGACTTCGTCCCGGCTGGCCGGGGTTGTGGTTGCAATGCTTCGAGCCATCCTCAGACCCTACCCGCGACATGACAAAACGCCCCGGGGTTGCAGTCCCCGGGGCGTTCGGTCAGTCTCAGCGTTTGGCGATCTTGATGAGCAGCCCGATGACGACCACCACGGCGATGGCGGCGATGGCGATGACGGTGCCCGGACGTTCTTCGTACTTGCGCTGGAGGTCGGTCACCGCAGCACTCGTCGCATCCCGCGCGGCGTCGACGGCGTCGCGCGAAGCGGCGGACGCCTTCTCTGCGACATCCCTCGCAACGTCGGACGCGTCGCGGGTTGCGTCCTCGAGGGTCGCGGCCACCTCTGCGGCGCGTGACGCGACCGAGGCGCCTGCCGCTGCGGCTGCCTTGCCCAGGTCCCCGGTCTTCTCGGCCAGGGGGCCGGCGGCCTCAGCGCCCTTCTCGACGGCGTCGTGGGCGGCATCCTTCAGCGCCTCGGGGGCATCGGGGGCCGCGTCGACTGCCTCATGGGCGTCGGATGCCGCGGCGTTGATGTTCTCGTCAGCACGTTCGTTGGAGTCGGTCATGTGTTCCTCCCGGTTGTCTGTGTTCTGCCGTGATCAGACGGCAAGCTTACGCCGCGGCGTCTGCAGTGTTACTTGCGGGCTTTCGATATGTCGCGGCCGGCCTTCTTGGTCTGCTTGACGACTCCGCGGCGGGTCTTCTTGACCGTCGGGTCTTCCCAGAATTTCGTCACGCTGCCCTTGATGGCGTCGTAGCGTTCGCGGCCTGCCCGGGCACCGAGCAGATAAGCACCGAACGCGATCGCGGCGATGAACAGGAATCGTGGGCTCATGGTTGCTCCTCAGTCGTCTTTTCAGCGTGTGCCCCATCTTTTCGCACCCGGCAGGGGGAGCACAGGGGCTTGCGCTGCATCCGGATACGCGTAAAGGGCGGCGATAGCATGGTGCCGTGCCGTACCTCACCGCCTCCACTCGAGCCGCCATCGAACGGATCCTGGCCGGAGATGCCGCTGACCCGGCCCCGGGTGGGATCGACAGACTGCGCGCCATCCGTGTCCTCCTCACCGAGCTCGAGCAGGACCCTGCAACGCTGCAGGCCGTCCGCGACGCTGTCGCCGCCGGGTCGGAGTGGGACGAGGTCGCAGCGGCCGCCGGGTTGAAACCCGCGGCGGCGAAATGGCGCTGGCAGGGAACGGATGCCGAGATCGCCGAGCGCCACGAAGCAGGGCGCAAGCGATCAGCCCGGCCGAGCAGTGTGCCCACCGACCTCCCTGGCCTGTCGGTGGCCGAGGCGGCGAAACAGCTGGGTGTCAGCGCCCAGGCGGTGTACCTGCGGATCACGCGAGGGACCCTCAGGGCCGAGACAGTGCAACTGGCGGACGGGCGCTCATACAAACGTGTCTTCATCGACACGGATACCGGTGGCAGTGCGTCCTGAATGTTGCCCCGTGTGACGGACGCGAGTGACAGTACCCGCAACCCGACCTACCGTTGATGAACGCGCCGGAATCCGTCCGGCAGAGCATCGGGCAGGAGGTCAGGATGTCGAATCTCAAACCAGGAGTCGGGCAGGTCATGCAGTGCTCGAGCGCGGTGGGCGAGAGCTGCGACAAGGCCGGCCCCGGCCACGTGCTCCGGCCCTTGCAGGAACGAATCGCTGCGGCTACCCCGAGCAAATGGCGCGACGGCATCGTCACGTCGATCTCGGACGGCTGGCTCGCCGTGACCTTCGTCACCACGGGCGAAACCGCGTGGGCGTGGACCCATGCCATCCCTGCCGGTCTCACGATCGGACAGCCGGTCGCGCTGCACTCGCTGTATTCGACGCTGGCGTTCGGCCGGGAACGACTCAGCGTGCTGGTGGCTGCGGCCCTCTGACCGCCCGCAGCGGTCTAACCCTTCGGCATCGCGCTCATCGCGTCCATCATCTTCTGGCAGGCCATCGCGCACTGACGGCACGTTTCAGCGCACATCGCGCAGTCCGGGCTCATGTCTGCGTGGCTCATGCACTCGTCGGCGCACGCCATGCACATCGTCATGGTGGCCTGAAGCATCGCCATCATGCTCTCCATGTGCATGCCGGCTGGGCGCATCATCATCCGCATCATGGTGTTCGTCATGTCTGCGGTGTTCATGCACATGTTCATGCACATCGACATGCCGTCGCCCATCATGGTGCTCGCGCACATCGTGCACGCCTGCTCGCACGCCGAGCAGGCCTCGATACACTCGTGCATCATCATCATGTCCATGCCCTGCATGGGCATGTCCTTCTGGTGTGACTCCATCATCTGCATCGCCATGTTCATGGTGGTTCCCTTCGTCGAAATCGGGGTTTCCTCGCATGTTACGCCGCCGTCAACGACCTGTCAGCGGTGATTTTCACGACTTAACCTCGACGAAACCAGCCGGTCATCCCGCCGCGATCACCGGGGGCGATCCGGAAGCCCGGATCACCGCCCGGCGGTCGGTCGGTGACGTCGATTCCGTCGACGACGGCGCCGGGCGGGCCGTACCGAAGCGAGTCCAGCAACGCGTCCACAGCGGCCGGATCGCCTTCGAGCTCGGCTTCGACGCTGCCGTCCTCCCGGTTCCGCACCCAACCCCGAACGCCGAGTCGTTGGGCTTCCTCACGTGTCCAGTAGCGGAAACCGACGCCCTGTACCCGGCCGGAGATGAGGGCGTTGCGGCGGATGTCCGCCATCGCTCAGTCCTGGACGGGCACCGTCTCGTCGACGGCATCCGTGCCAGCTTCGCTGTAGTTCCCGGTCTGACCGGACGCTTTCGTCCCCCCGGCGTCGTCTGCACCGTCGACCGACGTGTCGGATGAGCTGAGTGTCGAGCCGTCGTCTGGCGGGTCCTCCAGCGATGACGAGGTGGCCGCCTCGTTCTTGTCTTCCTCGTAGCTGCCGTCCCTCGGGCCCTGGTCGGCAAGCGGGGGAGTCGTCTCGTTACCGTTGTCCGTGTCGTATTCCTGCTCCATGAGTGTTCCTTTCGTGGTCTGATTGCCGACGATACGCACCCGTGCCTGTGTGCTGCGATGCCTTTCGGCCGGTCCGCGTTCGGAGTAGCGTCGGTTCGAGGTCTCCATCACGCCGGGCGAAAAATGTGTGTCGCCCCGTGCAAGACGCGGGGCGGACGCGACATAGTTCTGATGTGAGGATCGCCAGCACCGCGGCAGCCGCGGACGTGACCGAGGGAGTGGCGATGCCCGACAGCGCCGACCCGCCAGCCGCGTCCGCTGACCCGGACTGGTTCACCGCGATCGTCCGTGAGCATTCGACCGCGCTCGTGCGGTATTTCGCCCGTCGTGGTCCGCGCCAGGACGCCGAAGATCTCGCCGCCGAGGTCTTCGCCACCGCGTGGCGTCGCCGCGACGATGTTCCCCGCGACGCCGTTCTGCCGTGGCTCTATCGCACCGCAGGATTCACGCTTGCCAACCACCGCCGCAAGACCTTCGACCTTCCGGTCGACGAGGTGCCTGAGTCCGGTGCTGTGCGCGTCGACGCCGATCCGGAACTGAACGCGCTCTTCGACGCGGAACTCAGGGGCGCGCTCGGGAGTGTGGGCGAGCGGGACAGGCAGATCCTGTTCCTGCATGCCTGGGAAGGTCTCAGCGGAGCGGAACTCGCCGACGTCCTGGGGATTTCCCGATCAGGAGCGGATGCTGCGCTCTCACGGGCCCGTAAGCGGCTTCGGGATGCCTGGGGTGAGCGGATGTCGTTCTAGACCGCTGCAAGATTTCGGTCGCCGCACACATATTCACAGGTGAACCGCTTTCCGGAGGCTGATGGACATGAACCACGACGACGACACGGACCCGATCGCGCGACTGCGCGCCGCCGACCCGGCTGGAGACGTCGTCCCCAGGGACGGGTTCGCCGACGGGATCGTCGCCAGGACGCTCAGCCCGGGGGCCTCGTCCGCGACGGGTCCGGCTCCCGTGTCGGACCTGGCCGCGGAGCGGGTCCGTCGCCGCCCACGCTGGATCGCGATCGCTGCCGTCGCCGCGTCCGTCGCGATCGTCGGTGCGGCCGGGTACGGCCTGGGAGCGACGACCGGGGGTGCCGACCTCGCCGGCGGAGCAGCTCCGCCGATCTCGCTGCAGACCGGGCAGAGTCCGGGCGGTATCACGGAGGACAGTCGAGAGCCTGCCATGGGCGGAAACGCGCTGACGGAGCAGAGCATGGATTCGTCCTATCCGCGCGGATACGGGCGGAACCACTTCAGCGCATCCGGCCTTGACACGAGCGAGGGCGTCGCAACGGCGTACGCCTTCGACCCCAGTCCAACAGTGAGCGCCGACAAGGTCGCGGCGATCGCGACGGCGCTCGGCCTCGCAACCGCGCCCGAACTGCGCGACGGAGTATGGGTGGTCGGCGCTCAGGATGGAAGCGAGCCCAGCCTCTCGGTCAGTCTCGACGGTGTGCTGTCGTTCTACTTCCACGACCCCCGGATCGACCCCTGGCAGTGCGAGAAGACCGGCGAGCCCTGCGAACCGACGGCTGAACCGCCCACCGAAGAGGCCGCCGTCGGAGCACTTCGCGCGCTCGTCGTCGCTGCGGGCCGTGACCCGGAGCTGTTCGAGTTCAATTCACACGTGTGGGAAGGCTCGGCTGTCCGGAGCGCTGAGGCCAGGCGGGTCGTCGATGGGCAGATCATCGACCAGGCGTGGTCGCTGGAGATCGCCGGCGACGGCGTGGTCAACGCGCAGGGGGCTCTCGCCGACCTCGTCGACCTCGGCGAGTACCCGGTGGTGAGCGAGCAGGAGGGCTTTGAGCGACTCTCAGAGCCCCGGTTCGGCAGCACCATGGCGATCATGCCGTTCGCTGCCGATCAGCCGATTTCCGTCACAGAGGGCGGAGCTGTCCAGGGCACACCCCCCGCTACTCCTTCGACAGGCACGTCGCTCTCCTGGCCGGTGAACAAGGTCGAGATCGTCAGCGTCCGGCTCGGTCTCGCCAGCCAGTGGCAGCCGGACGGAAGCGTGCTGGTTGTTCCGGCATACGAGTTCACCGACGCAGACGGAGGCACCTGGTCGGTCGTCGCCGTCGCCGAATCGAAACTCGACTTCGACTCCGAATAGCGCGAATCCGCCGGCGCCCGCCCTTCCCGGGTGCCGGTCGCTCGTGCAAAGCTGGCGTCATGCCCGAGTCTCCAGAGGTGCAGGCGCTCGCCGAAGATCTCAGTGAACGGCTTACCGGTCACGGGATCACCGGCGTCGACGTCCTGGAATTCCGAGTCACGAAGACCCGGACGCGTCCGCCGTCGTCGCTCGTCGGGAAGCGGGTGCGTGGGGTGTCACGCCATGGCAAGCATCTCGACATTTCCCTCGACGACTCGCACCTCATCGTCTCCCTTGGACGGCATGGCTGGGCGCGCTACGGCGACGGAGGCAGTGATACGCCGACGGATCCGGATGCCCCTCCCGCGTTGATCGCCTTTTCCCTCGACGACGGCGACGTCGTCGAGTTCACCGACGCAGGGGACTGGGTGTCGCTGGGCTGCTGGATCGTCGACGATCCGGCCGAGGTGCCTGCGATCGCGAAGCTCGGCCCTGACCCAGCGGAACCCGGGTTCGTCCGGGCGGACTTCGACCGGGCGATGGTCGGTCGCCGCAAACAGGTCAAGGCAGTGCTGCAGGAGCAGGAGTCGATCGCCGGCATCGGCAACGCATACTCCGACGAGATCCTGCACGCTGCGAAGATCTCGCCGGTCGTTCACGCCGCGACGCTGACGCCGGAAGAACTCGACCGTCTCTTCAAGAGCACGGTCGAAACCATCACCGCGGCCGTCGACGCGCGCCGAGGCATCCCGATCTCCGAATTGAAAGCCGCGAAGGTCGCCGCCATGCGCGTGCACGGCAAGGCGGGCGAGGTGTGCCCGGTGTGTGGCGGCATGATCCGCGAGTTCTCGTTCGCGAGCACGACGGCAGAGTACTGCCCGGTCTGCCAGACCGGTGGTGACCTGCTTCCGCTGAAGTCCGCTTGAGACCTCGGGTGCCGGAGCGTCTCGCAGGGTGTCATCGACGCCTTCCGGAGGAGCGGCGTTCGGAGTAGCGTCGGGACCACAGGCGGACAACGCCGCCACGGACATCGGAGTTCGCTATGCCGGCCCTTTCCTCATACGGTCAGGCGATCGCCTCGACCACTCTCGCCCTGCAGGACCTGCTTGCCGCGTCACCTGCCAAGCTCCAGGTGACCGCCCGCACACCGGATGCCGCGCGTGACGGGGTGTCGGGGGCATCCGTGAACCTGTTCCTCTACCGCGATGAGCTGACCGGGTACCGGGACGGACGGGAGCCACCCGGATCGAGCCACAACATCGCGGAACTGTTCTACCTGGTCAGCGCCAACGCTGGTGACACGTCGGACGCCGACGCCGTCAGCCATCGGGCGTACGGGACAGCGCGTGCCGTGGTGCAACAGCATCCGGTTCTGCTGGTGCCGCTGGGTGAGCAAACCGTCGACGTGCAGTTGCGCGGTCACTCCCTGAGTTTCGATCAGCTCACAGCCCTGTGGGCCGCCCTCGGAGCACCGCTCCGGCTGTCGTTCGGTGTGACAGCCACTTTCACGGTGAGCGGGTAAGCAGCCGACCGCAGGGGGCTACTCCAGCCGACCGGTCAGCCGGCGATGGAATGTGGTCGAACGTTCGTCGAGTCCCACGAATTCGACAGTCGCGCCGTGCGCGGCGTACTTGGACTCGACTGAGTCGAGCACTGCGACGGTCGACGCGTCCCAGATCTGCGATGCGCTGAAGTCGACGGTCACCCGGGAGGGGTCGACCCCGTACGAGAACTGTTCGACGAGGTCGTTGCTCGAGCCGAAGAACAGCGGCCCGGTCACCGTGTACCTGACAGAAGCTCCGTCGGCCGACGCGTCGCGGTCCACGCGGACCACGTGCGCCACGCGGCGCGCGAACAGCACCATGGCGAGGAGCACGCCAGCTGCGACGCCGACGGCGAGGTTGTGACTGACCACGACCACGAGAACCGTGGTGAGCATGACGATCGTCTCGGGGACGGGCATCCGTCTCAGGGTCGACGGCGCGACGCTGTGCCAGTTGACAGTGGTGATAGCGACGATCATCATGACGGCGGCCAGGGCGATCATCGGGATCTGTTCCATCAGGTCGCTGAGGACGGTGACGAGGATGAGCAGGAAGACGCCGGCCACGAAGGTGGAGATCCTCGTCCGCGCACGCCCGAGCTTCACATTCACAACGGTCTGGCCGATCATGGCGCAGCCGGCGATACCGCCGTAGAACCCGGCGAGGATGTTGGCGATGCCGAGCGCCCACGATTCGCGGCCCTTCGCCGACCTGGTGTCGGTGATGTCGTCGACGAGCTTCGCCGTGAGGAGGGTCTCCATGAGCCCGACGAATGCGACGCTGAGCGCGGTCGGCCAGATGATCTCCAGCGTCTCCAGGTTGAGCGGGACCAGCAGCGGGGTGATCCCTGGCAGTCCGCCCGCGATCTCACCCTCGTCGCCGACCGTCGGAACGTTGAGATGGGCGATCATCGTGATCGCCGTGACCACGACGATCGCCACGAGCGGCGCGGGGATCGCTGTGGTCAGCCGGGGCAGGACGAGCACGATGAGGATCGTCAGGGCGAACAACGGGTAGACGAGCCAGGGCACACCGAGCAGGTGGGGCACCTGCGCCGTGAAAATGAGGATGCCGAGGGCGTTGACGAAGCCGATCATGACCGACCGGGGGATGAACCGCATCAGCCGGGCAAGGCCGGTGACGCCGAACAGGATCTGGATGATCCCGGCGAGGATCACTGCAGGCAGCAGGTATTCGACGCCCTGCTCCTTCACCAGCGGGGCGACCACGAGGGCGACGGCGCCGGCGGCAGCAGTGATCATGGCCGGACGGCCGCCGAGGATCGACATCGAAATCGCGAGGACGACGGATGCCACGAGGCTGACCTTGGGATCCACGCCGGCGATGACCGAGAACGAAATGACCTCGGGGATGAGTGCGAGGGTGGTGACGACGCCAGCGAGTACTTCGACACTGAACGCCCGGGGATTGCGCAGGGTCTGCATGACCGTCGGCGCGACTGGTGTGTCCGCGCGAGCGGAATCTGCTGGAGGGAACGGCACCGTGCCACTGTATGCGTTCGCGGCTCGCGTCGGGCCCGTCCTACGATTGCCGGATGCCTTCCTTCCGCGTGACCCTGACGATCGGCGCCCTGCGTCCAGGCGTGCAACCGGAGGCGGTGCTGCCGTTCGCTGCCGACGCGACCGCGACACGGGCGGTCGTCGAGGCATCCGATCTCGCCGTCGTCCGCGGGGCCGCGCGCATCATCGTCCGGTTCACCGCTGACGATGCGGGGGTCGCCTGGCGGATCGGCCGCGACGTCGTCGGGGACGTCCGCCGGGTCGCCGAGCCTCTGGCCTGGACCGTGACGATGCGTGACGGCGGCCGCTGGTACCCGGTGCATCCGCCGGATGTCGATGACCGGACGGCGTGAACCGGGTCCCGTAACACCGGCTCGGCCTTCCCGTAATAGGGATAGCGGGATGCTTGCGCCCCTGCTTACCCTGAAGGTCACATGCCAGCAACCCGACTGCCCCCGGATTCTGCTGCCGTTGCCCCGGGCCTGATCGGACGGGACAGGCAGCTCGCCGGTGTTGCCCGCACAGTGGCCAGGGTACGCACCGGGCGCGCTCAGTTCGTGCTGATCGAGGGGGAGTCCGGATTCGGAAAGACCGCGCTGCTTCGGGCAGTGGTGGACACCGTCCGGCACTGGCCGTTGCGCTCAGCCGTCGCAGACGAGAACGAAACCGAACTGCCGTACGGGGTACTCAACCAGCTGCTCGCCGACGTCGACGCGCCGGAAGACCTCGACCCGCTCCTTGCCGGCGGTGTCGCCGCTGATGTTCCGCCGATGGCGGCGGGAGCGGCCCTGCTCCAGCTGATCGATACGAGCGAGGGAGCGACGTGTGTCACCATCGACGATGCACAATGGATGGACCAGCGGTCGGCTGAGGCGCTCTGGTTCGCCGGCAGGCGCTCCTTCCGGGACCGCCTGCTCATCCTGATCACCGCACGGCCCGATGAGACCGCGTTCCTGGAACGGGTCAGGCACCTGGTCGCCGATGAGGAACGCGGCGTGCGGCTCCAGGTCGGCGGGCTCACGGTCGACCACGTGTCAGCGCTGATCCGGCGGCGCACCGGGTTGCCGGCGTCACGCCGTCTGGCCACCAGACTCGTCGCTGCGACGGACGGCAATGCCCTCCATGTCCAGACCATCCTCAACCAGGCGCTCGCTGGTTCCGACCCGCTCGGCTCGCTCGACCGGTTGCTCTCCGGGACGCCCCCCGCGGCGCCCGGCTTTCGCGCGATCACCAGGGAAACGCTCAACGGGCTCAGCCCGGAGGCGCGTGCGGTGCTGGAGATCGTTGCCGTTCTCAACGACACGTCGACCGTAACCGACGTGGCCGCGGTGGCCGCGAACTACGGTGGGCACCGACTCGACACCGCGAACATCGACGAAGCTCTCGCCACCGGGCTGATCTGTCTGGCCGGCGACGACACGCGGGTGAGGATGCCGCACCAGCGCGTGCGGGCGGTCATCGTCGGTGACCTGCCGCTGCAGGCGAAGCGCGAACTCAACGCAGCGGCGGCGCAGGTGATCGGAGGTCACAGGGGACTCGTCCACCGTGTCCACGCCGCAGCCGGGCCCGATGATGTACTTGCCCAGGAACTCGACGCAGCAGCAGCCCTCGCCTCCGCCGGTCACGAGGTGGAGCGTTCCTTTCGCTACGCGCGGTGGGCGGCATCCCTCAGCTCCCGACCCGCCGACAAGGAGCGTCGCACCGTCGACGCCGGGATCTACGCGCTTTCCGCGCGACGCATCGGACTCCTCGTCCAGGCGGTGAGTGATTTCGAGAACCTCAGCGCCGGCCCTGAACGCGAAGTCCTCCTCGGTAACGCCGCCCTCGCCGGTGCCGACCTCGTCGCCGCGCGCAAGCACCTCCTGCCAGCCGTCTCGGCCGGGCCGCCCGCCACCGTTCGGGCCCACACGATGCGTGCGTCTGCGAACGAGACCCTCGCGCAGCTCGCTCTCAACGAGGACGATTTCGACGCGTGTCTGCACTTCGCCGCCGCCGCACTGGATGACATCCGTGAGCTGCCGGCCGACCCCGCTCAGCTCGGCGAAGGCGCGACGCTCGACATCGGTGAGATCGAGGGCAACGCGGTGTGCTGGCGTGCGCTGGCCACCTGGCAGCCCGGTCGCGGAGCTGGCGGCGTGAAGCGGATCAACGCACTCATCAGCAGGGCGAGCGAGACCGGTCTGCTGGCTGAGCACGGCATCCTCTTTCTCACCCGCGGCTTCATCCGACGTCAGCAGCTGCGACTCGCCGAAGCCATCGCCGACCTCGAGGCCGGAATCGCGCTCACCGACCTGGGTCGCCCCGAGCTGGCGCCGTACGGCCGGATCGAGCTTGCCCTCGCCCTGTTCAGGAACGGTGAATGGGATGCGGCTGCGACCGCAGCCGCTGCAGCGGCCTCGCTGGCGGAAGACGTCCAGAACCCGTGGCTGCACTCGACGGGGTTCGCCATCGCCGCCGTTGTGCCCGCCGCGCGCGGTGACCGCGCGACGGCGGAGGCCTGGCTTGCCGAAGCGGAGGCAGGACCGGAGTCGCTCCGCTCGGGTTCCCTGCGGCGCCTCGCGCTGTTCGCGCGCGTACTCGAAGCGAGGGCCGCGGGAGACACGGCGACGGTCGTGACCCTCTGCCGCAGGGCGATCGGCGCGGACCCGGAGAACTCGCAGATCGAACGTTCCTGGTGGGTCGAACTCCTCGAGGAGGCACGCCGCCCGGTCAGCCCGGCGCTCAGCGCCGATCCTCTCGCCGTGCTGAGCAGCAGGGAGCGCGAAGTCGCCCACCTCGCCGCACAGGGGCTGACGAACCGGGAGGTCGCCCAGAAGCTGTTCGTCTCGGTGAAGGGCGTCGAGTATCACATGGGGAATGTGCTGGCCAAGCTCGGAATCGCCTCCAGGCGCGGTATCCGTTCCATGATCGAGGGGAACTAGGGAGTTCCCCTAGGTTGCATCCGCGTCCCCTCCAGCACACTGGACAGAGTGGATCATACGGTGCACTGTTCTTGCGGGGCAGCTTGAACAGAACAGCGCATGAACCGCAAACCAACCTGTTCCCTACAGGAGGATTTTCCGGCACGCCGTTCTTCGACCGGTCGAAACGGCGTGCCGGGTAATCCATCACCGCCCGGCCCCAGGACCCGTCGCGGCGTCCCGCTACGATTGACCCCATGGTGAGCATGGCGGAGTCGTTGGTGCGCTTGTCGGAACTCGCCGCCTCCCCGGTCGTCTCGAAGGTGGCATCGGCGTTCGCCGACGCCGGCTTCGAACTGTCGCTGGTCGGCGGTCCCGTCCGTGACGCGATGCTCGGCCGTGTCGTGAGCGACCTCGACTTCACGACAGACGCGTCGCCTGACGAGATCCTCCGGGTCGTCACCCCGATCTCCGACGTCCAGTGGGACATCGGACGCGAGTTCGGCACGATCGGCGCCCGAGTCGACGCCGGTTCCGTCTCCGAGACCGTGGAGATCACCACGTACAGGGCGGATGCGTACGACGGCGTCACCCGCAAACCGGTCGTCGCATTCGGCGACAGCCTCGAAGGTGATCTCAAGAGGCGCGACTTCACCGTCAACGCGATGGCGCTGCGCATCCCCGAGGTGCGCCTCATCGACCCGTGCGGCGGCGTCGAGGATCTCATCGCCCACACCCTGCGGACGCCGAGCACGCCCGAGGTGAGTTTTGGCGACGACCCCCTGCGGATGATGCGTGCCGCCCGGTTCGCCAGCCAGCTCGGCTTCGTCGTCGACGTCGAGACGCAGGAGGCGATGGCCGCCATGGCCGACAGCATCCGGATCGTCTCGGTCGAGCGGATGCAGGTCGAGTTGTCGAAGCTCCTCTGCACCGACAACCCGCGCACGGGAATCGAACTTCTCGTCGAGTCCGGCCTCGCCGAGATCGTGATGCCCGAGATCCCTGCCCTGCGGCTAGAGATCGACGAGCACCACCACCACAAAGACGTCTACCAGCACTCGCTCACGGTGCTCGAGCAGGCGATCGGGTACGAGAAGTCGCGGCATCCGGGCGAAGCCCCCGACCTCACCCTGCGCCTCGCCGCGCTCATGCACGACATCGGCAAGCCGGCTACCCGGCGCCTCGAACCCGGGGGAGCGGTCAGCTTCTACCACCACGACATGGTCGGTTCGAAGCTCGCGAAGAAGCGCCTCACCGCGCTCAGGTACGACAACGACACGATCAAGGATGTCTCCCGGCTGATCGAACTGCACCTGCGGTTCTTCGGCTACACGGACGGTGCGTGGAGCGATTCGGCGGTTCGGCGATACGTCCGCGACGCCGGTCACCTGCTCGAACGCCTCCACATGCTCACCCGCGCTGACGTCACCACCAGGAACCGCCGCAAGGCCGACCGGCTCGGGTTCGCCTACGACGACCTCGAGAACCGGATCGCCGAACTGCGCGAGCAGGAGGAGATGGACGCTGTCCGTCCTGACCTGGACGGCAACGCCATCCAGCGGATCCTTGGGATCCCGCCGAGCCGCGAGGTCGGCCTCGCCTACAACTGGCTGCTCGAACTGCGACTCGACGAAGGCCCGCTCGGCGAAGAAGAGGCCGAGCGCCGCCTGCGCGCCTGGTGGGCCGAACAGGGCACGTAAGTCCCGTCGTCACAGGGCCGATCGGGCCGCGCAGGGGCAATAGCCTGAGATCATGACGAACTCGAAGCGCCCCGATAAGTACGACCCGTCGACCCTGGGTTTCCCCAGCCAGGCGGTACACGCCGGCAACGTGATCGACGCGGGTTCCGGCGCGATCCGTACGCCCATCGTCATGGCGAACTCGTACGAACTACCCGAGGATGCTTCCACCATCAGCTGGTCGGGAACCGACGTTCCGCTGTACACCCGTAACTCCGGCGCCAACCAGCTCGGGTTGCAGGCCAAGCTCGCCGCGCTCGACCACGGCGAGGACGCGGTCGCCCTCGCCAGCGGGGTCGCCGCGCTGCACGCCGTGTTCTTCACCTTCCTGAAGTCCGGTGACCACGTCGTCGTCGGGGATGTCACCTACGAGGCCATCTACCGTCTGTTCTCCGAACTCCTCCCCGAGAAGTACGGCATCACCGCCACGTTCGTCGACGCGGCGGACCCGGATGCCGTGCGCGCGGCAATCCGGCCGGAGACCGCGCTCGTGCACGTCGAGGTCATCGGGAACCCGACGACCAAGATCACCGACATCGCTGCGGTCGCGGCCATCGCTCATGAGGCCGGCGCACTGCTCAGCGTCGACTCCACCTTCACGCCTCCGCCGCTGTTCCGACCGCTCGACCACGGCGCCGACCTCGTCGTCCACTCGCTGACGAAGTACATCAACGGTCATGGTGACGCGATGGGCGGGGCCGTCATCGGTCGACGTGAGCTCATCCAGCCGATCAAGTCGGATGCCATGGTCGACGTCGGAGGCGTCATCTCTCCGTTCAACGCGTGGCTGATCATGCGCGGGTCAGTGACCCTTCCGTTGCGGCTGGCCCAGCACCAGGCATCCGCCCAGAAGGTCGCGGAGTTCCTCGACGCCGACCCCCGGGTGGCATTCGTCGCCTACCCGGGGCTGCCCGGGCACCCGCAGCACGAATCGGCGTCCCGCCAGTTCGACGGCGGGGGATTCGGCGGCATGCTCGCCTTCGCCGTCGACGGTGACGCGGCCACCCAGGACAGGTTCGTCTCCGCTCTTCGTGTCATCACGTCAGCCGTGTCGCTCGGCCACGACGAATCTCTCATCGTGCATGTGGCGGGCGGGGCGGATGCCGGTCCGAGGGTCGCCTTCTACCCGGAGGAGTTCCGCACCTGGGGGCACCTGCGATTCTCTGTCGGGCTCGAGGACACCGACGACATCCTGGCCGATCTCTCGGCGGCCCTCGACGCCACGTTCGGCTGAGTATCGGGCAGCCGTCCGACGAGTGGCGAGCAGGGATCGAGCTCATGACGAACGCGTTAAATTCTCACGTCTTTGAGTCAACCCCCTGACGCAAAAACGTTTTTGACCCTAGTTTGGGTGTCTGGGGAGCCACGTCGCCGTGGTGGAAGCACAGAGAAACAGGGGCACCACGACCATGAAGACATCCGATCGTCGTACGAAGCAGCTTGACGCCACCTGGAACGTGCACGTGCACTTCGAATCAGGCAAAGTCGACACGGATGTCGAGGTCTCCCTCGACCACCTCAAGAACGATGTGGAGCGCGTCGTGGTCAACGGTCGCCAGATCGGTTACGTGCACCATGTGACTCCGGTCTGGGTCGCCCTCAGCGGCCCCGACCTCGCGCGTGCCGTCGAAGTGTCACAGAAGCTGACCCTCGACCAGAGCATCCGTGACCTTCTCGACACGGTCCCGATCGAGGTCATCGACCCCAGCTTGGCGCAACGCGCCTGACAGGCAGTCATGGTCGGCGGATACCGGGGGCACGGCATCCGCCGATCAGGGCTCAGTTCGCCTACCCCTGAATCGCCGGGAATCGCAAGGGCCTTGAAGCCCGGATGCTGCGCGGCGTAACGTCGCCGACATGACGAACCACACGAACGACGGCGACACGGACTACACGACGACCGGTGACCCGATCGACTCGCCCCAGCACATCGCCGAAGAAGAGCGAATGCACGCGACGACCGGGGTGCCATTGACGGGCGAGGACGACGTCGAGGGCGCCGCCGACTTCACGACCCCAGGCAACCCGATCACCTCGGCCCAGCACGAGGCCGAGGAAGAGATCCCGCACGCGACACCGGGCAACAACTCCGCCATCTCCGAAGACTGAGCCGCGAGGCCGACGCCGGCATGCTCCGGCATGCCCGCATCCAGCGCGGCACGCGGCCGCAGTCGGTCATTCTGCGCAGAGCTGAAACAGCTGCTCATCAGCGCAGCAACTGCTAGCCTCCAATCGCAGCGCAACGGCACCCGAACCCCGTGGCGCAGCTGCAAACCCTACTGGCGCGTCCCGCTCCTTCTGGTGTTCCTCACGCTCCAGAAGCCGTGACGTATGCGAATCCACGGATTCACGCAGAGAGAAAGTCCCGAATGGCTCAGCGACTCACCACAATCGCGACGATCGTCGCGGCATCCGCCCTGCTCCTGTCCGGCTGTTCAACAGCGAGCGCCGACTCGGGGTCGACGACGACCGTCAGCTTCCGGCTGTGGGATGAAACGGTCGCGGCTGCCTACGAGGACTCCTTCGAGGAATTCGAGGACCAGAACCCCGACATCGAGGTCGAGGTCAACGTCGTCGACTGGGCCGATTACTGGACGAAGCTGCGCACCGACGTCGCCGGGAAGACCATGGACGACGTGTTCTGGGTCAACAACTCCTACTTCGGCGCGTATGCGGACTCGGGCAACCTGGTCGACATCGACGCGGTGTTCGGCGAGGAGGCCAGGTCAGGGTGGGAGGAGAGCGTCGTGAAGCAGTTCACTCGCGACGGGACCCTCTGGGGTGTCCCGCAGTTGTACGACGCCGGGATCGCCGTCTACTACAACGCCGACCTGCTCGAGGCCGCTGGCATCGATCCGGCCGAGCTCGACGATCTCGTCTGGTCACCGGACGAGACCGAGGACACCTACCTGCCCGTCGCCAGGCAGCTGACGCTCGATGCCGCCGGCGTCTCGGCCGCGGCATCCGGCTTCGACGGGAAGCCCGTGCAGTACGGGACGAACCTCGCTTACGACCTCCAGGCGATCCTGCTGCCCTTCATCGGGTCGAACGGCGGCGCATATCAGGACGGCGAGGAGTTCGCGTTCTCCGACCCGAAGACCGTCGAGGCGGTCGAATACCTCGTCAACGGCATCAACACGGCGAAGGTCGCTCCCGCGGCAGCCGAGACCAGTGCCGACGGCGACCTCAGCCGTGATGCGTTCCTGAACGGGTCGATGGCCCTGTTCCAGTCCGGTCTGTACAACCTCAAGAACGTCGAGGACGGCGCCGATTTCGACTGGGGCGTCGCGTCCATGCCTGCCGGCCCCGAAGGCCGCGTCTCGGTGACCAATGGTGTCGTCGTGGCCGGCAACGCGGCATCCGACAAGCAGGATGCGATCAGCAAGGTGCTCACCTGGCTCGGCTCGGAAGAGGGCAACAGCTACCTCGGCGCGGAAGGTGCGGCAGTGCCTGCCCTCAAATCCGCGCAGAAGTCCTACTTCGACTACTGGAAGAAGAACGACGTCGACGTGAAGCCGTTCTTCGACGTGGTCGACGACAAGACGTCCATCCCTGCGCCGGCCGGCCCCAGCTACGACAAGGGCTTTGCCGAGTTCGACCCCATCTTCCAGCAGATCTTCGCAGGCAAGGTCGACCCCGCGGAGGGGCTCCAGCAGGCCGAGGACGCGGCGAACCGGGCGATCGCCGGCTAGCTTGAGCGGCACCCGGGCACCTACTCACCCGTTCCGGACCTACTCACCAGGTACGCGGGGTGAATGCGTCCGGAACGGGTGAGTACGTCAGCAGCGCGGCAGGCCCGCGTCGAGCAGGATCCTCGTGAGACGTGGTGCGCGAAGCGCGTCGTCCCAGAGCCACCGAACCATTCCGTTGCCGGTCGCGCGCATCAGGTCTTCGCGCTTCTTCTCTGCCCACACGACTTCGTCGATCGAGCGACCGCGGGTGTATTCGCCCCGGGTGTACTTGGCGAAGCCGTCGAACTCCCCGAGCAATCGGAACCGGGGCCACGCGAAGTCGGCATGCCAGACCCTGCCGTTCCTGTCGATGACGGGGAACTGCAGGATCGGGCGCGGGAACCGGCAGAGGTGCATCTGAACCCGGCTGACGGACTCTCCGGGCGAATCCGCGAGCGGTGATGAGAATGCGACCGCCTGGCGTGCCCGGCTTGCGCCCGGTGCCCGGCCCAACTCGTCGAGGCGTTCCAGGAGGAGAGCGCGCAGAGTCTCGGCGGCATCCTCGTGGTTCTCCTCAGATACCGCGAGAGCGAGCCCGGCATCGAGAGTTGTCACGGCGGACATGAACGTCGAGCTCCGCGCCAGATCCAGCATGGTGCGGACGCGACTTGTGACGAGGACCCCGTCAATCTCGACCACATCGCTTTCGGGCAGCGGAGCGGTATGCCAGATGATGCCGTTGGCTGAGTTGCGTCTTCGGCCGTCGGCGGCGAATACGTGGACGTCCTTCCGCGGGCCGATCGTCGGCAGATTCCAGAGGGCGGCCGCCGATTCGTGGCTGAATACGGCATCGTCTCTTCGGGTGTCCAGCACCGCCCGCATCCGCGTCAGGTATTGATCGAGGGATGGGAGGTCGGCCCATACCGATGTCGGCACGTACACGCCGCGGCGAATGATTGTCATCGTCCCCGCGGCATGCTCGCGCCTGAGCGACCGGCCGTCTGCCCCCACCAGCGATTGCGAACGGGAAAGGTGCACCGCTTCGTGGTCACGCAGGGGGTCGATGCTCATGCCGTCCAGCCTTGCCGAGAGGGGGCATCCGTGACCGATGGCATGGGTGATCGGTGGAACGCGTCGGCAGTCCCCATGCCTGTGGAGGGCTAGAGTTGGCGGGCCCCGCCGGCACCTACTCACCCGTTCCGGACCTGCTCACCAGGTACGCGGGGTGAGTGCGTCCGGAACGGGTGAGCAGACGCCGCGGGGCGGATGCCGCCGGCCGCGGTAGCGAGGAGCGGCGCGCATCCGGTAAGCTACTCAGGTTGCCCGTATGCGAACACTCTGTTCCCGTCCGGTGCAACGATGCTAGAACCCTCCTGCTGCAGATCGTCTGCAGCCGTTCGAGTCCGAAGGAGGTGGGTTAGTGACGCATCAGTATGAACTCATGGTTATCCTCGACCCCGAGATTGACGAGCGCACCGTTGCTCCCAGTCTCGACAAGTTCCTCAATGTCATCCGCAACGATGGTGGAACCATCGACAAGGTTGACATCTGGGGCCGTCGTCGCCTGGCTTATGAAATCAACAAGAAGACCGAAGGCATCTACGCCGTCGTCGACTTCACCGCAACGAGCGCTGCCACGCAGGAGCTCGACCGTCAGCTGAAGCTGTCCGAAGCCGTCATGCGCACCAAGGTGCTGCGGGCCGAAGAAGCCATCGCTCTCGTCGAGTCCGAAGGCAAGCGCGCCGAGGAGAAGGCCGCCCGCAAGGCAGCTGCCACCAAGGCCAAGGTCGACGCCAAGCCCGCAGCGGCAGAAGCGAAGGCTGTTGCCGACGCCAAGCCCGCCGCCGAGCAGGACGCTTAGTCCCGATGGCCGGCGAGACCGTCATCACCGTGGTGGGCAACCTCACGTCAGACCCCGAACTGCGTTACACGCAGAACGGACTGGCGGTTGCCAACTTCACCATCGCATCCACCCCGCGTAACTACGACCGTGCGTCGAGCGAGTGGAAAGATGGCGAAGCACTGTTCCTGCGCGCGAGCGTTTGGCGTGAATTCGCCGAGCATGTCGCCGGATCGCTCACCAAGGGTAGCCGTGTCATCGCTACCGGGCGTCTGAAGCAGCGTTCGTACGAAACGAAGGAAGGCGAGAAGCGCACCTCGATCGAACTCGAAGTTGACGAGATCGGTCCCTCGCTTCGCTACGCCACCGCACAGGTCACCCGTGCGCAGTCCTCGGGTGGAGGCGGCGGCCGCGGCCCCGCAGCCGTCCAGGACGAGCCATGGGCTGCCAGCGCTCCGACGGCCCCTCCGGCCGGCGGCGCAATGGCGTCAGGTTCAGGATCCGGCGACAGTTGGAACACGCCTGGCTCCTACGGCGACGACACCCCCTTCTAAACACTTCTCCGCTGAGGCGGGGCTTCGGCTCCCGCTCCGGCAATACACCTAAGGAAACCAATATGGCTGGAAAGTCTAGCGGCGCAAGCCGCAAGCCTGCCCGCGGTGGCAAGGGCGGCAAGCCGCTCGCTCCCGCGAAGGCAATCCGCGTTGGGGTCATCGACTACAAGGATGTCCCCACCCTCCGCAAGTTCATCTCCGAGCGTGGAAAGATCCGCGCGCGTCGCATCACCGGCGTTTCGGTCCAGGAGCAGCGCCTGATCGCCCGTGCCGTCAAGAACGCACGCGAGATGGCCCTTCTTCCCTACGCCGGCTCCGGCAGGTAAGGAATACCGACATGGCAAAACTCATCCTCACCCACGAGGTCACCGGCCTCGGTACTCCTGGTGACATCATCGAGGTCAAGAACGGTTACGCACGTAACTACCTGATCCCGCAGGGCTTCGGCATTGCGTGGAGCCGCGGCGCTGAGAAGCAGGTCGAGCAGATCAAGGCCGCGCGTGCTGCGCGCGAGCTTGCAACGCTCGAGGACGCTCAGGCACTCAAGGCAGCTCTCGAGAGCACCAAGGTCAAGCTCGCCGTCAAGGCAGGCGCTGAAGGCCGTCTCTTCGGTTCGGTCAAGACCGTGCACGTGGCGGATGCCGTCGCTGCAGCCGGTCTCGGACAGATCGACAAGCGCAAGATCGAGATCTCCGCACCGATCAAGTCGGTCGGCCAGCACGAGGCGACCGTTCGTCTCCGCGAGGACCTCAGCGCAGTCATCACCCTCCAGGTGGTCGCTGCCAAGTAGGCACGATTCTCATACTGTGGCGACGGGCTCCGGCTCGTCGCCACAGGTGTTTAAGCCGTCGGATTCCGGCCGCGAAAACGTGAGGAAAGATACACCCGTTTTCGCGATTCTTATACCCCCCGAAGCACTTGAGTCAAGCTTTTTGTACACAGGTATGACCCGGATGGCGAAACGTTCAACACAGAGTCTAGACAGTTTTGTACCCACAGGCCTCCGACCGGTAATTTCCTGATCACTGATGGTTTCTGCGACAAGAATTCTTTTTTCTCCACAGGTTTGCCCACAGGTTGTGCACACAGCACCCGGCGTTTCACGCAATCTACTCACAGAGTTATCCACAGGGGCATTTGTGCGGGGGATGCCGCGCTCGTAGTGTGAGGCAGCGCAGGTTTCCACCGGGGTGCGCAAGGCCTGATTCCCCCACCGTGTCGGTGGTTGGTGATGGTCTGGATTCTGAGCATGAGGGCCATGCGTCAGCCGGTCGAGCCGGCGAAAGTCGCTGAAGGAGAAATGCGTGTCGATCGCCCATCTCGGTCTGTCCGAACAGTCACCGTCCGGTGAAAACCGGGGCGAGTACCGGGCCGAGCGCACTCCGCCACACGACATGCTCGCCGAGCAGTCCGCCCTCGGGGGCATGCTCCTCTCCAAGGATGCCGTCGCCGACGTCGTCGAGTCGGTTCGCGGCGTCGACTTCTACATCCCCAAGCACGAGATCATCTTCGACGCCATCCTGTCGTTGTATTCCCACGGCGAGCCGACCGACGTCATCGCCGTCACCGACGAACTGATCAAGACCGGCGAGCTCTCCCGCGCCGGCGGTGCCGACTACCTGCACACGCTCACCAGCCTTGTTCCGACTGCGGCCAATGCCGGCTTCTACGCGTCGATCGTCGCCGAGCGCGCCCTGCTCCGCCGACTGGTCGAAGCAGGAACCCGGATCGTCCAGATGGGTTACGCCGGCGAAGGCGAGGTCCTCGACCTCGTGAACACGGCCCAGGCGGAGATCTACGGCGTCACCGGGTCGACGACGGCCGAAGACTACGTTCCACTCAACGAAGCCGTCGGTACGGCCTTCGAAGAGATCGAGGCGGCGAACGGCACCGACGGCAAGATGGTCGGTACGCCGACGGGATTCGCCGAACTGGACGACCTCACCAACGGTTTCCATGGCGGCCAGCTCATCATCGTCGCCGCCCGCCCCGCGCTCGGTAAGTCCACTCTCGCGCTCGACTTCGCCCGCGCGGCTTCCATCGGCAACAACGAGCCGTCGATCTTCTTCTCCCTGGAAATGGGCCGAAGCGAGATCGCGATGCGCCTGCTCTCCGCCGAGGCATCCGTTCCGCTGCAGAGCATGCGCAAGGGAACCGTCGACCAGAGGGACTGGAACAAGCTCGCCGCTGTGCGCGGACGCATCAACGACGCCCCGCTCTACATCGACGACAGCCCCAACATGACCCTCGTCGAGATCCGCGCCAAGTGCCGTCGGCTCAAGCAACGGGTCGGCCTCAAGCTCGTCGTCATCGACTACCTTCAGCTGATGACCTCAGGCAAGCGCGTCGAGAGCCGCCAGCAGGAAGTCTCGGAGTTCTCCCGTGCGCTCAAGCTGCTCGCCAAGGAGCTCAAGGTTCCCGTCATCGCCCTGTCGCAGCTGAACCGTGGACCGGAGCAGCGCGCAGACAAGATGCCTGCGATCAGCGACCTCCGCGAATCCGGTTCGCTCGAGCAGGACGCCGACATGGTCATCCTGCTGCACCGCGAGAGCGCATACGAGAAAGACAACCCGCGTGCGGGTGAGGCCGACCTCATCGTGGCCAAGCACCGTAACGGTCCGACCCGCACGGTGACCGTCGCCTTCCACGGGCACTACTCGCGCTTTGCGGACCTGGCGCCTGCGTAGGGATCTCGACACGCTCGCGGAGCGAGCTGCCCGATCAGCCCGCGGATGTCGACGTTGCAGCACCGAGGCAATGGAGCGATGCTCAGGGGCGGAGTCGCCCGAGTTCTACGGGACGTAGACTAGACAGGTCCTGACGCACACAACGAAAGAGGCGCAACCCGTGGCCACCCCCGTCGCTGCCGCTCCCGGCGGCGCTGTGAGTTCGCGCTCGCGGTACTGGCTCGTTCCCGTTGCCCGCGCCGCCGTCGCTGCCGTTGCCGCCGTCGTCATCACCTTCTCCGGCGACCACTCACCGTGGCTCGGGCTCTCCGTCTTCGGCGGGTTCGCCGTCCTGACCGCGCTGGTCGAGGTCGTCCTCGGGTACGGTCCGCTGGCATCCGACCGGGTCGCGCGCCGGATCCTCGTCGCGCAGGCCGTCGTCACGGTTCTGGCCGGAGCCGTCGCGCTTGCGCTCGCAGCGACCTCAGGACTGCCGGCGTTCTATGCCATCGTGATCGTCTGGGCGCTCCTCACCGGAGCGCTCGAGCTGTACAGCGGTTTCCGCCTGCGCGGCCGCTCGCCGCTCGCCAGGGACTGGATGACCATCGGCGGGCTCACCCTGCTCCTCGCCGTCGCCTTCCTGCTCGTCCCGCCCGGGCTCGACCAGCAGTTCACCGGGCCTGACGGTGTCGACCGCAGCCTCACAGCATCCGTCGTCACCGTCGGGATCTTCGGCGCCTACGCCGCCATCGTCGCCGTCCTGCTCGTCATCGGCGGGTTCTCGCTGAAGTGGGGCACCGATGAACGCGGCCGCGTGACGGCTGAAACGGAGTCGCAGTCATGACCCAGCCCCGTCCTGAGCAGCCGAGCCGGCGTGACATCCTCAAGCCGATCGAACTGCTCCTCTTCGCAGCGGTCGCCGGAATCTTCACCGGCCTGATCGTGCTCATGTCGACCCGTGACATCGTGTTCGCGCTCATCGGCTTCGGCGTCGCGTTCATCGTCACCCTCGTCGGCATCGCGATGTTCGCCCTCTCGGTCAAGCCGGGCGACCTCGAGAAGAAAGACATCGACGAGCAGAACTCCGGGCACTGAGCCGCAGGAATCAGGGGATCCGAAGGAGCCAGGCGGGCGGCAGGAGTCGCCGTGCCGCGCTCAGCCCGCGGTGGCGTGCTCGATGACGCAGTCGGGACCCGGGTAGACCAGGCTCTCGTGGCCGTCGTCGAAGCGCACGTAGTAGGGCGGTTCGCCCTCGTTTCCACGCACCTCGAGGATCAGGCCGTGCCGGTCGGGTGCGCCGACGGTCTGGCCACGGATGATGATGCGTTCCCCAGCCGTTGTTCTCATGATGGCCTCCCGATCACAGGGTACGCCGCAGGCCGCGGGGCTGGAAGGCCCCGCGACACCGTCGATCAGGGCAGGTAGTTCACCAGGTCGTCGGACAGCCCGACGTACCCGGCAGGAGTGAGCGCGAGCAGTCGCTGCTTCGCCTCGTCGCCGATGTCGAGACCGGAGACGAAAGCGACAAGGTCGTCGCGGCCGATCCGCTTGCCACGCGTGAGTTCCTTGAGCATCGCGTACGGGTCGGAGATCTGAGAGCGGCCGGCGACGACCTCGGCACGGATGACGGTCTGGATCGCCTCGCCGAGGATCTCCCAGTTGCTGTCGAGGTCGGATGCCAGTGCGTCGCGGTCCAGGTCGATCTCGCCCAGTCCGCGGGCCAGGTTGTCGAGGGCGAGCAGCGAGTGGCCGAACCCGACACCGATGTTGCGCTGGGTGGTGGAGTCGGTGAGGTCGCGCTGGAGGCGGGAGGTGACCAGGGTGGCCGCAAGGGAGTCGAGCACGGCGCTGGAGAGCTCGAGGTTCGCCTCGGCGTTCTCGAACCGGATCGGGTTGATCTTGTGCGGCATCGTCGACGATCCCGTCGCGCCCGCCTGCGGGATCTGACGGAAGTAGCCCATCGAGATGTAGGTCCAGATGTCCGTGGCGAGGTTGTGCAGCACCCGGTTGGCGTGGGACACCCGGTTGTACAGCTCCGCCTGCCAGTCGTGCGATTCGATCTGGGTGGTCAGCGGGTTCCAGGTCAGGCCGAGCGACTCGACGAACTCACGGGAGATCGCGGTCCAGTCGGCGGACGGGTCGGCGACGACGTGAGCGGCGAACGTGCCTGTCGCGCCGGAGAACTTGCCGAGGGCCTCTGTGCCGTGCACCTGGTGGGCGATGCGTTCCAGCCGCCACGCGACGACCGCGAGCTCGCGCCCCATGGTGGTCGGGGTGGCCGGCTGTCCGTGGGTGCGCGCCAGCATGGCATCCGCCCGGTGCTCGATCGCGAGGCCGCGGAGGATGTCGATGACGCTGCGCAGCTTCGGCAGCCACACCTGCTGCACGGCGGCTGACACCGTCAGTGCGTATGACAGGTTGTTGATGTCTTCACTGGTGCAGGCGAAGTGGGTCAGCTCGGCGATCGAGTCGAGGCCGAGGGATGCCAGCCGGTCGCGTACGAGGTATTCGACGGCTTTCACATCGTGGCGGGTGACCGCCTCCTTCTCGGCGAGCCAGTCGATGTCGGCCTGGCCGAAGTCGAGGTAGAGCGCGCGAAGCGACTCGGTCTGCTCGGCGGTCAGCGGTGAGGATCCGAACATCCGGTGGGAGGTGAGGTAGAGAAGCCATTCCACCTCGACCTGCACACGTGCCCGGTTCAGTCCCGCCTCGCTGAGGTACTCGCCGAGAGAGCTGACGGCGGCCTGGTAACGGCCGTCTAGCGGGCTGAGTGGCTGGGCGGGTAGTGCTGTCATCGAATGGCTCCCTGTCGAATTGCCGGTTCGAGCTGCCGAAAGAGTTGGCGGCTCGCCCTCTCAATCATGCCCAATACTCGGTCAAACATCTCATCGCCCGCGTAGTAGGGGTCGGGAACATCGGTCATATGGCTCTGCTGCTGATCGAAACTGAGGAGAAGGGCCACCTTGCCCCTGTCCGTTTCGGTGGGCGCCCACGCCTTCAGGATGCGGTCGTGACCGCTGTCGAGAGCGACGATCAGGTCGAGCCTGTCGAACCATTCCGGGTTGAACTGTTTCGCCCGGTGATGGGCGCCGTCGTAGCCGCTGCGGGCCAGAGCGGTGAGCGTCCTGGAGTCCGCCTGCTCGCCGACATGCCAGTCACCCGTGCCTGCTGACAGGGTTTCGACATACTGCGTAAGGCCTGCCTGCCGCACCATGCTCTGGAACACAACCTCTGCCATCGGGGATCTGCAGATGTTGCCTGCGCACACGAAGCACACACGGAAGGGCTGGACCTCGGTAGGGACCGGGTCGGAAATCATCCCCCCATTCTGTACTGCACACCGGCCCTCTGCTGCCCCCCATTAACGCCGTATTTCGGACCGGTGCGATCCGCGTCCCTCGGACTGGGGCGTGACATCCCTGGCCGCAGGGCTAGGCTCGCTGGCATCAGGGTGAGAGGGCGCCTGACCGGCGAACCTGGTGGCCGCGCAACTCTGCCCGAATGCGAGAATCGCATGTCTCATCACCCGCCCGCCGCGAGCCTGGACGTGTCGCCCTCGCGCCCTCCACACCGGTCTCCGGTGTCGCGCATGCCCACAGAACCGGGTCAGGACGGTCGACGACGCGAGCGGGACGCAACCATGGAACCGCGCCGCAACCGCGACGGCATCCGACTCTCCGGGGAGAAGGAGCGATGAACGACCCGACGTCCACGGCCATGGCCGGCATCACCCTGAGCGACGTGTCACGAGCCCGGGCGCTCGACCTGCTCGATGAGCAGCGCCGCCGGATCCTCGAACTCTCAGACGCGGTCGTCGACGGCCAGAGACAGCTGCAGAGGTCCATCACGTCGCTCTCGTGGCGGTCGCCGTCGCGCTTCGAATTCGACGTCCGGGTGAGCGACCTCCTCGGCGGATTCGCCAGGAGCGCCGGTTCGTTGCGGGCGGCGCTCGCTGAGTGCGATCGCGCCCGCGACCTGCTGCGAGCCGACACCACGGTGGAACGGCGCGGTGGCGGGTGGGAGAAAGAAATCTCGGGCAGACCGGCGGACCGGCGATGACCGTCGGGCTCGACACGATCGACGTCATCGATGTGTCGTCCGGATCGATCACGAGCGTCGAAACGGACGAACTGTTCCTCGCTGCCGCGACTCTCTCCGCCCTCGCCGCCGGTGCCAGGGACTGGGCGCACCAGGCGGCCATGGCTCGGTGCATCACGCAGTGGTCAGGAGACGCTGCACCGTTCGGCTTCGCCGAGTCCGATCTGACCCGTTCGTCCGCGGTTCTGCAGGACACCGCGTCCGACGCCGAAGGCCTGGCGTGGCTCGTCGAATCTGCTGCCACCTCCTACGCCGCAGGGGAGGAGCGCAATGCGGATGTCTCCAGCCTGCTGTTCGCCATCGGTGCGTTCCTCGCCGGCGGCGTTTCGCACAACCTCGTTCTCGGAGCCGCCCTTCCGCTCGCACCGTCGGCGCTGCTCACAGCGCTCGTGGCGCAGCACACAGACGGCCGCCGCGTCGCCGCTGTGCTCGGCGAGCCGCTGGCCGCTGCACTCGTCGACCATGGCGGGCTGGTCGCGGATCCCGCCTTCGTGAGCCTCGTTCGCACCATCGTGTCTTCGGCAGACGAGTTCGCGCTCGGTGCTGCAGGTGTCGCACCTCCGCTCGCACACCTACTCGGCGACAGGGGAGCGGGTGTCGTCGGGCTGGGAAGCATGGCCGGTGCCTTGCTGATCCTGTCCGGCCGCAACGCATACATCGCGAAGCCCGTGACCGTCAGCCCATCTGCTCCGACCGCCGTCGCCCCTCCCGTCTCGCTCGCCGACGCCGCGGCGCGGATCCCGCCGAGCGGTCCAGGCAGGCCGCAGGTCAGGATCGAGCGCTTCGACGGCCAGGCCGGCCAGGCGTCGTACGCCGTGTACATCGCGGGCACGAGCGCCATCGCCGACGGCAGCCCTGAACCTTTCGACATGGCCAGCAACCTCGCCGGCATCGCGGGCGACGACGCGGCCGCCTATTCCGCGACCCTCGACGCCATGGACGAAGCGGGCATCCGCCCCGGCGATCAGGTCTCTTTCGTCGGGCATTCGCAGGGCGGGCTGGTGGCTGCGCGGATCGCCGCATCCGGCGCCTACGACACCGACGCGCTCGTCACGTTCGGCGCACCGACCGGGCAGATCCCCGTGCCGAGCGGCGTGGAGCACCTCGCTGTCGAGCACGCCGAAGACATCACCCCTGCGCTGGGCGGCGAACCGCTGAGTGGCGCTGGTGGCAGGGACCGGGTGGTCGTCTCCCGTGCCCTCTTCGGCGGCGCGCCTTCGCCAGACGCTTCTCCGATCGCCGCACACCACATGTCGCGCTACGCAGAGACGGCCGCGCTCGTCGACGCATCCGACGATCCACGGCTCGAGCCGGTACGGGATGCCCTCGCCCGGCTGGGCGCCGGCGCGTCGGTCGGTTCCGCGACGCTCTACCGCGCGGAGCGGGACAGCAGCTGACTCAGCGCCGGTTCCTGCGGTCCTTCATCTGGGGCCGCAGCACGAGCGCGAGGATCCAGTTGATGATGCTGATCACCAGTGCGCCGAGCACGGCCCACCAGAAGCCGTCGGTCTGCAGCCCGAAGCCGAAGAAGGACATGATCCACTCGACCAGGAGCAGAAGCAGTCCGTTCACGATGAAGGAGATCAGGCCGAGCGTGAGGATGTAGAGCGGGAAGGCGACGATACGGATCAGGGTCCCGACCACACCGTTGACGATCGCGAAGACCAGGCCGATCAGCAGGTAGGTCAGAACGGAGGCGAGGACGTCGTCCGCTGCATACGACGTCACGTGCACCCCGGCGACGATGAAGGTGGTCAGCCAGATGGCGACGGCGTTGATGATCACACGGAGAAGAAACCTGAGCATCGCACAATGATGGCAGTCCTTTCGCCCTCCCGCGACCCGCCGCCTGTGGTCGCGGGTTCCGAGCATTCCCCTCCCGGAATAGCGCCTGTCTAGACTCAGACGGTGACATTCACCCCAGCCAACGCCGACGAGCCCGCGCCGCCCGCGGTCAAGCTCCGCCCGGAAATCCTCGCCAGCCCGCCGTACCGGCAGGGCAAGCCCGCAGGGGCTGACGCTTTCAAGCTCTCCAGCAACGAGAACCCGTACCCGCCGCTGCCCGGTGTTCTCGAAGCGGTGATGGCCGCAGGCGCCTTCAACCGCTACCCGGATGCCTCGGCGCTGGCCCTGCGTGAGGTCCTCGCCGCCAGGCACGGCGTCACCAGTGACGAGATCCACGTCGGTTCGGGGTCGGTCGCCCTGCTGAGTCAGTTCATCGCCGCAGCCGCAGGACCTGGCACGACGGTCGTCTACCCGTGGCGCTCCTTCGAGGCATACCCCGGCCTCGTCACCGTCGCCGGCGCGACCAGTGTGCAGGTGCCGAACCGCGCAGACGGATCTCACGACCTGCCCGCCCTCGCCGCAGCCGTGGACGACACCACCCGGGTCGTCATCGTGTGCTCACCGAACAATCCGACGTCCACGGTCGTCACGGCATCCGCGTTCGACGAGTTCATGGCCGTGGTGCCGTCCGACGTTCTCGTCCTCCTCGACGAGGCGTACGCCGAGTTCGTCACCGACCCGGATGCCGTCCGCGGCCTCGATCTCGTCGGCCGGTACCCGAACCTCGTCGTCCTCCGCACCTTCTCGAAGGCCTACGGCCTCGCCGGGCTCCGGGTCGGCTGGGCGATCGGCCCCGTTCCCCTCCTCGACGCGGCACGGGCAGCGGCCATCCCACTCTCCGTGACCCAGCCCGCGCAGGTCGCCGCAGTGGCGTCGCTGCAGCTCGAAGACCAGCTCCTCGAGCGGGTGGCCAGACTCAGCGCACTTCGTGACCGGTTGCGATCCTCACTCGAAAGCCAGGGCTGGGTGATCCCGGCCGCGCAGGGCAACTTCGTCTGGCTGGCCACAGGTGCTGAGACGGATGCCGCCAACGACACCCTCCTCGCGTCGGGTATCGTCGCCCGCGCGTTCCCCGGCTCAGGCATCCGGGTGAGCATCGGGGAGGACGAGTCTGTGGACAAACTCCTACCGATCGCGCAGCGAATTGTGGAGTCTCTACCAGCCGGGCATCCGGCGAGGCGGTTAGGTTAGAGCAATGGCGGAAACTGAGAGCACATCACCCGCGCCTGCAGTGCAGATCCTCACCACCGATGGAACGATCGCGCCGACCGCGTCGGCCGAGCCCTACCTCGGTTACCTGGACCGGCTCACCGAAGCCGACCACGAACAGTTCTACCGGGACATGGTCATCGCCAGGGCATTCGACACCGAAGCCGCGAATCTGCAGCGCCAGGGCCAGCTCGCGCTGTGGCCGCCGTGCCACGGCCAGGAAGGCGCACAGGTCGGTTCAGGTCGGGCCGCCCGCGCCCACGACCACATCTTCCCTTCGTACCGGGAGCACGCCGTCGGCCTGATCCGCGGCGTCGACCTGCTCGGCATCATCGAGGTCATGCGCGGAACCACGCACTCCGGCTGGGATATTTCCGACCCGGCCAACGGAAACTTCCGCCCGTACACGCTCGTGATCGCGGCGCAAGCGCTCCATGCCACCGGCTACGCGATGGGCGTGACGTTCGACGGCGACACCGCAACGGGTAACCCTGATACCGACCAGGCCGTGATGGTCTACTTCGGCGACGGTGCCACCAGCCAGGGCGACCTCAATGAGTCCCTCGTCTTCGCGGCCAGCTACCAGACGCCGCAGGTGTTCTTCCTGCAGAACAATCACTGGGCGATCAGCGTGCCTGTGGCCACGCAGTCGCGCACGCCGCTGGTCCAGCGCGGGTCCGGATTCGGCATCCCGAGCGTCCAGGTCGACGGCAACGACGTGCTCGCCAGTTACGCCGTCACCGCCAAGCACCTCGACGATGCCCGATCCGGCGGCGGACCTCAGCTCATCGAAGCGCTCACCTACCGGATCGGCGCCCACACGACGAGCGACGACCCGACGAAGTACCGCACGCAGGAGCTCACCGACTCCTGGGTCGCCAGGGACCCCATTGTCCGCTTCGAAGCGTTCCTGCGCGGCCAGGGCGCGTCCGACGCGTTCTTCGCCGGCGTCGCCACCGAAGCGCATGACTACGCCGCAGACATCCGCCGCCGCACCCACGCGATCGAAGACCCCGACATCGGGCTCATGTTCGACTCCGTCTACGCCGACGACCACCCGGTGATACTCGAGCAGAAGCAGTGGCTCGAACGGTACGAGACCACGATGGGCGGTGGAGCCGCGTGAGCGAAAGCATCGACAGCGCGCTGCAGACCATGCCGATGGCCAAGGCGCTCACCGCCGGCCTCCGGCAGGCCATGGCGAACGACCCGAAGGTCCTGCTCATGGGGGAGGACATCGGTAAGCTCGGCGGCGTCTTCCGCATCACTGAGGGACTCCAGGCCGAGTTCGGTGAGAAACGCGTGCTCGACACCCCGCTGGCCGAATCCGGCATCATCGGAACCGCCATCGGTCTGGCGATGCGCGGCTACCGCCCGGTGTGCGAGATCCAGTTCGACGGGTTCATCTACCCGGGGTTCAACCAGATCACCTCGCAGCTGGCGAAGCTCGCGAACCGTAACGAGGGTTCACTGCAGATGCCCGTCGTCATCCGCGTGCCGTACGGCGGACACATCGGAGCCGTCGAGCACCACCAGGAGAGCCCTGAGGCGTACTTCGCCCACACGGCCGGCCTCCGTTCGGTCAGCCCGTCGACCCCGAACGACGCCTACTGGATGATCCAGGAAGCGATCGCGTCGGACGACCCGGTGATGTTCTTCGAGCCGAAGAGCCGGTACTGGCCGAAGGGCGACGTCGACCTCTCCCGTTCCGCCGCTCCGCTGCACGCCAGCCGAGTGGTCCGGCTGGGAACCGACGCCACCCTTGTCGCGCACGGGGCCATGGTCAGCGTGCTCCTCCAGGCCGCCGAGCTCGCCGCTGAAGACGGCATCAGCCTCGAGGTCGTCGATCTGCGTTCGATCTCACCGATCGACTACGGACCCCTGCTGGAGAGCGTGCGCAAGACCGGCCGTCTCGTCATCGCACAGGAGGCATCCGGAAACGTCTCCGTCGGTTCGGAGATCGCCGCCACCGTCGCAGAGCGCGCCTTCTACTCGCTCGAAGCCCCCGTCCTCCGGGTGTCGGGTTTCGACGTGCCGTTCCCTCCTGCGAAACTCGAAAAGCTCTTCCTCCCCGACGCGGACCGCGTCCTCGAGGCCGTCGACCGGGCACTTGCCTACTAGCGTCTTCGACGCTGAAAGAGAGAAACCATGAGCGAGTTCCAGTTCCTGATGCCGGACGCCGGTGAGGGACTCACCGAGGCCGAAGTGGTGTCCTGGAAGGTAGCGCCGGGCGACACCGTCGAGCTCAACCAGGTGATCGTCGAGATCGAGACCGCCAAATCACTCGTCGAACTGCCGTCGCCGTACGAGGGCACCGTGTCGGCCATCCTCGTCCAGGAGGGCACCACCGTCGACGTCGGAACGCCGATCATCTCGATCGACGCCGTGGCCGACGAAGCGGATGCCGGCGCACCGGCCGCCGCTGCTGTCGCCCCATCGGCGGTCTCCAGCGAAACCGAGGAAGCCGTCGCGGACACCCGCAGCTCCATCGACGAGGAGAAGCCGGGAGCGGTCCTCGTCGGATACGGCAACGCCGGCCACGTGACGTCGCGTCGCCGACGCGGACAGGCGGATGCCGTCGCACCCGCGGCCCGCCCGGCATCCACCACGTCCGCCCCTGTGGCCACCGGTCCGGTGATCGCGAAGCCGCCGATCCGCAAACTGGCCAAGGACCTCGGTGTCGACCTCAAGCTCGTCCTGGGGACCGGAATCGGCGGGGAAGTCACCCGCGACGACGTCGTCCGCGAAGCCGGCCAGGCCAGCGTCTTCCGCAACATCGAGACGCCCGAGTGGGGCGACAATCGCGAAGAGCGGATCCCGGTCAAGGGCATCCGCAAGCAGATCGCCAACGCCATGGTCGAGTCGGCGTTCAAGGCGCCGCACGTGTCGCTGTTCGTCGACGTCGACGCGACCCGCACGATGGAGTTCATCAAGCGCCTCAAGAACTCCACCGACTTCGCCGGAGTGAAGGTGTCGCCGCTGCTGATCATGGCCAAGGCGATGATCTGGGCCGTGCGCAGGAACCCCACGGTCAACGCCACCTGGACCGATGAGGAGATCATCGTCAGGCACTACGTCAACCTCGGTGTCGCCGCGGCCACCCCTCGTGGCCTGATCGTGCCCAATGTCAAAGAGGCGCAGGGGATGACCCTGCTGCAGCTGGCGCAGTCACTCGAGCAGCTCACCCTCACGGCGCGCGACGGCAAGACGCCGCCGTCCGACCAGCAGGGCGGGACGATCACCATCACCAACATCGGCGTCTTCGGGATGGACACCGGCACGCCGATCCTCAACCCGGGTGAGGTCGGCATCGTCGCCCTCGGCACGATCAAGCAGAAGCCGTGGGTCGTCGACGGTGAGGTACGACCGCGATTCGTCACAACGCTCGGCGCGTCGTTCGACCACCGTGTCGTCGACGGTGACGTCGCATCCCGGTTCCTGGCCGACGTCGCGTCGATCATCGAGGAGCCGGCGCTCCTGCTCGACTGACCTGTCTTACCGCTGAAGCGCGGGTGAATCGGCTCCGCGCGGGTGTTTTTCCACCCGCGTCAGGCCGAAACGCCCGCGCCTGCGCGGGTCAGGTGCTGGGTCAGAAGCCGCCGCCGAAGTCCCCTCCGCCGCCGAAGTCACCGAAGCCTCCGCCGCCGAAGTCGCCCCCGCTGCCGCCGAAGTCACTGCCAGCGCTGTAGTCGCCGCCGGCATCCGAGCCTGCGTCTCCACCGGTGTCACCGCCAGAGTCTCCACCAGAGTCCCCACCGGCGTCACCGCCCTCACCGCCGGCGTCGGGCATGAACGCCCCGACGACGGCCGATGCGACGAAGTAGCCGGCAACGGTGCCGAGCAGGGAAGCGCCGAGCATGCTGCCGAAGCTCGGGCCGGTCATGGTGCGTTCCATGGTCCCCGGCTGCCGCAGTTCGGTGCGGGTCGCCGACTGCGCCAGCGAATGCGCGTCGTCACCCCGCGGGGCATCTCCAGGCGCGGCATCCGCACTGAGCTGCTGGAAGAGCAGGCGGCGCTGCTCTGGAGTGAGCTTTGCGAAGGCCTCTTCGTGGGCCTGCTCGATCGCCTCGGGCGGCGCGGTGCGCAGTAGATAGCGGTAACGCTCGACGGCGATCTCGTCATCGGTCCGTGCGGTTCGCGGCTGAGGAGCGTACTGCGGCCGTTGCTGCGGCTCTGGCTGCTGCGTGCCGAAAAGTCTGTCGAAAAAGCCCATGGTCTGCTCCCTAGGTTCGAAGTGAACACCTCCAGTCTAGGAACGGATGCCGTGAGCCCACTGCGAATAATTCGGCGGCATCAAGCGAAGGCCCGGGACCGCCGAGCGGCGCGAAATAGGGCTTCGGTGCCCAACCTGTTAGGGTCATTGACGGCCATGAAGGCCGAAACGCTAGTCCGCGGACGAATGTGACACAGCAATGTCGCGCATTCGGACGTATGGTCCTGCGACGTTGGCGGTGGCCCCATGGCCGCGCCGGCACAACCCCCGATTCGCTTCTGACGCACAGGTCGTCGCCGCTTGATGGGTGGGGTTCGTGCATCCGTCCCTGACCCGGTCGTAACTACGCGAGCAGCTGTTCGCATCGAGCCGGATTTCGACCGGAGGATGCCTCACGCCTGCGTGCGCCTGGAGAACACGTGACCGACACGATTGCCGTCAAGGTGAACAATGTCTACAAAGTATTCGGCAAGAAACCGCGCGAGGTCGTCAAGCGACTTTCAGCGGGAAAGACCCGCGACGAACTGAGCCCGCTCGGGACAGCCGCCGTCATCGACGCCTCTTTCGAGGTGAAGAAGGGCGAGATCTTCGTCGTCATGGGGCTCTCGGGCTCCGGCAAGTCGACGCTGATCCGCATGCTCAACGGGCTTCTCGAGCCGACCTCTGGGACCGTGACCGTCGACGGGTCCGCAGTCAGCGGGGTCCCGGCGAGCCAGCTCCGTGAGGTGCGCCGCACGAAGATCTCGATGGTGTTCCAGCACTTCGCCCTGCTGCCGCACCGCACCGTCCTCGACAACGCCGCCTATGGCCTCGAAGTTCAGGGGGTCCCCCTCGCTGAGCGTCGCGCCCGGGCACAGGATGTCGTCTCCCGCGTCGGACTCTCCGGCTGGGAAGACAAGCTTCCGTCCGAACTGTCCGGTGGAATGCAGCAGCGCGTCGGCCTCGCCCGCGCCCTCGCCGCTGACACCGACGTGCTCCTGATGGACGAGGCCTTCTCGGCCCTCGACCCGCTCATCCGTCGCGAAATGCAGGAGCAGCTCGTCGACCTGCAGCACGAGCTCGGCAAGACCATCATCTTCATCACCCACGACCTCAACGAGGCCATGTTCCTCGGCGACCGGATCGCGGTCATGCGTGACGGACGGATCGTCCAGGTCGGCACACCGGACGAGATCCTCACCGACCCGGCCAACGACTACGTCGCGCAGTTCGTGCAGGACGTCGACCGTGCCAGGGTCCTCACCGCAGCCAGCGTGATGGAACCCGCCCGCGCCGTCGTGTCCGGCTCTGCCGGCCCCCGCGCCGCTTTGCGCACCATGCGCGACATGCAGACATCCTCCGCCTTCGTGGTCGGCAACGGCCGCAAGCTCCTCGGCGTCGTGCACGACCGCGATGTGCTCAGGCAGGTGAAGGCCGGGAACGCCGACCTCATGGAGATCGTCCGCAACGACCCCGCAACGGTCGGCCCCGACCAGTACCTCGTCGACCTCTTCGAGCCGGCAGCGGAAAGCCAGCTGCCCGTCGCGGTCGTCGACGACAAGGGCCGCCTGCTCGGTGCGATCCCGCGCGTCACCCTCCTCGCCGCCCTCGCCAACGTGTCAACGGCGACCGGTGAGAACCAGATCATCGAGTCGACGGCCACCGTCGCCGTCGACGTCATCACCCAGACCCTGCGGGAGACCGCAGGCCTCACCGACGAAGTCGATTCGAGCAGGGTCGCCTCCGCCGACAATGCCGATGCTTCGCGAGAAGGGAGCTTCGCCTGATGGACTTCCGTATTCCGATCGGCCAGTGGGTCGAAGACTTCGTCGATGTTCTCACCGACACCCTCCAGCCCGTGTTCGACGTGCTCCGTGCCGTCTTCCTCGGTCTCTACGACCTCGTCAACTGGGTGCTCCAGTCGCCGCCGTTCTGGGCGATCCTGCTCGCGGTCGCCGTGCTGGCCTTCCTCGCGAAGGGCTGGAAGCTCGCCGTCGGCGTGCTCGTCGGCTTCGGGCTGATCGTCGCGGTCGACCAGTGGGAGAACGCGATGGATTCCCTGTCGCTCGTCCTCGTGGCCAGCTTCATCGCCGTCCTCATCAGCGTGCCGCTCGGCATCCTCGCCGCCCGATCGGACAGCGCGTCTCGGATCATCAAGCCGATCCTCGACTTCCTGCAGACGATGCCAGCCTTCGTCTACCTCATCCCTGCGCTGATCCTGTTCCGCGTCGGTGTCGTCCCCGGCATCGTGGCGACGATCATCTTCGCCCTGGCCCCCGGCGTCCGGCTCACCGAGCTCGGCATCCGCGGCGTGGACAAAGAGGTTGTCGAAGCCGGACACGCCTTCGGTTCATCGCCGTTCCGCATCCTGCGCCAGATCCAGCTTCCGCTCGCCATGCCCAGCATCATGGCCGGCGTGAACCAGGTCATCATGCTGTCGCTCTCGATGGTCGTCATCGCCGGGATGGTCGGCGCAGGCGGACTCGGCGGCGACGTCGTCGCCAGCCTGAACCGCATCGACATCGGACTCGGCTTCGAAGCCGGACTGTCCGTCGTCATCCTGGCCATCGTGCTCGACCGGCTGACGGCATCCCTCGGCACCCGCAAGCCGCGGGTGAAGAAGGCGGATGCGCCTGCATCCGATCCAGGTGCAGACGAGCCCTCCGAGCAGGAGCAGCTCGTCGCGGCTGGTCCGCGTCGCTCGCCCGGAACGTCGGCCTGATCACCGGCCCCACAATCGTCGAACCCGCCCACGCGGATTCGATCTGTCCAATCGCACCAACGAGAGGAAAATCATGAAGAACAGCAGCAAGATCGCCATCGCAACACTCGCAACAGCAGGACTGATCGGCCTGGCCGGTTGCGCCAGCCCCGACGCGGGCGCGAGCGGTGGAGAAAAGACCGACATCACTCTCGCCGTGTTCAACGGCTGGGACGAAGGGGTTGCCACCAGCTGGCTCTGGAAGACCATCCTGGAAGAAGAGGGATACGACGTCGAGCTCGAATTCGCTGACCCGGCTCCCGTCTTCGAAGGACTCTCCTCCGGTGACTACGACTTCACCACCGATGTCTGGCTGCCCAACACCCACGAGGCCTATCTCGAGACCTATGGCGACGAGATCGTCGAACTCGGCGCGTGGAACGAGGACTCGAAGCTCACCCTCGCGGTGAACGAGGATGCTCCGATCGACACCATCGCTGAGCTCGCCGACAACGCGGACCTGTTCGACAACCGCATCGTCGGCATCGAGCCGGGCGCCGGCCTGACTGCAGCCATGGAGGACGAGGTCATCCCGACCTACGGCCTCGACGACATGGAGTTCCTCACCTCCTCGACCGCAGCGATGCTCTCCGAGCTGAAGTCGGCGACCGACAAGGGTGAGAACATCGTCGTCACGCTGTGGGAGCCGCACCGCGCGTACGCGCAGTTCCCGCTCAAGAACCTCGAGGACACCGAGGGTGCCTTCGGCGACACCGAGAGCCTGTACAGCTACGGCAGCACCGAGTTCACCGAGAACTCCCCGAAGGCCGCCGGCTGGCTCGAGGACTTCACGATGGACAGTGAGACCCTGATGTCTCTCGTCGAAGCGATGTTCATCGACTACGAGGGCGACGACTACGCCCCCGTCGTCGAGAAGTGGATCTCGGAGAACCAGGACTACGTCGACGGCCTGACCGCGAAGTAGAACCCTTCACACGAGTTGCCCGGATCTCGGGGTGTGCCTCCATCGGCACCCTGGCATCCGGGCAATTCGTTTCCCCGGCGTCCCGTGTTGATAATCGTTATCAATACCGGTAACGTATTCCGAGTGAACCTGCCCCGCCGTCTCGCCCCACTCGCCCTTCTCCCCGCAGCAGCACTCGTTCTGAGCGGATGCTCCGCCGCCGCAGGCGACACCGCCGACGCAGGCGGGATCAGCGTCGTCGCCTCCACCAACGTCTACGGTGACATCGCCGAGACCATCGGGGGAGACGCCGTGACCGTCACGAGCGTCATCGACTCGGCGGCCCAGGACCCGCACAGCTATGAGGCAAGCGCCCAGGACCAGCTCGCGATCTCCAAGGCAGACGTGATCGTCGAGAACGGTGGCGGATACGACCCCTTCATCGACACCCTCATCGACGCGGCCGCCGCAGACGACGTCACCGTGCTCACCGCGGTCGACCTGTCCGGGCGTCTCCCCGACGCGGTTGAGGCCGAACACGAAGGCGAGCACGCCGAGGGTGACGAGCACGACCACGAGCACGACGCCGATGGCGACGACCACGGCCACGTCGAGGGGTTCAACGAGCACGTCTGGTACGACCTGTCCACCGCAGACGCCGTCGCCGAGGAGCTCGCACACCACTTCGCCGAAATCGACCCTGACAACGCCGACAGCTACGACGCCAACTACACCGGGTTCGCCGCCGACATCGCCGCGCTGACGGAAGCGGCATCCGTCATCGAGGCCTCCGCCGACGGAACCGGTGTCGCGATCACCGAGCCGGTCCCGCTGTACCTGCTCGAGGCATCCGGCCTGGTCAACCGCACACCTGAGGCGTTCAGCGAAGCGATCGAGGAAGGCACGGATGTCAGCCCGGCCAGTCTCAGCGAACTGCTCGACCTGATCGGCGCCGGCGACATCTCCCTGCTCGCCTACAATGAGCAGACGAGCAGCCCCGAGACGGAACGCGTCCGCGAGGCAGCCGAACAGGAATCCGTCCCTGTGGTCTCCTTCACCGAGACCCTGCCAGACGGCGAGGACTATGTGAGCTGGATGACCGACAACATCACCGCGATCTCGGACGCGCTGGATTCGTGACCGAACAGGCCCACCGGCATCCCAGCGATCCCATTCTGAGCCTGTCCGACGCTGCTCTCGGATTCGGCGAACGGGTGCTCTGGAAGGACCTCACCCTCGACGTCTGCGCCGGGGAGTTCCTCGCCGTGCTCGGCCCGAACGGGTCAGGGAAGACCAGTCTGCTCAAGACGATCCTCGGCCAGCAGCCGCTCGACTCGGGGACGATCGGTTTCGACGGGCACCCGGTGCGTCGTGGTGACCGGAGGATCGGTTACATCCCGCAGCAGAAACTCATCCCAGGCGGCACGCCGATGCGCGGACGTGACCTCGTCGCCCTCGGTGTGAACGGCCACCGGTTCGGACTGCCCGTCAGTCGTGGCGCGGAGAAGAGGCAGGTCGACGAGTTGCTGGATGCCGTCGGCGCTTCCGGCTACGCGGACGAACCGGTCGGCAACCTCTCCGGAGGCGAGCAGCAGCGACTCCGGGTCGGCCAGGCGCTCGCCGGCGACCCGCGGATGCTGCTCTGCGACGAACCCCTGCTCAGTCTGGACCTGCAGCACCAGCGCGGGGTCTCCGAACTCATCGACAGGCGCAGGCGCGAGCACGGAACCCCTGTCGTCTTCGTCACCCACGACGTCAACCCTGTCCTCGGGATGGTCGACCGGATCCTCTACCTCGCCGGTGGGCAGTTCCGTGAGGGGACGCCGGACGAAGTGCTGCGCAGCGAGGTCCTGACCGAGCTGTACGGAACCCCCGTCGAGGTGCTCCGCACCGGCGGCAGGGTCGTCGTCGTCGGCATCCCGGACAGTGAGACCCATCATCATCACCACCACCCCCACGGGGAGGTGGGCTCGTGATCGCCGGACTGATGCGCCTCGCCGAGGACGACCTGTGGTCGCGGATGTTCAACTTCGAGAACTACGGGGAACTCCTCGGCCTCGTGCACAACTCGATCGCCGCAGGTGCGATCCTCGGCATCGTCGGCGGGCTCATCGGAGTCTTCGTCATGCAGCGCGACATGGCCTTCGCCGTCCACGGCATCAGCGAGTTGTCGTTCGCCGGCGCCGCCGCTGCCCTCCTGTTCGGGATGAACGTCGTGGCCGGGTCGCTGGCCGGTGCGCTCGTCGCCGCCATCGTGATCGGGATCCTCGGCTCGCGTGCCAGGGACAGGAACTCGATCATCGGCGTCCTCATGCCGTTCGGGCTGGGTCTCGGAATCCTGTTCCTCGCCCTGTACCCGGGGAGGAGCGCCAACAAGTTCGGCCTGCTCACCGGCCAGATCGTCTCCGTCGACGACCCGCAGCTGGGCTGGCTCAGCGCGATCAGCCTCGTCGTGCTCGTCTCCCTGCTGCTGATCTGGCGCCCGCTGAGCTTCGACAGCCTCGACGCCGACGTGGCCGCAGCACGGGGAGTGCCGACACGATTCGTCTCGCTCGCGTTCATGGTGCTGCTCGGGCTGATCGTCGCCGTCTCCGTGCAGATCATCGGCGCACTGCTCGTCCTGGCGCTGCTCGTCACGCCTGCGGCCGCCGCCCTGCGCCTCTCCGCCTCTCCGATCGTCGTACCAGTGCTGTCGATGCTGTTCGGATTCGTCTCGGCAGTCGGCGGCATCCTGTTGGCGATCGGCGGCTCGCTGCCGATCAGCCCGTACATCACGACGATCTCCTTCGTCATCTATCTCGTGGCGAGGCTGGTGGGCCTGAAAGCGAAGCCCCGGCCCGGGCTACGCTAGAAGCATCGACAGAGGCGGTGAATCGTGGCAGTGAAAAGAAACACCTGGCAGCGCGAAGCTGTCCGTGAGGCGCTCGATTCGCGCGACGGGTTCGTCAGTGCGCAGGGCCTGCACCAGGGGCTCCGAGATTCGGGATCCCACATCGGACTCGCCACCGTCTACCGGGCCCTCGCCGACCTGGCCAACGTCGGCGAAGCCGACTCCCTCCAGTCGCCGGAAGGCGAGAGCCTCTACCGTGCGTGCGCATCCACGGGGCACCACCACCACCTGATCTGCCGCAACTGCGGCCTCACCGTGGAGATCGCGGCCACCGAGGTGGAACAGTGGGCGAGACAGACGGCATCCGACCATGGATTCACGGATGCCAGGCACATCGTCGACATCTTCGGGCTCTGTGCCGCGTGTACGGCGGCAGCGGCGCACTAGCGACGCCCGTTCGCAGAACCGCGGAATCTCCTGTACGATAGACCCTTGGCTGAGTGGGCACCTCCCACTCGGATCGCATACACAATCCCCTCGTCGTGAAATTCGAGCGGTTTCGTGTGCCGACAAGAGATCTTGGGCAGGACGAAAGTCCTGCGGTACTGAAGGAGAGAACCATGGCAGCAACCTGCCAGGTGACCGGAGCCATTCCCGGCTTCGGACACAACATTTCGCACTCGCACCGACGCACCAAGCGTCGCTTCGACCCGAATGTGCAGAAGAAGACGTACTTCGTTCCGTCGCTTCGCCGTAACGTCACGCTCACGCTGAGCGCCAAGGGCATCAAGGTCATCGATGCTCGCGGAATTGAGTCGGTCGTCAAGGACCTCCTGGCTCGTGGGGAGAAGATCTAATGGCAAAGGCACAGGACGTACGTCCGATCATCAAGCTTCGTTCGACGGCAGGAACCGGTTACACCTACGTGACCAAGAAGAACCGCCGCAACGACCCCGACCGTCTCGTACTCAAGAAGTACGACCCCGTAGTGCGCAAGCACGTTGAATTCCGAGAGGAGCGCTAAGCCATGGCTAAGAAGAGCATGATCGCGAAGAACAACCAGCGCAAAGTTATCGTTGAGCGTTACGCAGCCAAGCGCCTCGAGCTGAAGAAGGCCCTCGTGGACCCGAACGGCACCGACGAGTCGCGTGAAGCGGCCCGCCTCGGCCTGCAGAAGCTTCCCCGCAACGCTTCACCGGTGCGCCTGCGCAACCGTGACGCCGTCGACGGACGCCCCCGCGGCCACCTCTCGAAGTTCGGCATCTCGCGTGTCCGCTTCCGTGACATGGCGCACAAGGGCGAACTGCCCGGCATCACCAAGTCGAGCTGGTAAGCACAACAGACTCACCTCAAGACGGGTGTCGGCCTTCGGGCCGGCACCCGTTTTGTCGTTCCCGCCCTCCCGCGCGTGTTCCAGAGGGCACGGGGTGTCATAGAGTTACTCCAGCATCTCCCCCCGCTTTTGTTGATCGGAACACACCCGTGAACGCATCCGCTCTTCGTGGTCTCGGCGGCTTCCGCGCGATTCTCTTCGACCTCGACGGCGTTCTGACGCCGACGGCCGACCTGCACCGCTATGCCTGGAAGTCGATGTTCGACGAGGTCTTTGCCGAGAAGGATGTGGCGAGCCCGTACACCGACGACGACTACTTCGAGCACCTCGACGGGAAACGTCGCTACGACGGCGTCGCCGGCATCCTGAGGTCCCGCGGCATCCACCTGCCGCTCGGTTCGCCAGACAACCCACCCACGGCAGACACGATCTCGGGCATTGGGAATCGCAAGAACGAGTACTTCGCCCGCGCCCTCGACGCACAGGGGATTCGGCCGTACCCCGGTTCACTCACCCTCGTGAACGAATTGTGGGAGAAAGGGGTGCCCATGGGCGTTGTTTCGAGCTCGAACAACGCGCGCTGGGTGCTCACCGCCTCTGACCTCATCGACAAATTCCCCGTCATCGTCGACGGGGTTGTCGCCGCTCAGGAATCGCTCGCCAGCAAGCCGGCGCCTGACATGTTCCTCTTCGCTGCGCAGCAGATGAACGTGCAGCCCGCCGACGTCGTCGTATTCGAGGATGCGATCTCGGGGGTCGCCTCAGCGCGAGCCGCGAACGTCGGCCTCGTCATCGGCGTCGATCGAGGCGCCGGCCCCGACGCTCTTCTCGGCGCAGGAGCCGACGCCGTGGTCGACGACCTCGTGGACTACACCTCCGCACACCCCGCACCTCACCGCTGACTGCAGGCCCGGCCCCCGCCTGCATCGCTACTTTCCCAATTTCGACCCGACAACTTAGAGAGCCCTGGCGCATGAACCGTGACCGTTTCCCCATCGACCCGTGGCGGCTCATCGAGACCGAATACGATGCCTCAACACTCGGCCTGACCGAGTCCCTCTTCGCCGTCGGGAACGGCTACGTCGGAATGCGTGGGAACGCCGCCGAAGGCCGAACGGCGCATGAGCACGGCACATACGTGAACGGACTCCACGAGACGTGGAAGATCCGTCACGCCGAGGCAGCCTACGGCTTCGCCGAGGTGGGCCAGATGATGGTCAACGCACCAGACAGCAAGGTGATGCGGCTCTACGTCGACGACGAGCCGCTGGCGCTCGACGTGGCCGACCTGCTCAGCTACGAGCGCACCCTCGACTTTCGAGACGGCGTCCTCCGACGTGACTTGCTGTGGCGGACGCCGTCGGGCAAACGCGTCCAGGTGCGGGCGACCCGAATGGTCTCGTTTCCTGAGCGTCACCTCGCGGTGATGACCCTCGAGGTCACGATGCTCGACGACGATGCACCACTCACCATCTCGTGCCAGCTGCTCAATCGCCAGGATGGCGAAGACGAGTACGACGGCTCGAACGCCGGCGATGAGATGCACGATCCCCGCACGGCCGGTCGTGTGACCGACCGGGTCTTCCACCCGCAGGAGCACTGGCAGGACGGCGATCGCAGTGTTCTGAGCTACCGGGTCGCGAACTCGGGAATGACGCTCGCCCTCGCGGCTGACCACGTCATCACCACGCCGAACGACGTCACCGTCGAGCGATACATCGATGGGAACATCGCGAAGAACGTGTACGCCATCGATGCGCGGAAGGGCGACACGGTCACCGTCACCAAGATTGTGACGTACCACAGCTCCCGAAGCACCCCCACTCGCGAACTCGTCGACCGGTGCCGCCGCACCCTCGACCGGATCCGATCGGCAGGGGTGGCCGAGCAATACACCAGGCAGACGGACTGGCTGGCCGAGTTCTGGGAACGTTCGGATGTCGAGATCTCCGGACACGACGACGTACAGCAGGCGGTGCGATGGAACCTCTTCCACCTCGCCCAGGCGGCGGGGCGCGCCGACGGCCTGGGGATTCCGGCGAAGGGAGTGACCGGGAACGGCTACAGCGGCCACTACTTCTGGGACACCGAAATCTACATGGTGCCATTCATGTCGTACACGAGTCCGCACTGGGCGAGGAATGCCCTGCGCATCCGTGAACGGATGCTGCCGGCTGCCCGCGATCGCGCACGCAAGCTCAATGAAGCCGGTGCTCTTTTCCCGTGGCGCACGATCAATGGCGAAGAGGCGTCTGCGTACTATGCGGCCGGAACCGCTCAGTACCACATCAACGCCGACGTGACCTATGCCCTCGCGAAGTACATCGATGCGACCGGCGATGTCGATTTCCTGAGTCACGGTGCCGTCGACATCGCGGTCGAGACGGCCCGGCTGTGGACGACCCTCGGATTCTGGCGATCGAACGGGGAGGATCGTTTCGAGATCCACGGGGTCACCGGTCCGGACGAGTACACCACTGTCGTCAACAACAACCTGTTCACCAACGTGATGGCCCGCTTCAACCTCCGCTACGCGATCCAGGCGCTCACAACGCTCGAGCAGGAGAGCCCTGACGCCTACCGTCGGGCCGTGAAACGGCTCGATCTCGACATGGCCGAGCTCGTCGAGTGGGAGCGCGTCGCCGCCGCCATGTTCATTCCCCACTCCGAATCACTGCAGATCCACCCTCAGGACTCCCAGTTCCTCCAGCGTGAAGTGTGGGACCTCGAGGCGACGCCCGACGATCGCAAACCGCTGATGCTTCATTTCCACCCGCTTGTGATCTACCGGTTCCAGGTGCTCAAGCAGGCTGATGTCGTTCTTGCCCTCTTCCTTCAGGGTGACCAGTTCACCTTCGAGGAGAAGCTCGCCGACTTCGACTATTACGACCCGCTGACGACGAGCGATTCGAGCCTGTCGAAGATCGTGCAGTCCATCATCGCCGCCGAGGTGGGCTATCAGGACCTCGCACTCGACTACTTCCTCGACACGGTGTTCGTCGACCTCGAAGACAGGCACGGCAACACTGGTGACGGTGTTCACGTCGCCGCCGCCGGAGGGGTGTGGAGTTCCCTCGTCTCCGGCTTCGGTGGGATGCGTGACTACGAGGGGATGCTGACGTTCGATCCGCGACTTCCGAAGGACTGGCCTGAGCTTCGATACCGGTTGGCGTGGCGCGGAACCCGCATGCTCGTCACCCTCACCGCCGAGTCGATGCGGGTCTCCGTGGTCGACGGTGAGGAACCTGTCACGTTCACCGTGCGCGGAGAGTCGTTCGAGGTCGCGGCCGGCCGTGATGTCGATGTAGCGCTCGACGGTCAGGGCCCGACCCGCGGTGATGCGCCCGTCCAAAAACGCCGCAACCGTCGGGACGATGGCAGCATGATGGTTCCGGCTGCAGCGCAATTCACCGACGACTGAACGGCGCCCTGCGTGGCAGAGGCCACCGTGCCTCACATTCAGCGGAATTCCGCGGATTTTCGCTCACAGCGTGATTCGAGCCCTCAAAAGTGGTGTCAAAGTGACGGATGCTGTGACACGCCGCATAAAAACGGACCACACGAGCGAGATTTCCGCGAAAACATGCGGATCTCTGATACGTTCGAGGCGGTCAATCAGACCGGCTCGAGTGCATTATCGACTCGGGTGAAGTTCTAAACAGGCTGTAGAAAGCAAAGTCCGAGGAGGACAACTCAATGGCTGATAAGTCGCTTAACAAGACCGAGCTCGTTGCAAAGATCGCTTCAGAGTCGAACCAGAGCCAGGCCACCGTCGGCGGCGTCCTCGACTCGCTGTTCGCCGTTCTCGCTGACTCGGTCAGCAACGACGTCAAGGTCACCATCCCGGGCTGGCTCGCAGTCGAGCGCACCTCGCGTGCAGCGCGCACGGGCCGCAACCCGCAGACCGGTGCAGAGATCCAGATTCCGGCCGGCCACTCGGTCAAGGTTTCGGCTGGTTCGAAGCTCAAGGCTGCCGCTAAGTAGTCGTCTCTGAAGGGGGATGCCGCGCACAGCGTGGCATCCCCCTTCTGTCGTTAACGGGCGCCTCAGACCCGCGGGCACCGGCGCAGGAGCGTCAGGCTGCTCGGAGCTTCGGAGCCGGCCCACGACGTAGGCTTAGACGGTGCCTCGAGTAACCCGAATCGCCGGACCGGCTGTCCTCGTCGCCGCCGCTCTCCTCCTGCTCGTCGTGGGACTCGCGTACGGCGGTGGCGCCGACGAGCGACCGATCGGCGACCCAGGCGCCCTCGTGCGATTCGGGCTCCCAGTCGCGAAGCTGTTCGTCAACATCGGTGCGGCCGTCACCCTGGGCGCCATCACCCTCGCCCTGTTCGCGCTGTCACCGAAGAAGGACGAATACCACCGCGCCCTCGACGTCGCCGCGGCAGGCGCCGCGCTGTACACGGTCGCGGCAGGGGCGACCGGGTTCCTGACCTTCCTCAATGTCACCGGCACGAGCGTGACCTTCGACGACCAGTTCGGCGCCAAGCTCGGCCTGTTCGTGACCGATGTCGAGCTGGGGCAGGCGTGGCTCGCCACGACCCTGATCGCCGCAACCCTGACGGTTCTGTGCTTCGCCGTGCGGGGCCAGATCCTCATGGTCTTCGTCGGAGTGCTCGGGCTCGTCTCTCTCGTCCCCATGGCGCAGCAGGGGCACGCAGCGGGCACTGCAGGCCACGACGCGGCGATCACCGCCCTCGGACTGCACCTCGTCTTCGCAGCCGTCTGGCTGGGTGGGCTCGTCACCATCGTCCTCATCCGCGACACCCTCGAGTCCGGCAGGATCATCCCGGTGATCAAGAGGTACTCCAGCCTCGCGCTCGTGTCGTTCGTCGTCGTCGCGGTCTCCGGATACGCGAGCGCCGAGCTGCGGATCGGCTCTCTCGAACGACTGCTCACGCCATACGGGGTCCTCGTCCTCGCGAAGGTCGCCGCACTCATTGCGATCGGCATCTTCGGTGCGATCCAGCGCAACTGGCTCATCGGCCGGATGGAGGGCGCCCAGAAGGCGATCGGGCGCTACTTCTGGTGGCTCGTCGTGGCCGAACTCGGTTTCATGGGCGTGGCATCCGGTCTCGCGGCAGCCCTCGCGCGCACCGCGACCCCTGTGCCCGAGGTGGCGGCATCCGCCCCTACGGCCGCGGAATTGCTCACCGGTGAACCGCTCCCGCCCGAACTGACCCTGGCGCGGTACGTGAACACCTGGGACATCGACCTGATCTGGCTGCTCTTCGCGGCCTTCGCGATCTTCTTCTACCTGGCCGGTGTCGTGCGGCTCCGCCGTCGCGGCGACAAGTGGCCGATCCACCGGACGGTGTTCTGGGTGGCCGGGATGCTTGTGCTCGTCTACCTGACGAACGGCGGGATCGCCGCGTACCAGGACTACCTGTTCAGCGTTCACATGCTCGGACACATGGGACTCACCATGCTCGTCCCCGTGCTGCTCGTCCCCGGCGCCCCCGTCACACTCGCCATGCGGGCTGTGACGAAGCGGGACGACGGGTCCCGCGGACCGCGCGAATGGATCCTGCTCGCCGTTCACTCGAAGTTCGCGGGTTTCATCGCCAACCCCGTCGTCGCTGCCGTGCTCTTCGCCGGCTCGCTCTGGGTCTTCTACTACTCTCCGCTGCTGCGCTGGGCGATGACCGACCACATCGGCCACGAATGGATGATCGCCCACTTTCTGCTCACCGGCTACCTGTTCGTGCAGTCGCTGATCGGCATCGACCCGGTGCCGTTCCGCCTGTCGTACCCGATGCGCCTGCTGCTCCTGCTCGCCACGATGGCCGCGCACGCCTTCTTCGGGCTGGCCATCATGTCGAACGTGGGGCTGTTCCTCGCCGACTGGTTCGGTGCGATGGGTCGTACGTGGGGCCCGCCGCCCCTCGAGGACCAGCAGATCGGTGGAGGGATCGCCTGGAGCCTCGGCGAACTGCCGACGATCGCCCTCGCGATCACCGTGGCCATCCAGTGGAGTCGCAGCGACACGAGGGAACAGAAGCGCGTCGACAGGAACGCCGACCGCACCGGCGATGCCGAACTCAACGAATACAACGAGCGCCTCGCCCGGATGGCCGGACGCGACTGACCCGGCTTACGCGTTCGGGTCTTCCTCGAGCGTCACCTGGACGTCGTCGTCGGACATGATGTACACGTTGCCGATCATCGAGAACGCCACGTCCTCGTCGTAGTTCGTGATCGAACCGTCGAAGAGTGACTGCACGTCGACGACGAGGTGCGCGTCACCCTCGGTGGGCGGGATCACCCACGACTCGGTTCCGGCCTCGACCGTGATCTCGGGGTACTCGTCGATCGACCACACCGGGTCGCCGGAGATCCGGTCGTCGATGACGATGCCGAAGGGGCATCCGGTGGGCTGCAGCACCTTCTGCTCGGCGCAGGCGTCGAGCTGGGCGTTCGTGGCCTCCTGGGCGGCGGCGACGAATTCCTCGGTGGGGGATGCCGTGACGACCGCTTCGTGCACGCGCGTGGGTTCGTCGACGAGGACGGATTCCTTCTCGGACTCGAGGAGTGTGCTGCTCGACTCGAACACGTAGGTGCCAGGGGCGAACACCTGCACGTTGACGATGTTGTCGAAGCCCTGGGCCTGCTCGGTTGAAATGGCGCGGGTATCGAGGTCGAAGCCGTTCGCGCTGAACGCGGTCGCGTGCTCGACGGCGAGGTTCACGACGGCGAGCGGGCTCTCGTCGAACGACCAGGTCGGGATGAGCGGGAAGCGGGCGCCCGTGCTCTTCACCAGGAACGTCGACTCACCATAGGTGCCGTTGCTCTCGTAAGAGTAGGTGACCGCATGGATGCCATCGCCTGCGTCGGCATCCTCGATCTGGGTGATCTCGGTGAGCTCGGCGATGGCGGCGCTGCGCAACAGGGCGTTGGAGCTGCCCTCGGGGAGGCCGGAGTCCTTGAGCGTCGATTTCTCGAGGGGCACCCCGGGAATGGCGAGCGCGCCTGCGGCATCCTTCACCTGCAGTTTGCCGAGATAGTTGCCGACGAATGCTCCGGCGCCGTAGACGTCACGGTTGAGCGCGCCGATGGCGGCGAACGCGGCGGCGATGAGCATGGCGCCGACCACGGCCCAGATGATGGCGGCCTTCGACCGCTCTGACATCGACGCACGCTCCTCCGGTGCCGGTGCCGGTGCCGGTGCCGGTGGCTCAGTCCAGCCTGCCGGCGCGCCGGGCTGGGCGTGCATGTGGGTAGGGCTTTGGGGCTGGCTCACGGAGCTATCCTATGGGGATCGGCGAATACAGTTGATAGACCAGCGTCCTCCAGTGAAGGCATCCGTGACGAACTCCCAGCCGAAGATCGAGCTCTCTCGCGAGCAGCAGTCCGTCTTCGACCGCATCGAAGGAACACGGGAGCACGTCTTCGTGACCGGCCGTGCCGGGACGGGCAAGTCGACCCTGCTCAACCACCTGGCCTGGCAGACCGAGAAGCAGATCGTGATCTGCGCGCCGACCGGTGTCGCCGCCCTGAACGTCGGCGGGCAGACCATCCATTCGCTGTTCCGGTTGCCGATCGGGCTCATTGCCGACCATGACATCGACCAGAGCGACCAGGTCAAGAAGCTCCTCAACACCATCGACACCCTCGTCATCGACGAGGTCTCCATGGTCAACGCCGACCTGCTCGATGCCATCGACCGCAGCCTCAGGCAGGCCCGCCAGCGCAGGCACGAGCCGTTCGGCGGGGTGCAGGTCGTGCTGTTCGGTGACCCGTACCAGCTCGCACCCGTGCCAGGGCAGGGGGAGGAGCGCAATTACATCGAGGACACCTATCGCTCGTTCTGGTTCTTCGACGCGAAGGTGTGGCAGGAGACCCCGCTCAACATCATCGAACTGACCGAGATCCACCGGCAGTCGGACGCGGACTTCAAGTACATGCTCAACGCGGTGCGGCACGGTCAGGTCACGGCCGAGATCGCCGGTGTCCTCAACTCGATGGGGGCGAGGACTCCACCGGACGACGGCACGATCACCCTCGCCACCCGCAACGACATCGTCAATCGCATCAACGCGGCGGCGCTGGCGAAGCTGCCCGGCCGTGTCCTCAAGGCCAACGCCGAGGTGAGCGGCGACTTCGGCAAGTCGTCGTACCCGGCCGACGAGACCCTCGAGCTCAAGGTCGGTGCGCAGGTGATGTTCCTGCGCAACGACACAGGGGGAGGAGGCGAAGGGCAGCGCTGGGTCAACGGAACGATCGGCCGCGTCACGAAGATCGACGCCAACGTCTTCGTCGAGATCGACGGCGAGGTCGTCGAGGTGGAGCCGGTCGTCTGGGAGAAGTACCGGTACAGCTACATCGCCGCGACCAAGCAGCTGAAGAAGGACATCGTCGCCGAGTTCACGCAGTTCCCCCTGCGGCTGGCCTGGGCTGTCACCATCCACAAGTCGCAGGGCAAGACGTACGACAGTGCCATCGTGGACCTCGGGTCGCGGGCGTTCAGCCCCGGGCAGACCTACGTCGCGCTCAGCAGGCTGACGTCGCTCGAGGGGCTGTACCTCACCCGCCCGCTGCGGCCGGGTGACATCCTCGTCGACAAGGACGTGGAGCGGTTCATGCGGTTCGACCGCCCTTCGTCGGTTGGTGGCTCCGCCCCCACCCTCTAGAGAACGGCCCCTCGGCTCCGCCACCACCCTCCAGGCCACGCGGCGGCTGCTGAGACTGCGTCGGGGCGGCGAGTTCCGGCGCGCGGATTACAGGAGATTGCAGGGATAGCAGGATCGAATGGGCCAAAGCATCCTGATGATCGTGTGATCTCCTGTGAACCCTGCGAGAGGGTTCCGGCTTCTTCCTTGTCGGGGTCGGCTGGGCGACAGCCCTAGCGGTCGCGAAGCGCATCGACGAGCGCGGCGGCGAGCTCCTTCGGCTTCGTGACCTGTGGCCAGTGCCCGGTGGGAAGGTCGACGATCTCGTAGTCGCGCACCTTCGCCAGTTCGGCAGTGAACACCGCCTCGGACTCGATCGCCTCATGCATCGCCGCGGAGGGGAACGTGCAGGTGATCACCGTGACGGGGACGTCGTAGCGTCGCTCGTCGGAGAGTTCCTGACGGTCGAACGCGACGGCACGGGGTTCAGGTACGGCGATCTGCCTGAGCTGCCGCCGGAGGTCCTCGTCGAGGTCGGTCAGGTCGGCCTCGGAGAACTCGGCCCATTCGGGAAGCGGCAGATCGTCACCGGACGTGGGCATCTCGTCGTTGATGAGGTAGCCGTCTGCGAGCGGTCCGCTGTCGACATAGATCGCCCGGACCACGCGGTCGGGCCGTGCGTCGACGGCGGCGTGGATGATCGCCCCACCGCCGGAGTGGCCGACCAGGGCGACCGGCCCATCGATCGAGTCGATCGTCTCGACCACGGCGTCGACGTGATCTCGCAGCCCGATCCCGGTGCGACGCGCATCCAGCGATTCCAGCCCGGGGAGAGTGAGCGGATGCGCGCGGTGGCCGGCTTCGGTCAGCGCGGGGATAACGGGGTCCCAGCTGGACCCCTTCAGCCAGAAACCGGGAACGAGGACGACATCCATGCCACGACGATACGACGTGGCACCGACGTCGTCCACGCCTTCGACGATCGAGAGTGCCGTAGTGGCTCGAAAAGCAGGAGCTTTCACGCCACTACTGCACTCTCGGCACGACGGCCGGCCGTCAGTCGGCGAGCATCCGCTCCCTGACGTCCTTGCGGAGAACCTTGCCGATGAGCGAGCGCGGCAGGTCGTCGACCTGCACGATGCGCTTCGGGATCTTGTAGGCGGTCAGGCCCCTGCGGCAGAAGTCACGAAGCGCGTCCTGGTCGAACACCGCCCCGTCGCGCAGCACGACTGCGGCGGCGACATCCTCGCCACCGCTCTCCCGCGGCAACCCGACGACCGCAGCCTCGCGCACGTCGGGGTGGCTCAGCAGCGCGAGCTCCACCTCGGACGGCGACACGTTGAACCCGCCGGTGACGATGAGTTCCTTCACCCGGTCCACGACCGTGACGAAGCCGTCAGCCGCGACCTCGACGATGTCCCCGGTGCGCAGCCAGCCCCCGGGCAGGAGCGTGGCCGCGGTGTCGAGCGGACGCTTCCAGTAGCCGGAGAAGACCTGTGGGCCACGGAGGAGCAACTCACCGGCCTCGCCTGGGCCCCTGTCGACCTCAGGGTCGGCGGGGTCGACGACCCTGATTTCGGTGCTGGGGAACGGCACGCCGACCGTCCCGGGGCGGCGCGAGGGTCCGATCGGGTTTCCCAGCGCGACAGGCGAGGTCTCGGTCATCCCGTACCCCTCGACGAGGAGACCGCCTGTGGCGGACTCCCACCGCTCGACGATCGACACGGGCAGGCTCATCGCGCCGGAGATCGCGAACCGGATGCCGGACAAGTCCACTTTCCGGCGCTCGGCCGCACGCGCCAGCGCCTCGTAGATCGGCGGAACCGCGGGCAGGAACGTGGCCGGTGTCTTCGCGAACGCGCTGAGCACGAGGTCGACGTCGAACTTCGGGAACAGCACCACCGTAGCCCCGATGCTCATGGCGAAGGTGAGGCAGAGGGTCATGCCGTAGGCGTGGAACAGGGGCAGGACCGCGTAGAAGACTTCGTCGCCCTCGGCCAGCCCCGGCACCCACGCCCGGCCCTGTTCGGCGTTCGCCCGCAGATTGAAGTGGCTGAGCATCACGCCCTTGGGGCTTCCGGTCGTGCCGCTCGTGTACTGGATGAGCGCGAGGTCGTTCACGTCGGGGCGTTCGTGCTTGCGGCGCAGCCGTCCGTGCGAGAGCAGGGATGACCAGCTCGTCGTCCCCTTCACCGCAGCCCCGGTGGTCAGGGCCCGGCGGGAGGTGCGGGCCTTGGCAACGGGGAGCCGCAGCGCGACCCTCGTGCCGAACGGCATCGCAGTGGTCACGTCGACCGAGATGACGGCATCGAGTGGGATGTCGCTGGGGAAGTCGGTGATCATTCCGGCGACCTTGTCCCAGGCGACGACGACGCGGGCGCCGTGGTCCTCGAACTGGTGGCGCAACTCCCGTGCCGTGTAGAGCGGGTTGTGCTCCACCACGACGGCGCCGAGCCGGAGCACGGCATAGAACGCCACGACGTGCTGGGGGCAGTTCGGCAGGACGAGCGCGACCCGGTCGCCCTTCGTCACCCCGAGCCGGCGAAGACCCTCCGCCGCCCGATCGATCTGCTCGCCGAGCTCCGTATAGCTCGTCGTCCGGCCAAAGAACTCCAGCGCCTCCTTGCCGCGGAAGCGGGAGACGGCATCCTCGACCATGTCGACGAGGGACCCGGTGGGCAGTTCGATGTCATGGGGGACGCCTGGCGCGTACGCGTCAAGCCAGGGTTTCGACGTGAATTCGCTCACACTGCTCCTCGGATGCCGCGGCGCCGCGTGGGCGTCGCGTTCTTGTTAGGCGACCGACTGTGCCTTCGCGGTGGCGAGGTCTGTGAACAGGTCGGTGTTGAAACGGTACGCCACAAGGACCTCGTCGATCACCCGGTTGCGTTCCGCGTCGTCCCAGGGAACGGCATCCAGCTGCTCACGGTAGGTGTCCTTGAACTCCTTCGGCTTCGCGATGTCGCCGAAGAGGTAGAAGCCGACCCCGTTGGTCTCGAAGCCGAACTGTCGCTGCATGATGGTGCGGATGATCTGGCCGCCGGACAGGTCGCCGAGGTAACGCGTGTAGTGGTGGGCGACGAAACCGCCTGCCCACGTCGCGCCGACCTCGCGGATGCGGGCCACGTACGCGGACGTTGTCGGCAGGGGACTGATGTCCTCACGCCAGGTGTCGCCGATGAGGAACCGGAGGTCCTCTTCGATCGCGGGGAGCCTGGTGAGTTTGTCGGAGATGAACGGCGCCGCGACCGGGTCGTTCTTCATCCGGTCGGCTGCCCACTCGATGGCCTCGTAGATGAAATAGTGCTGGGCGACGAGGGCGATGTAGTCCTCGCGCGTGCCCTTGCCCGTCATCAGGTCGCCCATGAAGTCGGCGCCTTCGCTTTCGGAGTGGCTGGTGCGCGTACGCTCCCGCAGTTCCTGCGAAAAGGGAATGAGGTTCGACATCGGGCTCCGTCTGGCGGGGTTAGGGTGCCCTTAGTATAGCCATCCTCGCCGGCGGGGTGGGTGTCAGTGTCCTTGATGTGACGGCGACTCATCCGTGACGATCGTCGTGCCGTGCTCGCCGTGGGGAACGGCTCGGGATCCTGCATTCGTCCCGGCGAGGGCCGGGGTGACGAGTCCGGCGACGAGCGCGGCCCGGCAGGTCATGCCGAGCAGGTAACGCCCCGGGCGGGTGACGGTTGCCGTGGTGCGGCGAGCGCGTGGGGACTCCGCCCGTCTGCGGTTGACCGCGAGGCTCAGCCCGATGAAGAGGCTGAGAGCGGATGCCGCAAGCATCGGACCGAACGGCAGCGCCGCGGTCATGCTCGAGCTGCCGAGTGCGATCCCGGCGGTGACGTCGAGCCCCCAGAGTGCGACCGGTGCGAGGGAGAGCGGGAGTGCGACCCGCGGGAGGATGATCCGCCCACGGGCGAGTATCGCGATCCCCCAGCCGAATTCGGCGATGCCGAACCCGACCAGGAGAATCGCGGGGAAGAGAGGGGAGCCCGCTCCGACGGCGAGATGGACAAGGCCCACCCCCAGGCTCGCCAGGGCCATCACGCTTCGACTGCTGTCGTTCACGATAACTCCCCTCTCCGTCTGAGTCAGTTACTCGGTCGGTTACGCGTGAGCGTTGACGGTCCGGACTGACTTGTCTGCGGCGAGACCGACTCCGAGCAGCACGATCGCGCTGGCGAGGTGCAGGAAGTGGTCGGCGGTGTTGAGGGCGAGGATGTTCAGAGCGGTGCCGACGAGGAAGAACCCGACGATACCGAGGAGCAGGTAGACGGCGCCGACGACCGTGTTGACGGTCTTGGCTGCCGCAACGTTCGAGAGCCCGGCGATCAGCAGCGCTGCACCGATGAGAAGGTGGGCGATGTTGTGCAGAGGGTTCACCGCGAAGAGGCCGAGCAGCAGGTTGCCCTCAGTGGCGATGAAGCTGACGCCGCCGGTGACGGCGAAGCCGAGAAGACCGACGAGAACGTAGACGCCACCGAAGATGGTGGCAAGGAGACGATTCGGTGAAGTGCGCATGATGGGGGTTCCTCCTGGATAGTCCGTGCGGCCAACTGCCGCACACCATCACATTCGGACCCCTCGCCCGATCGGTTTGGTCACCGGGGCGAATACAGGCAGGCGCCGGTCAGTGCGCCCGCGGCGGAAGCCCCAGCTTCTCGCACGCGGCGTCGTAGAGCACGACCACTTCGCGGCGGATGCCTGCGCGTTCGGTGACAGGGACGGACCACGCGATCCTGGCCTCGGACTCCCCGTCGGCGGATGTGACGGACCAGGTGCCTCCGTCGCCGTCGAGGCCCGTCATCACGGCCGAATCGGCGGCGGGATCGGCGAACGCCCGAACGATCACGAGGTTGTCTGCGAGGTGATCGGTGTTCATGTGCCTGAGCACGGCGTCGACGATGTCGGCGCTGAAGACGTGGGTGGTCATGCCCCCATTGGAGTGCAACGGACTCGACGGTGTCAATTCGCCGCTAGCACGGCACGCGTCCGAACCGCGAGGGGTAGCCGTCACGTCGGGCCGCTGCCTAGGCTCGGCACCGACCGGAAGGGTATGAATGACAGTCATCGGCTTCCACGCCTCCCACGAACAAGTCCACCCTCGCGCACTGCTCGACGCGGTCGTCCGCGCCGAAGCCGCCGGATTCCAGGCCGCCATGTGCTCGGATCACTTCGCCCCATGGAGCGAACGGCAGGGCCAGTCCGCATTCGCGTGGTCCTGGCTCGGCGCAGCGCTGCAGGCCACCTCGCTTCGCCTGGGTGTCGTCAACGCGCCTGGACAGCGGTACCACCCGGCGATCATCGCGCAGGCCGCTGCCACGCTGTCCGCGATGTACCCGGACCGGTTCTGGGCGGCTCTCGGCTCGGGGGAAGCGGCGAACGAGCACATCACCGGAGACGGATGGCCGAGCAAGGACGTGAGAAACGCCCGGCTCCGGGAGAGCGTCGACGTGATGCGACGGCTGTTCGCCGGCGAGGAAGTCAGCGTAGACGGCCATGTGACCGTCGACCGGGCGCGCCTGTGGACCCGGCCCGAGACGCCGCCGCCGCTGCTGGCTGCGGCGGTGAGTCCGGCGACCGCGGCATGGGCCGCCGGGTGGGCGGATGGGCTGGCCACCGTCGCCCAGGCCCCCGCCGACCTCGAACGGATGGTGGATGCCTACCGTGGGGCGGGCGGCAGTGGTCCGCTCGTGCTGCAGGTCCACGTGAGCTACGCGCAGACCGATGAGGAAGCGCTCGCCATCGCCCACGACCAGTGGCGCACCAACGTGTTCTCCCCTCCGGTCTGCTGGGATCTCGACAGCCCAGAAGCGTTCGACGAGGCGGCGAAGCACGTCACACCCGACGACATGCACTCGACGGTGCTCATCTCCTCAGACCCGGGCTGGCATGCCGCCAGGCTCGCTGGCTTCTTCGACCTCGGCTTCGACGAGATCTACCTTCACCATGTGGGGGTGGACCAGTCCGAGTTCATCGACGTCTTCGGTGACCGGGTGCTTCCGCAGTTCGTCGAGCGGGAGGGGGCGACAGCATGAAGATGACCGATACGGCCGACCTGTGGTGGAAGACCGCCGTCGTGTATTGCCTCGACGTCGAGACCTTCATGGACTGGAACGATGACGGCGTTGGCGACCTCGCCGGCCTGGCGCAGAGGATGGATTACCTCGCCGAGCTCGGAGTCACCTGCCTCTGGCTCATGCCGTTCTACCCGACTCCCGACCGCGACGACGGCTACGACATCACCGACTTCTACGGGGTCGACAAGCGGCTGGGTCACCATGGTGACCTCGTCGAGATGGTCCGCACCGCGCACGACCGCGGCATGCGGGTGATCGTCGACCTCGTGGTGAACCACACGTCCGACCAGCATCCGTGGTTCAAGGCCGCCAGGTCGAGTGTCGATTCGCCGTACCGGGACTTCTACGTGTGGAGGGATAAGCCGCCGAAGAAGCAGGCGGCGACGGTGTTCCCCGGCGAGGAGTCCAGCGTCTGGGAGCTCGACGAGAAGACCGGGCAGTACTACCTGCACCGGTTCTACAAACACCAGCCCGACCTCAACGTCGAAAGCCCGCGCGTGCGCGATGAGATCGCCAAGGTGATGGGTTTCTGGCTGGAGCTCGGGATCCACGGGTTCCGGGTCGACGCGGTCCCCTTCTTCCTCGAACCGTCGGCGGGCAAGGCGACCGGCGACACCTACGGGGACCCACACGACTACCTGAAGTCGCTGCGATCGTTCCTGGGCCGCAGGACCGGCGACGGCATCCTGCTCGGTGAAGTGAACCTGCCCAGGGAAGAGCAGGTGCAGTACTTCGGTGGTGAGGCAGCCGACGAACTCACGATGCAGTTCGACTTCGTTGCCATGCAGAAGTTCTACCTCTCCCTGGCGCGCGAGGATGCGCGGCCGCTGGCCGACGCCCTCGCCGCCCGGCCCGCGATCGGCTCGCAGTCGCAGTGGGCTAACTTCCTCCGCAACCACGACGAGCTCACCCTCGACAAGCTCACCGAGTCAGAACGTGCCGAGGTGTTCGACGCATTCGCGCCCGAAGAGAAGATGCGGGTGTACGACCGCGGCATCGTGCGGCGGCTGCCGTCGATGCTCGACGGCGACCCGCGTCGCATCCGGATGGCGTACAGCCTGCTGTTCTCGATGCCTGGCACCCCTGTCCTCTTCTACGGGGAGGAGATCGGGATGGGAGAGAACCTCGCCATTCCCGGGCGCGGCTCGGTGCGCTCTCCGATGCAGTGGACGAGCGGGACGAACGGCGGATTCTCCCGCGCCAGGAAGTCGCGGCTGACGGCGCCTGTGGTCGACGACGGCTTTTCGCCCGAGCACGTCAACGTCGCCGACCAGCGCCACGATCCTGACTCGCTGCTGCATTTCATGCGTCTGTTGATCAGGATCTACCGCAACTCCGCAGAGATCGGCTGGGGCGACTTCGCCGTGCTCCCGCAGCCGAACGATGCCGTACTCGTCCACACCGTCACCGGCGCCGAAGGACAGATGGTGGCCGTGCACAACTTCAGTCCCGATCCGGCGGTCGTGTCGATCACTGTTCCTGGAGCGGATGCGTCGACGCGGCTCATCGACCTCCTCGAAACGGGCGAGGTTGCATTGTCGGACGGCGGCAGCGCCGATCTGACGCTGCCCGCATACGGCTGCCGATGGCTGCGGGTTGCCGACGACACGACGAAGCGATTGTACTGATCGTGTAACGGTGCATAACATCCAGCGGTTCTCGTCATCGAGCGGTGACGGGCTCGGCTAGACTCCCCATTTGTAGGGCCATCAGGGGGATGGATGAGAATGAGTAAAGCTCGCGGCAGTCGCACTGCTTTGCTGACGGTCGCGATGGGGGTTGTTCTCGGCCTGTCCGCATGCGCCGGCACCTCCACCACTCCCGTCGAACTGCCCGAGCAGCCGGCCGAAGCGCTCCCGGCAGCCTCCGCAGATGCCCTCGACGCGGCGTTGACCGAAGCGATGGCGCTCGCCGCTGCATCCGGAGGAATCGCCGGTGTCTGGGCACCGTGGTCAGGAAGCTGGGTCAGCGCGGCAGGGACCACAGCACCCGGCGGCGGCGAGAAGATGACGACCGACATGCGTTTCCGGGTCGGAGACAACACCAAGCCGATGACGTGCGACGTCCTGTACGGCCTCGTCCAGGACGGCACCGTCGCACTCGACGACAAGGTCTCAGACCATCTCCCGTCGATCGTCGGGATCGATGGGATCACCCTCGGGCAGTTGTGCCACGGCACCTCAGGACTGGGGGACTACAGCGGGAGCCTCGGCGCGATGTTCGCCATCAATCCAACCCGGCAGTGGTCACCGGTCGAGCTCATCTCGGACGGGATCGCCAACCCGGGCACCGGTGCGCCTGGCGAGGCCTACGCCCCGTCCGACACGAACTACGTCCTGCTCGGTCTCGCCCTGCAGGAAGCAACGGGCGACGACTGGCAGACGCTGTACAAGCGTTACGTCTTCGACAGGCTCGACATGGACGACTCCCTGTTCCCCGAGCCGACGACGCTGACCATCTCGGCTCCGTTCGCGCCAGGCTGGGAGTCTGTGAAGCTCGCCGACGGCACGCTCGCCTGCGACGCCCCCACGGACGAAACGGCGCTGTCCAACTCGCAGGTCTTCACAGCGGGCGGAGTCGTCTCTTCCGTCGACGACCTGCACAGGTACGCCCAGTCATTCGCGACAGGCGCGCTGCTCGGCGAAGAGTTGAAAAAGGACGCCTGGAAGACGGTTCCGCTCGGCGAGGATGCCCCCGCGTGGCAGGCATTCGGCCCCGGCGGACTGCAGATGGGCCCGATGCGCGGACAGGCCGGCTCGATCCCCGGCCACATCACCGCGATGCTCTCCGACCCGACGACCGGCCTCACCGTGGTGGTCATGCTCAACAACTCCACTGCCGGGGCGGGTTTCGCCCAGTTGCTTGCCATGAAACTGGCGGCCATCGCCGCGAAGGCCGAGCCCGTGAAGGGACAGAAGCTTCCCGTCGTCGGTCTGCCATGGTCAGAGGAACAGATGACCGAGCAGCTCGCGGGCAAAGCCGTCTGCCAGCCCGCCGCCTGACGCGTCGTCGGCGATCCGTACAGTCGGTCGCGTCTGTGGCGGTTGACCGGAAGTCGACGCCTGTCGGCAGTTTTCCATCGGCGGACACGGTCGGATAGGCCATAGGTTTGGGGCATGGTCATCACACCCGACACGAAGAACTGGACCTGGGTCCTGGAACGCGAATGCCCCGAGTGCGGGTTCGACTCGGGCGGAGTGACGCTCGGAGAGATTCCCGACCTGCTCCGTGCCAACGTGCGGGGGTGGCCGGAAGTGCTCAGGAGGCCGGACGTGAGGACGAGGCCGGACGACGCAACCTGGTCGCCCCTTGAATACTCCGCCCATGTGCGCGATGTCTTCCGCATCTTCCACACCAGGCTCGATCTTATGCTCGCCGAGGACGACCCCGAATTCGAGAACTGGGACCAGGATGCGACCGCCGTCGCAGAGCGCTACCAGGAGCAGGACCCGCAACAGGTCGAGTCAGACCTGGTCGCAGCGGGACTCGCCCTCGCCGACGCATTCGAGCGGGTGCCGGACGACGCTGCCGAACGCACGGGGCGTCGCAGCGACGGGTCGCGGTTCACCGTGGTGACGCTGGGCAGGTACCTCCTGCATGATCCGGTGCACCACCTGTGGGACGTGACCCACTGAGCATCCGATTCGGCCGGATCAGCGACGTTCGACGGGTGAGCCGACCAGTTCGGCGCTAAGGTCCCAGAGTCGCGCGGCGAGCCCGGTGTCGTACGCCTGCGGGTTCGCCTTCGCGATCTGCCGCTTGTCGTAGTACGCGCCTGGCACCCAGTCGACGCCCGGCACCGTCGTGGCCAGCCAGACGAGCGTGTCTGCGCCTTCCTCCGGTGAGATCAGGAAGATCTTGAACACGCTGCGGTAGACGAGGCGCATGATGCTGGTCGATCCGGTGGCGAAACTCGTGGCCACGATTCCGGGATGGAACGCCGCGGTGGAGATCCCGCGTTCTGCGTAGCGGTTGTGCAACTCGACGGTGAAGAGGATGTTTGCCAGCTTCGCGTTGCCGTACGCGCGGTTCTCGGAGTAGCCGTGTTCGGCGTTCACGTCGTCGATGTCGAACTTGCCGAACCGGGAGTTCGCCACGCTCGAGGTGTTGACGACCGTGGCCCGGCTCTCGGCCAGGCGGTCCATGAGCAGGTTCGTCAGCAGGAACGGAGCCAGGTGGTTCACCTGGAACGTCTTCTCGTTGCCGTCGACGGTGGTCTCCCTGTGTCCGAGGATGCCGCCGGCATTGTTGGCGAGGACGTCGATCCGCGGGTACCGCTCGAGCAGGGCGGTAGCGAGTTCGCGGACGTCGTCGAGGCGGGCGAAGTCCGCGACGAAGAAGTCGGCACCGATGGCGGTGGCGACCGCCTTCGTTTTCTCGGGTGACCGGCCGACGACGACGACCCGGTCTCCGCGCTCGGACATGGCCCTCGCAGCAACGGCTCCGATGCCGTCGCTTGCTCCGGTGATGATCACGGTTCGTGCGGTCATGGTCCCTCGCTCCTGGTCTGGATCATGAGCTTAGGTGCCCCCACTGGGAAGTTCCGCACTGGCCGCCGTGTTCCCGGATGCCCCGTCACCCGCGATCGTCGCCCTTCCGCTCGAGTGACGGAAGGTCCACCTCGAGCAGCTGCCGAAGCCGGTCCTGGCGGTCGAGAACGTAGTCGGGGTCGTCGGAGAACGATTGCATCCGTTGTTCAACTTTGGCCTTGACGTTCTCACCGATGTCCTGCCACGCCGCTGCGCGAGCCCGTTCGGCGAGTGTTGAAACGGCATCCGGGTCGTTCCGTGCCTCCTCCAGCGAGTCCGCAAGAGCGAGATAGAGCTGTTCCCGGCGCCGAAGGGTTCCTGCGTCGATGAGGTGGTAATCGTGCGCATGGTCCGCCAGCCCACCGGAGAGGTCGGTCGTCGCCCTCGCCTCGGTCATCATTTGAGCGTTGTCACGCTGCTCCCCTGCGGCACGCGCCAGCTCGTCAGCCACGATGTGCGCGGTCGCCTCCTCGTCGAAGGGGAGGTTCTCCTGCAGGGCGCGGAGGATGAGGCGATTCTTCACGGCAAGGGTCACGCCGTGCCTGGCGATGAGGAGGCCCTCCTCGAGGGCCTGTTCGAAGGGCGCGAGTGGCTGCGGCTCCGGCCGGAACGGCGGTCGGCGAGGCGTCCGCCTCAACACCTTTGCCAGCCAGGACCTGCTGGAGCGCTTGTCACTCTCCACACCGCCAGCGTATGCCATCCTGCCTCCGTCGGTCGGGCCGCTGGTCACTTCCCGGCGGCCTGCTTCGCGGCATCGAGCCGAATCTGGTCGTTGTTGTGCACGATGAGCACCGGGCAGGTGGCATGGGCGACACAGGCGGAACTGACTGAGCCGAGGAGCAGGCCCGAGAATCCGCCGTGCCCGCGGGAGCCGAGAACGAGCATCTCCGCCCCGGTGCTGTATCTGATGAGCGCCTTCGTCGGGATCCCCTGCTCGTATGACAGCGTGAATCGCGCCGGCCGGTCCGAACCGAAGGCGGCCTGCGCGGTGTCCTCGAGCAGCTTCTCGATGTCCTTCTCCGGGGTCCAGCCGGATTCGTACTGGTAGAAGTCGAACATGGAGTGACTGCGCTGCCAGACCGCGAACGCTTCGAGGGGGACGTCGAGGGCGTCAGCGAGCCTGCGCCCTTCGCGGAGCGCTTTCACGGAGGACTCTGACCCGTCGATTCCTACGATGATCGCGGGTGTCGCCTGGCTGCCGGAACCCGCGTCGCCGGCACGTTCATTGTCCGTCATGGTGTCAGTATGCTCCGACGGGTGTCCGGGTGGAAGGGTGCAGGCGCCGACAGGGTGCTCTGGACTGTTCGGAGCGATCGGCGTACCATGATCATGATGTGAACGGATGTTCACTAGGTGAACGGATGAAGACATGATTTCAAAGGTGATCGACGGTCTCGAGCAGGCGGTCTCCGATGTCGCCGACGGTGCCGTCGTGATGATCGGAGGATTCGGTCGAGCGGGGCAACCCGTGGAGCTGATCGACGCCCTCCTGGCGCAGGGCGCTACCGACCTCACGGTGATCAACAACAACGCGGGCAACGGGGACACGGGTCTGGCAGCCCTGTTGGCCGCGCGCCGTGTCAGACGGATGATCTGCTCGTTCCCCCGCCAGAGTGACTCGCATGTCTTCGACGCGCTGTACCGCGCGGGTGACATCGAGCTCGAGCTGGTGCCTCAGGGGAATCTCGCCGAACGCATCCGTGCTGCCGGTGCGGGTATCGGCGCCTTCTACACGCCCACGGGGTACGGCACGGCGCTCGCCGACGGCAAGGAGACGCGCGAGATCGACGGCCGGTCCTACGTCCTCGAATACGCCCTGCCTGCCGACGTCGCACTGGTGAGCGCCTGGCGCGCCGACCGCTGGGGAAACCTCGTGTACCGGAAGACCGCGAGGAACTTCGGCCCGATCATGGCCGCGGCCGCGACGACGACGATCGTGCAGGTCGACGACGTCGTCGAGCTCGGCGCGCTCGACCCGGAGGCTGTCGTCACCCCTGGCCTCTACGTCGACCGGGTGGTCGCTGTGGGTGAACGCGCCTGGCTGCGGAACGGGGAGTTCATCGGCGACGGTTCGCTCGCCGACGCTGGAGCCGTCGCATGACCACCAGAATCAGCCGCGACGAACTGGCCGCCCGGATCGCCCGTGACATCCCCGAAGGTGCCGTGATGAATCTCGGCATCGGTGCACCGACGCGCGTGGCGAACTTCCTTCCGGCAGATCTGGAAGTGATTCTTCACACGGAGAACGGGATGCTCGGCATGGGACCGGAGCCGGAAGCGGGTCAGGTCGACCCGGATCTCATCAATGCAGGCAAACTGCCGGTGACCGAACTCCCGGGGACTGCATACTTCCATCACGCCGACTCGTTCGCCATGATGCGTGGCGGGCACCTCGACGTCTGCATCCTCGGGGCGTTCCAGGTCTCCGAACGGGGCGACCTCGCCAACTGGTCGACAGGTGCGGCCGACTCGATCCCCGCCGTCGGAGGGGCCATGGACCTCGCCATCGGCGCGCGGGAGGTCTACGTGATGACCGACCTCTTCACCAAGTCGGGGAAGTCGAAGATCGTCCGTGAATGCAGCTACCCGCTGACCGGTGTCGGCTGTGTGACCCGGATCTACACGGACCACGCGATCTTCGATGTCACCCCGGCCGGCCTCGCGGTCGTCGAAGCATTCGGCGACAATACCGTCGAGGAGTTGCGGCTGGCCACAGGACTCGACCTGACCGACGCAACGGCCACCGACGACAGGACGCACGCATGACCGGCAGTTTCATCTACGACGCAGTGCGCACGCCGTTCGGTCGCTACGGTAAAGGCCTCGCCGGGGTCCGGCCGGACGACCTCGCCGGCCACACTCTCGCGGCACTGCTCGCGAGGCACCCGGGGTTCGACCCCGCCCGGATCGACGATGTCCTGCTCGGCGACGCGAACCAGGCCGGTGAGGACAACAGGAATGTCGCGCGCATGGCGGTGCTTCTCGCCGGGTTGCCGACCTCCGTGCCGGGTGCCACCGTGAACCGGCTCTGCGGCTCCAGCGTCGAGAGCGTGATCCAGGCCAGTCGTGCCATCGAAACCGGAGACGCCGACATCGTCGTGGCCGGCGGCGTCGAGTCGATGAGCCGCGCCCCGTGGGTGATGCTCAAACCGTCGAAGCCGTACCCGGCCGGACCGGAGACGCTGCATTCCTCAACGCTCGGCTGGCGGATGGTGAATCCGCGGATGCCTGACCAGTGGACCGTCTCCCTCGGTGAGACCGCTGAACTGCTCGCCGAGCGGTTCTCGCTCAGCAGGGAAGACCAGGACGCGTTCGCGGCTCTCAGCCACAGGAATGCCGCAGCGGCGTGGGCCTCCGGTCACTACGACGCCGAGATCGTCCAGGTGCCCGGCGCGACGCTCAGCAGGGATGAAGGCATCCGTGACGACGCGTCCGTGGAATCGCTGGCGCCGCTCAAGCCGGCGTTCCGTGAGAACGGCTCGGTGACGGCGGGCAACTCGTCGCCGTTGAGCGACGGTGCCTCGATGCTCGTGATCGGCGGAGAAGATGCCCCTCTGGATGCCGAACCGCTCGCGCGGATCATCGGACGCGGGGTGACCGGAAACGATCCCCACACCTTCGGCATCGCGCCGGTCGAAGCCGCCAACCGGGCGCTGGCCCGCGCTGGCAAGACCTGGGCAGACGTCGACCTCGTGGAACTCAACGAGGCATTCGCCGCCCAGAGCCTCGCCTGCCTGAAGCTGTGGCCGGAGCTCGACCCGGCCAGGGTGAATGTGCACGGCGGAGCGATCGCACTCGGTCATCCGCTCGGGGCGTCCGGGGGCCGGATCATCGGACACCTGGCGCACGAACTGAAACGACGCGGCGGCGGTGTGGGTGTCGCCGCGATCTGCATCGGGGTGGGACAGGGCCTGGCCGTCGTGCTCGAACGATAGCGTGGGGAGCATGAGCGACGATCCTGAACCGAGTGGACAGTACGTCCAGTCTCTGGCACGCGGCCTGAGCGTCATCAGGGCGTTCGGGCGGGACCGTCCGAGCATGACGCTGAGCGACATCGCCGAAGCAACGCAGCTGACGCGGGCGACGGCGAGGCGTTTCCTGCTCACTCTCGTCGAACTCGGTTACGTGCGAGCGGACGGGCGCCTGTTCGTCCTCACGCCGCGGGTACTCGAACTCGGTTTCTCCTACCTTTCCGGACTGGCACTGCCGGAGATCGTCGGTCCGCACCTCGAGCAGCTCTCCCGGCGGCTCAACGAGTCAGCCTCCGCTTCGGTGCTTGACGACGGCGACATCGTCTACATCGCCCGGGTGCCCGCCCGGCGGATCATGACGGTGTCCATCACAGTCGGAACCCGGTTCCCCGCCCACGCCACGTCGATGGGGCGGGTGCTCCTCGCCGGGCTCGGAGATGACGACCTCGAGCGTTATCTCTCCTCGATCGCGCGGACCGCCCTGACCGAGAGCACGATCACGGATGCAGGTGCCCTCCGGGACACCCTGCACCAGGTGCGCGAACAGGGCTGGGCGCTCGTGGACCAGGAACTGGAGCAGGGCCTGCGGTCGATCGCCGCTCCACTCCGCGGGGCGGACGGCGCGGTGGTCGCGGCGATCAACGTGTCGACGTCGACCTCGACGGCCAGCCTCGAACGGATCAGGGACGACTACCGTCCCGCCATCCTCGCCACTGCCTCGGACATCAGCGACACTCTCGCCCACCTCTGAACGATGGCCGTGTCCTTCGAGCTCCGCACCCGGCTTGCCATGCCGGTTCAGGCCGCGTTCGACCTGTCACGGAGCATCGACGAGCATGTCGATTCGATGGCGGGTAGCAATGAGCGCGCTGTCGGCGGGGTCACGTCCGGGCTGATCGGCGACGGGCAGGATGTCACGTGGCGCGCCGTGCACTTCGGCATCCCGTTCCGGATGACGAACCGGATCACCCGCATGTCTTCGCCGGATTCGTTCGTCGATGAGCAGGTCGACGGGCCGTTCCGGTTCTTCCGGCACGAGCATGTGTTCGTTGCGGACGGGCCCACGACCACGATGATCGATCGCGTCTCTTTCGCTGCGCCGTACGGCATCCTCGGAATCCTCGCCGAGAAGGTGGTCCTCGGGCGCTATCTGCGCCGGTTGATCGAGGAGCGCAACCGCTTCCTCGCCTCTCCGCAGGTCTGATGTCCAGCGTCGCGGCTTTCAGGCTGTGCCGGCAACCAGCTCGGTGTCCTGCTTCGGCCGCAGGGACGTCCAGTTGCGCTCACGGAGTCGGTCGAAACCGTCGAGCAGCAGGTCGAGCGCGAACTCGAATTCGAATTGGTCGTCGCATCCGCTGCCGACGACCGACTCCTCCTCGTGTTGCACTGACGCGGCCATGGTGGCGATGTTGGGGTAGCGCTCCGCCAGTTGCTGCAACATGGCGGGCGGAACCGTTGCTGTCCCCTCCACTGCTGGAGTCGTCGAGTCATCGAAGAGCTCCTGTGTGAATCCCCACATCCGGCCGCCGATGGCGTGCATCACGTGGTGGGTCAGATCCACCGAGAAGCCTCCGGCGAGGAACATGCCGATGAATGAGTCCATGTAGTCGAGGACGGGTGGGGTTTTGTTCACGCGCGACTCGATGGCCTGCCGTGCCCAGGGGTGTCGCTGGAGCGCCTGCCGCGCAGACAGCACCCTCATCCTCACTGCGCTCTTCCAGTCCGCGTCTGCGACCGGTGGGTCGATCTCGCCGATGATGATCTCGACCATGCCGTCGAGGAGAGCCTCCTTGTTTTCCACGTGCTTGTACAGCGCCATCGGAACGACGCCGAGTTCATGTGCCAGCCTGCGCATGCTCAGTGCTTCGATGCCGATCTCATCGGCAAGGGTCACGGCGGCCTGCAAGACCCGCTCGCGATTCAGGCGGACACGGCGCTCCGCGTCGATCTGCTCGGGCATTGGTTTCCTCCGATGCGCGTCTCGCTACGTCACTCTTGACAGGAGTACACAGTACACATTAGCCTGCCCAACAGAGGTGTACGCCGTACACTCACGCTGAATTCACGAGAAGGAATCGGCCATGACCGCAGTCGCCACCCCGCCCAGACGCACGCGAAGCCAGTGGCTGGCCCCGGCCGGACTGATCCTGCTGAGCCTCATACCGATCCTCGCCGGAGCCGCGCGCCTGACAGAGTTGACGGGAGGGGCGGAGATCACGCCTCGGAATGAGCGATTTTTCGACTCACCGATCCCCGTCGTGACTCACATTGTCACGGTCACCGTGTTCAGCGTGCTCGGGGCATTCCAGTTCGCCCCGAGCCTCCGCCGGCGAAGCTGGCACCGGGTGGCCGGCCGCGTCCTGGTGCCTGCCGGCGTGCTCGCCGCGGTGTCAGGCCTGTGGATGGCGGCCTTCTCCGACCTGCCCGCTGGAGACGGGGTGGTCCTCATGGTCCTCCGCCTGATCTTCGGATCGGCGATGGTTGTGAGTATCGGCCTCGGATTCGCCGCAGCCCTGCGTCGCGACTTCGTCGCGCACAGCGCCTGGATGACGCGCGGCTATGCGATCGGCGTCGCCGCAGGAACGCAGGCAATCTTTCTCATCCCGGCAGCGCTTATCTTCGGCCCCACTCACGAGCCGTCGCGCGCGGTCCTCATGGGCGCCGCCTGGGTGGCGAACCTCGCCACCGCCGAATTCATCATCCGTCGCCGGTCGGCGCGTCCAGCCGGACCGACACATCGCAGGGCGGCGCATCGCGAAACTGCCAGGCCCTCTTGACAGGCGTACGCCGTACACTTTAGTCTCCTCGTGAGAGGTGTATACCGTACACCTTCTGATCCAAGGGACTCGTCATGAAAACCACTTCTTCTCCCACCGCATCCATGCTGCGCCAGACCGACAGCGAACGCGCGGAACCGGCGGGCACGATGGCGGCCGCCGTCTACCGCCGCTTCGGGTCGCCGGACGTCGTGCGGATCGAGACCGTCGCCAGGCACACGCCAGGTGAGGACGAGATCCTCATCAGGGTCGAAGCGAGCACAGTGAGCATCGCCGATCATCGCGCCCGCAGCCGTTCCGTTCCGAAGGGCCTTGGACTGCTTGCCGCGTTCGGACTCGGATTCTTCCGCCCCCGCCACCGCATCCTGGGGATGGACGCGGCCGGCGTGGTTGCAGCAGTCGGATCGAGAGTCACCCGATTCGCCCCCGGTGACGAGGTCATCACGATGCTCGGAGCCCACTGGGGTGGGCACGGGGAATACGTCTGCGTGAATCAGGATGCCGCCGTCACGGCGAAGCCACGCAACATGACGTTCGAGGAGGCGGTTGCGCTCGTCTTCGGCGGGATCACCGCCCGGATCTTCCTGAACCGGGCGGACATCAGGCCGGGCGACCGCGTCCTCGTGAACGGTGCGTCCGGGGCGGTGGGAACGGCGGCCGTGCAACTGGCGAAGCACCTGGGCGCACACGTGACCGGAGTCTGCAGCGGCGGCAAGGCCGACCTCGTCGCCTCCCTCGGCGCCGATCGGGTGATCGACTACAACACGGAGGACTTCGCCGCAGACCCGGCCACCTACGACGTCATCGTCGACTGTGCGGGCACCGCCACGTTCACGCGGGTGGAAGCATCCCTCAGGCCGGGTGGCGCGTTGCTGATGGTCGTCACGGATCTCGCGGGGATGATCCGGGCCGCGAGCCGCACCCGGAAGAGCGGAAAGCTGGTGACATACAGCGGCGGTCCGAATCGGGCGGAAGACCTCGCATACCTCGTCGACCTCGCGGAATCGGGCCGGTTCCGTCCGGTGATCGACCGCACGTTCGACCTCGAAGACATCGCCGAGGCCCACCGGTATGTGGATGCCGGTCACAAGACGGGGAACGTCGTGCTGCGAGTATCGTCCAGCGCACGTCGCCATACCGCGGCGATGGAATGACTCCCATCCGCCCCACGACTTCGGCCCGGCGATGCCTGCCTCAGGCCGACACTGTCATCCGCAACGGGTGAACTTGGGCCGCGGTGGGTGCAACCGGTGTCCACTCCGTTGACCGTGTGGCTGTGCCAGGAGAATAATCGGTGCCGTCACGAGCAGTTATGCACGTCTGCGCCGACCACGAGGCCGGCTGCAGGGCATCAATGGAAAGTGGTCGGGATCATGAGTGCTTCCTCAGGGACACAAGAGTCAACGTCGGTCGGCTGGGCCGGTTGGGCCTATTTCGCGGCGGCAATCCTCTTCGTCAACGGCATGTTCAGCACCACCCAGGGCCTCGTGCTGCTGATCGGACCGGAGAACTACCACTCGGCAAATGTGAACGGCGAACTCGTGCTGTTCAACCTGGTCGGCTGGGGGTGGTGGAACCTGATTCTCGGCGTGCTTCTGATGATCGCCGCCAGCGCGCTCTTCGCCGGGGCCACGTGGGCGCGCGTCGTCGCCGTCATCTTCGCCGTCATCAGCGCAACCCTGCAGCTCCTGCTGATTCCGGTGCAGCCGTTCTGGTCATTGATCGTCATCGCGATCGACGTCATCGTCATCTTCGCGATCGTCGTTCATGGCGACGAACTCCGCAAGGCCTGAGCCGACCCGCTGAGCTCTCGGTCAGCGCGACCCTGCAGCGAGGTACTCGGCGATCGAGTCGACGACCAGTTGGTGGTCGTCGTCCGAGGCCAGCCCGGACACGGTGATGACCGCGACGACACCGGCGCCGGCGACCCGCACGGGAAAAGCGCCGCCTGAGGTCGAATACTGGGTGGGGTCAAGCCACCCGTCGACGGACGGGTCCACCCCATTGGCGGCGAACTGCTCGCCGAGAAGCGCCGTGCTCGACTCGAACCGGAAGGCGGATGCCGACTTCCGCTGGATCCAGGCTTCCTGATCGGCGGTCGACCCAGGCAGGGCTGCCCGGAAGAGAATGAGCCCGGGGCGGCGGATGTCGATGGCGATCCGGTGGCCGGCATCGAGTCCGCGCTGAGCGACCAGCGAACCCAGCCGCCAGGCATCTGTGTTGTCGAAGGACTCGAAGACGAGTTCTTCCTCGTGCCTTCGGAGTTCTGCGATTCTGGCGGTCCGGTCTTCGTTCGTCGTCATCCCGCCAGCATCCCACAGGAGCGTCGTTCGCGAGGGGGCGGCCGGTCCGGCCATCGAGCAGCGAAGAAATTCAAACATGAGGAAAGCTCAGACCCCGTGTCTTTTCGGCCCGAAGAGGAGTAGCTTGGCGCGATGAATCGCAAAAGCCGCCACTTCGCCGACGTCGGGGTCATTGCCCTCGCTGCGTCCATCCTGACCACAGGAATTCTCCTCCCGGCAAGTGCGCAGGCCTCGCCGTCCACAACCGCCACCGCCACGACGACAACGTCCGTCACCACCTACGTTGCACTCGGTGACTCGTACGCAGCCGGACAGGGTGGAGGGGCATACGAAAACGCCTGCCTGCAAACGCCCAGCAGCTATCCCGAGTTGCTCGACGACGCGGCCGGCATCGCGCTCAAAGCCGATGTCAGTTGCAGCGGAGCGACGACGACGACCGTGCTCACCCGCCAACTCCCCGCCGTCGTCAAGGCCGTGAAGAAGACCAGGGATATCGGACTGGTCACCCTGACCGTCGGAGCGAATGACCTGGGCGTCGGCACCATCACGGCATATTGCTCTGTTTCGTTCGTGTCGCCCGAATGTCAGGCGGCCCTCAACAAGGCGTATGCGCTCCTGACCCCGCAATCGCCACGCATCCCGAGCAAGCTGGCCTTGCGACTCGCCGCGACATTCGCTGGCGTCGCGCTCGTGGCTCCGAAGGCGAAGATCCTGGTGACGGGGTACCCCTACCTCTTCGAGACGCCTCCGCCGACGGATCCGAACTACGCCGCCATCGTCCAGCTCAATACTGCGACGGCCACGATGAACGCCACCATCCAGGGCGTCGTCGGCCAGCTCGCCCGAGCGCGCGTCAACATCCACTACGTCGACGTCACCACGGCATTCGCCGGGCATGGGATCGGCAGCCCGGTGTCGTGGATTCACGCAACGGGTCCTGACGCCTATCACCCGACAGTGGCCGGCCACCAGGCGTACGCCGCTGCGCTGACAGCGGCGCGCTGACACTCGGCGCTCGCGGCGGGGCTAGCGGGAGATTCCGCCGCCCGCCGCGAGTCGCATGAGGTCGGTATCGAAATCGACATCCGACGCGGCGCGCTCCGACCGCGTCGCGTTGCCCGAGAACTGGTGCTGGTACCCGGCCCAGGCGTCGTCGGCGATCGACCGGCCGACTCCGCTGCGCAGGAACAGGACGAGTTCGGTGGCGGCCCTTTCGATGCGGTCCCCGAGCGCTGAAGAGCCCCAGTCGTCCGGCGCGGCGAACAGCCCTGTCGGCACGGGCAGGGCACGGAGGAAGGCGAAGAGCGGCCGCAGGTGCTCGTCGACGACCATGGCGTGCCTGGAGGTCCCGGCCGTTGCGGCGAGGATGACGGGTTTGGCGATGAGCAGGTCGTTGTCGAGCAGGTCGGCGAACGATTTGAACAGGCCACTGATGCCGGCTTTGTACACAGGGGTGCTGGCGATCACGGCGTCTGCGGAGGCAAGGCGTTCGATCGCCGCCTGCACCCGCTCGTTGGGGAAACCGGAGACGATGGCCTGGGCGATGTCGACCGCGAGCGGACCGAGTTCGATGACGCCGACGGATGCCTGAATCCCACCTTCGCGCAGCAGGTCGAGTGTCTTCTGCGCGGTGCGATCGGCGAGCAGGCGAGTGGATGACGGGTCGCTGACCCCCGCGCTGACCACGACCAGACGCACCGGGGTGCCGTCTGTCGTCGTCTCGAGCGCGATGGACTGGCCGATGGTCATGAGAATGTCCTTTCAATGGCTGCCCGCTGCACGTCGGCGGCGGTTCCACTCGCACCGGCGAGAAGGGTCAGGCTGAGGTCGCGGAGTGTGATCAATTGGTCGGTGTCGAGGGCGCGGGTCATCGCCCCGGCGATCGTGCCGGTCAGCGCACGGCCGACGAGCCGCTGGATGGCGACGCCGTCTGCGGTGAGGCGGATGCGACGCGCGCGCGCGTCTGCGGCATCGCCACGTCGTTCGACGAGTCCGCGCTCTTCGAGGCGTGCGATGAGCCGGGACATCCCGGGCTGGGTGAGGAGCACGTCGTCACCCAGCTCGGTGATCCTGAGCCCGTCAGGTGCGGTGGAGAGGGCGTGGAGCACGGCGTACTCCTTCGGCTGCAGGCCGTGCCAGATGTCGGACTCGCTGAACTCCTGCGCGAGGGTGGCTTGGGCGCGGAAGTACGCCTCCCAGGCTTCGTTGGCGAGGCGTTTGTCGCTGATCACCCTCACACCGCCAGCGGGAACGACGCCCGCACATCGGCCGGGCTGTCCTGATAGGGCGAGGCGCCGGAGAGGTTGTCGCCGCGGTTCGGGTTCGGGCGGGGCTGTCGGGGCTCTGCGTCACCGTACTTCTCGGTGATCAGGCTGGAGTGGGTCGGGGCATCGGATGCTCCGGCTGCGCGCCTGGACGCCATCTCCTTGCGCAGCACTGGCACGACTTCGGTGCCGAGCAGCTCGACCTGCTCCAACGCCATCTCCAGGGGAAGTGCGAGTCCGTCGACGGCGAAGAGTTGACGCTGGTAGTCGCCGAAGCCCTCCTGGAAGGTCAGCGTCTTGTCGATGACCTCCTGTGGGCTGCCGACCGTCAACGGTGTGCGGGACATGTAGTCGTCGAGTGAGCTGCCCCTGAACACCGGGTAGTTCTCGAAATACGGTCGGAATGTCCTCACGGCATCCTGCGAACGTCTGGCGATGAACGCCTGACCACCGAGGCCGACGATCGCCTGCTCCTTCGTCCCGTGGCCGTAGTGCTCAAAGCGTTCGCGGTAGAAGTCGACCAGCGGCTTGAAGTGCAGGTTCGGGGCGAGGATGTGATTGGCGAAGTATCCGTTGCCGTAGTACGCGGCCTGTTCAGCGATCTCCGGCGTGCGGATGGAGCCGTGCCAGACGAACGGCGGGACGTCGTCGAGTGGACGGGGAGTGGAGGTGAAGCCCTGCAGCGGGGTGCGGAACGTTCCTTCCCAGTCCACGACATCCTCCCGCCACAGCCGGTGGAGCAGGTTGTAGTTCTCCAACGCGAGGGCGACGCCCTGTCGGATGTCCTTGCCGAACCAGGGGTAGACCGGGACGGTGTTGCCGCGGCCGACCATGAGGTCGAGCCTGCCTTTGGCCACGTGCTGCAGCATGGCGTAGTCCTCGGCGATCTTGACCGGGTCGTTCGTCGTCATCAGGGTGACAGAGGTGCTCAACATGATCTGCTTGGTCAGCGCGGCGATGTGGCCGAGAAGCGTCGTGGGGGATGAGGGGACGAAGGGGGGATTGTGGTGCTCCCCGATGGCGAACACATCCAACCCGACCTCATCGGCGCGTTGCGCGACGCGAACGATGTTGCTGATGCGCTCAGCCTCGCTCTGCGTGTAACCGGTGGTCGGGTCAGGGGCGATGTCGCCGACGGTGAAGATTCCGAACTGCATTGTGTCCGCCTTTCTGCGGTGTCTCACCGAAGTCAAACAACATGACTGCGCATGTATTCCCATCGCTGCGCATGTGGCCGCCGGCATCCGACTTCGCTGTCGTGCTGGGATACTGAGGGCTGGACCGACCTTCCTCCCCACCACCGAATCGAGCGAATGATGCGTGTACTCATAGCTGGAGCCGGCGCGACCGGCGGAGCGTTCGGAACCCGACTCCAGGAGGCCGGCCGCGAGGTCACCTACCTGGTCCGCCCGAATCGTGCCGCCGCTCTTCGCGACCACGGCCTGACGTTCGACGCGCCGGACGGCAAACGGATGAATCCCGTGCGGGTGATGACCGCCGCCGAGGTGTCGGAGCCGTTCGACATCGTCATCGTCGCGGTGAAGTCCAACGGATTCCCGGCCGTGATCGACGACATCGCACCGGTGGTCGGGGACGACACGTTCGTCATTCCGTTCCTCAACGGCATGGCCCATATCGACCAGCTGCAGGCGAGGTTCGGCGATCGCGTCCTCGGCGGGCTCGTCAAGATCGTGGCGACGGTGCGAGGCGATGAGATCGTGCAGATGACTCCGCTCGCGACCATGACGCTTGGCCCGCTCGGTGAGCGCCCCGAGAACTTCGATGCCGTCATGGACGTGATGCGTGTGCAGGGAATCGAGGTCACGGAATCACACGATGTGGTCGGAGCGCTGTGGGCCAAATGGGCGTTCATCGCCGCGGCCGGAGTCGTGAGCTGCCTGTTCCGTGGCTCGGTCGGCGACGTCATCGAGGCCGGCGGACTGGGCTACATTCACGCTGCGATCGATGAGACGGAAGCGGTCGCGGCGGCAGCCGGGCATCCGGTGAGTTCGAGCGCGCACGAGCAGGCGGTCGGGCTGCTGAGAGAGCCGGGCTCCTCGTTCACGTCGTCGCTGTACCGCGACGCGGCTGCCGGCAACCCGACGGAAACCGAGCACATTCTCGGCGACTACGCGTTCCGCGCGGCTGCACGGGGAATCGATACCCCGTTGCTTGACCTCACGCTGGTCCAGCTCCGTGCAGGCGAGATCGCCCGCATTCGCGGCTCGATCTGAGTCGAAGCCGCTGATGCGTCACCGGTACGCTACTTTCTCCGCGAATGCGGCGATAGCATGGGTCCTATGTCGCAGATAAGCGTGAAAAATGCAGCACTATATCTCGGCGTGAGCGATGACACCGTCCGTCGGTGGATCGACAACGAGCTGCTCTCGAGTGGCAAGGACGAGTCAGGTCGGACAGTCGTCGACGGCCTCGAGCTGGCGCACCTCGCGCGCAAGAACGCCGTCCTGCCCGTTGATCCTTCAGAAATCGGTCGGTCGGCACGCAACAGGTTCGTCGGGCTGGTCACCGACATCGTCGTCGACACAGTCATGGCGCAGGTCGAGCTGCAGTGCGGCCCGCACCGCGTCGTCTCCCTGATGAGCAGCGAGGCCGTGCGGGAACTCGGGCTGGAGCTCGGGTCGGTGGCCATCGCGGTGGTGAAGGCGACGACGGTCATGGTGGAGACCCCCGGGGGGAAGGTCTAGCGGATGCGCCGGAAGGTTCCCGGAGTCCTGCTCGCTGCGGCCGTCGCTGTCGGGCTCGGCGCCTGCTCGAGCGGTGAACCGTCATCACGACAGCCTGACGATGCTCTTTCCGGCTCGATCACCGTGTTCGCGGCTGCATCGCTCACGTCGACATTCACAGAACTGGCTGCCGAATTCGAGAACGCACACCCCGGGGCATCCGTCGATCTCAACGTCGCCGGCTCGGCAGACCTGGCCACGCAGATCATCGAGGGTGCGCCCGCCGACGTGTTCGCCTCCGCCGACGGGAAGAACATGGCGAGGCTGACCGAGGAGAACCTCCTCGACGGCGAGCCCACCGACTTCGCGACCAACGTCCTCCAGATCGCGGTCCCTCCGGCGAACCCCGCAGGTATCGAGACGTTCGCCGACCTCGCCGACGCCGACGTGCGGCTGGTCGTCTGTTCTCCCGAGGTCCCGTGCGGTGCTGCGACCGTGACGGTCGAGGAAGCGACGGGTGTCGTGCTGAGGCCCGTCAGCGAGGAGTCGTCCGTGACCGATGTGCTCGGCAAGGTCACTTCGGGTGAGGCGGACGCCGGCCTCGTGTACGTCACGGATGTCATCGCAGCCGGTGATGCGGTGAAAGGCATCGAGTTCGACGGGGCAGGTGAGGCGGTGAACACCTACCCGATCGCCACGCTGACGGCATCCGGGGCTGCGGACGTGGCTGAGGCGTTCGTCGCATTCATCACAGGGGATGCCGGACGGTCCGTGTTCGACGCAGCCGGATTCGGCAGGCCATGACATCGTGAAACCGGGCCAGACAGCATTCGCGGGTGTTCCGCGCTGGATTGCGGCGGTCGCCGCCGTCGGCGCTCTCTTCCTCGTGCTGCCGCTGATCGCGATGGTCACCCGGGTGAACTGGGCCGAGTTCGTCCCGCTGATCACGTCGGAGTCGTCGATCGCCGCACTCTGGCTGAGTCTTCGCACGTCGGTCGCTGCCACCCTGCTGTGCGTCGTCTTCGGAGTGCCGCTGGCGCTCGTGCTGGCGCGGGCACGATTCCCCGGACAGAAGGTGCTGCGGTCACTGGTGCTCCTGCCGCTGGTGCTTCCGCCGGTGGTCGGCGGAATCGCCCTGCTGTACACCTTCGGCAGACGGGGACTCCTCGGGTCGAGCCTCGAGTTCCTCGGCATCGACATCGCCTTCTCGACGACGGCCGTGGTTCTCGCGCAGACTTTCGTTGCGCTGCCCTTCCTGGTGCTCAGCTTCGAAGGGGCGCTGAGAACGGTCGGGACGAGGTTCGAAGGGATCGCGGCGACCCTCGGCGCGAAACCCACCACCGTCCTGCGGCGGATCACCCTTCCGCTGGTCACCCCGGCGCTCGTCTCCGGCGCCGTCCTGTCGTTCGCCAGGGCACTCGGCGAATTCGGCGCCACCCTCGCATTCGCGGGGAGCCTGCAGGGCACCACTCGGACGCTCCCGCTGGAGATCTACCTCCAGCGCGAGATCGACCCTGATGTCGCGGTGGCCCTCGCTCTCGTCCTCGTCGTCGTGGCCGTCCTCGTCGTGAGTTTCGCCCACCAGGCCAGCAGCCTTTCGCTGGTCGGACGGGGTGGACCCCGATGAGCTTCACCTTCTCAGCGGCCGTGCCCGAGCGGCGATTCCGGATGTCCCTCGGCGTGGAACCCGGGGAGACCGTCGCGATCCTCGGACCCAACGGTGCAGGCAAATCGACGCTGCTGAACGTCATCGCCGGGTTGCTCCGCCCCGAGAGGGGTCGCGCAGAACTCGACGGACGCGTCCTGTTCGATCTCGATGCCGGCAGCACGAACGTGTGGACTCCTCCCCACGGCCGCGGTGTCTCGATGCTTGCCCAGGACGCTGACCTCTTCCCTCACCTGACCGTGCTCGAGAACGTCGCTTTCGGTGCTCGCAGCAAGGGGATGCACCGTGCCGCCGCGCAGGATCTCGCTCGACACTGGCTGACGGAAGTCGACGGCCTGGAGTTCGCGGACCGCAGACCGGGCGAACTCTCCGGAGGACAAGCCCAGCGCGTCGCCGTCGCCCGCGCTCTCGCCTCGGAGCCCGAGCTTCTGCTCCTGGACGAACCGATGGCCGCTCTCGACATTTCGGTCGCGCCCGCGCTCCGTCGAATGCTGGCGCGCGTGCTCCGCGACCGCACAGCCATCCTCGTCACCCATGACATCCTCGACGCCCTCACGCTCGCCGACCGTGTCTACGTCCTCGCGGACGGTGCCGTCGTCGAACACGGACCGACCCGCGACACCCTCGATCGACCGCGTACCGCCTTCACGGCGCACCTTGCCGCCCTGAATCTGCTTCACGGGGTGCGCACAGCCACCGGGATGACCACCGACTCGGGCATCGACATCCTCACCACCGGGCCGAGCGCCGCAGCGCACGGGTCACGGGTCGCCGCGACTGTCCGTCCGTCGGCCGTGCGGGTATCCCTCGGTCGATCGGATCAAGCAGACAACCGGATCGGCGGGACTGTGATCGACCTGGAACCTCGCGGCGACGTCATTCGCGTTCGGTCGGAGATCATCTCGGCAGACCTCACACCTGCGGCCGTCGCGGATGCGGGAATCGAGACAGGAACGACGGTCTACTTTTCATTCGACAGAGGCTCCGTGACCATCTACCCGGCCTAGCCCAGGACTGGCAGACTGCCCCCATGAGCATTGAACAGTGGTGGCAGGCTCTACGCGCTTCGACCAGGGAGTGGCTGATCGCGAACAACGGTGAAGCCGTCACCCCCGAGATACGTGCCGAGATCGAAAGCGCTGGCGGCACGGTCGACGGCATCCACCTCTCCGACAAGGAGTCCGACTGGATCGAGGCCGTCGCCAACGACGAGTCGCCCTGACTCCGCACGGATCGCGGGGAACCGTTCAGGAAGTCCGCGTCGCCCGCACGATGACGTCATTCAGGGTCCGCCCCGTGTGCGTGCCAGTGCTCCTGGTGCGCTCTTCAGCCGTGTCGATGCGCCACGAACCGGAGTCGAGGCCGCGGATGATGTTCTCGAGCGTCGCTGTTGCTTTCTCAGGAGGATGATGATCGGCTTCCGTGGAGTCGGGGACGTGGAGGTGCCCGACGATCAACAGCGTTCCACCCGGGGCCACCCACTCCGCGATGCGCTCGTAGAACTTCAGTTGAGGGATCGTCGGATGCGCGTAGTTGGTCGTCACGAGATCGAACCGCTTGGCCGGCTCCCAGACGGTCAGATCCGCCTCGATCCAGGTCACGCGGTCGGTGACCGACGCCGCTTCGGCGCGCTCGGATGCCTGGGCGAGCGCGCTCGACGAGATGTCTGCTGCGCTCACCTGCCAGCCACGCCCGGCCAGCCAGATGGCTTCCGCGCCGGCGCCGCATCCGGCATCCAGCGCCGTGCCCGGTTCGAGGCCGCGCGTCTCCTCAACGAGGTACGGGTTCGGTGCGCTTCCGCGCAGGTTGGAAACCGACGCGTCCTGGGACTCCTCCCAGTGCCGTTCCCAATAGTCCTTCTCGAAGCTGTGCGTCATCGGCTCACCTTCTCCGTCCGTCATCATGGCCCGGCTCTGAAGGATACGCGCCGGACCGCACCGGGCCCGAGCGCGAACGCGTCCACTCCGTCGATCGCCACCGTCAGTGCGACGTCGCCGAGGTTTCCGACGATGCCCGTCGAGTCGTCCTCGAGGTTGCCCGCCTTCGAGATGGCCAGCCCGACGATCGCCGGATGGGCGGACTCGAGCGGGGCGACCGCGCCGCCGGAGAGGTCCGCGATCCACCCGAGCACCTCCGCAGCCGGGGTCCTCTGGCCGTCCGCGTCGGAAAGTCCGCGACGTCCGGATGCTTCGAAGTACGACACGGATGCCACCCCATCGACGGCAAGCGCGGCGACACTTGCGAGAACCCACGCTCCGAGTGACCGCGCGGCCTGCCGGATGTCGGTGGCCCCATCGACCAGCTCGGGCCCGAACCCCTCGTCGAGGGTGTCGGACCGGGGCACAGGGGGAGCGGATGTTGCGACGGCGTTGAATCGCGCTCCGAGCGTGATCGGGCCGACGTGCACCGGACGGCCATCCGCAATCGCCAGCGCTTCGCGCACGACGAGTCGCTGCATCGCCAGGGACTCGACGAGCTGATGCCCTGCCCTGTCGTGCATGAACGGCGTGATGCTGAACGTCAGCGGGCCGTCCCACTCCGTCAGCCGCGAGTGGTTCCGGTTGAGTTCGGTGAAATGGGCGCGGGTGCCGCCGAGCAGCTCAGTTGGGATCCCACGATCGTCGAGTCGCTTCCGCACGTCTGCCAGGAGCCCTGCTTCTGAGAGATGGGTTCGTCGGTCGAAGACGCCGATCCTGGCGATCGCCACGTCAGCACCCACCAGCCGGTCGAGCACGGGCTCGATCTCCCGGGCGTGCCCGACGATGAGCCGCAGGTCGAGCGGCCGCCCTCCGGATTCGATCACCGCGCGGTCGAGGACTGCGCTCCAGTTGGCCGTGGCAGGATCCAGCTCGCAGAGCAGCGGCCCGAACGCCGCGGGGATCGGCGCGCCCGTGGCTGGTCCGCTCGATACGGATGTCGTGATCGCCGGTAGTCGCACCGTGGCATCCGGTGGTCCGAACGTCGCCCGAGCGTGTGCGGGGCTCTCCGTTGCGCCGTCGTTGGTCGGGCTGTCGGCCGGATCGGCGCTCGTGCACTGCAGCTCGACCGCCTGCTCGACGACCGTTCCCGGTTCGAGATCGACAGGGAACGGGATCGACAGCGGTGTCGAGTAGGTCTTGAAGGAGGCGTCGGTCCAGTTGCGCTGGTCTTCCATCTCGAAGACGTCACCCGAGAAGCGGAGAACGCTGTCGACTGCTGGCCCGTGGTCGCCAGCACCGGCCCGCCACGACAGCGCGGTGATGTCCTGCGCCGGCTGATGGGGGGAGATGTGCTCCGGGAACACCGTCGTGGTCGCAGAGCCGTCAGGGTGGTCGACGCCGAACGAGCGACCTGCCAGCTGTGGCGGGTGCAGCACGATGAGGCCGAGCCGGTTGCGCCGGAAACGGCTGGTCGCCTCCGCCCGCGCAGCCACCTGGAGTGTGCCATCGTCGATCCGCACCGAAAGGGTCCAGGAGCAGACTCCGACTCCACCCCCGGCACGCCCACGCAGGGTGAGGACGGATCCGGTGCCGAGGCCGCGTGGGGGTTCTGCGCCGTCCAGCTGCATCGGCAGGGTGCCCCAGTCCTCGTCGCGCACGATGAGACGGATGCTTCGGAGGACGGGGACACCGTCGTAGGTGATGTCGTCGAGCTCGGCACCGCGAAGGGACAGCGACCACCGACCGTGAACGAGTGTGGTCTCCCCGGCCTCCCGGGTGAGGAGGAGGTCCGTCGGCGGCCGGACGCTTCCGGTCCAGGACGGTTTCGCTGACGATTCCATGGACATGGTGGGCCTACAGGGAAGTCATGCCGCCGTCGACGCGGAAGATCGCGCCGGTGGCGAACGTGGACTCATCGCTGGCGAGATAGACCATGATCCCTTCGACATCTTCTGCCCGGCCGGCGCGGCCGACCGGGATACGGGACACGATGGCAGCGCGTGCTTCGGCGTTCCCCGAGATCGCGGTGACCAGCGGGGTCTCGGTGTATCCGGGGACCACGGTGTTCACGCGGATGCCCTCGGCGGCATATGCGGCGGCGACGGTGCGGCCCATCCCGTGGATGCCCGCTTTGGAGGACGAGTACGCCGTGAAGTCCCTGCCCTCGCCGTTCAGGCCGGTCGGGCTTCCGGTGAGGATGATCGAACCGCCGCGACCGAGCATGGCCCGCACCGCGTGCTTGACCGTGAGGAACGTGCCGGTGAGGTTCACATCGATCGTGCGTTTCCAGGCCTCGAGCGAGAGGTCGGCGATCGGGGCATCGTGGCCGAACAGCTGCACGCCGGCATTGGCCACGACCACGTCGGGGGTGTTGCCCGTTCTCGCGAGCTCCGCGAAGCCTGCTTCGACACTCGACTCGTCGGAGATGTCGAGCTCAAGCGCGATCGACCCGGGGATCGCCGAGGCGACGGCCCTTGCGGCGTCACGGTCGCGATCAGAGATGACGGCAACCGCGCCCTCCCTGGCGAATCGCTCTGCGACCGATCGACCGATTCCCGACCCTGCCCCGGTCACGAGCGTCGTCTTGCCGTGTAGTCGTCCAGTCACTTGTCCATCTCCTTTGATCGAGACCCGTGTGGCCTGTGCCGGGTGCGCCGGCGGGCTGTGCACGCGTCACAGACATATTACGAGGAAAAGAGACAAACCGGTTGACCAATACCGGTGCAGTGGTACAGGATGGGCACGCCCGTCGATGAAATCGATATAACGCAGCACCTCAGAACAGCCGACGACACTGTCGCCGACGTCCTCGATGTGCCTGACCCGCAAAGGAGCGGTCGATGACCCTCTCAGCACCGCGACGCCGACTGTTCGTGAAGCTCACCGGGGCGGTGATCGCGCTGGTCGTCGTCGGAGCGGCGATCGCCAGCACCAGGGTGCTCTCGATCGAGGAGTCGGCCGAGGCATCCCAGGCCGGCGCATTCGAACCGGCCGACTACGCCGCTGAGCATTTCGACGAGGATATCGCCCAGACGATCACGGAAGAGGCTGTCGACCTGTCCACCCTTCTCGGCGATCTGGCCGGCGGTGCAGACGAAGCCGATTTCGGCCACTCCGCCGGGTCATCGAGCGCCTATTCCTTCCCGGTCACGTTCACGGGAGTCGCGGGGGCGCCCAACGGGTCGATCCTCCCGGTCACCGTCGAAGGGCTCCCCGATGGCGTCATCGTTCAGGTGCAGATCGGCCCGGCCATCAACGGCACGGCGATCCGGGATGCCACGGGCACCGTCAACTTCAACGACTTCACCAACCAGCTCGAGTTCCAGGAGGTCGCGACCGAGCTCAACACTCTCGTCAAGGAGCAGGTGCTCGCCGATGTGGACCCGGCGACGCTCGAGGGCAAGACTGTCACGGTCACCGGCGCGTTCACCCGGGTCAATCCGGCTCTCGTCTCGGTCGTTCCCGTCGAGTTCGGGGTGGAACAGTGAGTGACACCGATGACGTCGTGATGCGCGCCATCGGCATCACGAAGAGCTATGGAGCGACCCGCGCGCTGAAGGGCGTCGACTTTTCGATCCGCAAGGGCACGGTCACCGTGCTGTTCGGCGAAAACGGTGCTGGGAAGTCCACGCTGATGAAGATTCTGAGCGGCGTGGAGTCGCCGACGTCCGGCACTCTCGAACTGGACGGTGAACCGCTGCAGCTCCGGGACGCCGTCGACGCGGCATCCCGCGGCATCGCGATCATCCACCAGGAACTGAGCCTCGCACCGAATCTCAATGTGCGGGACAACATCTACATGGGTCGCGAAGAGGCGCGTGGGGGCATTCTCATCGACTATGCCGCGGAGAACGCCACCACCGTGCGGCTGATGGAGCGCCTCGAAGAGCGGCTCGATCCGAAAACACTCGTCGGTGACCTGCGCCTCGGGCAGCAGCAGATCGTCGAGATCGCCCGCGCACTCGCCGGCAACGCCCGTGTGCTCATCATGGACGAACCGACATCGGCGTTGAGCGGCAGCGAAGTCGAGGTCCTGTTCAAGCTCATCCGCGAACTGACGGCCGAGAATGTGGCGATCGTCTACATCTCCCACCACCTCGAAGAGGCGCTGGAGATCGCCGACCACGCCGTGGTCTTCCGCGACGGCGACCTCGTCGCCATCGGAGACCGGAACGAAATCGACCTCAGCTGGGTCATCTCCAACATGGTCGGCCGCGATGTCGGCGACCTGTCGCCTGATCTCCTCGAAGAGTTCGGCGAGCCCGTGCTGTCGCTCGAGAACATCGTGATCGCGGATCCGTCCAACCCGGCTCGACTCGCCGTCGACGACCTCTCGCTCGAGGTCCGGGCGGGAGAAGTCGTCTGCCTCTACGGGCTCATGGGTGCCGGTCGGACGGAACTCCTGGAGGCCCTTGCCGGCCGCATCCCGATCCAGTCGGGAACGGTGAAGCTCAAGGGCGAGGTGCTGGACAGGGAATCGGTGGCCGAGCGGATCGGGCTCGGTCTCGCGCTCGTTCCCGAGGACCGACAGCGTGACGGTCTCGTGCAGACCATGTCGGTGGGGGAGAACGCGTCACTCGCGAACCTGCTCTCCTTCGCGAAGGGCATCGTGCTCAACCGGCGCAGTGAACGCGCCAGCATCGACAAGGCCGTCGCCGACGTCAAGGTCAAGACCTCAGGACCCGGCGCAGCCATCTCCTCGCTGTCCGGCGGCAATCAGCAGAAGGTCGTGATCTCGAAGATCCTGATGACCGAACCGGACGTCATCCTCCTCGACGAGCCCTCCCGCGGGATCGACGTCGGGGCGAAAGCCGAGATCTTCGGGCTCATGGCCCGCGAAGCGAAACGTGGACTCGGGGTCCTTTTCGCGACCTCAGAAGTCGGAGAGGCCCTCGGCGTCTCCAACCGGGTGATCGTGCTCTCCAAGGGGCGCATCGTCGGCGAGTTCGACCCGAAACACACCGACCGCGAGGGCCTCATGGTCGCCTCCGGCGAATCAACCGAAGCTGCGGAACCAGAGAATGGACTCGTGAAGTGACTGCAACGAACACGGGCGTGCGCCCGTCCACGAACGGCCGAGGCCCCGACAACGGCAAGGCGGGGTCGGAGAAGCGGCAGATCGACTACCTCGGGATCCTCCTCGAGGGGCGTGCGTTCATCGCCCTCATCGTGCTGATCATCATCTTCGCGCTGCTCTCCGACTCGTTCCTGACGTTCAACAACCTGCTCACGATGACGAAGCACGTGGCGTACAACGCGATCCTCGCGCTCGGCATGCTCTTCGTCATCCTGAAGGGCGGCATCGACCTCTCCGTCGGCTCGACCGTCGGTCTCTCCGGAGTGGTGGCCGGTGTCTTGCTCCAGGGCTGGCAGCTCGAGATCCTCGGTGTCGTCGTCTACCCGCCGGTCTGGGTCGTGGTTCTCTGCTCGCTCGCCGTCGGCACCCTGGTCGGATACGTGAACGGCCTTCTGGTGACGAAGTTCAACGTCGCCCCATTCATCGCCACTTTGGGCATGCTGTACGTTGCCCGTGGTGCCGCGCTCCTCATCTCGAACGGTTCGACCTATCCGCGGCTTGGCGGTGAGGAATCGCTCGGGAACACCGGATTCGGGCTCATCGGCGGGGGGCGCCTGCTCGGCATCCCGACCGCGATCTGGATCATGGTGGTGTTCGCGCTCGTGGCCGCTTTCGTCCTCACGAGGACGCCGTTCGGCCGCTGGGTGTACGCCACCGGCGGGAACGAGCGCGCCGCAGAACTCTCCGGAGTCCCCGTCCGAAAGGTCAAACTGCGGGTCTACATGATCAGCGGCTTCTGCGCCGCGACGACCGGGCTCATCATCTCGTCCGAACTGACCAGCGCGGCGCCGCAGCTCGGAGAATCCTTCGAGCTCAACGCCATCGCCGCGGTCGTCATCGGTGGCGCAGCGCTCACCGGAGGGCGGGGCAACGTTCGTGGCGTCCTCATTGGAGCGTTCGTCATCGGGTTCCTCAGCGACGGTCTCGTGATCGTCGGAGTCTCCACGTTCTGGCAGATCACGATCAAGGGCGCCGTCATCATCCTCGCGGTGATGCTCGACCAGGCACAGCAACGCATCAAGCGGTCGAAGAACGCTGCGCTCGCAGCCAGCTCCCACAGTGACCCGGCGCCGGCTACCACCGCCACCTGAATTTCCTCCATCCCACCGCGATGTCAGCACCGCGGCACACCAAGAAAACGAAAGGCATCCAAGCAATGAAGCGACAGATACTCGCTGCGACAGTCGCAGCGTTCACCATCGTCGGCCTGGTCGGCTGTGCGGGGGCCTCCGGCGGCTCAGGCTCAGGAGACTCAGACAGCGGCTCGGGCGAGGCCGGCGGACTCATCTCGATCATCACTCCTGCGCAGGAGAACCCCTTCTTCAAAGCCGAAGCGGATGCCGCCAAGGCGGAGGCAGAGAAGCTCGGTTACGAGACCTCCGTCGCCTCGCACGATGACGACCCGAACAAGCAGAGTGAGCTCATCGACTCAGCGATCAGCAAGGGTGCGAAGGCGATCATCCTCGACAACGCGGGCGCCGACGCATCCATCGGCCCGATCAAGAAGGCCGAGGAGGCCGGCGTTCCCGTGTTCCTCATCGACCGTGAGATCAACGAGAACGGAATCGCGAAGGCGCAGATCGTCGCGAACAACGCGCAGGGCGCTGCAGCGGTCGCCGAGTCCTTCGTCGCCGCTCTTCCCGATGGCGGAAAGTACATCGAGCTCACCGGCAAGGAGTCCGACACCAACGCGGGAGTGCGCTCCGAAGCCTTCGCGAGCGTCATCTCCCAGTACCCCAACCTGGTCCCAGCGGCCAAGGAAACCGCGAACTGGAGCCAGGACGAGGCCTTCTCGAAGGTGGAGACGCTGCTCCAGCGGGACCCTGACATCCAGGGCATCATCGCCGGCAACGACACCATGGCGCTCGGCGCCGTCGCCGCCGTCGAGGCCGCAGGGCTGCTCGACAAGATCAAGATCGTCGGTTTCGACGGCAGCCCCGACGCCGTGCAGGCGATCAAGGACGGCAAGCTTGTCGCCACGGGACTGCAGCCGGCCGTGCTCATCTCCCAGCTGGCCGTCCAGCAGGCGGACGAGTTCATCCGCACAGGTGAGACAGGCGCCGAAGAGAAGCAGTCGATCGACTGCATCGTGATCGACTCCACGAACGCCGAGAAGTACACGAGCTTCGCGATCGAAGAGTAAGCGCACGAAGACGATCGGCGGGTTCGCTTTCGCGGGCCCGCCGATTTCGTGTTCCTGTCGTGCCTACGGCGTCATCGACCGGGAGAGCCTGGCGCCTGCGGTGTTCATGTGAACGGCCATGGCAGATGCTGCGGCATCCGGATCCCGCGTCGCGATCGCCGCATACACGGCGGCATGTTCCTGGATGGCAGCGGCGGCCTCTTCCGGTTGTTGAACCGCACGGTCCACCCAGACGCGCAGGAGGGACCGGATGCTTTGCAGGAGTTCGAGCAGCACGGTGTTGTTGATGCTTCGCGCGAGCTCGGAGTGGAACTGGAGGTCGGCCTCGACGAAGGCGCCGAGGTCGTCGATGTTGGCCCGCATCCCGGCGAGGTGCGAGCCGAGTCTCTCGAGCGCCTGATCGGAGATTCGTGATGCCGCCAGCCGGGCTGCGTAGATCTCGAGTGCTCCCCGCACTTCGATGAGCTCGATGGTGCGCGGCTCGCCGAGCATCAGACCCCAGCTGAGGGTCTGGGGGAGGAGCTCGCTGGTGGCTCCCCTCAGGTACGTCCCCGAACCTGGCCGCACCTCGACGATGCCGAGGATCTCGAGTGCGGCGAGTGCCTCACGCACTGCGGACCGTCCGACACCCAGAGTGGAGGCGAGCTGGCGCTCCGGGGGGAGGCGCGTTCCAGGCTCGATATCGCCCTTGGTGAAGATCTCCAGGAGTCGTTTCGCCACCGCGGAGACCGGGGTGCCGCCGGTCAGGCTTCCGATCGATGCAGCGATGTCTGACGAGGCGTCATTCGGATATGCGGGCATGGCTCAAAGGTACAAGATCTGGCCCGAAAAACATGTCGACCGGTTGACTGATATTGGTCAACCGGTTGACAGGATGGCGAAGTTGGCGAATACTTGTTTCTGCGACCACCGTGGGTTTCGGCCGAGGGGGTTGCAATTCCCCCCTCACCAAAGGAGTTAATGTGGCCTCCTCCACACAGACGATTCCCGCGCAGTCCGCGGTCGAAAAATCCGCCATCAAGAAGGTCGCTGTCCGGCTCGTACCCTTCGTGGCGCTGATGTTTTTCATCAACTACCTCGACCGCACGGCCATCGCCTTCGCAGCCCCGAACGGGATGAACGACGACCTCGCCCTGTCAGCGGCGCAGTTCGGCTTCGCATCCGGAGTCTTCTTCATCGGCTACATCCTGCTCGAGGTTCCGTCGAACCTCGCCCTGCACCGCTTCGGCGCACGCAAGTGGCTCGCCCGCATCATGGTCAGCTGGGGTATCGTCGCCCTCCTCTTCACGTGGGTCCAGAACTTCGAGCAACTCGTCGCCCTGCGCTTCCTCCTCGGCGTCGCCGAAGCCGGCTTCTTCCCCGGCGCGATCCTCTTCCTCAGCCTCTGGGTCCCCGCGGCGCATCGGTCCAAGATCCTCGCACTGTTCTACCTGGCACAGCCGCTCACCACCGTCATCGGAGCCCCCTTCGCCGCGATCCTCATCCAGCAGGGTGAACGGCTCGGCATCGAAGGATGGCGCTTCATGTTCCTCGGTGTCGCGATCCCCGCCATCATCATCGGCATCGTCGCCTGGTTCTACCTCAAGGACCGCCCGGCCGACGCCAAGTGGCTCACCCTCGAAGAGCAGACCTGGCTCACCGCCGCCCTCAAGTCGGAGCGCGCGAACACCGAGAAGGCCAACCACACCGTTCGCATCCGCGATGCGTTCAAGAGTGGCCGCGTCTGGGTGCTCTCCTTCATCTACTTCGGCTTCATCTACGGTCTCTACGCCCTCGCGTTCTTCCTGCCGACGATCATCGAAGGATTCCAGGCCGAGTTCGGTACCGAGTTCGACGTCTTCCAGAAGGGTCTGATCACAGCGATCCCGTACCTCTTCGCCGCCGTCGCGCTGTACTTCTGGGCACGGGACGCAACGAAGCGCGGGCTCAAGACCTGGCACATCGCAATCCCTGCGTTCGCCGGTGCCCTGAGCATCCCGCTCGCCCTCTTCGCCGGCTCGCCCGCAGCGACCATCGCTGTCATCTCGATCACCGCCATGGCCATCTTCTCGGCCCTGCCCAACTTCTGGACCCTGCCGACCCAGTTCCTCACGGGAGCCGCAGCGGCGGCCGGGATCGCGCTGATCAACACCGTCGGCAACCTGGCCGGGTTCTCCGCTCCGTATCTCACCGGCGCTGTGGCCGACTGGACGGGCAACTACGAAGTGCCGATGTTCATCGTCGGTGGTTTCATGGCCATCTCGGGTGTGCTCGTCCTGCTGCTTGCCAGGGCAAACAAGCGCCGCACCGCGGTTCCCAGCACGCTCGACGCGGAGCCGCACGAGCTATAGACACGAGTGGGGCGGCCGCTTCCGGCCGTCCCACCGACCCTCACAACCTTCGGAGCACAGAAAATGACTCGCCTGTTCAACGACCCCGTCGCCTTCGCCGACGAGATGATCGACGGATTCGTCGCCGCCAACGCGTCCCAGGTCCGCCGCGTTCCCGGCGGGGTCATCAGGAGCACCGTCTCGAAACCCGGATCCGTCGCTGTCGTCATCGGCGGCGGATCGGGCCACTATCCGGCCTTCGGCGGCCTCGTCGGCCAGGGCCTCGCCCACGGCGCGGCAATGGGCAACCTCTTCGCGTCGCCGTCTGCCCAGCAGGTGCATTCCGTCGGCGCGGCAGCGCACCTCGGTGGCGGTGTCCTGTTCAGCTACGGCAACTACGCCGGAGACGTCCTGCACTTCAACCAGGCGCAGGAGCGCCTCCTCGACGAAGGCATCGACTGCAGGACAGTCGTCGTCACCGACGACGTCGCGAGTGCATCGGGCGCCGAGAGGCACAAGCGCCGGGGGATCGCAGGCGACCTCACCGTGTTCAAGGCGGCCGCTGCGGCATCCGAGGCCGGTTACACACTCGACGAGGTCGTCCGCGTCGCCACGCTCGCCAACGAACGCACCCGCTCATTCGGCGTGGCCTTCACCGGATGCACCCTGCCGGGAGCCGACACCCCACTGTTCACGGTTCCTGAAGGCCGGATGGGTGTCGGCATCGGCATCCACGGCGAGCCGGGCATCGGTGAGACCGACGTTCCCACCGCCAACGGTCTCGCCGAACTCTTCGTCTCGACTCTGCTCGCGGAACTCCCTGAGGGCATCGCGGAGGCGAAAGGCCAGCGGGTCGGAGTCATCCTCAACGGCCTCGGATCCGTCAAGTATGAAGAGCTCTTCGTCGTCTACCGACGGGTCGCCGAACTGCTCGACGAAGCGGGCGTCACGGTCGTGGACCCTGAGGTCGGCGAACTCGTGACGAGCTTCGACATGGCCGGCGCCTCCCTGACCCTGTTCTGGCTCGACGACGAACTGGAGACCTTCTGGCGCGCCCCGGCCGACACCCCCGCGTACCGCAAGGGCGCCGTGGCCGCAGCCGAACAGGCCCCCGTCACCGACAGTGCCGACGAAACGGACGAGATCCCTGAAGCGAGCGACGACTCCCGCGCGGCCGCCCGTGCCGCGAGCCAGGTCATCGACGCCATCGCCGAGGTCATCGACGAGAACGTCGACGAACTCGGACGGATCGACGCCGTTGCAGGCGACGGCGACCACGGCATCGGGATGCAGAGGGGCGCGCAGGCTGCCCGCGCAGCCGCAGCCGACGCGCTCGAACGTGGCGCAGGCGCCAGGACGCTCCTCACCCGAGCCGCCGATGCGTGGTCCGATCGTGCAGGAGGAACATCCGGCGCGCTATGGGGCGCCGCCCTCACCGCTGTGGCCGTTGAACTCGGCGACACCGACGCACCGACGGCCGCGACGGTGAACGCCGGCGTACAGGCGGCGACGGCGAGGATCCTCACCTTCGGCGCCGTGCTCGGCGACAAGACCATGGTCGACTCGCTCGTCCCGTTCGCCGACACCCTGTCGAGCGAGATCGCCGGAGGAGCGCGGCTGGCTGCCGCATGGGCGACAGCGGCGGATGCCTCAACCGCCGCCGCTGCCGCCACAGCGGACCTGTTGCCTCGGATGGGACGCGCCCGTCCCCACACGGAGAAGTCGCTCGGCACACCAGACGCAGGTGCCCACTCGCTCGCGCTCATCGTGCAGCGCATCACGACAGTCCTCACCGACAACGAACAGGAAAAGTAATGGACAAGCTTCGAATCGTCATCGGATCGGATGACGCCGGTTTCGACTACAAGGAGATCCTCAAGAAGGATCTCCTCGCGAACGACCTCGTCGAAAGCGTCACCGACGTGGGTGTGGACGCTGACGGCCACACCCCATACCCCCGCGTCGGCGTCGCCGTCGGTGAGACGATCGCCGCAGGCGAAGCGGACCGCGGCCTCCTCATCTGCGGAACCGGGATGGGCGTGGCCATGGCGGCAGGAAAGGTCAAGGGTATTCGGGCATCCGTCGCCCACGACAGCTTCTCGGTCGAACGCCTCGTCCTGTCGAACAACGCACAGGTGCTCGCCCTCGGCCAGCGTGTGATCGGCGCAGAGCTCGCCCGCCGCCTGGTCCGCGAATGGCTCACCTACCGTTTCGACGAAACGTCGGCGAGTGCAGAGAAGGTCGCCGTCCTCGACACGTACGAATCCACCGGCAGCTGCTGATGTCTCCCGTCGTCGTCGGAGTGAGCCTGAAGATGTATTTCGGGCACGAGCGTGCCCGGGAGTGGTTCGGTTCCGTCGCCCGGCTTGCCGGGGAGAACGCGTCCGTGGCGAGCGGCGCGGTCGAGCTGTTCGTCATCCCCAGCTTCGTCTCCATCCCCGCGGCGATCAGCGCCCTCGCCGGCACACCGGTGACCGTCGGAGCCCAGGACCTGTTCTGGGAAGACAGCGGCGCGTTCACCGGTGAGGTCTCGGGCGTCGAACTCGCCGAACTCGGTGTCGGTGTCGTCGAGGTCGGCCACGCGGAGCGTCGACGGATCTTCGGCGAGACCGAGGAGATCGTGGCGGCCAAGACCGCTGCGGCCCTGCGCAACGGCATCGCCCCTGTGCTCTGCATCGGGGAGACCGTCCGGAGCGAACCGGATGTCGCGGCCGCCGAGGTCGAGCAGCAGCTGATCTCCGCGCTCGACGGCGCACCCGCCGGCCGGGTTCTCGTCGCCTACGAGCCCGTGTGGGCCATCGGCGCAGCCGAACCCGCCGCACCCGGCCACATCCGCGCCGTGTGCGCCCGGCTGCGCGGCGTGATCGCGTCGCTCGACGGTCGCGAGGGAAGCTCTGTGATCTACGGAGGCTCTGCCGGCCCCGGTCTGCTGTCCGCGCTGGGCGATTCGGTCGATGGGCTCTTCCTCGGTCGATTCGCGCACGACCCGGCCGCGCTGGCATCCGTTCTCGATGAGGCCGCGGTACTCGCCGAAACGACGGTGCGCGCATGATCGGCCTCGGAACCTACGCGTTCTTCTGGCAGCACTCCGACCGCGTGCCTGAACCGCTCAGCCTCGTCGGTGCGTTCGAACGCACACGGGAACTCGGCGTCGACCTCTTCCAGATCTGCGACTACGCGCCACTCCTGACGATGTCGGCATCCGAAATCGATGCGGCGGCCGCCGAGGCCCGCGCCCTCGGGCTCACGATCGAACTCGGCACCAAGGGAATCAACCCCGCCCACCTGACGGACTTCCTGCGCCTGGCCGACGTGTTCGACGCGACACTCCTCCGGAGCATGGTCTACTCGCCTGACTTCAGGCCGAGCCTCGACGAAGCGGCGCGGATCCTGGACGGCATCCTGCCCTCGTTCGAAGCCGCAGGCGTGACGCTCGCGCTCGAGACCTACGAGCAGGTGCCCACCGTCGATCTCGTCGGTCTCGTCGAAAGGGCAGACAGCGACCGGCTCGGCATCTGCCTCGACCCGGCGAACGTGGTCGCAGGACTTGAGCTTCCGAAGGATGCCGTGAACCGGTGCGCACCGCACACCCGCAACATCCACGTGAAGGATTTCGCCTTCGCGCGGCAGGACGGCTGGGTCGGATTCACCTACAGCGGCGCCCCGATGGGCGAGGGTCTGCACGACTACCCCCACCTGCTCGACGCCGTGCGGCCCGACGACCGCGGCATCAACGAAATCGTCGAACACTGGCTGCCCTGGCAGGGCGACCCCGAGACCACCGTCCAGGCAGAGATCGCCTGGACGGCCAACACCCTGGACTACCTAAGGAGAAACCGATGACCACCACACAGGACACCCCCACCATCGCCGTGATCGGCGCAGGAGGAAAAATGGGGACACGCGTCTCCGACAACCTCGCCAAGACCGACCACATCGTCTTCTACAGCGAGAACTCGCCCGTCGGCCAGGACCGCGTGCGCGCGGCCGGTCGTCAGCTCACGGAGACCGCAGACGCCATCGCCGACGCCGACATCATCGTGCTCGCCGTGCCCGACCTCGCACTCGGCCCGGTCACCGCCGAGATCGTTCCCCAGCTGAAGACCGGCGCCATCGTCCTCACCCTCGACCCCGCCGCCGCGTACGCCGGGTTGCTCACCACCCGCGACGACGTCATCCAGGCCGTCGCGCACCCCTGCCACCCGTCGATCTTCCTCCAGCGCACCACGCCGGAAGAGTACGCGGACACCTTCGGTGGAATCGCGGCCCCGCAGGATGCCATCGCCGCGATCGAATCGGACGACCCGGCCAAGCAGGCCATCGTCGAGGCCACCGTCCGGGCCATCTACGCGCCCGTCGTCGACGTGCACTGGGTCACGATCAAGCAGCTCGCGCAGCTCGAGCCCACGCTCGTCGAGACCATCGCCTGCATGATCGGCGCCCTCCTCAAGGAGGCCCTCGATGAGGCCGTCAACACCATGGGTGTCCCGGAGCCGGCCGCGCGGTCGATCCTTCTCGGCCACACCCAGGTCGCCCTCGCCAACGGTCTCCGTGGGGACAACCCGTTCAGCGACGCGTGCCTGATCGCGATGGACTACGGCAAGGACTCGATCATCAAGGAGGACTGGAAGAAGGTCTTCCAGGACGACGAGCTCGACAAGAACCTGGCCAGGATGCTGCACCTCGACAAGATCGAGCGCTAGGTCGTCGCCCGGCGGGGATGCCTTGCCGGGCCTCGTCACTCACCCTGATTGTTCACTTGACAGGCTGCTCGGCGCTCCCGCTAGGGTGAGCGCATGACGGCCACCGAGGTTCCCGATCTCAGCGCGCAGACGCGCCGCATCCCGTGGGCATCGGTCATCGGAGCGCTCACCGTGGCTGTGCTGTTCCTCGGTGCAGCGGCCCTGCAACTGACGGCCTCGCTTCAGCGATGGCTCGTGTTCCGAGGCTCGCGGACGGGCGACGATCGTTCAGCCGAGGACCACCTCTACGACTATTCCTATCCTTACGATCCATGGGAGCCGATCGGGACCGCCGCGCAGCTCTATGGCGTCGGCCTGCTGCTCACAGCGATCGGTGTGCTGGTTCTTCCTCTCGGAGTCGCAGCGATGAGGCAGCCCCGAACGCGTTATGGCGTGGTTCTTGCCATCGTTGAGATCGTGCTCGCCGTCCTCGTCGCCGGCGCGCTCGGAATCGACGGAGCGCATGCGCTCATTTCAGGCCTCACCGGTACTCCGTCGCCGCTGCAGCACACCGGCGCGGTGGGCTGGATCGCGTTCCTGGGGCTGATCGCCCTGGGTGTGACATGGCATAGCTCGCGCGCTGCAATAGCGACGTGCGCTTTCCTGATCGGGTCAACGTGGCTGGGCTATCTTCTGGCCGCGTTCTTCATCGCGCCGCTGTTCGCTGGAGGATCGCACGATACGACTCCATGGACGGAGACCGTCATCGCCGCGACGACGGCCGCGGCGGGGATCGCCATGATCGTCGGCGCCTGGGGCGTGGTCCGCAGACGTTCCGCTCAGACGCGACCGCCGAAGTAGACCTCGACTTCTCGGACCAGGCCGTCTTCCACGCGAAGTGCCTCGGCGTTCCGGTAGCGGACACCCTCCACGGCGTACTCGTACCTGTGCAACACGATCCCGTCCACTTCCACGATCTCCAGCGTGGAACCGGGGCTGTCGAAGTGATCGGCCGAGGGGAAGCACCGTTCGAGCCAGGCGGCTTTGTCGATGTGATCGTCCTGGGGACTCGTGAACACGAAGTCGTCGCTCATAAGCGCTTCTGCCGCCGAGCGATCCTGTTCGTGGAAGGCGCGCATGAAGTCGAGAACGATCCGTTCCGAAGGTGTACTGGTCATCGGTGTCAGTCCGCAATCTATTGAGATAGCCCTCGTTTTCGTACTCCGGATGAGAGGAAGGGTCTTTCTCGCTACCGGTGACATCCTCTCTCGTTACGACTGAAGCCACCGCCCGCCCGCCCCGAATTTTCCCGGCGGACTCCTTGCGGCACCGGAACGGACGGGCCATACTCGGCTGCAGCAGAGCTTGTTCGTCAAAAGCCTGCACCGTTCCCGAATCGAGCGCACCCTCTTCACGTGCAAGCCCTCCACAAACCGTTGGAGGTTCACCATGTTTCTCAAGTCTTTACGGGTTCTGATCCTCGCGACCGTCGCGACCGTCGGTGTCCTGACCCCCGTTACTTTCGACACACCGGCCGAGGCGAAACCTCCGGCCGTGGCCGACGCGGCGGTCATCACTCAATGGGACGCGATCGCCGCCCGCACCATCTTCACGGAGAACGCAACTCCTGCCCCGTCATCCAACCTCTATTTCGGCTACATCTCCATCGCCGTGTACGACGCTGTCGTGGCGATCAAGGGCGGATACGAGCCGTACAACCCACAGCGACGGGCTCATCGCCACGCCTCGGTCGAGGCGGCGGCCGCAACAGCGGCATACGGCGTGCTCCGCTATTACTTCCCCAGTTCAGCACGGGCACTCCGCGCCGACTATCTGAAGACACTGTCCGAGATGCCAAAGAACAAGGCGCTCGCTCGCGGGATCGTGGCTGGAGCGTCAGCCGCGGTATCCCTCATCCGTTCGCGGTACGGGGACGGGCTCAATGCACCGATCACGTTCGATGTCGAACCCGCCCCTGGAATCTGGCGTCCCACCCCGGATGGCTTCCTGCCTTTCGCGGTTCCGTGGTTGGGCTTCGTGCGCCCGCTGGCGCTCGAGTCGGCCACGCAATTCGACCTCCCCACGCCGTACCCGCTCGACAGCGAGGCGTACGCTGCGGACTTCGCCGAGGTGAAAGCATACGGTTCACTGACCGGTTCAGCGCGGAACGACGTGCAGACAGAGATCGCCCGGTTCTTCAGCGCCAACCCGGTACCGCAGTATCACGCGGCCCTGCGCGACGCTGTGACACGACGGGGGCTGAACATCGTCGACAGCGCACGAGCGTTCGCGCTGCTGGGAACGTCGAACGCCGACGCATTGATCACGTGCTGGCGCGCGAAATTCGACGTTCCCACCTGGCGCCCGATCACTGCGATCCGCGAGGCGGACACAGACGGCAACGATGCAACCGTGGCTGACCCAACGTGGACGCCTATGGTTCAGACTCCGCCCTACTCCGACTATGCAAGTGGGCACGCCTGCGTGACCGGCTCGACCACCAACGTCTTCGGCTACCTGTTCGGCGAGAATACTCTCGACATCGACATACCCGCCCTGGTGGACGGGACGACGACGAGGCACTACGACAGCACCGATGCCTGGGACCAGGATGCGATGAACGCACGAGTCTGGCTCGGGATCCACGTTCGTTTCTCGATGGGATTCGCGAACGAAGTCGCGCACAAGGCGTCGGACTGGGTCATTTCCACCACGTTCCTTCCGGTGGACTGAGCGTTCCGCCACCGGATTCGTCCGGTGGCGGAATTGGGGCCGCCCACCCGGTAACTCTCACGTCGCGTGCGAAAGGTCTCATCTGGCGTGGAAAACTGCAGTGGCTGCGCGCGCGGCCCCACAGGCCGAACCGAGGGCTGAAGAGAGCGGATGACGGGAATCGAACCCGCGCTATCAGCTTGGGAAGCTGAAGTTCTGCCATTGAACTACATCCGCGCGACACCCGGAGATCAAAGTCACCGAGCGACTTTCGCAATCTTAGCAAGGCCTTCCCCGATAAACTGACCCCGTGCTTCTCTCCGATCGCGATATCAAATCTGAGCTGGCATCCGGGCGCATCGGTCTCGAACCGTCGCACACCGAGATGGTCCAGCCCTCGAGTGTCGACGTGCGCCTCGACAGGTACTTCCGTCTGTTCGACAACCACAAGTACCCATACATCGACCCGGCCGAAGACCAGCCAGAGCTCACCCACCTGATCGAGACCCGGCCGGACGAGGCATTCATCCTGCACCCGGGCGAGTTCGTGCTCGGCTCGACCTACGAGCAGATCACCCTGCCAGACGACATCGCGGCTCGGCTCGAGGGCAAGAGCTCGCTCGGCCGGCTCGGTCTGCTCACGCACTCGACCGCCGGGTTCATCGACCCCGGTTTCAGCGGACACGTCACCCTGGAGCTCAGCAACGTCGCGACGCTCCCCATCAAGCTCTGGCCGGGCATGAAGATCGGCCAGCTCTGTTTCTTCCAGTTGAGCTCGGCGGCAGAGAAGCCGTACGGATCGGCCGAATACAGCTCCAGGTACCAGGGGCAACGCGGCCCGACGGCATCTCGGTCGTTCCAGAACTTCCACCGCACAGACGTCGGCGTCGTCGACGTCGGAAGTCCCGGCAGCTAGAAGAAAGGCCACCGCCATGAGTGACCCCGCCGACCTCCCTTTCGCCGATGCCCTCATCTCGGATGCCGCAACAACGCAGTACCCCACCCGCATGTCCCGGTTCGGCCGCATGGTCGGCAGCTGGGCGGTGCATTCCCGCCGTCTCGACGAGACGACCGGCCACTGGCACGAGTCCGACTTTCTCTGGATCATGTCGTTCATCCTCGACGGCAAAGCCGTTCAGGATGTCGCGCTGCATCCCCGTGAGGACGGCGGCTACGACGCGATCGGCACGGCCGTGCGCGTCTATGACCGCGACATGGGCGCATGGCGGGTCAGCTACTTCGAACCGCAGCGCGGGGAGTACGCCCACCTGGTGGCCACCGCTCACAAGCGTGACGGCATCCGCCAGGACGGAACCCGCAACGACGGGCTGCTGATCCGCTGGAACTTCTCGAAGATCACGGACGCCTCGTACATCTGGGAGAGCTTCGTGTCTGAAGACGAGGGTGCGACCTGGGTGCTCAATGAGCACAACGAAGGCAAGCGGATCCGTTAGCCCAACCCCCGATCGGAGGCGATGAGCAAACGGCGCTGGCCAGGTGGAGCGCTCTCATCGCAGTGATTCCGTTACCAGACGCCTCTACCCAGAAAGGTGAGGATCTGTCATCATCGAGAAGCGGCCGCCAACGACGACGGGGCACCAGGAGGGGTTCACCTCACCTCACAGAAGGGTAGAGACGTGAAGAATTCTTCATTTGTCTCCGCTGCCGCACTCGCCGGGATCTCGGCGCTGCTGCTGGCAGGTTGTTCTTCCGGTGGCGGCGGCGGCAACGGGGGTGGAGACGGCGGGAGCGACGCGGAAGCGACGCGTGCCTGTGTGATTCTCCCCGATGCTTCGTCCTCTCCACGCTGGGAAAACAACGACAGACCATATCTCCAGGACGGACTCGAAGCCGCCGGATACGAGGTCGACATCCAGAACGCCCAGGGCGACACCAACAAGTACGCCACCATCGCCGATCAGCAACTCACCAAGGGCTGCGGAGTGATGCTGCTCGTCGACTACAACGGTGCGGGTGGCGCCGTCGCCGAGAAGGCCAAGGCAGAAGGCATCCCGGTCATCGCGTATGACCGCCCGATCGCTGGTGCCGACTACTACGTGTCATTCGACAACGTCGAAGTCGGGCGCCTCGAGGGCCAGTCGGTCCTTGACGGGCTCGAAGCCGCTGGCAAGGACCCGGCCAGCGCCGTGGTCGTCTACATGGGTGGCGATCCTTCAGACGGAAACGCCAAGATGTTCCACGACGGCGCCGCTGAGGTCATGGAAGCTGCGGGCATCACGCCGGCGGCTGAACCACCGGGCATCTGGGACGGTGACAAGTCGGCGACCAACTTCGAACAGGCTCTCACCTCGCTCGGAGGCAAGGTTGACGCCGTCTGGGCCGCCAACGACACCAACGCGGCTGGCGTCATCACCATCCTCGACAAGAACGGCCTCACGGTTCCGGTCTCCGGGCAGGATGCCTCGGTAGCCGGCCTGCAGAACGTCCTGCTCGGAAAGCAGACCGCCACGGTCTACAAGCCGATCAAACTCGAGGCCGACGCGGCGATCGACCTGGCGGGCAAGCTCCTCGAGGGCGAGACTCCGGAGGCTGACCAGAAACTCGAGGACGGAACACCGTATATCGCGGTCACCCCGATCCTCGTCGGGCCTGAGGAAGTCGTCACTGTCGTCGACGCAGGCGACGCCGATGCCACCGAGCTCTGCGCGGGCGAAGTCGCAGCCGCGTGTGAGAAGTACGGCGTCAGCGGGTAACCATCCGGATGGGGTCCGGGCTGTGCCATCCGGCCGGCCCGGACCTCACTCCACCCCTCGCTCAGTGCTCGTGACCGCGTGCACACCGAGCGGGGACAATGTCGTGTGAAAGGGAGCCGGACATGGACGTGCCGCTCATCGAACTCTCCGGAGTGGTCAAAAGCTTCGGACCTGTCAGCGTCCTCAAGGGCGTCGGCTTGAAAGCGTACGCCGGCAAGGTGACCGCACTCGTCGGAGACAACGGTGCCGGCAAATCGACGCTCATCAAGGGCCTCGCCGGCGTGCAACCGTACGATGAAGGAACCGTGACGTTCGACGGCGAAGAAGTCACCCTTCACACGCCGCGGGATGCCGCGCGCCTGGGGATCGAGGTCGTCTATCAGGACCTCGCACTCTGCGACAACCTCGACATCGTGCAGAACATGTTCCTCGGTCGTGAGGAGACACAGTTCGGCACCTTCGACGAAGGCCGCATGGAGCGCGACGCGTCAGACACCCTCCGCTCGTTGTCGGTGCGCACCGTCACGTCGGTGCGGCAGAAGGTGTTGTCCCTCTCCGGAGGGCAACGACAAACTGTCGCCATCGCCCGCGCCGTACTGAAGAAGGCGCGTGTGGTCATCCTCGATGAACCGACAGCCGCCCTCGGCGTCGCGCAGACGGAGCAGGTTCTCAACCTCGTCAGGCGACTGGCTGAGCAGGGCGTCGCCGTCATCATCATCAGCCACAACCTCGTCGACGTGTTCGCCGTCGCGGACCATATCAACGTGCTGTACCTCGGTCAGATGGTCGCATCCATCGAGACGAAGGACACGACGAGCGACGAGGTCGTCGGCTACATCACCGGAACGAAGATCCCGGCAGGAGTGACGCCATGAGCGTGCAGCAGAAGGTCCCAGACTCAGGGTCCATGCCGGTTCCGGACCAGAGCCACCAGATCGGGAGCGGCCAGGAGGGCGGCGTCGCCGACCAGGTGCGTGCCTGGGCCCAGCGTGTGCGCGGCGGCGAAATGGGTGCGCTCCCCGCGGTCGGCGGTTTCATCGTCCTGAGCATCCTGTTCTCGATACTCAGCCCGGTCTTTCTCACCGAGCGCAACTTCGCGAACCTCATGACCCAGGCCGCGACGCTCGTCATGCTCGGCATGGCGCTCGTCTTCGTCATCCTCCTCGGTGAGATCGATCTCTCGGCCGGTGTCACGGCCGGTGTCACGATGTGTCTCTTCATCGTGCTCGTGAACGTGCAGGGCGTGAACTGGGTCCTGGCGCTGGCGATCGCATTCGGGTTGGGCATCGCCATCGGCACGTTCATCGGTTTCTTCGTGGCCAGGGTCGGTATTCCATCATTCGTCGTGACCCTCGGCCTGTTCCTCGGTCTGCAGGGTGTTGAACTGATGATCATCGGGGCCGGCGGCCTGTATCGCGTGCAGATCCCCGAAATCCTCGCCATCCAGAACCGCAATATGCCGCCATGGGCGGGCTGGACCATGCTTGTCGTCATTCTCGCGGTGTCGGCGGCAACGTCGTTCTGGGACCGGGCCCGCCGGTCCCGCGCCGGTGTGCTGAACCGCACCATCGCGCTCGTCTGGATCAAGCTCGGCGTCATCGCCCTGCTCGGCGGCTCCGTTGTGTTCATCCTGAACCAGGATCGCGGGCAGTCCATCCGTGCTGTCCAGGGCGTGCCCATTGTGGTGCCGATCGTGCTCGTGATCCTGTGGGCAGGAACGTTCGTGCTCGACCGCACCAAATTCGGGCGCAATATCTACGCGATCGGTGGCAACGCGGAGGCCGCGCGGCGAGCCGGCATCAAGGTCGTCATGGTCCGCTGGACGGCGTTCATCGTGTGCTCGACGCTCGCGGTGGTCGCCGGCCTCTTCTCGATCAGCAAGGTGGGCTCAGTGGACGCCGCCGCCGGTCGCGATCTCGTCCTGAGCGGTGTCGCGGCGGCGGTCGTCGGTGGCGTCAGTCTCTTCGGAGGGCGCGGTCGTCTCCTCCATGCGGCGATCGGTGCCCTGGTGATCGCCGTGATCACGAACGGGCTCGGGCTGCTCAACCTGCCCGCAGGCGTGAACTACGCGGTCACCGGCGGCGTTCTCATCCTGGCGGCCACTGTCGACGCCGTCTCCCGCAAACGGGCGGGCGGGTCCGTCGTGCGTGTCTGAGAGGGCACTACTGCTGCACGCTCGCGAGCGACGGCCGGCTACAGGTCGAACGGGAAGCGCAGGTCCTCAGGGAACTCACCCAATGCAGTGAGCGTCGTCGCGGCGCGCTGCAGCGCGGCGAGGGCCAGGCCCATCGTCTGCGGGCCGAAACTGACGCGCGAGATCCCGAGGTCGGCGAGACGCTGCAACGGGATGCCGCCGAAACCGCCGATGGTCGAGATCCGGCCGTTCACCTCATCGAGGGCACGCTTCACGAGGTCCTCGTCCTTCAGACCGAGGAAGAAGATGACGTCAGCACCGGCGTCGAGGTAGGCGTTGGCGCGCGTGACAGCGTCATCCCAGGTTCCACCGCTCACGAGTGTGTCCACGCGCGCGTTGATGACGAGCGGGATGCCTGTGGCGTCGCCGGCACCGCGAGCGGCAGCCACGCGGGCCACCGACGAGTCGATGTCGCGCTGTGGGCCGGTCGCCGACGCGAGCGAGTCCTCGATGTTGATGCCCACAGCACCGGATTCCTCGATCAGTCGACGGACGTTGGCGCCGACACCGGCGGCATCCGCGGCGTAGCCCTTCTCGAAGTCGATCGAAACAGGCAGGTCGACCGCGCCTGCGATGATCCGCGCGGCGCGAATCGCCTCGTCGACGGAGAGGCCTTCGTTGTCGGAGACGCCGTGGGCGAAGGAGACGGAGTGCGACGCACTCGCCAGGGCGGTGACGCCGGGCGCTTCGGAAACGATCTTCGCGCTGATGGCGTCCCAGACGTTCGTGACGATCAGGGGGTCGCCCGGTGCGTGGAGACGGTTGAGCAGTTCAGCTTTCTGCAGTTGTGAGGTCATCGTCCCAGTCTGCCGGGGACAGGGGCGCGATTGCCAGACCGTCCGCCCAGCGCGGAACGCGGGCGGACGGCGTGTCCGGTTACTCCGGGCGCAGGCGGAGTTCCTGCATGCCGCCGTCGACCGCGATGGAGGTGCCTGTGGTCGAGCCGGAGCGCGGGCTGGCCAGGTACGCGACGGCGTCGGCGACCTCGGACGCCGCAACGAGGCGCCCGTGCGGCTGGCGCGCGTTGAGCGCGGCACGCTCCGCCTCCGGATCGGCGGCGCTCGACAGCAGACGTCCGATCCACGGGGTGTCCGCGGTTCCCGGGTTGACCGCATTGACACGGATGCCTTCGCGCAGGTGATCGGCGGCCATCGCGCGGGTGAGTGCCAGCACGGCGCCCTTCGACGCGCTGTAGAGCGCGCGGGCGGGGAGCCCGGCCGTCGCAGCGATCGACGAGGTGTTGACGATCGCCGCTGACGGTGACTTCCGCAACCATGGCAGCGCCGCGCTCGACACCCGGGCGATGCCGGTGACGTTGATGCTGAACACCCGCGCCCACTCGGCGTCATCGTTGTCGGCGACAGTGCCCTGGGCTCCGATGCCTGCGTTGTTGACCACGATGTCGATTCGGCCGAACTTCTCAACGACTGCGGCGACGGCGGCGTCGACGGAGGCACGATCGGCGACGTTGGCTTCGACGGCGAAGTGCACCGGGTCGGCATCGGCCGGGTTGAGGTCGAACACCGCGACCTGTGCTCCGGCCCCGGAGAGTCGGGCCGCAATTGCGGCGCCGATCCCTGAAGCGCCACCGGTGACGACGGCGACGAGGTTGTCGAACTCTGGCATGGGGTTGCTCCTAGCTAGTGGTCTGCGGATGCGCGGTCGGCCGGGTGCGCGACGAATTGCTGCCTCTGGCGGCCGAGACCCTCGATCTCGATCTCCACGACATCACCGTCTGCGAGATACGGGAACCGGCCGGACAGTGCGACGCCCTCAGGTGTGCCGGTGAGGACGAGGTCTCCTGGCTCCAGCGCCAGGTACTGACTCAGGTGCCAGATGACATAGTCGACACCGAAGATGAGATCCGCGGTCGACGAGTCCTGCCTGGCGTCGCCGTTCACGAAGCTCGTCAGGCGCAGGTTGCCGTGGTCGACCTCATCCGGTGTGACGAGCCATGGCCCTGTGGGGTTGAAGCCGGGCGCGCACTTGCCCTTCGACCACTGGCCGCCCGAGACCTCGAGCTGGAACGTGCGCTCCGAAACATCGTTGGCGGTGACGAAGCCCGCGATGTAGTCGCCCGCCTCATCGGGGGAGTCCAGGTACGACGCCCGCTTGCCGATCACGACGCCGAGTTCGACCTCCCAGTCGGTCTTCGTACTTCCACGGGGGATCTGGACCGAATCGTTCGGGCCGACGACCGTGTTCGGGGTCTTCATGAACATGATCGGGATCTCGGGCGGCGCCGACCCCGACTCGGCGGCGTGGGCCGCGTAGTTCATGCCGATGCAGATGACGGCGCTCGGGCGCGCGATCGGCGCACCGATTCGCAGATCAGCCGCTCCGTCGAGTTCGGGGAGTGACCCATCGGCGACCGCGGTACTCACGCGCTCGACCCCGGCCGATGAGAGGAATGCGCCGTCCACGTCGCTGGTGATCGACGAGATGTCGAAATACGAGTCGTCGTGGAGAACGACGGGGGTCTCAGAGCCGATTGGGCCCAATCGAGCGAATTTCATGCGGCAACTCTCTGTCTCGGTGTGCAGCGTTCGCGCCCGATCGAGAAGCCCCGGCGGTGGAACGTCTGAACTATTCTGCCGTGGATCCCGATGCCTGAGCCGAGATCAGCGACACGTGTTCGTGATTGACATTCTATACATCGGATGTTTAGGGTGAGGAAGCCGACCAAGGAGATCATTTCCGTGAGCACCATCACCGCGCTGGAAACCAGCGACATCCGCTTCCCGACGTCGACATCTCTCGACGGTTCCGACGCCATGAACCTCGACCCCGACTACTCCGCGGCGTACGTCCGGATCCTGACTGACGCCGACGACGGTCTCGAAGGGCACGGCTTCGTCTTCACCATCGGACGCGGAAACGACGTGCAGGTCGCCGCCATCCAGGCGCTCGCCGGCCACGTCGTCGGCCGCAACGCCGAAGAGTTGCTCGCCGACATGGGCGCCACGTGGCGGGAGTTCGTCTGGGACTCACAGCTGCGCTGGCTCGGGCCGGAGAAGGGCGTCATGCACATGGCCATCGGCGCCGTCGCGAACGCACTCTGGGATCTCAAGGCCAAACGTGCCGGCCTGCCGCTGTGGCAATTGCTCGGACGGATGAGCCCGGAGGAGATCGTCGAACTCGTCGACTTCCGCTACCTCACCGACGCACTCACGCCCGATGACGCGCTCGAGATCCTTCGCGCGTCGGTCCCAGGGCGAGCCGAACGCGAAGCCGAACTCCTGTCCACCGGATACCCGGCATACACGACCACCCCCGGCTGGCTCGGGTACAGCGACGAGAAACTCGTCCGCCTGGCGAAGGAAGCCGTGGCCGACGGATTCAGCATGATCAAGCTCAAGGTCGGCGGCGACGTCGACGACGACATCCGGCGGATGCGACTGGCCCGCGAAACCGTCGGACCCGGCATCCGCATCGGCACGGACGCGAACCAGCGCTGGGGCGTCGACGAAGCGATCGAATGGATGTCCCGGCTCGCGGAGTTCGACGTCGCGTGGATCGAAGAGCCCACCAGTCCTGATGACATCCTCGCCCACGCCGCCATCGCCCGCGGTGTCGCCCCGATTCCCGTCGCCACCGGTGAGCACATGGCGAACCGGATCATGTTCAAGCAGTTCCTCCAGGCCGACGCCCTCCAGGTGCTCCAGATCGACGCCTCCCGCGTCGCCGGCGTCAACGAGAACATCGCCATCCTGCTGCTCGCAGCGAAGTTCGGTGTTCCGGTCTGCCCGCACGCCGGCGGAGTCGGGCTGTGTGAGGCAGTGCAACACCTGTCGATGTTCGACTTCGTCGCCGTCTCCGGTTCCCACGACGGCCGTGTCATCGAATTCGTCGACCACCTGCACGAGCACTTCGTCACCCCGGTCGACATGAAGGACGGGGCGTACCAGGCGCCGATCGCGCCAGGGAACGGTATGGAGATGCACGCGGCCAGCCGGGCCGAGTACGCTTTCGGCAAATGAGCGAACTGCACCTGCCCAGGCTCGGCTACGGCGCCGCCAACGTCGGCAACCTGTTCCGCGCGCTCAGCGACGACGACGCGTGGGAGATCCTGCAGTCGGCGTGGGATGTCGGCATCCGCTACTTCGACACCGCCCCACACTACGGACTCGGGCTGTCCGAGCGGCGCCTCGGCGCGTTCCTCGCCACCAAGCCGCGTGACCAGTTCGTCGTCTCGACCAAGGTCGGCCGGCTGCTCGAAGACCACCCGGAGGGCGCGGCGGAGCTCGATATGGAGAATGACTTCGCCGTCCCTGCCGACAAGCGGCGGGTCTGGGACTTCTCGGCCGACGGCATCCGGTCCAGCGTCGAGGATTCGCTCGAACGCACCGGTCTCGACCGGTTCGACATCCTCTATCTTCACGACCCCGAGCGGAACAGCCTGCGTGACGGGCTCGACGAAGCCGTCCCGGCGCTCGCCCACTTCCGCGACCAGGGCATGACGCGTGCCATCGGCGTCGGATCGATGGACACCGACGCCCTGCTCGCCTCGGCCAACACCGGGGCACTCGACCTGCTCATGGTCGCCGGCCGGTACACCCTCGCAGAACAGCCGGCACTCGCCGACGTGATCCCAGCCTGCCGGGTGAACGGAGTCGGGATCATCAACGCGTCCGTCTTCAACTCCGGGCTGCTCGCCACGGACAACCCTGGCGCCGACGCCAGGTACGAATACGGCGGTGTTCCCGCACCCGTTCTCGCGCGGGTGCAGTCGATCGCCGGGGTGTGCCGTGAGTTCGGCGTCTCACTCCCGGCCGCTGCCCTGCAGTACACGCTCCGCGACGACACGGTCCGCTCGATCGTCGTCGGCGGAAGCAAGCCCGAACAGCTTCGCCAGAACGCCGCGCGCATGATGGAGACGATCCCTGACGACCTGTGGTCGACGCTCACCGAGAGAGGGCTCATCCCGGCATGAACGCTCCGCTGCGCATCGACGCGCACCTGCACCTCTGGGACCTGACCGTTTCGGAGTACGGCTGGCTCGGACCGCAATTCGGCCCGCTGTACGCCAGCTGGTCCGCGGAGCAGGCCGAGCCCGAGCTCCGGCGTGCGGGCATGGACGGTGCGATCCTCGTCCAGGCCGAGGACTCCCACATCGACACGCAGTTCATGCTCGACACGGCCGACGCCCACGAGTGGGTGCTCGGCGTCGTCGGCTGGGTGCAGCTCGATTCGACGGATGCTGCGCGCCGCGACCTCGACGTGTGGACCCGGCATCCGAAATTCCGTGGCGTCCGGCATCTGCTCAACGACGACCCGCGTGACGGATTCCTCGACCTGCCCGACGTGCGTGCTTCGCTGGCCGAGGTCGCCAGGCGAGGGCTGGCCTTCGACGTGCACGACGCGTGGCCGCGCCACCTCGATGCGGCTGCCCGGCTGGCCGGCGACCTGCCCGAACTTACCCTCGTGCTCGACCACCTGGCGAAGCCGCCGCGCGGGCACCACGATTTCGCCGATTGGCAGGCGAGGATGACCCGGTTCGCGGCGCACCCGAACACGGTCGGCAAGCTGTCGTCGCTGCGTCGCTCCGACCAGCCGTTCACCGTCGACGCGCTTCGCGAGGTGTTCGAGCCGGCGCTCGACGCGTTCGGACCAGACCGGCTGATGCACGGCGGCGACTGGCCGATGACGATCCCGGCCGGCGGCTACCAGCCGACCTGGGAGGTCATGAGCGCGCTCATCGCCGAACTCAGCACAACCGAGCAGGATGCCATCCTCGGCGGGACCGCCGCCCGGGTGTACGGCATCCGATGATCACGATCACCAATCGAGAGGAACGAGCCACATGCTGCAGGGCATCAACCCCCTATTGACCGGCGAACTGCTGTTGCACCTGGACGAGATGGGGCACTCCGACACCGTCATCATCGTCGACGCGCACTTCCCGGCATCCCGGCTCGCCGAACGGCTGGTCACGCTGCCGGGGACCACGTCGCCTGAGGTACTCGAAGCGGTGCGCAGCGTGCTGCCGCTCGACGACAGCCCCGCCGTCGACCTGATGACCTCCGCCGACGGCACAGTGCTCGACGTGCAGAAGGAGCTGCTCACGGCCGCAGGTGTCACGGAATCCGATGTGCGTTTCGTCGACCGTTTCGACTTCTACGACGACGCCGAAGACGCCTATGTGATCATCCGCACGGGGGAGACCCGCACGTACGGTTGCGTGATCGTGCGTAAGGGACTCGTCGGACACGAATCCGCCTGATTGCAAGGGGATTGCGCCCCCGAACGCGGCACACGCGATACTGGTACTCGTGAAATGGTCGCGGAAACGCCGGGAGGGCGCCAACCGGCCACGGAGAGAAACGGTGACCAGACGTGTCAGACATGTCGAATGAGCCACACATCACTGCCCTTGTCCGTGCTGACGGCACGGGCGAAGTGTCCGTCGACGGCGACACGTCGCAGGTCCATGCCGACGACATCGAGGGCGTGCGGGCGGCGATCATCGCCCGCGTGACCGAGGTGGCTATCGAGCGCGACCGCCCGGTGCGGGTCGCAACGACGGACCTTGACGGCATCTACCCGCTGATCGTCCACCCCAACGGCTCGGTCGACTCCGACGGGCCCGTCATCCTGGCGGATGCCGCAGTGGGCGACGGCGACGTTCATGGGTCGCATGTGTCACATGCCGATGACGGCTCCGACGATGACGATTCGGATGATGACGATTCGGATGCCGCGGGCGAGGTCGACGAAGACGCCGACTCCGGCGAGGACCCGGCTTCCGCCGAGAACGCCGGTTTTGATCACGGCGCCGACGACGACTCCGATGACGACTCCGACCAGAACCACGGAGGCGACGACGGTCCCGATCGCGCCGACCAGGCATCGGATGATGACGCTCACGGCCCTGAGGCGAACCAGGGAGACAGCGGCGGTCATCCTTCCGTGGGCGACAGCAGCGACGACGCTCCGGTCGACGACGCTGACGGCGATGACACCGAGAGCGGCGTCTGGCGGCTCGGTGACGACACCCCCGTGCCCGTCGATTCTTCGGAGCCTGAATCGGACGACGAGTCCCGGCCCGACAATCAGGCACAGTCGGTGGAACCTGCCCTGATCCCGCCACCTCCATTCGGGTTCGACGACCTCCTCACCCCGTCGGATCCCGCAGACGGATTCGTCTCGGCGCCGACGAGACGGTCGACGTTCCAGTCGTTCGAAGCGGCGCTCGGATTCGCCGACAACCAGCCACACCAGGGCCACGACCGGGACGAACCACTCAACGACCCGGCTCCCCAGGGCGCCGGTGGCTTCCCGGTCTCTGACTCAGCGGACACCGCCGGAACCGATCCGACACTCGGCGCGGAATGGTCCACCGAATCCGGACCGACCTCGGCTCCAGAGAACGCGGCCCCGGTTCCCGACCTTCCCGTAGCCGGCCTCCAGACGTTCTCGCCCCCCGCCGTCGCGGCCGGTGATGCCGACGACTCGGCGCCGACCCTCGACGATTTCCTGCAGTCGCGGCCATCGGCATCCGTCGGCCCGGCGAAGAAGGGCTGGCAAGGGCTCATCACGCGCATCACCGGCGGGCTCATCTCGCCGAAACCCGGCAAGGCCGAGCGCGCGCACCGTGATGCGATCGAACGGGTGCAGCGGAGCCTCAAGGGCCCGCGCACCATCGTCGTGCTCAATCCCAAGGGTGGGGCGCACAAGACCACGGCGACGCTGCTGCTCGCCGCGACCTTCGGCACGCATCGAGGAGGGTCCACCCTGGCGTGGGACAACAACGAGACCCGCGGCACGCTCGGCTGGCGGGCACAGCCGTCGCGCCATTCGAACACAGCGGTCGACCTGCTCCGCGACCTCGACCGGTTCGCCGACGTGAAGTCGGCGAGGGTCGGCTACCTCGACAGTTACGTACGCGCGCAGGGTGATGCGCAGTTCGATGTGCTGGCTTCGGACGAGGATGCCGCCGCATCGTCGACGATCGACGCCGCCGCGTTCAGGAGCCTTCATTCGACGTTGAGCCGCTTCTACCGGGTGCTCGTCATCGACACCGGAAACAACATGAGGGCGTCGAACTGGGAGGCTGCCGTCGAGGCTGCCGACCAGCTCGTGGTCGTCACGACCGTCAACGAGGAGACAGCAGCCAGTGCCGCCTGGCTGCTCGATGGACTGCGTCAGAAGGGTCACCAGGACAAGGTCGGCAAGGCCGTCACGATCCTGTCGTCACCCGGGGACACCGTGCAGCCGGAACTCTCCCAGCGCCTGCACGCCCACTTCTCTGCCCTCACCCGGGTCGTGCTCGAGGTGCCGTACGACCCGGGATTCCAGAGCGGTGGCCCGCTCAACGTCGACCTGCTCGACCCGAAGACACGTGAGGCGTGGCTGCAGGTGACGGCCGCGGTGGCCGACGGGCTGTAGCCAGGACCCGAACCCGACCGCGGTCGGTGAGCCGGGGACAAGGACAGCAGGCATCCTTGTGTGGGGGCTCTGCCCCTGTGCGATGGTGATGCACTCGCCCGGATAGCAGGAGATCACACGGTTCGCAGGACAGTTCGGGGGGAAAAGTCCTGACAACCGTGCGATCTCCTGTTTTGATGCCGATCTCGATACGCGGCCTCGCTTCGCTCGCCCGCTACTCGATCAGCGGGGAGGCCTAGTGCAGACTGATCGACTCCACCGCACGCAACTGGTCACGGATGAAGCGGTTCGCGTGCGCGGCGAGGTCGTCGGAGTCGTCCCACAGGTTGCGCCAGATTCCGAGCATCCTGCTGAGGTCCTGATTGACGACCGCCGACGAGAACGACTCGAATACGACGGGTCCGTCGTACGAGACGCGGGCGAGGCCACGGAAGAACGACCCGAAGTCCACGGTGCCCGAGCCGAGGTAGCCGCGGTGGCTCTCGCCGATGTGCACGTACCCCAGGCGCGAGTCGACATCGAGCACCGGGGTGTAGAGGTCCGACTCCTCGATGTTCATGTGATACGTGTCGAGGTGCACCGAGACGTTGGAGTGGCCGACCTCGTCGAGAAACCCGAGCGCCTGCCTGCCCGTGTTGATCACGTTGGTCTCGTAGCGGTTCACGACTTCGAGGGACAGGTGCACACCGACGCCCTCCGCCCTGGAGGCCAGACGTTTGAGCGCAGCGGCACTCGATGCCCGGCCGGAGGGAGTGACCGGTTCCATGTATTTCTTCATGGCGCTGTAGATCACGCCGCAGAGTCTCGTGCCTCCCATGGCGTGCACGATGTCGATGCATTCCTCGAGCATCCGTTCGCCTGCGGCCACGACGACGGGGTCGTCGCTGGTGAGGTCGGTGGCCTCGCTGAGGCCGAGCGATGCGCTCACGGCGAGGTCGTTCTCCTTGAGCAGGCGTGCCGCAAGCATCCGATCAAAGCCGAACGGGTCCATGAGGGGAATTTCGATCAAGTCGAAGCCGGCCTGCTTAGTCTTCTCGATAGCCAAGGTCAACCCCGCCTGCTCGAATGAGCCGGTGAAGACGAGAGCGTGTGCGCCAATGAGCACGATCGTGTCCTTTCACTTCACAAGCGCCCCAGATCGGGACGCCGGTTTTGGATCCACCCTATTCGGATGCTGCGGAATTAGATACATTAGGGTACAACTAGTAGTCCGGCCGAGGAGAAATCTTAAATTGGTCGGATCTTTGAGTAATTCCGTGGCATGATCATCATGACCGGAACCTCAGGTTCCATCCTCCGATGAAGTAGGTGAATGAGTGACTACCCAATTGCTGAAGGTCAGCGGGATCAGCAAGAGCTTCCCCGGCGTGCAGGCACTCCAGGACGTCCAGTTCGAGCTGAACCGCGGTGAGGTCCTCACCCTCGTCGGCGAGAACGGCGCAGGCAAGTCCAGCCTGATGAAGATCCTCTCGGGCATCTACGCGAAGGATGCCGGCACGATCGTCCTCGAGGGCGAAGAGGTCGACATCGACAGCCCGCGCACGGCGCAGCACCTCGGTATCAGCATCATCCACCAGGAGATGAACCTGATGCCGCACCTCACGGTCGCCCAGAACATCTACATCGGACGTGAACCGCGCACGATGGGCTTCGTCAACGAACGCAAGCTCAACAAGCAGACCGACGAACTCCTCAAGCGGTTGGGCATCCACCTGAAAGCGCGCCAGAGCGTCGGCGAACTGACCGTCGCCCACCAGCAGATGGTGGAGATCGCCAAGGCGCTCTCGTTCGACGCCAAGGTCCTGATCATGGACGAGCCCACGTCGGCGCTGACCGACTCAGAGACCGAGACGCTGTTCTCCCTCATCGCCGGCCTCAAGGAGCACGGCACGGGGATCATCTACATCTCCCACCGGATGGAGGAGCTGCGCCGCATCGCCGACCGGGTGACCGTGCTGCGCGACGGGCGCTACATCGGCAGCCTCGACAAGAACGAGATCGACATCCCGACAGTCATCGAGATGATGGTCGGCCGTCACATCGAAGAAGGCGCCCGCCCCGAAGCCCGCGAACACGCCCACGACGACATCGTGCTCAAGGTCGAGACTCTCGGCACAAGGCACCTGCTCAAGGACATCAACTTCGAACTCCGCCGTGGCGAGATCCTCGGTTTCGCCGGCCTGATGGGTGCAGGACGCACCGAGGTGGCCCGCGCGATCATCGGAGCAGACCCCTCGGAGGGGTCGGTGATCACCGTGCAGGGCAAGCAGGTGAAGATCTCGCAGCCGGCGGATGCCGTCGCGCACGGAATCGGCTACCTCTCCGAAGACCGCAAGGCGCTCGGCCTCCTGCTCGAGCGCGACGTGAACACGAACATCCTGCTCGCGTCTCTGAAGGACTACACCGGGCCGCTCGGCTTCATGCGCCCCGGTAAGGGGAAGCAGAAGTCCCGCGGGTACGTCGAATCACTCCGGATCAAGACGCCGTCGATCAACCAGATCACCAAGAACCTGTCCGGTGGCAACCAGCAGAAGGTCGTCATCGCCAAGTGGCTGGCCAGGGACTGCGACATCCTCATCTTCGACGAACCGACGCGCGGCATCGACGTCGGTGCCAAGGAGGAGATCTACAAGCTGCTCAATGACCTCGTCGCACAGGGGAAATCGATCATCATGATCTCCTCCGAGCTTCCTGAGGTGCTGCGGCTGTCACACCGGATCGTGGTGATGGCCGGGGGACGCATCACCGGCATCCTCAACAACGAAGACGCCAGCCAGGCGAAAATCATGGACTATGCGACCAACATGGGCGACGAGAAAGAGTAAGAGCAATGAACGCATCTCCTGTCATCGAACAGACGCCGAAGGCACCGGACGCCGCTCCGGCGAAGTCGGGTGGGGCCATGTCCTTCCTCCGCGCCAAGCTCCAGCAATCGCTGGCGTTCGGCACACTCATCGTGCTGGTGATCTTCTTCTCGATCGCGAGTAGCAACTTCTTCAGCTGGTCGAACATCTCGAGCATCCTGCTGGCCACGGCCGTGATCGGCATCCTCGCGCTCGGCACGACATTCGTGATCATCACCGGCGGCATCGACCTGTCCATTGGAACGGGCATGACACTCGCCGCGGTGATGACCGGCATCTTCCTCGTGAACATGCAGCTGCCGCTCATCGTCGGGGTGATCGGCGGGATCCTCACCGGTGCGTTGATGGGTGTCATCAACGGTGTGAACATCGCGATCCTGAAGCTGCCGCCGTTCATCGCGACGCTCGCGATGATGCTCATCGCCCAGGGCCTCGCCCTGGTCATCTCCGGCGTCCGTCCGATCTACTTCTCCAGCGTCGAGGGCTTCAAGAACATCGCACTCGGTACCCTCATCCCCGGGCTGCCCAACGCGGTGCTCATCCTCTTCCTCCTCGCCATCGTCGCGTACCTGCTGTTGAGCAAGACCATCTTCGGCCGGTACACCTTCGCCATCGGCAGCAACGAAGAGGCCACCCGCCTCTCCGGTGTCAACACCCGCAAGTGGCTCATCGTGGTCTACACGGTCGCCGGCGTCTTCACCGGTTTCGCCGGCGTCGTCATCGCCGCCCGCCTCGACTCTGCCCAGCCGCAGATCGGCGTCGGCTACGAACTCCAGGCGATCGCGGCAGTCATCATCGGCGGTACCTCGCTCCTCGGCGGACGCGGCTCGATCATGGGCACCGTGATCGGTGCCCTCATCATGAGCGTGCTCATCAACGGCCTGCGCATCATGTCGATCCAGACCGAGTGGCAGAACGTCGTGGTCGGCATCGTCATCCTCATCGCCGTCTTCACCGACACCCTCCGGCAGCGGAGGTCGGTCTCCTAGGCCGTCACAGACCGGGAAGGGCTGGCAGTACCCGAGAGGCCGGGCTGCTCTTCCCCAGCCGATCGCGAAATCGATTGCATCGGCGGGATTACAGGGATATAACGATCTTGTATCTACATGTACTTTCGCCACCATACGGTCACTCGAACGAAATAGCATGGCCGAGTCAGCCCCCCGGCTGGCCCCGAACGAACAATGGAGTTATTCGATGAAAACAGGTATGAAAGTCGCAGTCCTCGCGACCGCGGCCGCGGTGGCACTCAGCCTCGCCGGCTGTTCGAACGGTGGCGGCGGCGGAACGACCGACGACGCCGAAGGCGGCGACGGCGACATCACGATCGCACTCGTGTCCAAGGGCTTCCAGCACCAGTTCTGGCAGGCAGTCAAGACCGGTGCCGAACAGCGCGCTGAAGAGCTCGGTGTGACAGTGACCTTCGACGGCCCTGCCGCCGAAACCGAGATCGACGGCCAGCTGCAGATGCTGCAGGCAGCCATCGACAAGAAGCCGGATGCCATCGGTTTCGCAGCCCTCGACCCCGAGGCCTGCATCCCGCTGTACGAGTCCGCTGAGTCCGCAGGCATCCCGATCGTCGAGTTCGACGCCGGCTGCTCGAGCGAATACGGCCAGAGCATCGCCAAGACCGACAGCCTGGGCGCCGGCGCACTCGCCGCCGACCACATGGCTGAACTGATCGGCGGAGAGGGCGAGGTCGCGATCGTCGGCCACAGCCAGATCAACTCCACCGGTGTCGAGCGTCGTGACGGATTCGTCGAGCAGATGGAAGCCGAATACCCCGACATCGAGATCGTCGACATCCAGTACGGTGACGGCGACCACCTCAAGTCGGCTGACATCGCCAAGGCCATGATCTCGGCCCACCCGGACCTCAAGGGCATCTACGGCACCAACGAGGGTTCTGCCATCGGCGTCGTCAACGCCGTCGGTGAGCTCGGCCTCGACGAGGGCGAACTGACCGTCGTCGGCTTCGACTCCGGCCAGGCCCAGATCGATGCCATCACCAACGGCATCATGGCCGGCGCCATCACCCAGAACCCGATCGGTATCGGCGAGGAGGTCGTTCAGGCGGCCTACGACATCATCCAGGGCGACACCCCTGAGGAAGTCATCGACACCGGCTACTTCTGGTACGACGCCACCAACATGGAAGACGAAGAGATCGCGTCCGTCCTCTACAAGTAACACCGCTCCATTGCAGTGCCCGGCCCCTTCCCCGTTCGAGCGGGGGAGGGGCTGTGCTGCACCCGGAAGGATCCGCCCCAGTGACGACCCCTGCGAGCCCCATCGACTTCGGCCGCCTCTCCTTCGGCGGAGCATCACTCGGCAACCTGTTCCGGGCCGTCGACGACGCGCAGGCCGCCGCGACACTCGAGACGGTCTGGGACCTCGGCATCCGTTACGTGGACACGTCGCCGCACTATGGGCTCGGGCTGTCCGAGCGGCGGATCGGCGAGTTCCTCACCGGCAAACCACGTGACGAGTACCTCATCAGCACCAAGGTGGGACGGCTCCTGGAGCCCACCCCTGAGCGTGCCGGAGAGCCTGACGACACCTGGTTCCTCGTGCCCGCGACAGCGCGGAGGGTCTGGGACTACTCGGCCGAGGGCATCCGTCGCAGCCTCGACGACTCGCTCGATCGGCTCGGGCTCGACCGTATCGACATCCTCTACCTGCACGACCCCGAGCAGTACGGGGTGCAGGATGCCATCCCCGGCGCGCTCGACGCGCTCGCCTCCCTGCGGGACGAGGGACTCGTGCGTGCGGTCGGCGTCGGCACGAGCGACGTGGGCATTCTTCAGGCCGCCGTCGACGGCAGTGACCTCGACCTCGTGATGGTCTCGAACCGGTACACCCTGCTCGATCAGTCGGCCCGGTCAGCCCTCTCGGAGCTCTGCCTCGCGAGGGGTGTCGGCATCGTCAACGTGGGTGTCTTCAACTCCGGACTGCTCGCGACCCCCGAACCCCGCGCAGACGCACACTTCGAATACGGGCCCGTGCCGCCTGCGATGCTCGAGAAGGCCGGGCGGATCGCCGCGGTCTGCGCAGCGCACGGAGTGGAGCTCCCGGCCGCGGCGCTGCAGTACAGCCTCCTGGACCCTGCCGTCCGCACGGTTGTCGTCGGATCGGCGGACCCGGCCGAGATGCGTCAGAACGCCGAACGGATGGCTGCGGTCATCCCCGATGCGTTGTGGAGAGACCTGGCCGCTGAAGGCCTCGCGGCCTGATCAGTGACCGTCCCACGCCAGCCAGCGTTGCGGGCTGTCGGAAAGGATGCCGCGAACGGCCTCACCGCCGATCCGATCGGCCAGGCGGGGAAGATAGCGCTGCCCGAGGTACGCGAGTCCTGGCATCCCGCCGTACGCAACGTACCGCGTGCTGCGTGCGACGTCGCCACCGAGAAGCACCGAGGCGCCCCCCGCGACGACCTCCGCGGTGAGGTCGAGCAGTTCGGCATCCGTGCGCGTGCGGGGCCGAGCCATCCCGTCGTAGCCGAGAAACGCGCCGCGGGCGGCCAGTTCGAGATGCAGCCCGGCGTCCGGGTTCCTGTCGGCGTGGGCGAGAGCGACACGGTTCGACGGCACACCGCCCTGCTCGAGAAGGTCGAGCACGTCGTGTGCGGCCGTGCAGAATTCGAGGTGCACCATCACCGGCGCGCCCGTTTCGGCGTGCGCGCCCGCGATCGCGTCGATGACGGTCCGCTCGAACGCCGAGATGTTCCAGTAGTCGATACCCGCCTTGAGCACTCCGGCGCGCACCGGCGTCCCATCGGGGCCGGATGCCCGTTCCCCTGAGCCGTCGATGCGCGGCATCCCCGCCGTCAGGTCCGCGAGGAAGAGTGCCGTCAGCGCCGTGACATCCAGGTCCCTCAGCCAGTGATCCGCCGGGTAGTGGGCATCCCGGTGGGCGCCGGTCGTCGCCACGACCGTGAGGCCGGTGGCCCAGCTGATCCTCGCCACCGCTGCCGGGTTCCGCCCCAGGCCGACCGGGGTGGCGTCGACCATCGTGTCGAAGCCGCTCGACCGCAATGAGGCGGCCTCCGCCTGCGACGCTGCCTCGTCGGTCAGTTCGTCCCCCGGCAGGAGCGGTGAGACCTGGAAGAGGTGCTCGTGGTAGTCCACCCGGCCGAGGTCGCCTGCGGGCACGTCGCCGAGCACCGTGCGAACGAGACCGGGCACGCTGGTCATCGAGCGTCCGCCGCCGATTCGGCGAGACGCTCGACGAGCGCGTCGGTGAGGTCGATGGCGAAGACCTCGGCGATCACCTGCGTCCAGCCGTGGATGAAGTACCTCCAGCCGTCGATGACCACGAGGTCGGATGCCGACTCCTGCTCCCTGGCCTGTGCGAGGAACTCGAGGCTTCCGCGGTAGTTGAACTCCCAGACGAACGCTCCGTGGGGGAACGTGGCGTCGTCGGGGACGGGGGAGCCGGGCCGGTCCTTACCGAGCCCTGACGCGTTCACCACGAGGCTGGACGCCGGCAGCGCTGCGAGCAGGTCCCTGGTCACCTGCGCGTCGGATGCCAGGACGTAACGGATGAGCTCCGCCGGTGTGCCGCGGCGAGAGTGGACATCGCGGAGGTGGTCGAGCCTCGCTGTGCTCGTGTCGGTCACGACGATCGCGCGCGGACGGTCGTCGCGCTCGCTGAGGTACCAGCTGAGCGCCGTCCCTGCGCCGCCCGCTCCGAGGATCAGGACCTCGGCGCCGGTCGATGCGAAATGGTCCGAGGGGAGGAACTCGCTCGCCGCGAGTCCAGCGGTGATCGGGTCCTTGGCGTGACCGAGCAGGGCGCCGTCACGCTTCGAGATGCTCGACACCTCGCCGCAGAGGGTGCTGAACGAGTCGAGGTCGTCGAAGAGGTCGCTCGCGGCCTCGAACAGCCCCATCTTGTGCGTGGTGACGAGGGCGCCGAGGTGGTCGGGGTCGTCGCGGATCTGCTCGACGAGCGTGCGGTAGTCCGCGGCCGAGGCGTCGAGCGGGAGGTCGTGCCCGACGAGGGTCCTGGTCGGCAGGTCGAGGATCTCGGCCCAGCGCGGGAAGATCTTCATGATCGATGAGCCGGAGGTGCTGACCCCGACGAATCCCATGTGTCCGCTCATACGGATGCCCCCGTGCGCGAGAACAGCTCGGCGCGGCGGGTGATCTCCGCCCAGTCCTGCGCGGACAGTGCTGCGGCCGGGCAGAGGTCTCCACCCGCGCCGACGGCGATCGCACCTGCATCGAACCATTCATCGATGTTCTCGGGGGTGACGCCCCCTGTTGGCATGAGTGGCACGCCGGGGAATGGCCCGCGAAGGGCTCTGAGATACGCCGGTCCGCCGAGTGATGCCGGGAAGATCTTGACCACGTCGCTTCCGTACTCCACTGCGGCCATGACTTCGGTGGGGCTGAGAGCGCCCGTCATGACCATGAGACCCGTGGCCTTCATCGCGGCGATGAGCGACTCGCGCGTGCCGGGGCTGACGAGGAATCGTGCACCGGCATCCGCTGCCCGTTCCGCCTCCCGCGCCGTGGTCACCGTTCCGGCTCCGAGATAGATCCTGTCGCCGTACTTCTCGTCGAGCGCTCGGATCACGGCTGGCGCGTCCGGGGTCGAATAGGTGATCTCGAGGCCTGTGACGCCACCGTCGACCAGGGCGTCGGCGGCGCGGATGGCGCTCTCGGCGGACGGCGCACGCAGCACGGCGAGCACACGGGTGGACTTCAGGGTTTCGAGCGACATGCTCAGCCTTTCGACGGGACGGGATGAGGAGGAGCGGCGCCGCCCAGCACGGCGAGCACGTTGTCGACGGCGAGCGAACCCATGCCGTCGACCGCTTCGACCGTCTGGGCGCCGAAATGCGGGGTCACGATGACCCGGTCGGCGATGTCCTCCGCCAGCAGCGCGGAGGGGAGGCCGCTCGTGTCCCCTGTGAGAGTGTCCGCGGCGAATCCGGCGATGACGCCGTTCCGGAGGGCGGTGGCGACCGCCTCCTCGTCGACGAGGTCGGGGCGGGCCGTGTTCACGAGCACGAGACCAGGGCGGGCGGATGCCAGCCAGCCGGCATCCACGATCGCGGTTCCGCCCGGTGCGTGGAGGCTGACGAGGTCGCACCGTGCCGCCATCGACGCGACGTCGAGGGGTTCTGCGCCTGCTGCGCGGATGGCGTCGCCTGCCAGCCACGGGTCGTGGGCGACGACTCTGGAGCCGAAACCGGACAGTCGTCGGGCGACCCCCTGGCCGATCCGTCCGAATCCGACGATGCCGACGGTCAGCGACCCGAGTTCACGGCCGCGGAGCACCGACCAGTCGCCTGCGCGCACCCGGCGATCGCCCTCGGTCGTTCCGCGGAGCACGGCGAGCATCAGTCCGACCGTGTGGTCCGCCACGGCGCTGCTGTTGGCGCCGGGGGTGTTGGTCACGACGACTCCGCGCTCGCGGGCCGCTTCGAGGTCTACGGCCTCGAAGCCGACACCGTACCTGGCGACGACCTTCAGCCGAGGGGCGGCAGCCAGGTGTTCAGCGGTCACCGGGCCGGTCCCTGCGATCCACGCGACGGCATCGGCGAGGGCGGGGCGGAGCTCGTCGAGGTCGTGGCCGGAGCCGGCGATGGTGACGGTGTGGCCCGCGGAGGCGAGCTCACCGATGAGGTCGCGGGAGCCCGAGGAGAACGACCTGCTCGTAGCGAGGATCACGGCCATCAGCGCGAGATCCTGCCGCTGTTCCAGGCTTCGAGCCCGGCGTAGCCGTCGAGGAAGACCCGGTGCCTGCCGAGGTAGTCGGAGTGCCTGGAAGCGTCGGGGGAGAACTCGGCGGTGACCTCGGAGAGGCCGCGCGCTGCGCCGAAGTCGTCGACGAGGCCGAGTCCGACCGCCGCAGTGACGGCAGCGCCGAGGCTGTTCGCCTCCTCCACGATGCTCCGGCGGCGCACAGGAACGCCCCAGACGTCGGCGAGGATCTGCAGCCACACGTCGCTCGCCGCGCCTCCACCGATCGCGTCGATCCTGTCGACTGTCGCGCCGGATTCGCGGAAGGCCTGGATGCAGGTGAGCAGGTTGAAGGCGACGCCCTCGAGCACGGCACGCGTCATGGCGGCCCGCCCGTGGTGCCTGCCGATTCCGAGAAAGGCGCCTGCGGCATCCGGGTTCCAGTACGGGGAACGCTCGCCGAGGAGATAGGGGAGGAAATAGAGCCCGCTCGTCGAGGCACCCGCCGTGGAGGCATCGGCGACGAGCGCTGAAAGTGAGGCGCCGGACGGCTCAGGGCTGAGCAGCTCGTTGACCCACGCGAGCGCAGCGCCTCCCGCCTGCATGGTGGCCGTGGGCACGTAGCTCCCCGGCACGACGTTGTCGAACGTCATGGTCCGCATCAGAGGGTCGTAGACCGGGGTGTTGCTGGCGAAGGAGATCCACGAGGAGGTACCGAGGCAGACGTATGCACCGTCTTCGGGAGCGACGATCCCAGCGCCGACCGCGGCGATGGGGCCGTCGCCTCCGCCCATCACGACACGGGTGCCGCGGTTCAGCCCCGTGGCGCTCGCCGCATCCGCGGTGAGTTCGCCCACGATCTCCGTCGACTCGAGGACGTCGGGGAACAGAGCGGGGTCGAGCCCGGCCGCGGCGAGCATGTCGGGCGACCAGGTGCCACGCCCCTGGTGGTATGCGTTCGTGGCGGATGCATCCGACCGGTCTGTGGCAAGACGCCCGGTGAGCCGGTGGATGACGAAGTCCTTGGCGACGCAGAAATGCGCGACCCGCGCGAAGACGTCGGGTTCGTTGTCGCGCACCCACATGATCTTCTCGAGCGAGTAGGTGGGGTTGAGCCGGTGCCCGAGCAGTGAGTACGCGCGGCCCTGGCCGATGACGGACTCCAGTGCCGAGGTCTGCGCGCTCGAGCGCGTGTCTGCCCAGATGATCGCCGGTCGCACCGGGCGGTAGGCGGAGTCGAGGAGGACGGCGCCCATCATCTGGCCGCTGATGGCCATCCCTGTGACCTGCCCAGGGTCGACGTCGGAGCGCGCGATCAGGTCGCGCGTCGCCTGGACGACCGCGTTCCACCAGTCCTCAGGGTCCTGCTCGGCGACGCCGCCGTCGGCGAAGTGAGCGGGGTAGCCGACCGTGACGGCGCTGACCAGGCGGCCGTCGTCGGTGTGCAGCGACGCCTTGTTTCCCGTGGTCCCGAGGTCGTGCGCGATGATCATGTCGATCAGCTCGCGTCGTAGTCGACGAACTCGACGCCGGAATCCCCGGCGAGAACACGGCGGCCCATCCCGTGCTCGAGGACCCAGCCGTAGTCGTGGCCGGCGCCGCCGGGGTACACGGCGAGGAACGAGTAAGGCTCGTCTCCGACGTTGATGCTGCGGTGTGCCCAGCCAGGCGGCATGTAGCCGATCGTTCCCGGCGTCATGTCGACCCACTCGGTCTCCGTGCCGTTGAACATCAGCAACCCGCCGTGACCGGAGATGCCCAGGTAGATCTCGCCCTGGTGGTTGGGGTGCTGGTGCCCCTTGGTCATCCAGAGCTCGCCTGCGGTCGCCCCCGGCTGGATCGTCGTGATCGACTGGGGGAGTTCGCGTTCGACCTCAGGCACACGCGACGAGACGACGGAGTAGACGACGGGGTCGCCGTCCGCGACGGCCTTCTCCCAGGCCGCGTGGTCGCGGAACAGTCCTTCGAGATCTGACATGCGACGGGTGAGGGTCGGTCCCTCCGGCTGGAGCGTCCCTCCGGCCGGGTCGAAACGGATGCTCATCGGCGGAACGGGAAGGGCGGAATAGGTCGGCACGGTGTCTCCTCGGTCGGCGCAGCGGCGATGCTGCAGTTACAGAGTACCTGTAATTACAGGTGACATGTAATTACAGGTTGAATCCGGTCTCCGGTTGATCAACGCAGCCCGGTGTGGCGCAGCGACGCAGTGCTGGGGTCGTCGGGAGACGCGTTGAGCTGGAACTCGAAGCGGCTGCGATCACCACGGTGGTACGCGATGAAGAACTCCATCGGCCGGTCGTTCTCGTCGTAACCGACGCTTCGAAGCACGAGGAGGGCTTGGCCGGTTCCGACTCCGAGCAGGTCGCCCTGCTCCTCTGTCGCAGACGCGGCCTCCGCTGAGCGCACGCCGCGGACCGCACGGATGCCGTGGGTCCCGAGCAACGCGTAGAGCGACTGGTCCCGCAGGTCGTCCTCCAGGACGAGAAGGCCGATGTCGTGAGGCAGGTACGTCGTCGACCAGGACCACGGCTCGTCGTCGACGTGCCTGAGTCGATCGATGACGACGACGGGGGCGCCTGGGGCGACTCCGAGGGCATCCGCGACCTCGTCGTCGGCCGGGGCGACCTCCTGCCTGCGGACGTCGCTGTGCACGTGGCCGCCGCGGGCGGCGACCTCTTCGTACAGCCCGGTGAGCGTGTGGACGAGGCTTTCCGGGGTCTTCTGGTGTGCCACGAAGGTGCCCTTGCCCTTGACGCGCTCGATCACGCCCTGGTGCTCGAGTTGCGACAGCGCCTGCCGGACCACCGTGCGCGACACGCCGAACTGCTCGCAGAGCCGGTGCTCCCCGGGCAGAAGGTCTCCCGGGCGCAGGCCGAGCCTGGCGATGTCGTCGATGATCCGGTGTTTGAGCTGGTGGTACATCGGCACTGGAGCCTGCCGGTCGATGTCCGCGGCGGTGCCGCGGTCGAGTTCTGGGTCGGTCGCGAGGGTCACTGGGGTCGATTCTGCCTGGGCGTTAGTAGGCCACGCCGGCCTGGAGGATGACGTTGGCGTACGGGGTGAACTCGCCCGAGCGGACGAATGCCCTGGCGTCATGGGTGCGGAGCTTGAATTCCACGTGGGGGATGAGTTCGATGGTCACGCCGAGGGGGTCGAGCCGGTCGCGGAGGCCCTGGAGGACCTGCGGGCTGCGCTCTTCGACTTCGGCGGAGACGATGGCGCCCTCGATGACGAGTTCGGCGAGGACGGTGTCGAGCACGTCGAAGAACGCCGGGTCGCCCGGGCGGTAGGCCAGGTCGACGCGTTCGGATCCGGAGGGGATGGGCAGGCCGGCGTCGGTGACGACGAGAAGATCGGTGTGCCCGGTCTCCGAGATGATCCGGGAGAGCTGCGGGTTGATCGTGGTGTTCGAGCTCCTCATCGGCTGACGGCTTTCTGTGAGGCGGCGAGAGCGTCGACCTCGTCGCGGTGGGGGAGGCTCGGGGAGGCGCCTCGGCGGGTCACGGTGAGCGCACCGGCGGCGATCGCCCGGCGGATGGCATCCGTGATCCCGTAGCCGTCGGCGAGGGAGGCGCCGAGGTAGCCGGCGAAGGCGTCACCTGCCGCAGTCGTGTCGACGGCGTCGACCTGGATCGAGTCGAACGTCTCGACGTCCTCCGCTGTGACGAGGACGGCTCCGGCCGCTGCCATGGTGATCAGCGCGCTCGTGGCTCCCCTCGCGGTGAACCAGCGGCCGGCTTCGATGGCGGATGCCTGATCGGTGACGGCGATTCCCGTGAGGATCGATGCCTCGGTCTCGTTCGGTGTGACGATGTCGACCAGCGGCCAGATGCTCTCGTCGAGGGCGGCGGCAGGGGCGGGGTCGAGGACGACCGTCAGCCCGGCGTCATGCGCCTTGCGGACGGCGTACTGGGTGAGCGCCCAGGGGATCTCCAGCTGGGTCAGGAGCACCCGGCAGCGGGCGCCGAGCTCGTCGAACGCGGTGTCGATCTGCGACTCGCTCAGCGATGAGTTCGCCAGCGGCACCATGACGATGTCGTTCTCGCCTGAATCGTCGACGCGGATGTGGGCGATCCCGGTCGGACCTGGCACGGTACGGACGTGGTCGATGTGCACGCCGGCATCCCTCAGTCCGCCGGTGACGAGATCGGAGAAGAGGTCGGTGCCGACGCAGCCGACCATGTGGGCATTGCCCCCTGCCAGCCCGGCGGCGACAGCCTGGTTCGCGCCTTTCCCGCCGAGCACGAGGGTGAAGTTCTCGCCGAGGATGGTCTCGCCTCGTGCAGGAAGTCGGGAAGAGAACGTGGTGAGGTCGGCGGTGATGCTGCCGACGATCAGCACGCCGCCCGGCGCGGATGCCGACGACTGTGTCTGGCTCATTGTTGCCTTTCGCAGGGCGTTGCGCCCGTCACGGGAACCCCTCGTCGGGTCCCCTGTTGCTTGTCATTACATTAGCGGACAGGTGGGCCAGCCGCGTGGTTTTCCGGGGTGGGAACTTGGTACGCTTCCCGGGACGAGATCCCCGTGAACCGAAGGTGCTCCCATGCCAGCCGAACCCCGTTTCTACGCCGACAGCGCCGATGTCGATGCGGTCGCCGAGTTGCTCACCTCCGGATTCGTGCACGGTGTCACGACGAACCCGACCATTCTCGAACGCGGCGGGAAGAGTGTGAACGACATCCCCTCCCTCTACGCGCGGTGGGAGTCAGAGGGTGCGAAAGAGATCTTCTTCCAGACCTGGGGCGGGACGACCGCAGACATGCTCGCGAACGCCGACGACATCCTGGCCCTCGGTGACCTCGCCGTCGTGAAGGTGCCGGCGACACGGGCCGGATTCGCCGCGGCATCCGAGCTGGTCAGAAACGGTGCTTCGGTGCTGATCACGGCCGTGTACTCATCGGCGCAGGCGCTCGCGTCAGCAACGATCGGCGCACGCTACATCGCACCGTACCTCGGCCGGTTGAACGACTCTGGCAGGGACGGGCTCGCCGAGATCGCCGCGATGCAGGCTCTCGTCGCCGGCAGCGGCACAGACGTGCTCGCGGCGAGCCTGCGCAGCCCGTCGGACATCGTCGATCTGGCACTGCGCGACGTGCCCTGCTTCACCGCGGCGCCCCCAGTGCTGCTTGCCGCGTTCCAGCACGATGTCAGCGACTCCTCGGCCGTCGAGTTCGAGGCGGCAGTGGCACGCGGGCTCTAGACCCGCTCACCTTGATCAGCCGACGGCATCCCTGAGCCACTGTTCCACACCGGAGATGTGCACGACGGTGAGCGCCTGCGCGAGTTCCGCGTCTCCGCGCTCGAGCGCGTCGACGATGGCCCTGTGCTCGGCAAGCGTTCGGTCCACCGAGTTCTTCTGGGTGAGTCCCCGCCAGATCCGTGCGCGCACCGTGTGACTCGACAGGGATTCGATCAGGCTGCCGAGATAGGCGTTCCCGGCCGTGGCGACGATTGCGCCGTGGAACTCGAGGTCGTGGGCGACGAGCCCCTCGACGTCAGTGGCGTTGTCGACGGAGTCGATCCTGGCGCGGAGCTCGGTGATGACGGCATCCGTCATGTGCCCGGTGGCGAGGGCGACAGCCGCCGGTTCGAGGATGCGGCGCACCGCGAACAGTTCGAGGATCGATGAGTCGTCGTGCAGGTCGACGACGAAGGACATCGCCTCGAGGAGGAGCCGGGGTTCCAGGCTCGTGACGTAGGTTCCGTCGCCACGACGGACATCGAGGACCCGGATCACCTCGAGCGCCTTGACCGCTTCGCGCATCGAACTGCGGGAGAGGCCGAGGCGTTCGGAGAGCTCCTTCTCGGGCGGCAGCCTGTCGCCAGGACCGAGCTCGCCTGAGATGATCATCTCTTTGATCTTGAGAATTGCCTCGTCGGTGACCGCCATGCAGAGATCCTATCTTTCGGCAGGGCGTGAGGCCGCTATTTCAGGGATTGCTGCTTCGCCTGAACCGGGAGGAGCAGCAGAAGTCCGACGAAAATGACGAGGACGATACCGAGGATGCCCCAGTACTGTTCTCCGCCGACGGTCACGAAGAGGGCGAACGCGGTGGGGGCCAGGAACGAGACGGCTCGGCCCGTTGTTGCGTACAGACCGAACACCTCGCCCTCGCGACCGGCGGGGATGAGCCGTGCCAGGAACGACCGGGACGCCGACTGCGCAGGGCCGACGAAGAGGCAGAGGGCGAGACCGAAGGTCCAGAAGACGATCTGGCCGCCGTCGTGGAAGAAGAAGACGGCGAGACCGGCGATGACGAGGCCGATGAGGGATGCCATGATCACCGGCTTGGCGCCGAGCCGGTCGTCGAGAAGGCCGACGGTCATGGTCGAGATTCCCGCTACGACGTTCGCGGCAATGGCGAAGACGATGACCTCGCCGGCCGAGAAGCCGAACGACCCGGCCGCGAGAACGCCGCCGAAGGTGAAGACGCCGGCGAGTCCGTCGCGGAAGACCGCGCTGGCGAGCAGGAAGTAGACGGTCTGGCGGCTCTCGTCCCAGAGCTTCCTGATGTCGTTGAAAAGGCGGCGGTATGAGGCGAAGAAGCCGATCTTCGCTCTGCGGGCGCCGACGCCCTCGTACTCAGGAACGGACAAGAGCACGGGGAGGGCGAAGACCCCGAACCAGATCGCCGAGATGAGCACGGTGACCCTGATGTCCATCCCGTTCTCGCCGGTGATCCCGAACAGTCCGACGTCGGGCTGGATGAAGCCGAAGTACACGATGAGCAGCAGGACGATGCCGCCGAGGTAGCCGAGTCCCCAGCCGATGCCTGATACGCGGCCGACCGTCTTCGGGGTGGAGACCTGGGCGAGCATGGCGTTGTAGTTGACACCGGCGAACTCGAAGAACACGTTGCCGGCGGCGACGAGGAACAGACCGAGCCAGAGGTATTCCTGCTCGGGTGCGACGAAGAACATGCATGCCGTGAGGGCGACGACGATGTAGGTGTTGACGGCGAGCCAGAACTTGCGTCGGCCGGAACTGTCCGACCGCTGCCCGGTGACCGGGGCGAGGACGGCGATGAGGAGGCCGGCGCCTGCGAGTGCCCAGCCGAGCTGAGCCGACACCACCGCCTCCCCACCGAACGCATCAGAGGTGAGGTAGACGGTGAAGACGAACGTGGTGACCACGGCGTTGAACGCAGCGGATCCCCAGTCCCAGAGCCCCCAGGCCAGGACCCGTTTCGGGCTGATCGCCTTCGGGGTCTCGGAGAGGGCAGGGGCGACGGTTGGCGGGTTGCCGTCGCTGGCATTCGTGCTCATGAGGTCAGGCTAGTGGCATCCGGGAAACCGGAGGTGAAGTTTCTGCCCGCAACACCTGCGCCGTGTCGACGCTTCAGAGCAGTTTTCGCTCGAGAGCCCATGCGGTCAGTTCGTGCCGCGACGACAGCTGGAGCTTGCGCAGCACGCTCGACACGTGGGTCTCTACGGTCTTCACGGAGATGAACAAGGCGCTGGCGACCTCCTTGTATGCGTAACCGCGGGCGATGAGGCGCATCACCTCCTGCTCGCGTGCGGACAGCCGGTCGAGTTCGTCAGAAGCTTCAGCGGTCTCACCGGACACGGCGCCGAAGGCGTCGAGCACGAAACCGGCGAGCCGCGGCGAGAAGACGGCGTCACCGTCTGCGACCCGGTGGGCTGCATCGGACACGTCGGCACCCGATGCGCTCTTGGTGATGTAGCCGCGAGCTCCGCTCCGGATGACGGTGACGACGTCGTCAGCGGCATCCGAAACGCTCAACGCGAGGAATTTGGTCTGCGGGGCCGCGGCTGCGGACCGTCGGATGACCTCGGCTCCGCCCCCACCTGCCCCTCCCGGCAGGTGGACATCGAGCAGGACGACCTGCGGCTGGGTGGCGGAGACGAGGGCGACGGCCTCGTCCACTGTCGCCGCTTCGCCGATGACACGGATGCTGTCGGCCAGGTCGGAACGCAGCCCTGAGCGGAAGATGGAGTGGTCGTCGACGATGACGACCGTGAGGTCCGGCCTGGTCGGTTCAGCTGTCGACATGGTGCACTCCATCGGTCAGGGGAAGAAGAAGACGGACTTCGGTGCCTGTGCCGCCTGGGCCTGGGCGGAGCTCGGCGGTGCCGTCGATCCGTCGCATCCGCCCGAGGATCGACTCCCGCACGCCCATCCTGTCGTTCGGGATGTCGTCGAGGTTCAGACCGGGGCCGCGGTCGGTGACGGTGAGCTCGACGCTCGTCGGCGAGGACTCGAGGTAGACCGAGACGGTTCCGCCTGCGTGCCTGGCCGCGTTGAGCATGGCCTCCCTCGCCGCGCCGAGGAGCGCGTCTGGCACCGTGTCCGGGCTCTGCCCTGCGGACACGACGTCGATGTGCGCCGCGTACTCCTGCTCGATCACCGCGGCGATCCTGCGGAGTTCGTCGGCCAGATTCACTGAGGCCCCTGGGGATCCGGCGAACAGCCAGTCGCGCAGTTCGCGTTCCTGGGCCCTGGCCAGCCGTGAGGCTTCGCTGGCCGGGTCGGCCTTCTGCTGGATCAGGGCAAGGGTCTGGAGCACGGAGTCGTGCAAGTGTGCGGCGATCTCGGCGCGGTCGGCTTCGCGGACGCGGGCGGCACGCTCGTCGGCGAGGTCCCTGGTCAGCCGGACGAGCCACGGCGCGACGACGATGGCGACACCGACGAGGACGGCGATGGCGGCGACGAACACGGTCCAGAGGTTCGGTTCCTCCCCGGTCACGAAGAACAGCAGGATGCCGAGGGCGACGAGCACGAGCGCGCCGAGGGCGCGGACGAGCAGCGCGGAGGACGAGGACGATCGCTGCCGGCGGAGGTCGTCGAACTGCCGCCAGGCCAGGCCGGCCCCTGCGAGCACGACGATGGTGGGGATGATGAATGCGAGCGGGACATCGACGCCCATTCGCGACGCCACGAGCGCGCCGCCGGCCGCCAGCAGGGCGAGCCCAAGCAGGATCTCCGTCACGGGGGCGGAGCGCCTGTCATGTGGCGCGTCCATTGCGTCCGGTTGTTCCGCGGGGCGGGTGAGTGTCCTCTTCACCGGCTCGACGGCATCCGTCCTGGTCGGGGTCGTCGCCCACAGCCAGCCGTAGAGGAGGAATCCGGCGCCGCCGCACACCGCGAGGACGACCGTGGCGGTGCGGACGAGCGCGAGGGGAAGACCGGTGTGATCGGCGAACCCCGCGCAGACGCCACCGATGAGCCGCACCTGCGGGCGGGTCATCACGGGGGTATCCATATGAGCCATCCAAGCACCCTGACTGCGCGAATACAGCCGCCCCCGACGCATCTCAGGGTGCGATCAGGGTGATACCCCATGGCAGCGGCCGCCCGGCCGCTCCACACTCGAAGCATGACGAACGCACCATCAAGCCCGGCAGGACCGTCGGCGACACCGCCAGGAGCGCAGTACTCCGGCTCATTCTTCGACTGGATCCGGGGACTCGGCCTCAGTCGCTCAGACGACCACTGGCTCGCCGGTGTGGCCGGCGGGATCGCGGCCCACACCCGGCTCGACCCGCTGATCATCCGCGGCGCCATCCTCGTCGTCGCGATCCTCGGTGGCCCCGTGCTCTTCCTCTACGCCGTCGCCTGGGCGCTCCTGCCCGACTCCAGCGGCCGGATCCACGTCGAGCAGGCGATCAAGGGCGTATTCGAACCCGCCATGGTCGCCATCGGCGTGCTGATCGTGCTCACCTTCCTTCCCTTCATGCAGGGCGTGTGGTGGCGCGGGGTCCCCGACTGGTGGAACATGCCCGGCTGGCTCGAGGCCACCCTGCGCACCGGCTGGATCCTTGCTCTGGTCGCCGGGCTGATCTGGCTCACCGTCTACATCGCCCGCCGGGTGCCCCGGGCGCCGGTTCCTGCAGGCACCTCCCACGCGGAGTTCTGGACGCCGCAGCCGACAGCTGCTCCGACTGCGGGCACGGCGGATGCCACTGCAGCCGCCGGCGCCGCCGGTGCTGCATCCACGGCAACCGGGTTCCCGGAGTCCCCATCGACGCCTGCGGATGCATCGCAACCCCTCACCGGCTCGTCCACCGCGGGCTCGTCGAGCTGGTTCGCCACCCCGTCGGCGGCACACCACGGGTTCCCGAACCCGAGCGTGGCCGAAAGAGAAGCGCAGCGGCGTCAGCGCGACGCCGCTCGGGCCGAACAGCGTCGCGAACACGAGGAGCGCTATCGTCGACGCCAGCCGGGCGCCGCATACGTCTCGATCTCCCTCGGGCTCGCCGTCGTCGCCGGAGCGCTCGCGCCCCTGCTCTTCGGTTACCGGGAGTGGTCGAACGCGGCTCTCGTCCTCGGCCTGGGAACCGCCCTCGGCGTCCTCGCGGTCGCAACGATCATCGCCGGCATCCGGGGCAAGGAGAGCGGGGCGCTCGGTTTCTTCTCGGTCCTCGCCATCATCGCGATCCTGTTCGCCGGAGTCTTCCCCCGCGGCACTTCCGTGTCGGTGGTCGGAAACACCACCTGGATGGTCTCTGACGCACCTCAGGACGAGTCGACAGGGTACGCCATGGTTGCCGGCGCACCCACGCTCGACCTCACCGGACTGGACGACCAGTCGGCGGACGTCGGGGGAACGGTGGACCTCTGGCTCGCCGCGGGCTCCCTCGACATCGTCCTCCCGGAGGACGTGCCCGTCATCATCGAGGTCAACGGCCTCGTCGCCGGGCTCAACTACGTCGATGAGGATGGCGACAACCACAGCCGCGGAGGCGTCTTCTACCGGGACGAGGTCCGCTACGGCCTCACCGCCTCGGACGACACGACGACCGTGAGGGTCTGGGTCGCCGCGGCCGGAGTGAACATCGATGACAGCGTGAGGAGCGGACGATGACCGACAACGACAACGACAACGACAACCGACCGACCGTGCCGATCGACCCGGCCGGAACGACGCGGCCGACGGAGCCGATCAGCCCGGACAGCCCGACCAGGCCGACGGAGCCGGTCAGCCCGACCGAGGACGCCACGGACCCGGCGTCCTGGTTCCGGACCGACTACACGGCTCCGGCGGCGACGCCCCCCGCGCCTGCCGCGGACCGCAAGCGGCTGCCCGCACGGTTCGGGACGATCTTCTGGGGTGTGCTGCTGCTCGTGTTCGCGGGATTCATGGTCGCGAACGCGGTCGTGCCGTTCGTGCAGGACCCGGTGACCTGGCTGATCGCCGGCCTGATCGCCGCCGGCGCTGTTCTGGTGATCGCGGGGATCGCTGCCGCCGTTCGCCGAACCGAGTGACGGCATCCGCCGACTGACGTGAAACGGGCGGTCCCTGCGGGGGCCGCCCGTTTCGTCGCATCCGGATGTCCGGCAAAGTTGAGTCGGGCTGGCTCAAGATTCGCTGTGAGAAGTTGACAGGCCTCCACGCGCCGGTAAACTTGAGTCATCGCCGCTCAACTATGAGGGGCTTTCACGAACTTCGACTCCGGCCGCTTTTCAGGCCCCATTCGAATCAGACCGTACCCGGTCTCAAAGGAGATAGAAACACATGGCACGTGCAGTAGGAATCGACCTCGGAACCACCAACTCGGTCGTTGCCGTCCTCGAGGGTGGTGAGCCCACCGTCATTGCGAACGCCGAGGGCCTCCGCACCACCCCGTCGGTCGTCGCGTACACCAAGGACGGCGAGGTGCTCGTCGGTGAGACCGCCAAGCGTCAGGCCGTCACCAACGTCGACAGGACGATCGCATCAGTCAAGCGCCACATGGGCACCGACTGGACCTTCGCCGTCGATGACAAGAAGTACACCCCGCAGGAGATCTCGGCACGGATCCTCGCCAAGCTCAAGCGCGACGCCGAGCAGTACCTCGGCGACACGGTGACGGATGCCGTCGTCACCGTCCCCGCGTACTTCAACGACGCCGAGCGCCAGGCCACGAAGGAAGCCGGCGAGATCGCCGGACTCAACGTGCTCCGCATCATCAACGAGCCGACCGCTGCCGCACTCGCCTACGGCCTCGACAAGGGCAAGGAAGACGAGCTCATCCTGGTCTTCGACCTCGGTGGCGGAACCTTCGACGTCTCGCTGCTCGAAGTGGGCAAGGACGACGACTTCTCGACCATCCAGGTCCGCGCGACCGCCGGTGACAACCGCCTCGGTGGAGACGACTGGGACCAGCGCGTCGTCGAGCACCTGATCAAGCGCTTCAAGGAGACCACAGGCGTCGACGTCTCGAACGACAAGATCGCCAAGCAGCGTCTCAAGGAAGCCGCTGAGCAGGCCAAGAAGGAACTGTCTTCTGGCATGTCCACGTCGATCCAGCTCCCGTACCTCTCGCTCACCGAGAACGGTCCGGCCAACCTCGACGAGACGCTCACCCGCGCCCAGTTCGAGCAGATGACCAGCGACCTCCTCGACCGCACGAAGAAGCCGTTCCAGGACGTCATCCGTGAGGCAGGCATCAAGGTCGGCGACATCGCGCACGTCGTGCTCGTCGGTGGTTCCACCAGGATGCCCGCCGTCTCAGCGCTCGTGAAGGAAGAGACCGGTGGACAGGAGCCCAACAAGGGTGTCAACCCTGACGAGGTCGTCGCCGTCGGCGCCGCACTCCAGGCCGGTGTGCTGAAGGGCGAGCGCAAGGACGTCCTCCTCATCGACGTCACCCCGCTCTCCCTCGGCATCGAGACCAAGGGCGGCATCATGACCAAGCTCATCGAGCGCAACACGGCCATCCCGACCAAGCGCAGCGAGACCTTCACGACGGCGGACGACAACCAGCCGTCCGTCGCGATCCAGGTCTTCCAGGGTGAGCGTGAGTTCACCCGCGACAACAAGAACCTCGGAACGTTCGAGCTCACGGGCATCGCCCCTGCGCCTCGCGGCATCCCGCAGGTCGAGGTCACCTTCGACATCGACGCCAACGGCATCGTGCACGTGTCCGCCAAGGACAAGGGCACGGGCAAGGAGCAGTCGATGACGATCACCGGCGGTTCCTCGCTGGCGAAGGAAGACATCGAGCGTATGGTGCGCGAGGCTGAAGAGCACGCTGCAGACGACAAGGCTCGCCGTGAGGCAGCCGAGACGCGCAACACGGCCGAGCAGCTCGCCTACTCGATCGACAAGCTCATCAAGGAGAACGACGACAAGCTGCCTGAGGACGTCAAGAGCGAGGTCCAGGGCGACGTCGACGCACTGAAGTCCGCCCTCGCGGGCGACGACGAGGCCGCGGTGAAGACCGCGTACGACAAGCTCAACGAGAGCCAGGTCAAGCTCGGCGAAGCGATCTACTCGCAGGCCCAGCAGGCGGAGTCGGCTCCGGCCGAAGGCGCTGAGCAGCCCACCGAGACGGCGTCCGATGAGGATGTCGTCGACGCCGAAGTCGTCGATGACGAGACCGAGACCGAGAGCGACAAGAAGTAAACATGACTGACAAGAACCCGACTCCAGACAACGGTGACGAGGTTCAGCCAGTGGACGAGGGGTCGGAAGCGCGAGCTTCCGACCCTGAGTCGCAGGTGGACTCCGAACTGCCCGAGACGACCGAAGACGAACTGACGGTCCAGGACATCCTCGACGCCGCGCAGGCCGACGGCCTCGACGAGGATCTCGGCGAGCGCGTCGCTGACGCAGATCCTGAGCACGAGCACCTCGTCGACCTCAAGCGTGTCACCGCCGAATACGCCAACTACCGCAGGCGCACCGAGGCGAACCGTGAGGTGGAGCGCGAGCGCGTCACCGGTGATGTCATCAAGCTGCTGCTGCCTGTGCTCGACGACCTCGACCGCGCTGAGAAGCACGGAGACCTCGAGGGCGACGCGCCGTTCGCGACGATCGCGGCGAAGCTGCGTGGGAGCGTCGAGAAGATCGGCCTCGTGCCGTTCGGCGCGAAGGGCGATGCGTTCGATCACAACGTCCACGAGGCTGTCTTCCAGCAGCCGTCGCCGGACGTCGAGGCTGCCACTGTGATCGATGTCGTCGAAACCGGCTACCTCGTCGGCTCGACTCTGCTTCGCGCGGCCAAGGTCGTCGTCGCGGTTCCCGCCGAGTAGACGCGATGGCAAGTCAGGACTGGTTCGACAAGGACTTCTACAAGATCCTCGGCGTCAAGAAGGATGTGACGCCGGAGGAGCTGAAGAAGACCTACCGCAAGCTCGCGCGCAAGTACCACCCCGACTCGAACGCGGGAGACGCCAAGGCTGAATCCCGGTTCAAGGAGGTCAGCGAGGCATACTCGGTGCTCAACGACCCCGAGCAGCGCAAGGAATACGACGCCGTGCGCGCGATGGGATCAGGAGCCCGCTTCACCGCCCCAGGCGGCGGCGGGGCATCCGGTGGCTTCGACGACGTCTTCGGCGGGATGTTCGGTGGCGGCGCACGCGGCACCAGCACCAGCTACCAGCAGGCCGACTTCGAAGACATCCTTGGCGGGATGTTCGGGCGCAGTGGGGGCTTCGGCCAGCCCACGGGCGGATACCGCGGGTTCGGCGGGCCGACGCCCGGCCGCGACGTCACAGCATCCACGACGATCGACTTCCTCACGGCGACCAAGGGTGAGCAGATCACCCTGCAGACTGCCGAAGGCCGCACGATCAAGGTCAACATCCCGGCCGGCGTCGCCGACGGACAGAAGATCAAGTTGCGCGGCAAGGGGCACCCGTCTCCGGACGGCGGCCCTGCCGGCGACCTCGTTCTCACGGTCACCGTGCGCAAGCATCCGGTGTTCGAACGAGACGGGCTCAACCTGCGCGTGAACGTGCCTGTCACGTTCGTGGAGGCCACCCTCGGCGCCACGATCGAGGTGCCGACACTCGGCGGCGACCCCGTGAAACTGCGGGTCGCTCCTGGGACCCCCTCTGGCCGGATCCTTCGGGTCAAGGGCAGGGGCGTATCGACAGCGAAGGGCACCGGCGACCTGCTCGCGGTCGTCCAGGTCGCGGTCCCGTCGCACCTCAGCGCGGAAGCCAAGGCCGCTCTCGAGCACTTCCACGAGCTGGAACCGCACGAGAACCCACGCGAGGACCTCATCCACCGGGCGCGAGGATAACGAGGATGGACGAGAATTCGCCGATCTTCGCGATCGCGATGGCGGCCGAGCTGGCCGGAATGCATCCGCAGACCCTGCGGCAGTACGACCGGCTCGGCCTCGTCTCCCCGACGAGAACCGCGGGCAAGTCCCGCAGGTACTCGATGCGTGACGTCGCACAGTTGCGCGAAGTCGCCCGACTGAGCGCGGAGGGCGTGAGCCTCGAGGGCATCAGTCGCATCCTCACCCTCGAAAACGAGGTGGCGGCGCTGGCCTCGCGCGTCCGCGAACTCGAGCATGCCCTCGCGAGCGAGCTGGTGAAGTCGCCCGGGCGCCGCGTGTTCGCGGCCGGATCGCAGGGCGACGTCGTTCCGCTGAAGAGCGGCACGCGCGCCCAGCGACGCACGGAGCTCGTGATCTGGCGGCCGTTCCAGCGCTAACCGCGGCCGGCATCCCGGACCCGCCAAGCGTCGAGTGGGCCCGAATGGTCGTTCGGATGCCGCGCGGGCAGCCGTTCAGGACCACTCGATTCTGCTGGCTGCCCTTTGGACCCGACCGGCCGGGGCTTTCGGGCTGATCGGAGGCAAAATCCGACTCGGCCGACCGATTTGGCCGCGTGGGTTACGCGGATGCGAACGGGTCGTTAAGCTGGCGGCATGAGCGAGCACGAACAGCACGTTCCCGACAATCCTTCGACCCCAGGAAAGCAGCCGGGTCCTGACCCGACGGCACCGCAGCCGCCGGTGGAACCTCAACCGCCCGCAGCGTCGGACGGCCCGCCGCCCGGATCACCGCTGGCCCCGCCTCCCGGCGCCCCGGCGCCTCCTGCCCCTGACTCGCCCGAGGCTCCGGCACCCGGGCCCATGCAGGCTCCCGCGTACCCGACCGCCGGGTATCCGCAGCAACCGGGCTATCCGCAGCAACCGGGCTATCCGCAGCAACCGGGCTATCCGCAGCAACCGGGCCATGCACAGCAGCCGGCTGCGTATCCGCACCAGCAGCAGGGCTATCTCCAGCAGGCGCCTGGGTACACCCAGCAGCAACCGGGATACGCACAACCGGGGTATCAGCAGCAGGCACCCATCGCGTACGCGCCAGGGCCGACGGTGCCCCGCCGTCCGCCGCTCGGCCCGCGTCAGAAGCGCGGTGCCATGATCGCCGGCGCCGTCTCCTTCACCCTGATGAGTCTCGGGTTCGCCCTGGTGATGATTCCACTGGCCATCGCGGCGTTCGGCGCATTCTTCGGAGCCTTGTTCGGCTGGATCGCCAGCCGCAACCCTGAAGACTTCTCCCAGGACGGCCTCGCCGGCCCTGACGTCGTCGAGCAGTTCGTCCGGGATGCCTGGTCGACGGCGGCTCCCTGGTTCATCGGGATGGTGATTCTCGGCGTGATCATCTGGGTCCTCGGCTACCTGTCCAGTATCTGGATTCTTCGCGGCCACACGGTGAACCGCCCGGTGGCCGTCACCTGGAGCGGACTCGGCATCGCGATCGTCGCCAACGGCTTCATCAGCGGCATCACCTCGCCTCTCCTCAACCTGGGGAACATGTTCACCCCGACCACGAATGTGCCCGAGGGCCTCGGCGACCCCGGCGGGCTCGATTCACTCTCCGACTTCGACTTCACCCCGCTGGTCACCGTTGCCGCTGTCGGCGGCATCGTCAGCCTCATCGTGAGCGCCCTGATCGGGCTGCTCAGCTGGTGGTGGATGGCGCACGCCTTCCGCGAGCGGCCCACGGGAGACACGTCAATGCAGGCGCCACCGATACCCTGATTCAGTGACAGACTTCCCGTTCGACCGGCTCCGCCGGTGGCCAGACGTGGAAGCACCGAACCTCCTCGCGTCAGACGCCACCGACCGGCTCCTCCTCGGCACCGCGGCAGAAGCGCTCGCTGCGTCAGCACCAGGCGACGTCGTCGTGATCGGCGACCGTTACGGGGCGCTGACGCTCGCCGCGGCGACGGCAGGAGCCACAGGCATCCGCGTGCACCAGGACGAGCTGTCCGGTGAGCGGGCACTCGCCGCGAATGCGGACAGCTTCGGGCTGACGGATGCATTCACGAGCGTGCCGCTCGAGGCATCCGCCCTCCGCGGGGCCAGGACCGTCCTGCTCCAGCTGCCCCGCTCACTGGACGCACTCGCCGAGATCAGCGAACTGCTCGCGCTCACCGCGAGCCCGGACGTCGTGATCTTCGCCGGCGGCCGGGTCAAACACATGACCCACGCCATGAACGACGTGCTCGGACGATCCTTCGAGACAGTGGCAGCATCGCTGGCGCAGCAGAAATCACGGGTGCTCGTCGCAAGCGGACCTCGGCATGCGACGGGCGATCCGGCCTGGCCGGCCCGCGAGTTCCACGACGACCTCGGGCTGTGGGTGTGCGCGCACGGAGCCGCATTCGCCGGCACGAAGATCGACATCGGCACGCGGTTCCTGCTCGGCTTCCTCGACTCTCTGCCCGCCGCCAGGGAGGCCATCGACCTCGGCTGCGGCGCCGGGGTCCTCGCCACCGCCGTCGCCCGCGCCCACCCGGACATTCTCGTCACCGCCACCGATCAATCGGCGGCCGCCGTGGCATCCGCACGCCAGACCGCCCTCGCGAACGGTGTGGCCGACCGGGTGAGTGTCGTGCGGGATGACGCTCTGTCCGCGTGGGCGGACGCCTCCGCCGAGCTCATCCTGCTGAATCCTCCGTTCCACGTCGGAGCGACCGTGCACGCCGGCATCGCGGAGAAGCTGTTCCAGGATGCGGCTCGCGTGCTGAAACCGGGAGGCGAACTGTGGACAGTGTGGAACTCCCACCTCGGCTACCGCCAGACGCTCGAACGGCTTCTCGGGCCCACCCGCCAGCTCGGGCGGAACTCCAAGTTCACCGTGACCGTCTCCGTGAGGCGCCGGGCGGAGGACGCCCGCGGGTAGGTTGGACCAATGGCTCGCAGGTTCACGTCGGTCGAACAGCTGATCGACGATGCCGCGCATCGCCTGCTCGATACGGCGCCGACGGACGGCATCCGCTCCAAACTCGTCGAATTCCTGGTCTTCGGAGCGAAACAGGCGTGGGCGTGCGCGTTCGGTGCAGCGCTCCTGGTCGTCATCGTCGCGGCACGGCTGTGGTACCCGGATGACGCGGCGCTCGCCCGCAACGACGCCCTGACCCTCGCCGCCATCGCGATCCAGATCGTCATGGTCGCCGCGAAACTCGAGACCCTGCGGGAACTGCGGGTGATCATCCTCTTCCACGTCGTCGGCACGGTGATGGAACTGTTCAAGACCGACGTCGGATCATGGATGTACGAGGCGGAGGGTATCCTGCGCATCGGCGGAGTGCCCCTGTTCAGCGGGTTCATGTACGCGGCGGTCGGGTCGTACATGGTCCGCGTCTACCGGCTGTTCGACCTGCGCTTCGACCGCTACCCGCGGCGCTGGATCACCGCCATCGTCGCCTCGGCGATCTACCTCAACTTCTTCACGCAGCACTACATCGTCGACCTCCGCTGGCTGCTGCTCGCCGCGGTGATCGTCGTGTACCTGCGGACCGTGATGCACTTCCGCATCTTCCGGCGCACGTTCCGGATGCCGTTGCTCATCGCTTTCGCGCTCGTCGCGATCTTCATCTGGCTGGCCGAGAACATCGGGACGTGGGCGGGCGCCTGGCTCTACCCGGACCAGCTCGATGGCTGGAGCCTCGTCAGTGCCGCGAAACTCGTCTCGTGGTTCCTGCTGATGATCATCTCGGTCGTGCTGGTGGCGTGGGTCTACAAACCACGCCCGCCGGACTCAGTGCCCGCCGGGCCGCTGGGCCTGGGCGATGTCGATCTCGAGCTCCTCGCGGTCGCGCCGCGGCCCGTAGGCGGCCGTTCCGACCTGGATGCGCCAGCTCTCCGCGAGTCCGCCGATGTCGAGCACATCGAATCCGATCGCGTCGATGAAGGCGCCCACGGTGACCTTGGCAGCCGCGTCCTCCCCGGCGACGATGAGGGCCCGCCGTTCAGCGGTCCCCGCTGACTGGGCGTCGTCGGTGATGGCCGACGCGTAGATGTGATTGAACGCCTTCACGATCCTGGCGTCGGTGAAATGCGCCTGCACCAATTCGGAGACCGTCGTCTGCTCCTCGTCGAGCACCGCGATGCGTCCGTCCCGCTGAGGGTAGTAGTTGCTCGTGTCGATGACGACCTTGCCGGCGAGGAGGTCGGCAGGCAGGTTCTCGATCTCCCTGAGCGGGATCGCGACGGCGACGAGGTCGGCCGCCGCGGCATCCGCTGTCGTCCCTGCTGTCGCCCGTTCACCGAGTTCGAGGATGAGCTCGGTGAGGGACTCGGGTCCGCGGGAGTTCGAGACGATCACGTCGTAGCCGTGCGAGACGGCGGCGCGTGCGAGCTGGGAGCCGATGTGGCCTGACCCGATGAGTCCAAGAGTTGTCATGCTGAGTGGAAGCCCTTCTGCGTCGGGTTTGTTCCCTCAGCGGCGGAGTCGATGGCGTCGAGATACGCGAGCTGCGCTTCGACCGAGTACTCGGCGGCGAAGCGGAGTGGAGGGTCGATGTCGGCGTAGACGATGTCAGTCACCGCAGCGACCGTGGCATCTGCGCCGAGCAGCACACGCGCCGACCGCACGTCGTCGAGACGTGAGCGCCGGTGGGCGAGGTACTCGTCGCAGGCTGCCTCGAGATCGGGGAGCATCGGCCCGTGAGCGGGGAGCGCTGTCAGGGGTCCGAGTGATCGGAGCCTCTCGAGCGACGACAGGTACGCCGCGAGGTCGCCGTCGCCGCGCGCGATCACCGTCGAGCCGCGCCCCAGGATCGTGTCACCGGTGAGAATCGACCCGTGAGGTCCATCCCCGCCGATGACGAAGCAGACCGAATCGGCCGAGTGGCCGGGAGTGGCAACGACGCGGATGCTCGTGCCCGCTGCCGCGATGACCTCCCCGTCGAGAAGCGGCGCACCAGCGATGCAGAACGCCGGATCGAACGCACGGACAGGAGCCCCTGTGAGCCGGTGGAGCTCAGCGCTGCCACCCGTGTGATCGAGATGGTGATGCGTGATCAGGATCAGGTCGATCCGGCCAGCGGCCGCCAACCGACCGACATGCCCGGCATCGTCCGGTCCGGGATCGACGATCACGATGCCGCCCGATTCCCGGGCGCCGACCAGATAGCTGTTCGTGCCGTTCAGGGTCATCGGCCCCGGATTCGGTGCCCGTATGGCCCTGGTCAGCGGAGTGTTCTCCCCGAGCATTCCCTAGCCGAGCTCGCGGAGCCGCGGGGCGAGGTCACGCTCGAAGAGGTCGAGGAACCGCTTCTGGTCGCCGCCGGGGCCGTGGAAGACGAGGTGGTTCAGGCCGGCGTCGATGTACGGCTTGATCAGCGAGACGGCTTCGTCGGGGTCGGAGGAGACGATCCAGCGCTTGGCGACCTGTTCGATCGGGAGGGCGTCAGCCGCCGCCTCCATCTCGATCGGATCCTCGATGGAGTGCTTCTGCTCAGGCGTGAGCGAGAGCGGGGCCCAGAAGCGCGTGTTCTCGAGCGCGACATCGCGGTCCGTGTCGTAGGAGATCTTGATCTCGATCATCTTGTCGATCTCGTCGGCATCGCGGCCGGCCTTCGCTGCGCCCTCGGCGACAGCGGGGAGGAGTTTGTCGGTGTACAGCTCCATGCCCTTACCGGACGTGCAGATGAAGCCGTCACCGGCGCGACCGGCGTACCTGGCGACGACGGGACCGCCCGCCGCCACGTAGACGGGCACGCCGCCGTCCGGCACGTCGTAGATCGACGCACCGCGGGTCGTGTAGTACTCGCCGTCGAAGTCGACACGGTCGCCGACCCAGAGCTGGCGCATGAGGTCGACGGCTTCACGCAGGCGGGCGAAACGTTCCTTGAACTCGGGCCACTCGCCCTGGTAGCCGGTCGCGATCTCGTTCAGGGCCTCGCCGGTGCCGACGCCGAGGAAGACGCGGTCAGGGTAGAGGCAGCCCATGGTGGCGAAGGCCTGCGCGACGACGGCCGGGTTGTACCGGAAGGTCGGCGTCATCACCGATGTCCCGATGCTGATGCGCTCGGTACGCTCACCGACCGCGGTCATCCACGCGAGGGAGAAGGGCGCGTGGCCGCCGTTGTGTCGCCACGGCTGGAAGTGGTCGCTCACGGTGACGCTGTCGAATCCGTGCTCCTCGGCCATGACGCCGATCTCGACGAGGTCGCGCGGGCCGAACTGCTCCGCCGACGCCTTCACTCCAAGTTTCAACACGTTCACTCCCGTCGTCGATGGGCGCGATGCCCTTCTGACGACAATACGCAACGACCGGGGAACGCCGCTGAGGATTGTGGTCCTCCGGCCCCGGCGACGGGGCCTCGCCCCGTCCGCGGGCTGTGCTTTGGACGCGTCGAGTGCAAAGCTGGGAGCGTGCCGCAACTAGACCACCGCAAGGACCTCGCCGAGTCGCTCACGCTCGGAACGCCGTGGAACGCTGTGGTGTGGGATGACCCGGTGAACCTGATGACCTACGTTTCGTGGGTGTTCCGCAGCTATTTCGGGTTCAACCAGGCGCGTGCCGACGAACTCATGCTCCAGGTTCACAACTCGGGCAGGGCCGTCGTGGCGACGGGGAGTCGCGAGGAGATGGAACGCCACGTGGTTGCGATGCACGGCTACGGATTGCTGTCGACGCTGGTCAAGGTGCCCGAATGAGAGCGTTCGACGCACTCTCCGGTGGAGACCTCCTTGCCGAATTCGAGGTGCAGGAGGTCGTCGTCTTCACCGACCTCGTGCAGCAGATCATCGGACTGCTCGAGCGGGTGAAGGAAGGCGAGGCGAACGTCGACCCCGGCGTGCTGGCCCGTCTGTTCCCGGATGCATACGCAGACGATCCGGAGGCGGCAGACGAGTTCCGCCGGTTCACCCTCGACGACCTCATCGACCGCAAGATCGAGAACGCCAGGGGCGTCCTCGTCTCGTTCGACAACGCCGAGACCCTCCGGACGGGCGACGGAGAGGTGCGCACCGTGCAGCTCGACCGCGAGTACGCGATGTACTGGCTCGGAACGCTCACTGACCTGAGGCTCGTCCTGGCCACGAGCCTCGGCATCGCCACGGGAACCGAGCCGGACGTCGACTCGGACAACGACTACGTCGAGAGCCTGTACGACTGGTTCGGTTTCGCGCAGGGGTCGCTGCTCGAGGCGCTGGAAGAGGTCGAGGGCATCAGCGGCTGACCGCAGGGTTGCCCGGCTACGCTTGTTGGACCATGCACATTCTGATGTTCAGCGACCAGCACGCGGACTCCCTCGGCGGAGTGCAGGTCTCACTCAGACTGCAGAAGCGTTTCCTCGAGAAGGCCGGGCACACGGTGACGGTCTGTGCCCCGAAGATGCACCGCGAGCATCCCGGCGACCCGGACTACGTCGACACGCCGTCCGTGCCGATCACCCTCGACCGCGAATACTCGATGACTCTCGTCTCCCGCCGCACCGACCGCTTTCTCGACGCGGCACTTGCCACGCGAGCGCCGGTCGACATCGTCCATGTGCAGGCCGACTACTGGGGCGCGATGCTCGGATACCGCTATGCCGCGAGGCACGGCATCCGCACCGTGCACACGTTTCACAACCACATGGAGTTCGGGATCGAGCAGGTCGTCCCGTTCCCCCGGCTGGCGGTGCGTGGGCTGCTCTGGTGGCAGCACCTGGTGCTCAAGCCGACGCGGTCCCGCCTCGCCCCCAGCGCGTGGTCATTCCTCAACGAACTCGCCGTTCGCGCGGATGCCTCGACGGCGCCGAGCGGGCACTTCGCGTCGCTGCTGGAACGGAAGGGCGTCGCCGCGGACGTCGACGTGATCTGGACAGGGGCGGACGACGCCGTGGTCGAAGAGGTGCTCGCCGACGCCGTGCCGAGGCAGCGCTCCCGGCCGCTGTTCGTCTGGATGGGGAGAATGAGCGCGGAGAAGCGAATCCTCGAATATCTCGAGGCGATTCGGGTGGCCGACGTGGACGCCGAGTTCCGGCTGTACGGTGCAGGCCTGCTGCTGTCGAAGGCCCAGGCGTTCGTGCGCGACCACGGCCTCGTCGGCCGGGTACGGTTCGCGGGCAAGGTGCCGTACCGGGATGCCCTCACGGCGATCGCCTCAGCCGACGCCCTCGTGCAGACGTCGATCGGCTTCGAGACCCAGGGCATGACCGTGTTCGAAGCTGCCGCGCTCGGAACACCGTCGATCGTGAGCGACCCGAACATCGCCGGGGAACTCCCGAAGGACACTTACTGGCAGCCGGACGACGGGTCGGTGGCGGCGCTCGCCGAGGTAATCCGTCGCGTGGCCGCCGACGTGGCATCCGGAACGACACTGGTGGTGGAGCCTCAGACCAGCCAGGAGTTCAGGCAGAGCTATCAGACGGCCCGCATGATCGACGTGTACGAGCGGGTGCTCGCCGGTCCGCCCGCGCGCTCAACAGGAACCGCCCGCTGAAATCGGGCGCTTGCTCCTGTCGAGCGTCGCGCGCGAGCAGTTCGTCCTGTTGAGCGCGCCCCGGGTGTTCTGTGACGCCGTGTGTCGGCCCGCCCAGCGCGAAAGCCGGATTCCCCGCACGATGGGACGATGGCCCGTCACATTCGCTTCAATGCCTTCGACATGAACTGCGTCGCCCACCAGTCCCCAGGGCTCTGGCGCCACCCGGACGACCAGTCGCACCGGTACACCGACCTCAGCTACTGGACCGAACTGGCCCAGCTGCTCGAGCGCGGCAAGTTCGACGGGCTGTTCATCGCCGACGTGCTCGGTACCTACGACGTCTATGGCGGCAGCAACGAAGCCGCGCTGCGCAACGGCGCGCAGGTCCCGGTGAGCGACCCCCTGCTGCTCGTCTCGGCCATGGCGGCCGTGACGAAGAACCTCGGCTTCGGGATCACCGCAGGAACGGCCTACGAGCACCCGTACCCGTTCGCACGGCGACTCTCCACACTCGACCACCTCACCAAGGGTCGTATCGGCTGGAACGTGGTCACCGGTTACCTGCCCAGCGCCGCGCGCAACATGGGTCACGACGACCAGGTCGAACACGACGAGCGATACAACATCGCCGACGAATACCTCGAGGTGCTCTACAAGCTCTGGGAGGGTTCGTGGGAGGACGACGCCGTCGTCCGTGACCGCGAGACGGGGATCTTCACCGACCCGGCCAAGGTGCACGAGATCGGGCACGCTGGGAAGAACTTCACCGTGCCAGGCATCCACCTGTCCGAACCGTCCCCGCAGCGCACCCCGGTGATCTTCCAGGCCGGCGCCTCAGGGCGTGGCATCCAGTTCGCCGCCGAGAACGCCGAGGCCATCTTCGTCGGATCGCCGACGAAGGCCGTCCTGAAGTCGACGGTGTCGAAGATCCGGGATGCCCTCGAAGCGGCTGGCCGCGACCGGTACTCCGCGAAGATCTACCAGCTCGTCACGATCATCACCGATGAGACGCCCGAGAAGGCCCAGGCCAAGCACGAGGACTACCAGCAGTACGCCAGCGCTGAAGGCGCCCTCGTCTTCATGTCAGGGTGGATGGGAGTCGACCTGTCCCAGTACGACCTCGACGACCCGATCGGCGACGTGAAGAGCAACGCCATCCAGTCGGCGGTCGCGAACTTCCAGGCGGCATCCGAAGACGGCAGCGAGTGGACGGTCCGTGACATCGCGAACTGGGCCGGGATCGGCGGCCTCGGGACCCGGATCGTCGGTTCGGGGGCCGAAGTGGCCGACCAGCTGCAGTCGTGGGTGGACGAGACCGACGTCGACGGATTCAACCTCGCCTATGCGATCACGCCGGGCACGTTCGAGGACATCGTCGAGTTCGTCGTCCCCGAGCTCCAGAAGCGCGACGCCTACCCGAGCGACTATGAGCCGGGAAGCCTTCGCAACAAGCTCCACGGGCGCGGCGACCATCTCCCGGCCGAGCATCGCGGCGCCGGCTTCAAGGTCAGTCCGACCCTCGCCTGATCGTCTGTCAAGGGTCTTGCCGTCGATATCCCCGCGCGTAGCGTCGGGGTATGAACGAAGAACGAGACATCGAAGACCAGGTGAAGATCACCGACGCTGACGGAGAAGTCAGCACGGCCGATCGCACGGGGCCTGTCACCACCGGCTCCGAATCCGTCGACGCCACGAGCGAGAACGTGGGCGTGCTGGGCGACGTCGCCCACCCGTTCGACCAGACCAACGGCATCCTCGACGATTTCGACGAGACGCACCCCGGGAACGTCACAGGCGAGTCGCCCAGCGAGTTCGCCGCAGCGGCGACGCCGGAAGGGGCCGAGGCACCGAGCGCGGACCGTTCCGACGACACGTATATCGACAACGACACGCCCGTCATTCCACCGCCAGGGCCACCCGCCGGGCGATAATTGAAAGGTTGCGGCTCAGACCGCATTTGCGCAAAACGACCCGCTTTCCCAGTGCCCCCTGGGAAAGCGGGTCGTTGTTTTGCGTTCGGACGGGTCCGATTTTGCAGTCAGCGTAGTCCTGTGTGCCGCCGATCTCACCCTCCGAGATAGAGCTCATGGATCGACTCAGAATTGCAGTGCTGGCCGGTCGAGCGAGAACAGGTCGATCGGCAGGTCCGTGCGTCCCCTCGTCGACAGGTCGGCGGCGATCTGCCCGACGACCGGCACGAACTTGAAGCCGTGGCCGCCGAAGCCGGTGGCGACCGTCACCTGCGAGAACTCGGGGTGCAGGCCGATCATGAAGTGGTCGTCAGGAGAACTCGGGTACAGGCAGGTCTGCGCATCGAGCAGGCGGCCGGTGAGGTGCGGGAAGAGTTCGAGCGCTCGCGCCTGCATGCGAGCGACTTCGAACGGGAGAACCTCGCGATCGACGGCATCCGGGTCCGTCGGCCGCTCGTCGCGGAAGAACCCGATCTTGATGCCCCCGGCCGGGCCGTCAGCGATCGGGAACCCGTAGACCTGGTCGTTACCGTCGGTGCGTTCGATGAACACCGGCTGTCGACCTGCGGCGTAATCCTCGTACGCAGGGCGACCCGGCGCATAGCCGGGAGCGAACCAGTAGACGACCTGGCGCTCGGGGGTCACAGGCGCCCCGACCTCGCCGAGCAACTGGGCCGACCAGGCGCCAGGCGCGACAACGAGACGGTCGGCCCCGTACTTTCCCTGACTGGTCACCACTTCGACACCGCCACCGCGGGTCGCCGACCACGACAGCACGGTCTCGCCGAAATGCATCCGTGCTCCATGCTGCGTCGCGACCTGGATGTTCGCCGCGGTCGTCAGCTCCGGGTTCACGAACCCGGCGTTCGCCTCGTAGAGGCCTACCGCGTGGTCGGCGGGGCGCATCGCCGGGAAGCGAGCGGTGATCTCCGCGCTCGTCAGCACCTCATGCGGCAGGTTCCATTCCTGTGCCGACCGCAGCGCGCCCGTGAAGGTCTCCTCCCCGGGGTCGCCGATGTAGATTCCCCCTGTGAGAGAGACGAGAGCGCGCCCTGACTGTTCCTCGAGCCGGCGCCAACCCTCGTATGCACGACGGAGGAGCGGGACGTACTCGACGCCTTCGTAGTACGACTGGCGGATGATCCGGGTGCCGCCGTGCGCTGAACCGCGGTCGTGGGACGGCCAGAACCGCTCGAGGCCGAGCACTTTCAGTCCGCGCTGGGCCAGGGTGTTGGCTGCGGCTCCTCCCATGGAGCCGAGGCCGATCACGATCACGTCGACATCGGGCATGGCGCGGCCTCTCACTGGGAATTCGCTGGTTCACCCAGCCTACGATCCCGCGGCGCTGGCATCACCCGTCGAGTCGCGCTAAACTTGAGTCAGTTCGACTCAACTTTCACGTAGGAGAAATCACACATGCAGCCTGGCCAGCAGTCGCAGGAGGAGCAGAAGAGCGCCCTGGAACTGTACGGGGTGAACCTCACCCAGATCGCGGCATCCGGCAAACTCGATCCGGTCATCGGTCGCGACGCAGAGATCCGCCGGGTCAGCCAGGTCCTGACGCGCCGCACCAAGAACAACCCTGTCCTCATCGGAGAACCCGGTGTCGGCAAGACCGCCGTCGTCGAGGGCCTTGCCCAGCGGATCGTCGCCGGTGACGTCGCCGACTCGCTCAAGAACAAGCAGATCGTCTCCCTCGATCTCGCCGCGCTCGTGGCGGGCGCCAAGTATCGCGGGGAATTCGAGGAGCGCCTCAAAGCCGTGCTTCAGGAGATCAACGACGCCGAAGGCTCGATCATCACCTTCATCGACGAGCTGCACACCCTGATGGGAGCCGGCGCGGGTGAGGGCTCCGTCGCCGCAGCCAACATGCTCAAGCCGATGCTGGCCAGGGGTGAACTCCGCATGATCGGCGCGACGACGCTCAATGAGTACCGCGAATACATCGAGAAGGATGCCGCCATGGAGCGGCGGTTCCAGCAGGTGTACGTGGGGGAGCCGAGCGTGGAAGACACCGTCGCGATCCTCCGCGGGCTCAAGGAGCGGTACGAGGCGCACCACAAGGTGACGATCGCCGACTCGGCGCTCGTGGCCGCGGCATCCCTCTCGAACCGGTACATCCCGGCCAGGCAACTGCCGGACAAGGCCATCGACCTCATCGACGAGGCCGCCTCGCGGCTGCGGATGGAGATCGACTCCGCCCCGGTGGAGATCGACGAACTGCGTCGCAGCGTGGACAGGCTCAAGCTCGAGGAGTTGGCGCTCAAGAAGGAGAAGGACGACGCGTCGAAGGAACGCCTCGCCAGGCTCCGGGAAGACCTCACGGAGCGCCAGCAGACACTCGGTGAACTGCAGGCCCGCTGGGACAAGGAGCGTGCCAACCTCAACCGGGTCGGTGAGCTCAAGGGACGTCTCGACACCGCGAGGATCGCCTCCGAACGCGCACAGCGTGAGGGCAACCTGGAGAAGGCCTCCCGTCTGCTCTACGGCGACATCCCCGTGATCGAGCGCGAGCTTCAGGAAGCGGAGCAGGCCGAGACCGACGGACCCCTCATGGTCAACGACCAGGTCACGTCGGACGACATCGCCGCGGTGATCGCCGCGTGGACGGGTATCCCCGTTGGTCGGCTGCTGCAGGGGGAGACCGAGAAGCTGCTGCATCTCGAGACCGAACTCGGCAAGCGGCTGGTCGGTCAGAAGCAGGCGGTCAAGGCGGTGGCGGATGCCGTTCGGCGCACGCGGGCGGGCATCTCGGATCCCGACCGGCCGACCGGCTCGTTCCTCTTCCTCGGCCCCACCGGCGTCGGAAAGACCGAGCTCGCGAAAGCCCTCGCCGAGTTCCTCTTCGACGACGAGAAGGCCATGGTCCGCATCGACATGTCCGAGTACGGCGAGAAGTTCTCGGTCTCGCGACTCGTCGGAGCCCCTCCCGGCTACGTCGGCTACGAGCAGGGCGGGCAGCTGACCGAGGCGGTCCGTCGCCGCCCGTACTCCGTCGTGCTGCTCGACGAGGTGGAGAAGGCCCACCCCGAGGTCTTCGACGTGCTGCTCCAGGTACTCGACGACGGCAGGCTCACCGACGGCCAGGGCAGGACTGTCGACTTCAGGAACACGATCCTCGTCCTGACCTCGAACCTCGGTTCGCAGTACCTCGTCGACCCCGACCTGTCGTGGTCCGAGAAGGAGGACGCTGTGCAGCAGCTCGTCCGGCAGGCGTTCAAGCCCGAATTCGTGAACCGGCTCGACGACATCGTCGTGTTCTCGTCGCTCACCGAGTCCGACCTCAGTCAGATCGTCGAGTTGTACATCGATCGCCTGCAGCGCCGGCTGCACGAACGTCGACTCGAACTCGCTGTGACTCCCGATGCGCGGAGCTGGCTGGCCGAGCGCGGGTACGACCCGATCTACGGGGCGAGGCCGCTACGCCGGCTCATGCAGAACGAGATTGACGACCGGCTGGCCACGGCCATCCTCGAAGGATCGATCCGCGATGGCAACACGGTTCGCGTCGACCTCGACGCCGCCAGGGATGAACTCACCGTGGCCGCGGTGGCGGGCGATTAGACCGCGAAACGGCGAATCGAAAACGGGCGGATGCTTCGGCATCCGCCCGTTTGTCGGTGAGAGCCGCGACGGTACGCTGACGCCCGCGGTTCGGTGAGAGTGACCTACGCGTTGACGAGAACGAGCTCGTCGAGAGGGCGCCTGCTGCGCGGCGCGACTTCACGCTCGCGAAGCACGTCGCTGGACAGGGCATCCGGTTCGCCCAGAACGCCGAGTGCAGTGACGGAGATCGGCTCCAGGTCGGTGGCGATGCCGAATGCGTTGCGCAGGCCGGCGACGTCGATTCCGCCCATCTGATGAACGTGCAGGCCGTCGTGGTGGGCCTGGATGGTCAGGTTGGCCACGGCCTGGCCGAGGTCGTACTGGGCCCAGCGCAGTGGGGTTCCTTCTGGCGTCGTCACCGAGGCGAGGTTGACGATGAGGACCTGTGCTGATGCAGCCCAGGTCTGGTTGAAGCCGACGAGGTTCTCGACGATGGTGTCGTGCTCGGCCGATCCCCTGCGGGCGACGATGAAGCGCCACGGCTGGGTGTTCGACGCTGAGGCCGACCAGCGGGCGGCCTCGAGGGCAGCGGTGATCTTCTCGTCGGCGACCTCGACGCTTGAATCGAACGAGCGCGGGCTCCAGCGCTCGGCCAGCACCCCGTGGATCGGTGTGCTGGTGACGGCGGTGCGGTTGAGGGTTGAGGTGGTCATTCCGGCTTCCTTCGCTGGGTCGAGTGCAATGTCGGGTCGCCGTTGATCCATTCATATGCAAGCAAAAGGCGCCGCGGAGTATTCCACGGCGCCCTCGCCACTCTCTTCACTGTACGTCGGCAACTGTTCGTCTCGCCGAGCGCGACGAAACGTTACGCCGCGGTCAGCTCAGCGCTGGGATGACCTCACGCTCGAACAGCTCGATCCCGGACCGGTCGTACGCCGCCTCGGGGAAATAGGTGATGGCATACGCGAGGCCGAGGTCCCCCATCGCGCGGAGGCGTTCGACGATCTGTTCAGGGGTTCCGACGCCAAGCGCTTGGCCGCTGCGGTACTCGGCCAGGAAGTCAGCGGCCTTCGCCGCACCGAGGTACGGGGTGACGCGTGCTTCGATGGCGTCGAGGCGGTCGGCGACCTCGGCCTCTGTCGAGGCGATGACGACGTTGTAGTTGGAGCTGCGCACGATCTCGTCGAAGTCCCTGCCGATCTTCTCGCAGTGCCCGCGCAGTATCTCGCTCTTGTGGGTGAAGCCCTCGGGCGAACCGTCGAAGTTGGTGTACTGCGCGTACTTCGCGGCGATCCGCAGCGTCACCTTTTCTCCGCCGCCGGCGATCCAGAAGGGGATGCTGTCGGCCTGCAGCGGCTGCGGCCGGACGATGGCGCCGTCGACCTGGTAGTGCTTGCCGTCGAGGGTGGCCGTGCCGGTCTCCCAGGCCTGTTTCATGATCTGGACGCCTTCGTCGAGCCTGCCGAGGCGGTCGCCTGCGCCGGGGAAACCGTACCCGTATGCCCGCCATTCGTGCTCGTACCAGCCGCCGCCGATCCCCATCTCGACCCGTCCGCCTGAGATGATGTCGATAGTGGCCGCGACCTTGGCCAGGTAGGCCGGGTTCCTGTAGCTCATGCACGTGCACATCTGTCCGAGCCGCACCCGCTTCGTCGTCGCGGCGAAGGCGGACATCAGCGTCCATGCCTCGTGAGTGGCCTCCTCCGAGGGCACGGGCGTTGTGTGGAAGTGGTCGTACACCCAGATCGATTCCCAGGGTCCGGCGTCCGCATGGGCCGCAAGGCTGTTCATCGTCGCCCACTGCTCTGCGGGGTCGATTCCAACAAGGTCGTATCGCCATCCCTGAGGGATGAAGGTTCCAAATCGCATGGGGATCAGCCTAGGGGCGGCGTCCGTCTGCGAGATGGCAGTTGCGCACTCACGAACTCCGTTGTAGAGGGTTTTGGGTGCGCAACTGTGATCTCGATGAAATCGCGACGCGGGTCAGCCGCAGTTATAGGTCCGTGTCGTTGTCGTCGGGTAGAGCGTGATGTTCACTACTCCGGTCCCGATCGCCGTCTCGCTTCCGTCCGACAGGATCCTGGTGACGAGGACGGTGGAGCGGCCGAGCGGAATGGTCGACGGCACGTTGTACTGGGTCAGCTGGACGTACGAATTCCAGCCGTCTGCCGAGTGTGTGAGTTTGACGCCGTTGACGTAGAGGTTGTACCTCAGGGAGGACTGGGGAACGCCTGCGGGAGGCGTCCACGAGTACGTGGCCATCCAGGTGGACGAGGAACAGCTCAGGCTCGGGATCACTGCGAGACTCACCGAGTTCGATGCCGGCGAGAGGTTTCCGGCGGCATCCTTCGCCCGCACCGTGTATGCGTAGGTCGACCCGGACGTGAGTCCGGTGTTCGAGAACGTCCTGACCGCTGCCGTCGTCTCGCCCACCTGGACGCCGTTGCGGTACACGACGTACCCCGTGACGCCCGTGGCGTCGGTCGAAGCCGACCATGACAGCGACGCCGTCGTGCCGTTCAGGGAACCGCTCAACGTGGGCGTGGTGGGGGCGGTGGTGTCGACCGCACGGAAGCTGAAGGTCTGGGCGGGGTCTGCAGCGTTGCAGGTGACCTGCTCGTAGCCGACATCGACGGCGAGTGAACCGCCGACGACGGCCATGCACTTGCTGCTGTTCCTGGCCATGAACTGGTAGGTGTCCGGTGCCACCAGGCGAACGGTCCACTGCTGGTTCACTCCGCCGTGCGGCCCGTACAGGATGACGCGGGCGGCGTTGTCGCCGGATGCCGCTTCGATGTCCCAGACCACCGTGCTGGTGTGTCGCGGCACGACGGTGTAGTACCCGTCGGCGTTCGGCCCGGAGAACGACCAGGTCTGGTTCATCGGCGCCGGGTTGATGCAGGTGTTCTGGACGAGAGGGGAGAAGTTGACGGTTCCTGCGCCCTTGGCGTCGATGCACAGGCCGCTCTTGGTGTTGACGAGCCGGTGCCAGCCACTCGGCGGGGCGGCCGTCAGAGTGGTGACACTCGCCGATGCTGGTGCTGAGGTGTGAGCGGCACCGTCCTTCGCCCTGACCGAGAACGTGGTCGTCGTCGAGGACGAGAGCCCGGTGACCGGGAACGTGGTTGCCCCCGTCGTGCTGCCGATCAGCGTTGCTCCGTTGTAGATGTCGTAGCCGGTGACGGCAACGTCGTCAGTGGACGCGGTCCAGGTGAGGGTCGTCGTCGTCTGGGTGGTTCCGCTGAAGCCGAGGCCGGTCGGAGTGGACGGTGGGGCGTCCACGAACGTCTGCACCACTGCCGCCGTCGAGGAGCTCGTCCAGGTGTTGCGCTTCATGGCGGTGGTGAACGTTCCGGTGACCGACGTGTTGGACGCCAGCCCGACCGGTGTGGTGAGGTTCGTCTTCACGCAGTAGAACTGCGAGGCGCCCGCACCGAGAGTGCCGGTCAGGACGGGGAACGAGGACCACGTGCCGGTGACCGGGGACACCGGCGTCGTGCATCCCGCAGCGGCAGTCGATTTCCAGACGACGACCTGGACTCCGCCGGCAAGGGCGGACGAACCGGTGGCGGTCGTCGTCGTGGTGTACGTCGCATCCACGGTGCCTGAGTTCGTGATCGTCAAACCACCGACCTTCTCGGTCGTCCCGGCCGAGAACGTCACAGCCGGCGATGGCGCGACCGCAGTGGCGGCGTTGATCGAACCCGCAGTGAAGAGCGACGCCGGCTGCGAGCCGGTTTCTGACCACTGCGCCATCGTTCCGCCTGGCGTGCCCGAGAGGGCGAGGGCGACGACCGAGGCGATCGCGGCAGCGGCGACCCACAACGGTTTCAGCGATCGCTTCCTCGCAGCGGCAGGCGTCGCCGGGCGGTCGGAGGCAGGAGCGGACATGTCTTCACCATGGTCGGGAGGCGGTGGACTCTCATCCTAAACGACGACCCTGTCGCCAAGCCGGGAACGTCCGACCCAGTTCGGGGCGCAGGGCCACGGCGATCGAGCAGGCCGCGTGAGGGCCCATCGAGATCGTGCGGGCTGGTCTCGATACTCCTTCGTCACTGGCGCACTGAGCTTGTCGACAGGCGATCACCGATTGCCCGACGCGAGGTGAATCTCCTCGATCCTCCCCGGCACCGTGTCGTCCTGCAGGCTCGTCACGTCGCCGAGCGGGCGGCCGTCGGAGATGTCGCCGAGCAGCCGACGCATGATCTTGCCCGAGCGTGTCTTCGGCAGGTCGGGCACGATGATGACGTCCCGTGGTTTCGCGATCGGTCCGATCTGCCTGGAGACGTGTGACCGCAGGAGTTCGGTGAGTTCGTCACTCAAGCCAAGCCAGTAGTCGGGATGCTCCGCCTCGGGCCCCGAGGACCGGGTCGCCGGGATGACGTACGCCGCGATGGCCTGCCCGGTGATGGCATCCGTCACGCCTACCACTCCCGCCTCGCCCACAGCGGGGTGGGCGACGAGCGACGATTCGATCTCGATGGTGGAGAGCCGGTGCCCGGAGACGTTGATGACGTCGTCGACCCGGCCGAGCACCCAGATGTCTCCGTCGGCGTCCCATTTGGCACCGTCGCCGGAGAAGAAGTAGCCCTGCTTCCAGAACCGGGACCAATACGAGTCGCGGTAGCGCTCGGGGTTGCCCCAGACGGTGCGGGCGAGGGCCGGGCCAGGGCGGTCGACAACGAGGTATCCGCCTTCACCGAACGGAACAGGGTCGCCGGCGTCGTCGACGATGAGCGTCGACAGGCCGGGCAGGGCGCGGTTCGCCGACCCCGGCTTGAGCGTTGAGACTCCCGGGATCGGCGCCATTGCGGCAGCTCCTGTCTCCGACTGCCACCAGGTGTCGACGATGGGTGCCTGTCCGCGGCCGAGATGGGTGTGGAACCAGACCCAGGCTTCAGGGTTGATCGCTTCGCCGACGGTGCCGAGCAGACGGATCGACGACAGGTCGTAGCCGGCGGGCGGGCCGTCGGGGAACCACGTCATCAGCGTCCTGATCAGGGTCGGCGCCGTGTAATAGGTCGTCACCCCGTACCGCTCGATGATCTCGAAATGCCGCGCCGTGTGCGGCGAGCTCGGGGTGCCCTCGTAGATCACCTGCGTGAGGCCGTTGGAGAGAGGCCCGTAGATCTCGTAGGTGTGCGCGGTGACCCAGGCGAGGTCGGCGGTGCACCAGTGCACGTCGTCGGCTTTCGCATCGAAGATCGCCCAGTGGCTCCACGACGCCTGGGTGAGGTAGCCACCGGAGGTGTGAACGAGGCCCTTCGGCTTCCCGGTCGTACCGGACGTGTAGATGATGAACAGCGGGGTCTCTGCGTCGAACGCCTGCGCCTGATGGGTGTCAGGCGCGGAGTCGACGACGTCGTGCCACCAGACATCCCGGCCCTGGGTCCAGGCGATCGGGGGGATCTCGTCGCCCGTTCTGCGGACGACGAGGACGTGTTCGATGCTCTCGACGCCGTCCACAGCGGCGTCCGCGTTGTCCTTCACAGCGACAGCGGCCCCGCGCCGGTACTGCCCGTCCGTCGTGATGAGCAGCTTCGCGCGGGTGTCCTCGACGCGGAACCGCAGCGCTTCGGCGCTGAACCCGCCGAAGACGAGGGAATGGATGGCGCCGATCCGCGCGACCGCGAGGGTCGCGATGACGGTCTCCGGGATCACCGGCAGGTAGATGACGACACGGTCGCCCTTCCCGACGCCGAGCGCTTCGAGCGCGTTCGCGGCCTTCGACACCTCGCGTTGCAGTTCGGCGTAGCTGATCGCACGGCGGTCGCCCTGTTCGCCCTCGAAGTACAGGGCGATCCTGTCGCCGTTTCCGGAGGCCACGTGGCGGTCCACGCAGTTCACCGCGACGTTGAGCGTCCCCCCGGCGAACCACTCGGCCTTCGGCACGGTGAGTTCGCCGTCGGCACCCTCCGTGACCGGTTCCCAGGTGTGGGTCGTGTGCCACGGCTCGACCCAGTCGAGCCGTTTCGCGGCATCCGCCCAGAACGCCTCAGGATCGGCGTCGGCCCTCGCCCAGTCCTCGGCCGTCACGTTGGCCTGCGCCGTGAACGCCGCGTCGGCGGGGTAGCGCCTGGTCTCGGTCAGCAGGTTGGCGATCGTGGGGGCGGATGCGTCGAGGGCAGGCATCCTTCGACGTTACGGCGGGTGGGCGCGACGGCCGAATCGCCGAGCAACGGAAGGTAACGTTCGCGAGTTGCCAGGTTTGAGGGGGTCTTCGGGTGGTCCAACCCCTGCAAACCCAGCAAGTCGCGAGAGGATGGGCACATGAGTGCAAAAAGTGTGTTGTTCATCGGTGGCACAGGTGTCATCAGCTCCGCCTCCGTGGCCCTCGCCGCCGAGCGCGGCTGGGACGTCACGGTCCTCAACCGCGGACGGTCCGGCGACCGTCCGCTGCCGGACGGTGTCGAGTCGCTCAGCGCCGATGTCCGTGACGCGGATGCCGTCGGTCGCGCGATCGGCGGTCGCTCGTTCGACGTCGTCGCCGACTTCCTCAGCTTCACCCCCGACCAGCTGCACCTCGACGAGGTGCGCGGGAACACGGGACAGTACGTGTTCATCAGCTCGGCCTCGGCGTACCAGACCCCGCCGACCCGGCTCCCTGTGACCGAATCGACACCGCTCCGGAACCCGTTCTGGGAGTACTCGCGCAACAAGATCGCCTGCGAGGACACCCTGATCGGCGAATACCGCGACAACGGATACCCGGTGACCATCGTGCGTCCTTCGCACACCTACGACCGCACCCTGCTGCCCACCCTCGCCGGCTGGACCGACATCGACCGGATGCGCCGCGGCGCTCCCGTCGTCGTCCACGGCGACGGCAGCTCGCTCTGGACCATCACCCACACCACGGACTTCGCCGTCGGCTTCGTCGGACTCCTCGGCAACCGGGCGGCGATCGGTGAGGCGTTCCACATCACCGGCGACGAGGCTCCGACCTGGGACGCGATCTACCGGATGCTCGGAGCCGCTGCCGGCGTCGAGCCGATCCTGGCCCACGTCACCAGTGACGCGATCGCCGCAGCAGCACCCGACCTCGGCGACGGCCTGCTCGGTGACAAGGCCCACTCGATGGTGTTCGACAACAGCAAGCTCAAGAAGCTCGTGCCCGACTTCGCGCAGCGGACGCTCTTCGCCGACGGCGCCAGTGAACTGATCGACTGGTACGACGCGGATGCCTCCCGTCGCGTCGTCGACGGCGAGAAGGACGCGTTGTTCGACCGTTTGGTGGGGCAGGCCTAGAGCCTGCCCACCCTTCGCTACTCGGCCTGCGGGCTCGGAGCGGGCGGCTCCACCCGCTCCGAGTGGCGCGGGCTCTTCGGGTTCATCAGCGAGTGCCTGCGGCCGTAGAAGAAGTAGATGACGAGACCGATCAGCAGCCATACACCGAACCGCAGCCAGGTCTCCCAGTGCAACTGCAGCATGAGGAACCCGGACGCCAGCACACCGAAGGCCGGGACGATCGGCATCCACGGCAGCCGGAACGTCCGCGGAGCGTTCGGCTTCTTGTAGCGGAACACGATCACCGAGGTGCAGACGACGACGAATGCGGCGAGGATGCCGATGTTCGTCAGGTCGGCGACCTCTTTGATCGGGAACACCCCGGCGAGGAACGCCGCGGCGATGCCGGCGATCCAGGTCACCCGCTGCGGTGTGCCGTGCGTGTCGGTCTTCGAGAACCAGCCGGGCAGCAGGCCGTCCCTGCTCATCGAGAACCACACCCGGGTGACGCCGAGGAGGAAGGTGAGCATGACCGTCATGATCGAGATCACGGCGAAAACGGCGATGATCGTCGCGATGACCGGCAGACCCACGCTCGTGAACGCCGAGGCGAACCCGGCCGTCGGGTCGATCTCCGTGTAGTTCTGCATCCCGGTGAGCACGAGGGTCGCGGCGACGTACAGGATCATGGCGATGATGAGCGACAGGATGATCGCCTTCGGCATGTGCTTCTTGCCGTCGGTGGCTTCCTCCGCTGCCGTGCTCATCGCGTCGTAGCCGAACACGGCGAAGAACACGGTGGCCGCACCGGCGACGACGGGGCCGAACCCGCTCGGCATGAACGGGTCGTAGTTCGCTGTGTCGATGTAGAAGACGCCCAGTCCGATGATGAACAGGATCAGGAGGACCTTGATGGCGACGGCGACGAGCTCGAACCGGCCGAACGTCCTGGTGCCCCTGCTGAGGATCCACGTGACGAGGAGACAGACGACGATCGCGGGAAGATTGACGATCCCGCCCCTGCCTTCATCGGCCGTCGACGTCATCCAGGCGGGCATGTCGATACCGATTCCCGACAGGAAGGCATCGAAATACCCGGAGATGCCGATGGCGACGACCGCGACGATGGCGATGTACTCGAGAAGGAGATCCCAGCCGATGAACCAGCCGATGATCTCGCCGAGGGCAACGTACCCGTAGGTGTACGCAGACCCGGCGCGGGGGATCATCCCGGCGAACTCTGCGTAGGAGAGGGCGGCCGCCGCAGACGCCAGTCCGGCGATGAGGAAGGAGATGAGAACGGCTGGGCCGACCCCCGGGGTGTCCTCGCTCCCGGCCGCAACGAGGCCGGCGAGCGAGAAGATGCCGACACCGATGATCCCACCGACGCCGATGGCTGTCAGCTGCCAGAGTCCCAGACTTCTGAACAGGCCGCTGTGCTTGTTCTCTTCTTCGATCTCTTCGATCGGTTTGCGTCGCAGAATCGATTGCGCTGGATCTCGTGCGGTCATGGTGACCCCCTTACTGGGGTCAAGCTTGGCGTGCACGATCACCTTTTGGCAAGGATTTTCGACCGCAGGCGCACCGGGTGCCTGAGGACCGGTCAGGCGGCGAGTTCGGCCCTGATGCCCTCGACGAAGGCGTCGATGTCTGCCTCGGTCGTGTCGAACGACGCCATCCACCGCACCTCGTTCTGTGCGGCATCCCAGTCGTAGAAACGGAAGATCTCACGCAGCCGGTCGGCCGAGCCGGCCGGGAGGGTCGCGAAAACCGCGTTCGACTGGGTGGGCTGGCTGAACTGCAGCCCGGCGATCGTCCCTGTGGACTGGAGGTCCTCGAGCGACGCACGCAACCTGGCCGCCATGGCGTTCGCGTGTGATGCCGAGCGCAGCCACAGGTCGCCCTCCAGCAGGGCGATGAGCTGGGCAGAGACGAAGCGCAGCTTCGACGCCAGTTGCATGTTGAGCTTGCGCAGGAAGATCAGGCCGTCGGATGCCTCCGCGTTGAGCACGACGACCGCCTCACCGAACAGCAGGCCGTTCTTCGTGCCTCCGAACGACAGGACGTCGACGCCGGCGTCGGTCGTGAAATCCCTGAACGGCACGCCGAGCGACGCGGCCGCGTTCGAGAGTCGTGCGCCGTCCATGTGCAGTTTCATGCCGTGGCTGTGCGCGTGGTCTGCGATGGCACGCACCTCGTCGACGGTGTAGAGCGTGCCGAGTTCGGTCGACTGTGTGATCGAGACCACGAGCGGCTGGGCACGGTGCTCGTCGCCCCAGCCCCACGCCTCCTGGTCGATGAGCTCGGGGGTGAGCTTGCCGTCAGGGGCGTCGACCGTGAGGAGTTTCATTCCGCCGACCCGCTCAGGGGCGCCGTTCTCGTCGACGTTGATGTGGGCAGTGGATGCCGCGATCACCGCTCCCCAGCGGGGGAGCATCGACTGCAGGCCGATGACGTTCGCGCCTGTGCCGTTGAAGACGGGGAACACCTGCACGCCGCCACCGAAGTGCGACGCGAAGACCTCCTGCAGCTTGTCGGTGTAGACATCCGCCCCGTATGCCGTCTGGTGGCCGCCATTGGCGGCGGCGATCGCCTCGAGCACTTCGGGGTGCACCCCGGCGTAGTTGTCGCTGGCGAAGCCTCGGGATTCAGGGTCATGCAGGGTTTCAGTCACACCCCTAGTTTTGCGCATGCCGGCGGGCGGCGACGAACCAGAAACGTGCACGGACAGGGGAGGGCTGCACGAACGATGCGTCCAGGCCCGGTTTCAGTCCCCGAACAACTCGCTGTACTTCTCGTGGAGGTCGTCCCAGCCGTGCAGTTTCGCCGCGTCGCCGACCATCCGCGGAACATCCTTGCCGCCGGCCACGCCGTCGAGCGCTGTGAGGCAGAGGTGCCAGCCGGCCGCGTAGCTCGCGGCGTTTGAGCGGTCGTCGAAGGTGTGGCTCAGCCGTACGACGGTGTCGGATGCCGTCGGTGCCAGCTCGATGTCGAGGGGGTCCCCGCCCCAGATCAGCGACAGCATCCGCTGGGGTGCGACGGTGACGATCGTTCCGATCGAGTCTTCGGTGTCGTCGTCCCTGCGCTCGATTCCCGCCTCGGGCAGGGCGACGAACCCCGTCTCGGTGAGGTCGCGGTCCGGGTCGAATGGTGCCCACCGGCTGACCAGGTCGCGTTCGGTGACCGCGGCCCAGATCGCCTGGGGCGGATGGGGGAGGGTGCGTTCGACGGCGAGGAGCCAGCGCTGGCCGAGATTGGTGAGCGTCGCCTCGATCGGATGCTCCTGAACCTGCGTCTGCGACATGGAACCCTCCCTCTCAGTGGGTACCAGTCTCGTCGGCGACGCCGCGTCCGTCCAGCGGGGAAACCGGACGGACACGACGTCGCGGTCAGCCCCCCAGGACCGCCAGCAGCGGAGGAGTCAGGGCAGCCCATGCGGCGCCGAACACGGCCGCTGCGACGATGCCGGTCACCGACAGCGCCTTGCGTGTCGGCTCGAGGCCGACGCCGAGGATGCCGAAGACGATCCCGGCGACCGGGATGATCACGGTGAAGCCGAGGAAGAGTGAAGACAACCCAAGCACCAGGGAGGTGACGCTCAGGCGCTTGGGCTGTACTTCGATGTGCACAGGTTCGGGGATGTGCACGGGGTTCACCATCGGGTGATAGCGGAGCGGGTTGAGTGCTGCTTGTCGTTCACGGCGGGTGAGAACGGGTTCAGGCACGATCGAGTGAGTCATTACGGTCCCTTCGGGTAGACACCGAGTAATGACCGCAGACTATTCCTGAGAAATCCTCATGTCACTAGGGTTCCCCCAAATGACCCCTGAAGACGGGTCAGGGCTCAGCCCTTCAACGCCTCGCCCCACTTCACCCGTGCGCCCATCTTGAGCAGTGAGTTCTGGTAGATCCGCGATCCGAGCCAGATCACAACGAGGGTCGTCGCCGCGAGGATGCCGAGGGAGAGGAGGGGCTCCCACCACGCCGCCGAGCCGAGGAACAACCGGACGGGCATGGCGACGGGCGCCGAGAACGGCACGTACGACATGATCGCGAGAACCGTGGGGTTGTCGTTGAAGAAGATCACCAGGAAGTACGGGAGCATGACGAGCATCGTCACCGGAGTCGTGGTCGCCCCGATGTCCTCCTGCCGGGAGACCATCGACGCCGTTGCCGCGAACATCGCTGCCAGCAGCACGAACCCGACGGCGAAGAACAGGGCGAACCAGACGATCGGCATGCCGAGACCGGCCAGCAGGTCGGTCTGTCCGGTGATGGTCAGACCGATGATCGACAGCGCCGAGATCACCGCGATCTGACCGAAGGCGAGGATCGAGTTGCCGAGCACCTTGCCCGCCAGCAGTGCGTGGACCGGGATGGCCGACATGAGGATCTCGACCACGCGGGTCTGCTTCTCCTCGACGACGTTCTGGGCGATGGTCGAGCCGAACGTCATGGCAGACATGAAGAACACGAGACCGAAGCCGAGCGCGACCAGGTAGGCGATGAGCGGGTTGGTGGCGCTTTCGTCGAGCAGCAGCACCGGTGGCGCCAGGCTGAGCTGGCTGACCAGCGACGTCGGGACCTCGGTGTCGGCGATGACGGCGATACCGAGAGGCGTGGAGTCATCGGGCACGACGGCCGCATCGACGGTGCCGTCCTCGACCAGAGCGGTCGCCTCGTCGACACTGCCTGCCTCGGTCACGTCGAGACCTTCGGCGTCGCCGAGAGCCTGCGAGGCCGTGCCGACGACGGCGACGGGGGTGTCTTCGGTGTTCTGCGCCGCGAAGCCCCCGATGACGATCGACGCCAGGACGAGCAGCAGCAGGATGCCGGTGGAGATGAGGAAGGTCTTGCTGCGCAGGCGCATGGTCACCTCGCGTTCCGCGACGAGCCACGTGCTCTGGGCGGGGCTGGGGGAAGCCGGGCGTGCGGTCCGTGTCGAGATGCTCATCGGACGACCTCCTTGAAGATCTGGGCGAGTGATGGATGCTGTGGGGCGAATGTTGCGACGTCGCCGCGGCCGATGGCGTCGCGGAGAACGGCCTGCGCCGTGCTCTCGGAGTCGACGTCGAAGAGGGCGTAACCCCCGTCGAAGTTCACGACGCTGACGCCGGGGACCGATCGCAACCAGCCGGCATCCCCGCTGGAGATGAGCTCGTAGCGGAGGGTCGAGTGCTGGGCGCGGAGCGACTCCCGTGACCCGTTCGCGCGGATCTCTCCGTTGGCGATGATGACGAGGTCGTCGCAGAGTCGCTCGACGATGTCGAGCTGGTGGGAGGAGAACAGCACGGGGGCGCCAGCTGACGCCCGGTCCTTGAGAACGCCGACGACGACGTCGACGGCCATCGGGTCGAGACCGGAGAACGGCTCATCGAGGACGAGCACTTCGGGGTCGTGAACGAGCGCAGCGGCGATCTGGGCCCGTTGCTGGTTGCCGAGAGAGAGGCTCTCCAGGGTCGACGTGGATCGTTCGGCGAGGCCGAGTTGCTCGAGCAGCGCTGAGGCGTTCCGCTTGGCGGCCGTCGTGGTGAAGCCGTGCAGCCTGGCCAGGTAGACGAGCTGCTCCTCGACCTTCATCTTCGGGTACAGTCCGCGCTCCTCCGGCATGTAGCCGAACAGGCGCCGGTCGTCCGGGGTCAGCTTCGCGCCGCCGAGGGTGACGGTGCCGCCGTCAGACGAGAGCACACCGAGGATGATGCGCATCGTCGTCGTCTTGCCTGCGCCGTTGCCACCGACGAATCCGGTCATTCTCCCCTCGCGGACATCGAAGCTGACGTCCGTGAGCACGTGCTTCGTGCCGAAATGCTTGTTGACGTCTCGAATCTCGAGCATGTGGGTCTCCTCTGTGACTGTGGTTCCACGGTACGTCCGGGAGCGTCCCAGTGGCATCCGCCTGTCGACGGGTCTTTCGGCTCCGCCTGAAGGGGGAGTCTCGTCTGGCCATGGTGGCTTCCCGACGGGCATACGCTTGGCTGGTGTTCCGAGTCCCGCTGATCCGCCGTCCGGCGGCCGATCGACCGCGACTGTCCCGCGACGTCAAAGTGCTCGGTGTCGTCGCCTTCTTCGTCATGGTCGGGTTCGGGGTCGTCGTTCCTGTCCTTCCCGTCTATGTGCGCAGTTTCGACGTCGGCTACCTCGAGGTCGGGGCAGTGGTCTCGGCTTTCGCGCTGATGCGCTTCGTCGCCAGTCCATTCTGCGGGCGGCTGATCGACCTGTTCGGGGAACGGGTGCTCCTCGCCATCGGCATCGGGATCGTCGCGGTCTCGAGCGGGCTCGTCGGGCTGGCCCACAGCTACGTCGAAGTTCTCCTTCTGCGCGGGGCAGGCGGAATCGGCTCGGCGATGTTCACGGTGTCTGCGATGACGCTGCTCCTGCGGTCCACGTCTCCGGACATGCGCGGGAGATCCGTCGGCTTCTACCAGGGCGGGTTCCTCATCGGCGGCATGGCCGGTCCGGCGATCGGCGGTGTGCTCGCCACCATTTCGCTGACGGCCCCGTTCTTCTTCTACGCGGGCACTCTCGCTGTGGCCGGCCTCGTCGGTATCCTGATGCTTCGCCCGAAAGACGCCGGGACGGAGCTGGCGAGCGGGCCGGGCGTCCCGCTGCGAACCGTGTTGCGCGACCCGAGGTTCAGGGCCGCGTGCCTCGCCAACTTCGCCAACGGATGGACGTCACTCGGGGTCCGGAGCGCCCTCGTCCCCGTCCTCGTCGTCGACGTGCTCGCCGGGACCGCGGCGTGGACCGGCGTCGCATTCGCCATCGCCGCCGTCGTGCAGACGATCGCCCTCGGGCCTGCCGGGCGGTTCGTCGACACCGTCGGGCGCAGACCGGCCATCCTCGGCGCATACGCCGTCGCGGCGGTCACCGTGCTCGGCATCTCGGTGGCGCCGAATTTCGCTGTGCTCACCGTTCTGCTCTGCGTGTACGGTGTCGCTGCCGCGTTCATGGGCACGGCGCCTGGCGCCGCTGTGGGCGACGCGACCGGTGGGTCACGCGGTGGACGACCCGTCGCGTTGTTCTCGATGGCCAGCGACCTCGGCGCGATCGTCGGGCCGCTCGTGGCCGGCTGGCTCGTCGACGTGGCGTCGTTCCCGGCCGCATTCGCGGTCGCTGCCGCGTTCCTCCTGATCGCGTCGGCGTCGGCACTGCGGATGCCACGTGAGCGGGTCTGATTCTTCGGGAGGAAAATCGGGGGGTCTGTCGTCCATACGTCGAAGGACTGCCTGATTCTCCTCCCGAAACGCAGGCGCGGGGTGTGCGGCAGCCGTCAGCCGCCGGGGACCGCCACGCGGTTCTCGTACGCCCACACCACGGCCTGGATGCGGTCGCGAAGCCCGAGCTTCTGCAGCACCTTCGACACGTGTGACTTGACTGTCGCCTCTCCGACGAACAGGCTGCGCGCGATTTCAGCGTTCGACAGGCCCTGGGCCACGAGCTGGAGCACCTCCGCCTCGCGGTCGGTGAGCGTGTCGAGTTCGGCCGGCGGCGCAGCGGGGTGCTTTGGGGCATCCGTCTGCGTCCCGAAGCGTTCGATCACCCGGCGGGTGACACCCGGAGAGAGCAGGGCGTCACCGGCAGCGACCACCCGTACAGCGTCGATGAGTTGCTCGGGCGTCGAGTTCTTCAGCAGGAACCCGCTCGCCCCCGCCTGCAGCGCTTCGAACAGGTAGTCGTCCCGGTCGAACGTGGTGAGGATGAGAACGGAGGATGCCACGGTGTCGTCTGCGACGATCCGCCTAGTTGCTTCGAGCCCGTCCATGTCCGGCATCTGGACGTCCATGCAGATGACGTCGGGGGAGAGCTCAGCCGCGCGGGCGATGGCTTCAGCGCCGGTCGCTGCTTCACCGACGATCTCGATGTCCGGTTGCGAGCCGAGGATGATCCGAAATCCGGCGCGAACCATCTCGTGGTCGTCGGCGAGGAGGACGCGGGTCGCGGTCATCGGGTGCTCCTCGGCTGTGCGGGTTGGGTCGTGTCGGTGTTCTCGGCCGGCTCGCCGGTCCGGTCGTCTGCCGCCGGACCCGGGGCGTCGCCCTCCCCAGGTGTGCCACCGAGCGGGACCCGCGCACGGACGAGGTAACCGCCCCGCTGACGCGGCCCGAGCTCGAGGCTCCCGGCCAGCGCGTCGATCCGTTCGCGCATTCCGACGTGCCCGAGCCCGCCCCGACGGGGCGTGAGCGGAACACTTCCGGTGTTCGAGACCTCGAGCTCGATGGCGTCGTCGAGGTACCGCACCCGCACATCGGCGGTCGCCCCTGCGCCCGCGTACTTGCGGGCGTTCGTGAGGGCTTCCTGCGCGATCCGGTAGAGCGAGAGCCGCACCAGCCCGGAGACCTCGGCGGGCTCCCCGATGACCTCGAGGGTGGTCGGCAGTCCGGATGCCGTCGAGTCGGCGACGAGCGCGGACAGGGACTCGAGCCCGAGCGTCGACGCGCTCGCAGACGCCGGATCCGCGTTGTCGTTCTCCCGGAGCGTGTGGAGCAGCTTCTGCAGCTCGTCGATCGCCGTTCGGGCCCCCAGTTCCACGTTCGCGAGGGCGTCGCGCGCCGCAGGCGGGTTCGAGTCGAGCACGGTGCGGGCTGCACCGGCCTGCACTCCCATCACCGACACGTGGTGGGCGACGACGTCGTGCAGCTCGCGGGCGATCCTCACCCGCTCGAGCGCGACCGCCTGCCCGGCCGTCCGCTCTCGTTCGCGTTCCAGCTCGTCCGTCCTGTACTCGAGCAGCGCCTGCTGGCGCGCGGACGCGTACGACCGGTCACCGAAGAAGTACGCGCCTCCGAAGTAGAGCAGGTTGGTGAGGATCTGGATCATCAGGAACGCGACGAGTGGCGAGAAGGTCCCCACCCGGGAGAACCCCTCGAGTGCCTCCGGATCTGTGGTCTGCCTGAACATCGACAGCACGAGCCAGATCAGCATGGCCACGATGATCCCTGCACGGACGAGGAGCGCCGTGCGGCGGTTGTCCACCCAGGCGCCGACGGCGTAGAGGGCCATGAACAGGGTGATGTTACAGATCAGCAGTTCGGGAACGTGCAGTTCGCCGCCTGCGATGAACGCTGCGGCCACGACGATGGCCGCGGCGTTGGGCCAGCGCCGGCGCACCGCCAGCGGCAGGGTGATCAGCACCGCCCAGATCAGGCTCAGCCACATCGGCGCCGGGTCGTCGTAGACGCCGGCGACCTGGTAGAGCATCAGGCTGAGGAGAGCACCGACGAAGAGCACGACGGCGAGGATCGCGTCCGTACGAAGTTCCCGGCGGGTCACCGGCGGGCGTCGCCACCGGGGATCGGTCGGGTCGGCGGGAAGAACAGGGCTGGTCACAGTCCTACGCTAGCGAGGGGCCGGACTGCCGGCATCCGTCTGAGGGCGGAAATCAGCCGTCGCTCAACACGACACGGTGAAGCGGGGCGGATGCTCCCGCGTCGTCCCAGAGACCGGCGACGGCGCTCGCCAGTTGCTGTTCCAGTCCGTCGAGTGCCCGGACGGAGAAGATCGTTGCGGATGCCGTCGGTGCCGACTTCTCGAACCCGTTCGCGATCGCCGTGACCCACGTCTCGGCCGCGGCCTTGGCTGCCGCGTAGTTGGCTCCGCCAGGCATCGGCTTGTCGAGGGAGGTGCTGGAGACGATTGCCAGCCGGCCGGCATCCGATTCGCGCAGGTCGTCGACGAACGCGCGTGTGGTGTTGCGGAGAGTCGCCACGACCCGGCGGTGCAGGAACTCCCAGTCCTCATCGCTCTGACCGGCCAGCCCGCCCCCGCCGCGCCAGCCGCCGACGAGGTGGATGAGGCCGTCGACCCGGCCGTGTTCGGCATGGATCCGCTCGGCCAGGGCGGTGACGTCGGCGAGGTCGGCGAGGTCGGCGACGAGACCGACGGAGCCGGGGACCTGTCGGGTCACAGCGCCGACCCGCTCGGCGTTCGAACCGACGGCGAGCACGCGAGCTCCTGCCGAGGCCAGTCCTGCGCAGACGGCGATGCCGGCCGCGCTGGTCGCACCGGCAACGAGCACGGTGCGACCAGCGACGGACTCAGTCACGACCGGTGATCCCGGCCGTCGACTCGATCACGTCACGCATCTTCTTGGAGAGGGCCTCGTAGAACATCGACAGCGGGAACTCATCGTCCATCACGAGGTCCGTGTAACCCTTCGGGGCCCCGGTGAGGACGTCGTCAGGCAGTCCGCGCGCCCACGCCGATGCGGGGTGCGGCTCGACCGTGCCGGACACGAGTTCGTACGCGGCCAGCCAGTGTGACACCTTCGGCCGGTCGATCGAACGCCAGTAGAGCTCGTCGATGGCCGTACCGAGCGAGACGACGACATCCGGCACCTCGGCCCAGTCGATGGTCAGCGCCGTGTCTGTCCAGTGCAGCACGTGGTGCTGGTGCAGCCAGGCGAACAGCAGCTGGCCGCCGAGCCCGTCGTAGTTGCGCACCCGGCTGCCGGTCAGGGCGAACCGGAAGATGCGGTCGAAGATCACCGCGTACTGCACGAGCTTCGCGTGGGCGAGGATCTGCGTCTCGGCCTCGGTCAGTTCGGCAGGACTCTGCGCGGACAGCGTGCGTTCGAGCTTCACCGATTCACGGAACGCGGTGAGGTCGCAGCGCAGCTCCTCGAGCGAGTAGAGGAAGAACGGCATCCGCTGTTTGATCATGAACGGATCGAACGGCAGGTCGCCGCGCATGTGGGTGCGGTCGTGGATCAGGTCCCACATGACGAAGGTTTCCTCGGTGAGCTTCTGGTCGTCGAGGAGCGCCTGCGCGTCTGCAGGCAGCTCGAGCTTCGTGATCTCGGCAGCGGCCTTCACCACCCGACGGAACCGTGCGGCCTCGCGGTCGGCGAAGATCGCACCCCAGGTGAACGTCGGGATGGCACGCATCGCGACGGTCTCGGGGAACAGCACGGCCGAGTTGGTGTCGTACCCCGGCGTGAAGTCGATGAACCGGATCGGCACGAACAGCTTGTTCGAGTACTCACCGGCCTCGAGCTCGGCGATGAAGTCCGGCCAGAGCACCTCGATGAGCACGGCCTCGACGAGCCGGTCGGTCGACCCGTTCTGCGTGTACATCGGGAACAGCACCAGGTGGGTGAGCCCGTCTGTGCGGTGCTGTTGCGGCTGGAACGCCATCAGGGCGTCGTAGAAGTCCGGAACGCCGAACCCTTCTGCCGCCCAGCGCTCGAAGTCGCCGACGACGGCGTCGAGGTATTCCGCGTCCCACGGGAACAGCGGCGCGAGTTCGCGGACCGCTGCCGTGATCGTGGCGACGTGCCCGAGGGCGGATGCGTGGGCATCCGGATCCGGGATCGACCCGTCCTTGACCTGCAGCGGGCGGATGCCTGCGGCGGCGGCCTTGAGACGCAGCCAGGCCGGGTGGGTGGCGAGGGTGTGTGCGTCCTCCAGCACCTCGGGCTCGCCAACGATCACATGCGTGTGAATTTCAGACATAACAACCCTCCCGGTGCCGGAATCGAATAGTGGATATGACGAGCGTATCCGGGGGTCGTCAGGCGTTTCTTTGACTCCGGCGGAGTTTGGCTGCGCAGACGGCCGTGGGCGCGCAGCTTAACTGCGTGGCGTGCCATTCCGGCTCCGGTCTAGAGTTCGAGGCATGACGGATGCCACAGCCGCAGACGTGCGTGACGCCCTCGACGCCGTCTCCTCGCCCGAGCGCGCGCTCGGTTCTGCCCGGTTCTTCAAGACCGGCCCCGGCGAGTACGGGGAGGGTGACGTCTTCCTGGGCGTGACGGTGCCGGCCACCCGGGTCGTCGTCAAACGGTTCGCCTGGCTCCCTCTCCCGGAGGTCGATGTGCTGCTCGACAGCCCGGTGCACGAGCACCGGCTCGCCGGGCTCTTGATCCTCGTCGCGCGCTTCGAGCGGGCGAGTGCCGCAAGGACGCGCGACGATGCGCTGCGCCACGAGCTGGCCGCGTTCTACCTCGCGGCCGTTCGCCGCGGCCGGGTCAACAACTGGGATCTCGTCGACTCGTCGGCGCCGACGCTGCTCGGGGGCTACCTGCTCGACCGGCCACGTGACATCCTGTTCGACCTCGCGGCCAGCGACATCCTCTGGCATCGTCGGGTGGCAATGATCGCGACCGCCGGGTTCATCAACGCCGGCGACGCCTCGACGACGCTCGACCTCGCCGAGCGGCTGCTCGACGACCGCGCCGACCTCATGCAGAAGGCCGTCGGCTGGATGCTGCGCGAGGTCGGCAAGAGAGTCGGCTGCGGCGTGCTCACCGGTTTTCTCGATGAGCACGCCGCCGCTCTCGGCCGGACGGCGCTGAGCTACGCCACCGAGCACCTCACCGCAGAGGACCGGGCGCGATACCGCGCCATGCGCTGATTCGCGGCCCTGCCGCATCGCTCGAGTCGCCACGTTCGGTGGTTGCGGGTGCTCGAGTCGCCACGTTGTGTCGCTCATGAGAGCCGTGGGCAACGTGTCGTGGCGACTCGACCCCATCGAGCCCGAACAGTCACCGCCGCCGCTAGGCCGGCTGCAGGAACTGCCCTGTCGTGGGAGCAGACGGGGCCTCGACCGGAGCCGACGGCATCGCTTCGGGTGCGGGCGGCAGTGTCGCGCCCTCGAGGCGGTCGGTCGCGAGCTTCTCGGCGGCGGCCAGGGTGGTGATGCCCTGCTCACTCGCCGAGCGGTAGACCGCGCGCATCGTGTCGCCGATGCCGTCGACCCGCTGAAGGATGGACTCGAGGTCCGCGCCCGGCTTCGACGCCATGTCGAGGTAGATCACGCCACCGGCGTTCGCCACGAAGTCCGGCGCCCAGAGGATGCCGCGCTCAGCGAGCTGTTCGGCGCCGTCCTGGTCGGCGAACTGGTTGTTCGCAGCACCGACGACCGCTGCGCATCGCAGCTGGGAGATCACGTCGCGGCTGAGCGCGCCACCCACGCCGCACGGCACGAACAGGTCGGTCTCGAACAGGTGCTCGTCGCCCGGGTCGATCCAGCTGGCGCCGATCGACTCGGCGAACGCGCGCCTGGCCGGGTTCACGTCGGTGACGATGAGGGATGCTCCAGCGTCGGCGAGCCGGCGGGCGAGACGTCCGCCGACCTGCCCGAGCCCCGAGATCGTGGCGCGCCGGCCTCGCACGAGGGGGCTGCCGAAGGTGGTGTCGAGGGTGGCGAGGATCGCCGAGTAGACGCCTGCTGCCGTTGCGTCGCTCGGTTCGCCGACGCCGCCGCGGTCGGCGGGGAGCCCGCTGACGTGGCTGGTGCGCTCGGAGACGACGGCCATGTCTTCTGCGCTCGTTCCGACGTCTTCTGCGGTCTGGTACATGCCGCCGAGGCTCTCGACGGCATCGCCGAGGTCGAGCATGGCCGCACGCTTGGCGGTGGCGTCGAGGGTGGTGCCGCTCGGGACGAAGACCACTGACTTGCCGCCGCCGCGGGAGAGGCCGGCCGCCGCGTTCTTGAGGGTCATGCCCGCTGAGAGCCGGAGGGAGTCCTCGACGGCCTCGAGCCAGGAACCGTAATGCCAGACCCGTGCGCCGCCGAGCGCTGGTCCGAGGCGAGTGGAGTGGACCGCGACGCTGATCGTGAGCCCGGAACGGATGCCGCGGGTGATCAGGACTTTCTCGTGGTCCAGTGAGGGGGAGTGCAGAGCGTCCAGGGACGCGCCTGCATTGAATGCTGACGTCATTGTCGTATCTCCTTGTGGGTGATGTCATGCCCTTGGTGTGGGCTCGTCGGCGATCGCGCGGGTGGCGCGGGTACCGACAGATCCATCACACCAACAACGGGCGATTTTGACAAGGGCGACGTGCCCCGGGCGCCTCTAGCCGGCGGCGGCGCGGCGGTCGATGTGCGGGACCAGGTGGGTCATCGCGCGGGTGGCGAGGTCGATCCTCACGGCGGTGTCGGACGGCATCGGTGTCCAGCCGGCGGCATCCAGACCGCTGGAGATGACGTGGACGGCGTCGTCCGTCACCCGGTAGTCCATGGCGTAGTACTCGGTGGCGTGCCTGGCCGGCATCGAGTCGTCGCTTTCGAACAGCCGCCGGAGTGCTCGCGGCGGCGACTCCGCCCGGCTGTTGATGTGCACGGCGAACAGGGCGCTCGGCGTCAGCAGCAGGGCGTTGAGGCTGCAGTCGGGAAACTCCCGCTGGAGGATGCCGAGACCGAGGACGACCCCTTCGGTCTCGTCACCGGTCTGCTCGATGCACTGCAGCAGCAGGTGGAAATAGCGCTCGGTGTCCGTGTCGCCCTGCAGCCTCGCCCTGGATGAGGGCGTGAGCAGCCCTTCGAGCCGCGGTATCGGCGAGATGTTGCCGTTGTGGGCGAAGGCGTACTCGCCGTCGGTGAACGGATGCGTGTTTTCGGCGGACACCGGGAGCCCGGCAGTGGCCCAGCGCAGGTGCAGCAGGCCGCTCGAAGCGAGCGGCTCGTTTGCCAGCTCGGAGTAGGTCTCGTCGAGGACGGCCGTCGCGGTCGATTTCATCGATCGGATCCGCCCATCGGTATCGTGCCAGGCGGCGCCCCAGCCGTCGCCGTGTACGGCGGTGAGGGAGGTGAATGCCTCGAAATCATCCTCGCCGAGAACGTCGACGACGGAGGTCGGGCGAGCGGAGACATACCCGAGCAAACGGCACACGGCAACCACCCTCCCGAAATCGTTTCTTCGAGCTTTGCGGATTACTTACCAAGAGGCAACTCAACTGGCAGAGTGGCCTCATGCGAACCGTCGGGGTCGAGGAAGAGCTGCTGTTGGTCAGTGCGGACACGGGGCGCCCGGTGTCCGTCGCAGGGGAGGTGCTGAGACGCGTTCAGGATGCCGGCGAAGGCGGCCATGTCGGCGGCGCTCTCGACCACGAATTCAAGCAGCAGCAGGTGGAGACGGCCTCGGCGCCTCACCGTTCGATGATGGATCTGCGCGACGACGTCAGATCCTGGCGGACCACAGCGATCGCTGCCGCACGAGCGGCCAATGCGCTGGTCATCGCGTCGGGGACGTCGCCGCTGCCTGCCGAGTCCGAGCTCATGCCCGATGCGCGGTACGCGCAGATCGCCGACCTCCTCGCGCAGACGGCCAGGGACCAGCTGGCCTGCGCGTGCCACGTCCACGTCGCCGTCGAATCGGATGAGGAGGGCGTCGGCGTCCTCGACCGGATCCGGGAGTGGCTGCACGTTCTCGTCGCGCTCAGCGCGAACTCGCCGTTCTGGCAGGGGCTCGACACCGGGTACGCGAGCTACCGCTCCGAGGTGATCCGGCGCTGGCCGACGGCCGGTGTCCAGGAAGTCTTCGGCACACCGGAGAACTACCACACCCTGGTTGCAGCCATGAAGGCGTCCGGGGTGATGCTGGACGAGGGGATGGTGTACTTCGAGGCCCGGCTGTCGCACCACTACCCGACCGTCGAGATCCGCGTGGCCGACGTCTGTGCCGATCCCGATGACACCATTCTCATCGCCGCGCTGTGCCGTGCCCTCGTGGACACCGCTGCAGCCGAATGGCGGGCGGGAACAGCCGTCCGACCGGTCCCTGCTGCGGTGATCCGCCTGGCCGCGTGGCATGCCGGACGGTTCGGGATCAGCGGTGATCTGCTCGATTCGGCGACCATGACGCCGATGCCGGCCAGGACCGTTGTCTCCGCGCTGGTCGACCACGTGCGGAACGCCCTCAGGGAGAACGGCGACGAAGAGTTCGTGGACGAGCAGGTCCGGCGCATCCTCGACCGGGGCAACGGTGCCGACCGTCAACGTGCGGTGCTCCTGCGCACCGGAGCGCTGGCAGAAGTGGTTGCGGACCTGGCCAGGGCGACCGCGGGTCTGCCCGGGTAGCTCCCCGGGCGCGCCGAGGTGCTACGCCCAGCGCCGGTTGACCCAGCGCTCGAACACGCCCACCAGTGAATCGGTGAGCTTGCCGAGGATGGCGAGCAGGAGGATGGCCAGGAAGATCCTGTCGATGCGGCCGTTGTTCTGCGAATCCGTGAGCAGGAACCCCAGCCCCATCGATGAGGCGATCAGCTCGGCGGCGACGAGGAACAGCCAGGCCTGGGCGAGGGCGAGGCGCAAGCCGGAGACGACGGAGGGGAGCACGGCAGGAAGCTGGACGGTCGTGAACAGGCGGGTGCCGTTCAGTCCGAAGGCGCGTCCGGCCTCGACGAGCTGCCTGTCGACGTGCCTCAGCGCTGCAGAGACCGTCGTGTAGACGGGGAAGAACGCGCCGATCACGATGAGGATGATTTTCGACTCTTCGCCGATCTTGAACCACAGGATGAGGAGCGGGATCCAGGCGAGCGACGGCACAGCGCGGATCGCGCCGAGGACGGGGGAGAACAGGATGTCGCCGAGGCGCGACAGCCCGACGATGGCTCCGAACACGAGGCCGAGTGCCGCACCGATGAGGAATCCGATGAGAACACGCTGGGTCGAGATCGCGATGTACTGCCCGAGGAGGCCGCGTTGCACGAGGTCGACGGCGGACTGCCACACCATCTCAGGGGACGGCAGTTGCGAGACGGAGACGAGTCCGAGGGAGGTGACGGTCTGCCACACGACGAGGATGAGAATCGGGATGATCGCGCCGCCGACGATCCTGAACCAGGTCCTCCTGGTCAGGGGGACGCGGCCCACGGCGCGATCGGATGCCTGATCGGCGGCTTCGGTGGACGCGACGACCCCGGGCCTTGCACGCACCGCCACCGGCTGCTGGCTCTCCAGGCCGGTCGACGAGACGAGGCCTGTTCGGACCCGGTCGCTCGTCGTGAGGTTGTCGTTTCGGCTCATTCTCAGTCCTGGGAAGTGGGAGGGACGGGGGAGGCGGGGCCGGAGTATCCGGCCCCGCCCGTGCGGCTAGCCGATGGCGTCGGCGTCTGCCTGCTTCGCGAACTCGTCGTTGATGATCGAGTCGAGCGCTTCGTCGACCTGTGCCTGAGTCGCGACGTCACCGGATTCGACGAAGATCGGGCCGATGATCTCGAGCACGTCGCGCTGGGCGCTGCCGGGAATCGGGTCGACATCGAGGTTGGAGCGTTCGTCGATGACGCGCGTGGCGACCTCGATGTCGAGACCGGCGACATCCGCGAGGATCTCTGCGGTCTCCTCGGGGTTCTCCGCAGCCCAGACCCGAGCGTGTTCGTAGGCGTTCACGACGGCCTGTGCCAGGTCGGGCTTCTCGGTGAGGAACGCCTCGGTGGCGTTGAGGAAGCCGTAGCTGTTGAAGTCGACGTTGCGGTAGATGAGCTTGGCGCCCGCCTGCTCCGCGCCGGCCATGATCGGGTCGAGACCCGACCAGGCGTCGACCGAACCGTTCTGCAATGCAGCCCAGCCGTCGGCGTGCTGGAGGTTCTCGATCGTGACGTCGGTCTGGCTCAGGCCGGCTTCCTCGAGCGCCTGCAGCAGGAAGAAGTACGGATCGGTGCCCTTGGTGGCTGCGATCGTCTTGCCCTTGAGCTCGGCGACATCCGTGATCGTAGACTCGGGACCGACGACGAGGGCCGACCATTCCGGCTGCGAGTAGAGGCTGATGACCTGGATCGGCGACGCGTTGGACCTGGCGAGCAGCGCCGCGGAGCCCGCGGTCGAGCCGACGTCGATGGCGTTCGCGCGGAGCGCCTCGTTGGCCTTGTTGGAGCCGGCCGACTGGACCCAGTTGACGGTCACGTCCTGGTCTGCGAGGGCGTCTTCGAGCCAGCCCTTCTCCTTGATGATGAGGGAGAGCGGGTTGTAGGTGGCGAAGTCGATGTTGAGCGCGCCGCCCTCGGTGACAGTGTCGTTCCCGGAGCCGGAGGAGTCAGCCTCCGGTGCGGCGTTCTCGCCGGCGACGCAACCGGTGAGAAGAAGAGCGGCGACGCCTGCGACGAGTGCCGCGGCGGAGAGTCGCTTACGAATCATGGTGAGGTCCTTTGCTGGGTGCTGGGTGCTGGGTGCTGGGTGCTGGGTGCTGTGATCAGTACGGGAAGTGCGGGACGTTCTTCGTCGACTCCACGCCGCGGACATCGCCGTGGCGGTCGATACCGAGGCCGGCGAGCAGCCGGCCGCGAAGCTCTGCCAGTTCGGCCGAACCCCTGTCGCGGGGTCGACGACCGGGAACGACGATCTCCTGGACGATCGATGACCCGTCGACTCCGTCTTCCCGGCCGAGCAGGATGATCCGGTCGGCGAGCTGGAGGGCTTCGTCGACGTCGTGGGTCACGAGGAGGACGGTCGTCGGTGCAGCGGAGTGAACGTCGAGGAGCAGGTCCTGCATCTTCAGGCGGGTCAGCGCGTCGAGGGCGCCGAATGGTTCATCGAGCAGCAGGACGCCAGGGTTCCTGGCCAGTGCCCTCGCGAGGGATGTGCGCTGCGCCATTCCCCCGGAGATCTCGCGAGGGCGGTGGCCGGCGAAGTCGGTCAGCCCGACGAGTTCGATCAGCTCGCGGACCCGGTCTGCTCCGTCGGCCTTCGGAGTGCCGCGGGGCAGTCCGAGGGCGACGTTGTCTGTGACGCTCCGCCACGGCAGGAGCCGCGGCTCCTGGAAGCCGACCGCCGTGCGGTCGTCGAAGTCGGCGACCGGCTGGCCGTCGATCAGGACCTGGCCGGTCGATGCGGAATCGAGCCCGCCTGCGATCCGCAGCAGGGTGGACTTTCCGCAACCGCTCGTACCGAGGATCGCGAGGACCTCGCCGGGTTCCACAGCGATCGAGACGTCGCGGAGCACCTGGCGCGCCGTGCCGCCCTCGCCGGGGAAGGAGCGGCCGACGGCCGCGAACTCGACCGTGTATGCGGCATCCGTCGTCCCAGACACAGCGTGCGCGGTGCCGGAGAGAGCCGGTGCGGTGCTGGAAGATGGCATACGGGACTCCCGGAGGAATGTCGAGGGCAGGTCTCACCACGTTAGTGACGGGTCAGCCCCGGTGTCGTCCCGGCTGCAACACTGTGTAACACTGGCGCGGCAGGACGAATGAGCAGCAGGGAGCGTGAACATGGTCGTCGTAGACAATGCGGTGTACGTCCGGGGCGAACGCGTGGCGACCCCGCCGAGCCTCGACGACACCTACGAGGTGCTGCACGAGAAGAAGGGCATGGCCTGGATCGGCCTGTACCGGCCGGATGAAGCCGAACTCCACTCGGTCGCCGCCGAATTCGGCCTGCACGCCCTCATGGTCGAAGACGCGCTGTCCGGTCACCAGCGGCCCAAGATCGAGCGCTACGCCGACACTCTGTTCGCCGTGTTCAAGGCAGCCCGCTACCTCGACGCCGAGGAGCGCCTGGAGTTCGGCGAAGTCCACGTCATCATCGGACCCGACTTCGCCATCACCGTCCGGCATTCGGAGACGCCGGACATCGGCGCGATCCGCAAGCGACTCGAGGGCGACGCCCGGCTGCTTTCGCTCGGTCCCGAATCGGTCCTCTATGCCGTGCTCGACGAGATCGTCGACGGTTACGTCCCGGTCATTGCCGGACTGCAGAACGACATCGACGAGATCGACGACGCCCTGTTCGCCGAGGGCAGGGAGTCATCGAAACGCATCTACGCGCTCAGCCGGGAAGTGATCGAATTCCAGCGGGCGACGAAACCGCTGGTCGGGATCTTCGAGGCACTCGCCTCGGGCTTCGAGAAGTATGACGTGGACCTCGAACTCCGCCGGTACCTCCGCGACGTGCACGACCACGTCCTCCGGGTCGTCGAGCGGGCGGATTCCTTCCGCGCGGTTCTGCAGAACGCCCTCACGGTGAACAGTGCCCTCGTCGGCCAGCGCCAGAACGAGGAGACGAGGCGGCTGTCCGAAGCCAGCTATGCGCAGAGCGAGCAGGTCAAGAAGATCTCGAGCTGGGCGGCCATCCTGTTCGCCCCGACCCTGATCGGCACCGTGTACGGGATGAACTTCACCTACATGCCCGAACTGAAATGGCTGTGGGGGTATCCATTCGCGCTCAGCCTGATGGCCGGGATGGGCATCACCCTCTACATCGTCTTCAAGAAGAACAAATGGCTGTGACACCCTCCGTCGTCTGGTTCCGCGACGACCTCAGGCTCGACGACAATCCCGCGCTCACGGCCGCCGTCGAACGCGGCGGACCCGTTGTCGCCGTCTTCGTGCTCGACGAGGAATCCGACGGCATCCGCCCCCACGGCGGAGCCGCACGGTGGTGGCTGCACCAGAGCCTCACCTCCCTGACCGCCGACCTCGCGGCTGCCGGAGTGCGCCTGATCCTGCGCCGCGGACCCGCGGAGGCGGTCCTCGCCGGCCTTGTCGAGGAGACGGATGCCGGAGCCGTGTTCTGGAATCGCAGGTACGGCCAGGCGGAACGCACGGTCGACGCCGGCATCAAGACGCGGCTCCGCGACGCCGGACTCGAGGTGTCGAGTTTCGCCGGGTCGCTGTTGTACGAACCGTGGACCATCGCGACCGGGCAGGGCACGCCGTACTCGGTGTTCACGCCGTTCTGGCGGGCCTGCCAGGCCGCGCCACCGCCGCGAGTCCCCGTCGACGCGCCCGAAGCCATCCACGGCTGGACAGGTGATGCCATCGGCGACGACATCGACGACTGGGGTCTCGAACCGAGCCGTCCGGACTGGGCGGGCGGACTGAGGGAGGCCTGGCAGCCGGGCGAAGCATCCGCCCACCGGTTGCTGGAGACGTTCCTGGCCGACAACCTCGACGGCTACGCCGAGGAACGCGACCTTCCCGCCCAGCAGGCGACGTCCCGTCTGTCACCTCACCTGCGCTGGGGCGAGATCAGCCCGCACAGGGTCCTGCACGAAACCGACGCCGCCCGCAGGGGAGCAACAGGCCGTCGCGCCGAAGGTGCCACCCGATTCCTCACCGAACTCGGCTGGCGTGAATTCTGCTCGCACGTGCTGTTCGCCGCCCCCGACCTCGCAACGGTCAACTGGAGGCGCGAGTTCGACGCGTTCCCGTGGCCACCGCTTGACCGTGCCGCGCTGGAGGCCTGGCAACGAGGCGAGACCGGAATCCCGATCGTCGATGCGGGCATGCGTGAACTCTGGCGCACCGGCAGCATGCACAACCGGGTGCGGATGGTCGTCGCGTCGTTCCTCACCAAGAACCTGCTCATCGACTGGCGCCTCGGCGAGCAGTGGTTCTGGGACACGCTCGTCGATGCCGACGCGGCCAGCAACGCGTTCAACTGGCAGTGGGTCGCCGGTTCCGGGGCGGACGCCGCCCCGTACTTCCGGATCTTCAACCCGGAACTGCAGGCGAAGAAGTTCGACCCCCAGGGCGAGTACATCAGGCAGAATGTGCCCGAATGGGGAACGGATGCCTACCCGCAGCCGATCGTCGATCTCGCCGAGACGCGCCGCGCGGCGCTCGCCGCGTACGAGGTGGTCACGCAGTCGAAACGTTGACGGGTTCCTGTCACAGGCCGTTCTGGGCCAGCCAGGGCGACACGACGGCCAGGAATTCGTCCGCATGTTCCACGCTGGGCAGGTGGGCGGCATCCGTGAAGAGGTGCCTTGTCGCGCCGGGAATGGTCGCAGCCAGGTATTCGAACTGCACGAGTGCCGGGGTGATGTCGAACTCGCCGACGGTGACGAGGGCCGGGATGTCGAGGTCGACGACGCGGTCGTACGCCGGGGGCTCGAGCTCATCCGCCGCGTGCTCTTCGGGCGACTGGTGGTGCAGGTTGGCGCGCCCAAGGGCATACGCCGTCCTGACGAAGTCCTGCTCGAGGTCCTCCTCGTCGCGCAGCGGCCCGATCGCCCACAGTTTTGTCTCGAGGTCGATCATCTTGCCGTAGTCCCGCGCCTCCCAGGCGGCGTCGAGGTCGGTGCAGAGCGACTCCTCCTGGTCGGTGAGCTCGACCTCGGGGAATCCGCCTGGGCCCGAGCCGATGGTGACGATCCCGGTGACGCGCTCCGGTGTCTCCACGGCAACGTCCAGGGCGATCCGGCCGCCGCGTGAGGCGCCGATGAGCGTGGCGCCGGCGACACCGAGGTGATTGAGGATGGCCCTCGCGTCGTCGCGGTTGGAGAAACCGGATGCCTCGCAGCTGGTCTGCCCGAACCCGCGGGTGTCGTACCTGATGACGTAGTGGTCGGCGGCCAGGGCCTCGATGAGTGGGTCCCACATCCTCAGCGTCGCGATTCCCGCGTGGATCAGAAGGAGTGGCTCTCCTGAAGCGTGACCTTCGGTTTCGTAGTACAGCCGGGCTCCCGGCACGTCGACGTGGGGCATGGTTCGAGACTAGCGAGGCGTGGGCGGCACAGCTATAGAGCGGAGGTACTTCTGGCGGAATGCGCACCAACGACCTGTCAGACTGGGCAGATGTCTGGCGTCCTCACGGGTTTCGGCGTCATCGGCGTCATCATCGCCGTCGGCTACATCGTCGGCCGGATGAACCTCCTCGGGCCGACGGCCCAGCCGGTGCTCGCGCGCATGGTCTTCTTCGTGCTCTCGCCGTTCCTCCTGTTCACGGTGCTTGCCGACGCCGAGGTCGAACGGCTGTTCTCCCCGCTGCTCGTGGTGTCCCTCCTTGCTGCGGTCGTCGCCTTCGTCGTGTTTCTCGCTATCGCCGGCCTGATCTGGCGCCGTTCGCTTCCCGACGCCACGATCGGAGCACTGGCGTCCGGTTACGTGAATGCGAACAACATCGGTATCCCGGTAGCCGTGTACGTGCTCGGGGATGCCGCGTATTCGGCCCCGGTCGTCCTGCTCCAGCTGCTTGTCTTCACCCCGATCGCCCTGACACTTCTCGACCTGGGCACGGGAGGGAAGGCATCCGTCGGCCGGGTCCTCAGCCAGCCGTTCAGGAATCCGATCATCATCGGTTCGCTGCTCGGGCTGCTCGTGTCGGTCACGGGGCTGGAGATCCCCGCACCGGTGATGGAGCCGTTCCATCTCATCGGCGCAGCTGCCGTGCCGATGATCCTGATCAGCTACGGCATGTCACTGCATGGGACGAAGGTTCTCGAGCCGGGAGCAGGCAGACGTGACGTGGTGCTCGCGACGACGATCAAACTCGCGATCATGCCGGTCGCGGCGTGGTTGATCGGCCAGTACATCTTCGGCATCACCGGGGAGGAGCTGTTCGCGATCGTCGTGCTTGCGGGGCTCCCCACTGCGCAGAACGTCTTCAACTACGCCCAGAGGTACAACCGTGGTGAACTCGTTGCGAGGGATACGATCCTGCTGACCACCATCGGCTCTGTCGGAGTGCTGCTCGTGGCGTCGCTGCTTCTGCACTGAACCAGATTGCGGCCGACGTGTGGGTGTGTCGGGCTGGATGAGAATTTTCTCCTCAGCTCAAACAATGAGGCGTGAGTCCAGGGGCGCCGAGTCGCGCGGATCGTGATGGCCGGGGTTCAGCCCCTGGCCTCACGCCTCATAACTCGACACCCCGAAAACACCCATTCAGCCCTCGCGTCGACCAGGCCTCGGCTGTGGTGGTGCGTCAGAACGGTGGCGGTTCGTCCCAGTTCGGCGGGGGCAGCGCGTTCCGCGGCTGCACTTCGGTTGGATTCTTTCGCAGCGCCTTCGGCGGCTGCAGCTGGGTTCGTTCGCTTCGCAGCGCCTTCGGCGGCTGCGGGTGTCGCAGCGCGTTCCGCGGCTGCGGTTCGCTCGGCGGCGGCGGGTCTGGGGTGGTGAGCAGGACCTCGGGTTGGGTGACGTAGCTGTGGGCTCCGGGGGAGGTCCATTCTTGGACGCCGTTGCCGAGCTGCCTGGTGTGCCAGGTGGTCTGGTGTTTCAGCCGGTGGTGCTTCGGACAGAGGTGGGACAGGTTCTCGCATTCGGTCGGACCGCCGAACGCGTACGCGGTGGTGTGGTCGATGTCACAGTGCCGTGCCGCCCGACGGCAGCCGGGGAACCGGCAGGTACCGTCCCGGTACGCGAGGAAGCGTTTCATCGCCTTCGACGGCCGATACGTCGTCGAATCCAGGGCGAGCGGTGCTCCGGACTTCGGGTCGGTGAGCATCCGGAACCAGGTGCTCGATTGGCCGGCGAGCCGTCGTGCCGTGTCCGGGTCGATCGGCCCATACCCCTCCAGGGTGGCGGGCTCATCGCTCAGGCCCAAAAGGGTGAGAGCGGGAACTGTGACCGTCACGGTGGGTCGGATCCGGCGGAACGCGCTGGCGGGGTCGGCCCCGAACCCGGTGCTGACGGCCATCGTCGATGGTGGTGACCCGGCGCTGGTATCAGTGGGCCGGGCAACTCCGAACGCGATACCGGCACCTCCGCCGGTGGGTTCGGTGGCGGCAAACCTGGACGGCAGCTCGCCGGACAGGGCCGCGGAGAGGGCATCGGCACAGACGTCTGCGGTCAGTTGGGCCAGGGTTCGCGGCTCGGCCGGGTTCTTCAACGCCACGGCCCGGTCGCGGATGGTTGTGTAGATCGATGTTGCTTGGGGTGCGGTCGTGTAGAGGTTCAGCCACGCCATCCCGTCTGGGGCGGGCTGGAACTCCAACCG